>NZ_JBALFV010000023.1:0-43805 GCF_036916735.1 Nostoc sp.
GCGGGCAGTGGTTTTTGAGTTGTCGTTGTCAGAGACAATAACTCTACTACGAAACGCCCTACCTCTTCATGCTCTTATTTTGGCAACGGTATTGGGAATATATGAGGGTATTGGAACATTGTAATTTGGATTGAAGATATCTTGATCACGAAGAGCAGGATCGGCAATCAAAGCAGCAAAAGTCTGAACATTGCGAGTGAAATTAAAACCCACTAAGAGCTAGTGTGAAATCGATCGACATCTTAACTTAATGCTAAACAAAATTTTAATTATTTTACCATAATTACTACTTAATATGGTTAAAAATGGTCTAAAAGAGTGCCTTGCACTGTGAACGGCTCACTAGGCAAAACGTGCAATACTGTAGACAGTTTCAAAATCATCTAAATTCAATAAATTTATAACATTATTTGCATAATTTTTTAGTTTTATTATAGAAGTTTAATAACGATTGCAGTCTTATAAAAAAAGCGTGCGGTCACTAAAAAAGTTCAATCAAAAACTGTTAGGCAAAGCGCTGCTATCCTTGATGTTTTCAGTAATTTAGAATGAAAAGGATATTATCTGGGTCAGGTTCCTATTCAGATTTAATCAACGCTTGCAATGAGGAGGCTTTTACTGCCTCATATTCCTGCTTGAGTTCACCTATCTCCTGTTTAATTTGCCTAAATTATGCTGGCTCAAAAAGAAGTGGGGCGAGATAGAAAAACTATCCATGAAGTAACTAAATAATTAACCATATAAATCCTACTTTAATTTTGCTAAATATACTAAACTAAACCTTTATAAAGCAAATTTTTACTAACTTAAAATTTTATTAAAAAATATAGGTAAATTAGTAAATTTATTGAAAAAAAGCTCAATTTTTAAAATAGTTAATTATAAAAAAATATCGATATTAAACTTATAATATTTATTAGATTAGACATAAATTAATAAACATTATCCTATTATATTTAAAATATTAGTATTTTTAATATAGACAAACCTGTCTGTTTACAAAATATTTTATTATTAAATATAAAATGTATTTTGAATATAAACAAACCTGTCTGTTTATAACAGACAATATACCTAAAGTTTCAATATATAATTAGAATATTGTAATTTGTTTTACTATTATTAATTACAGTTGTCGCTAAACTCTGAAAGTAAAGCAGTTCAATTTTTTTATTTCAATAATACAAAAAATTGAAGTATCTTTCTTATGTAGATTGTAAAATTTAATAAGCATTTTTAAAAGGAGTTTCAACATAAAGCAAAAATCAATTTTAATTCATCTTTACGCTCGTGTTTTTAGTAGCATCATCTGTAATTAATGAGACACGTGCTACTCGAATTAAAGATTTCAGTTATTGCTTATCTCGAAAATATTTTAGGCTAAAAAATAATTTAGCAAGTGACACCGCACCTTCTAACTCCTAAATCTTGACTCTTTTGTATTAATCTTCAGCAGGAGGAAAGCCATGAAAAATACTCAAGTGACAATCAACCAAACACTCAACGAAACAGCTTGCAAACATAAGCAAAAAAAATTCAGTAATAATAAAAAACTAACTTGCACAAAATCACCACAACCAGGTGCAAGCCAAGGAAATTGCCCTTTAGATGGAGCAATGGTTTCTCTTGGAGCTATTACTGATGTTGTTCATTTAGTACATGGTGCTATTAGTTGTACTCATAATCCTTGGGCGACTCATGGTAGCCTTTCGTCAGGTTCTCAATTATACCAGACTGCTTTTACTACTGATTTTGGCGAGAATAATGTCATTTTTGGTGGTGAAAAGAAACTGTACAAAGCTATTCTCGATGTTGCTCAACGCTATAATCCTGCGGCTATCTTTGTCTACGCTACTTGTATTACTGCTTTGATTGGTGATGATATCGATAGTGTCTGTAAACTGGCTGCACAGAAAATTGATATTCCGGTTATCTATATAAATTCGCCTGGATTTCTTGGTAGTAAAAATTTAGGTAATCACATCGGTAATGAGACTTTATTGAAATATGTAATCGGAACAGCAGAACCAGAATTTACCACACCTTTCGATATCAATATTGTTGGTGAGTACAATGTTGCTGGTGATTTGTGGAATGTTTTACCACTATTCGAGAGATTGGGTATACGCGTTCTCTCCAAAATTACAGGTGATGCTCGTTATCAAGAAATTTGCTATGCTCATCGTGCCAAATTGAATGTAGTCATTTGCTCAAATGTCGTGCTGCCAATGGCACAAACAATGAAAGAACTTTATGGAATTCCTTATATTGAAGAATCTTTCTTCGGTCTAGAAAATTTAAACCATTGCTTACGAAATATTGCAGCAATATTAGGGGATAAATGTCTTCAAGAACGTACAGAATGGTTAATAGCAAAAGAAAACGCAACTCTAAATATTGCCTTAGCTCCCTACCGTGCGCGGTTAAAAGGTAAGCGGATTATTCTTTGTACTGGTGGTGTAAAAATTTGGTCGATTATTTTAGCTGCCAAAGATTTAGGAATGGAAGTGATTGCTACCACTAATGCTAAAACTACAGAAGAGGAAAAAGCCAAAATTAAACAATATCTTGGTCAAGATGGCATTGTTTTACGCGAAGCAACCCCGCAAGCATTACTACAAGTACTGAAGGATACAAAAGCTGATGTCTTGATTAGTGGGACTGGCAATAAATATACAGCACTCAAAGCCCAAATTCCTTTTTTGGATGTTAACCATGAACGCCATCATGCCTACGCTGGTTATATGGGGCTGGTGGAACTGGCACGACAATTGTATGAAGCCTTATATAGTCCTGTATGGGAGCAAGTCAGCAAACCTGCTCCTTGGGATGAAAAAATCTACATAGCGGTTCCTGATTGAGTGCAATACATTATAGGAAAATGGAGTATATTAACCTCTAAGTATAGCCCCGAATTCGCTCTGGAAAAACTTGCTCGAAGACACCAATCACGCCTTGCAGAATTCGATCAACAGTTGATTGGTTGGGTTAACCAGAGTAATTGTACTCATGTGAATTTCTGAACTAGCAACCTGTTCTTCCAAGTTTAACAACTCTGCTGTATTCCCAAAAATCTATTTCTCGGAAGTTGCAAAGATTCAGGTTCAAATGGAAATCCAAAACCTGAAACATATTGGTCGCGTTGATACTCAAATTCAGCAGTCAACTTTGTTCTGGGACTAATTTGCCAAGTTAGGGCTGGAGCGACAAATATTTTGGCATTTTCATTAAAATCGCGGTAGCTACCTGCATTTTCATAGGCTACATTGAGGCGATGATACAAAAAAGAGCGATCGCTCACCAATGGACCTGTAAAATCGATGGTGGGACGGTAACAGGACTTACGCAACTGGCACAGGCGATCGCTAAATTTTGGTACATGTGTATTAGCATAACTGATGCAACTGGTACAGGGTGATCACTATCTAGTAGTACATTAGTATTGCAAGAAAGAATTTCAGTGAGCGGCTCAAGTTTAAATTAGTAATACTAATCAATTGTGTAAAGTTGACTGGAAAATTTTCTGAGAAAATTAATAGACGGTGCATCAAAAAAAGTGGTTTAGCAATGAGATTTACTAAACTTAACTATTGCCAATACTTACTAAGCAGTCAAATTAATTATACTCTCACAAATTCGGCAGAGCAGAAGCGAGCAGATTAGTCATGATCAAATTAACCGCTATCTCAAGATTGATTTGCTAACGCCAAGGTTGCTTTGGGATAATGTTAAAGATATCATCCAAATTAGTGAGAACGCATATTTAGTTTTTGCTCACACAGTAATTGATCAACGATATGCCATAGAAAGAGAAATACGATTACGGCAATATAGTGGTAACTAGCATAGAGTCATCCAAGGAATTGGACTAAGAAATTGTATATATGTCAATCATGAAATCGGAAAATTTTGGGTAGTTGACTATCGTATTTATCACCCTGACAGAGATGGAAAAACAAAGATAGTTCATGTAATAGAGATGCTGCAAAACCCTGTGTATCATAAGATTTTACCATTTAAAGCCGTGTTGATGGACACTTGGTATGCGACAAATAAATTGATATTATATATTGATGGGTTAGGGAAATATTATTATTGCGCTCTCAAACGTAATCGACTTGTTGATGATACGGCTCACCTTGAAGATTCTAAAAGAATTGAATTGTTATCTTGAGATAATAAGGAGTTAAAATCAAGTAAAATAGTTAATCAAGAAAATTCCCGCCGCCAAAAAAGTGAAACTGTTTTGGATAACTGTCTCCACCGACAGAACGGATTTTATCGCTACGAACGATTTATCTCAAGATTTAACGTAGTTGTACAACAAGTATGTAAGGAACGATTGTAAGTTGAGGAGTAACACCTTTGAATTAAAACAATTGACTGGCATTGAATCATGCCAATGCCGCAAGGGTCGGATTCAAAGAAATCATGAAAGCCTCGTGCTATTTTAGTCTGGCTTCGACTCAAAGATGCGCGCTTATAACACTGGTCAAACCATCTATCAAATTAAGCATGGTTGTGCTGCTGGCGTTTGACCACTAAGTTTAGTATCCGGCGTTTGTGATGTCAAGGTTTTCTTGACAAGTTGGATGGGTGCTGAAATAGGCACGATCGCACGATTGCCCTAGAATCTCCTTACCAATTGAAGCCAAAACGCGATCGCAATTATCGTGCAATACATAAAACGACAAATCTCGCAATATTCGCTCCAGAGGACTCGGTTGAATCAAAGAGCGAGCTCCACAAGCGTTTATACACTCGTTCACTGCTTCCAAAGCCAGTTGTTCGGTTATGTAACGGGTGCGATTGCCTGCTTGTTTTGCCTCTAAAATCTGTCCTGTTTCCCAAAGAGTGGCTACTTGCCGCAGCCAGAGATGCATAGTATCTACATTAATTGCTGCCTTAGCAATTCGGTGTTGTACGTAAGGGTCGTGTCCTTTTTCCTGTTTATTGATGTATGCCAAAGCATAGTCATAGGCTCCTTCAGCAGCCCCTAGAAAAGCAGCACCATACTGAGGTGTAAACCGCGTTTGCCACTCCTGTTCAATATACTGTCCTGGATAGCCAATCAAGTTTTCTTTAGGGATAAAAGTACGTTCAAAGCAAACTAAGTAACTCACCGAACCTCTCATTCCTATTGGCTGCCACCAACTATCATCAAAGCTAATACTAGGGTCGGATAGATTGCAAGCTAGTAACAAAACTGATGTCGGTGAGCCATTGCTATGACGCGCTCCCCCAGCCCCTACTGTGTTGACCAAGAGAATTGCCCACTGTGCTTCTGGGGCACTAGTAGCGAATACCTTTGTGCCATCAATAATGTATCCCTCATCTACCACTTGCACACTTGTGCCAAGGCTAGCTTTTTGACCTGGAATCTGAGACTGGGGTTCTCCACTCCAAGCCGCCCATATCTCGCCACGCTGGATAATACCCTCAAACCAGCGCTTTTTCTGAGACTCATTAGCCATAGCTGTTAGTAAAACTTGGGCATTTGCATGTCCTTCCCAGCAACGGGCTAGGGATAAATCCACTTTTGCTAGTTCCTTAGTCATCATCCACAGGGTAAAGATATCGCTATCATGCCCTAACCCTAGACCACCGTATTTAGTTGGCACAACAGGCGCATTCAGACCTGCTTGAAAAAGGTCTGCAAAATCTTCTCTAGGGAAGTTAGCATTGTTGTCATAATTAGGGGCGCGAGAGGCGAACTTATCGCGTGCAAGTTGGCTAATGCGATCAATCAGAGTTTGCTTGTTAAGAGTTAGATTGAATATCATTTAATCAGTTTCATAGACTTGTTTTTAGTTGCTAATCTTACATTTTGCACCTGTTGGTTTATTGCAATTTTTGTAATAGTATTTCTTTGTAAAGCTGCAATATTCTGATTTAAATTAGAGTGGGGCGCAGCTCTGCCCCGCCCGCTCTTTGTGCCAGTTGCGTAATTCCTGAATATATAAAGTTAAGATGAGCTATTTCCCAACTGGAAGCAAGAAATTTTATTGTTGCTACAAATTTGCACGCTTTATTCATTTACTGTTAATTTCTTTCGGTGAGTGCAAAATATAATTAAATAGATCGTCAATAACTCGATTAGCTGATATGTAGCTACCTGTGAGCCAATAATAATCATCAATTACATAAACTTTACCCTGCCTGACAACATTAAGCTTTGACCACAGAGGATTTGCCATGAGTTGATTGACAGCAATCTTTGACTGTGCAGGGTCTTTGAAGCCGTAGCGCACTATGAATAGGATATCACCATCTATCTGGGTAAGGGCTTCTGGAGAGATATTGTAGCCAACGGGGTTGCCCGCTTTCTTTTGAGTTGCTTTAGCATCCAGATTTTGCGAAGGAGGACGGATTAAACCAGCATCCTCTAAAATTACTCCAGAGAATGCACCCTTAGTTAACGGGTTAATTGTCTTTGGGATCAGTCGCACAACGGAAACTAAAGTTTTTTTGAGTCGAGGTCCTATCTTTTGTTTCAACTCGGCTAAACGTGCGTTATAGTTATCCATTAAAAGTTTTGCTGTCTCGGTTTTCCCTAGAGCTTTTGCTGCTGGCATAAACGGTTTTTTCCAGTCTCCATTGCTTTGCACCTTCAGCAAAACGGTGGGTGCAATGTGAGACCATAAACTGTAAGTATCCCGGTTCCGCGTCGTACCTAAGATCAAGTCCGGCTTGAGAGTTATAACCTTCTCCATGTTTGGCGGCGTCAGAACCGCACCAATGTTTTCAACGCCTGGGTGCTTATCCTCTAACCCTAGCCCTTGGAGAGTTTTAGTTGGATCTGGAGCACCTACCAAATTGGCTCCCAAAGCCAGAGGTATTTCCACAAGCCACGGATCTATGACGACGACTCGTTGAGGATGGACAGGAACTAGAGTCTGACCCATTGCGTGTTTGACTACATGGACCGGCACAGGTGATGTTCGACTTGAGGGAACGAGGGCTATATTGCGGGTCGGTAATTGATGACCAAAGGAGGTGCAAGCAGAAATCACCAAAAGCGTGAACAGCACAATTAAGCAGAACTTACGCATACTATTGACAAAGTGAAGAATATAGAGGTGATGGTACGATCGCGTATTGGCTGTACAAAAGGTTGTGTCGCAAAAACTTGCTAAGGACAAAACGTCTCTAGAAAAATGTCTGTTTTTTAACTCCTGCACTTATCAATATCTTGTTGTATACTTTACCTCTAAACCCGTGCGATCATTTCTTTCCTAAAGGTAAACACAAAGGTGTCCCTGTTACTGGGTCTGGTATAATTCGACAAGCTAATCCAAACACCTCCTGTACCATTTCTTCTGTCATCACATCTGCTGGAGTTCCATAAGCCATAACAGCGCCATCACGTAAAGCTACTAGCTGATGAGCATAACGACACGCCTGATTCAGGTCATGCAACACCATAACAATTGTTCGCCCCTCAAGTTGATTTAAATCCCACAGCAAGTCTAGTACTTCCACTTGATGAGCTAAGTCTAAGAAAGTTGTCGGCTCATCTAATAGTAGTATCTGCGTATCTTGCGCTAAAGTCATCGCTATCCAAGCACGTTGCTTCTGTCCACCAGAAAGGGTATCTACAGCTCTATGGGCTAATTCGTTGAGGTCTGTAGTTGTTAGTGCTTTGTGGATTTGACGTTCATCTTCAGGTGTCCAAGATTGCAACCAACTTTTTTGATATGGATAACGACCTTGTGCTACCAAATCTCGCACAGTCAATCCTTCTGGTGCAACTGGCCCTTGAGGAAGAATACCGAGTTGTTGTGCAACTTTAGTTGTTGACTGTCGAAAAATATCAGCACCATTGAGATATACAGCACCAGTATGGGGTTTGAGTAATCTGGCTAAACCTCGCAATAGAGTAGATTTACCACAACCATTAGGGCCAACTAGAGCAGTAATTTGTCCTGTGGGAATTAACAGGTTAAGACCGGATATGATGGATTTGCCATCGTAAGCTAGGCTCAGATGTTGAGTTTTAAGGGCTGTATTTTCCATAAGGCTTTAGGAGCGCAAGCTCAGGACATAGGTGTTTAGTTTGTCTACGGTATAATTTCATTTGGATGCAGTGCAAAAAAGCGATCGCCTAACACGGCAGTGTCTTGTTACAATTGCTAGAGCGTTGAACTTTTGAGTCATCATATACTAAGGCTTTTCCTTAAAAACCGCGTAGACCGTAAGGGCTTGTCTTAGACATCGCCCTTTAGTGTAAATATTTAAATATTTTAAATCCTATTGTCATGCTATTACCAACAATATTGGCTAATAAGTGCTGCACTTGGTAAAGATACCCTGACAAAAGATTGGGATCGACTTAACAGCACTTCCCTAAACGATTTTAATTAAAAGGGGCTTCAACACTCGATTTTAATAGCTCAATGGGAAGTTGCTCTCATCAGAGCAGCAAATTTAGAATAGTATTTTTGAGATTTATATCAAAAATATATTGAAGATTTTACTCACTAAGTTGGTAATATTCAGACTAAGTTAAATAACGTGACTGATGCAATAACCCCAATTCGAGAAACACGAATCTTAGGGTGAGATTGTCATAGGTCTTAGCGCAAAGTTTATGAGGTCGGGTCTTATTGGATTGGTGCCGATCCAATGTCTGTACTTAGAATACTTGATGATTTAGAGAAATATTTTGTAAAAGGAAAGTGAGGTTGATTATTATAAACTTTCTCTAACGCTTCCGCCTTTGATTCAGTAAATAGATAAAATAAGGCGCTCCCAAAGCAGCAGTCAGCAAACCACAGGGTAATTCTGTCGGAGAAAATAAAGTCCTACCCAAAAAATCTGCTGCTGCTACCAGTAATCCCCCGATTAATGCGGCGACTGGTAGCAAGTTTTGATGTATTGAACCGACAAGCCTACGTGCCAAATGAGGAGCCATTAATCCAACGAAGCCAATTGTACCTGCGATCGCCACACTTGATCCAGCCAGCGCCACACTTACTAACAATAATTTGCTTCTTTGCCATGTGACTCGGCTACCGAGTCCTTTAGCTACTGCATCACCCAGTTGCAATGTATCAAGTTCTCGCGTCAGCAGTAAAGCAAATGGAACGAAGACAACTATCCAAGGTAGCAATTGCCAGACTTGCTCCCAACTTTTACCAGCCACGCTACCTGCCAACCATACCAATGCTCTACTAACGTCGTTGATTTGACCAAAAGTCAACATCAAAGTAGTGAAAGCTCCCATAATTGCTGCGAGTGCTACTCCTACCAACACTAAGCGCAGAGGTGATTTTTCTCCCGTACCAGCTAGCAAGTAAATCAGACAGCCTACAGCAAAAGCACCACCAAATGCAGCAAAGGGCAAATACATTGTGGGTACAGTCGGGAATAGTACAATCAAAGTTACCGCAGCTAAGGCTGCACCTGCATTTACTCCAACGATACCAGGGTCAGCTAAAGGATTACGTGTCAATCCTTGTAAAATTGCACCAGCAATTGCCAAGCCCACTCCTACCAACCAAGAGATTAACACTCTCGGTAAACGCAGAGTAACAACAACAAACGGAGATTCTGGATCTTGTGTTGGTAAAGCAAGAACAGCTTTTATTATATCTGCTGGTGGCACAGGATAATCTCCTAAACTGAGGCTCATCCCCAAAACAGCGAGGGTAAGTAATAGCAGTAGCAACAGTACTCTAGTTAGAGGCTGGTTGCGGAGTATTAAATTTTGAATCTGAAATTTGGAATTTTGAATTGTTGTCATTTTCTTTTTTACCGCACTAACGCACTAGCTAAAGGTAAGACCAATGGTACTATGCCCACAACTGGTTAAATGGGGAGCTACTGGATCTGTGATGGTTAGGCCTAAAGAGATATCTATGGCTTCATATTTTTAAGATGAGTTTTGTGTGTGCTAATTTTTAGTTACTTAATTAACTTACCAACTAAGTAGGCATAATTTAGTTAAATGTGTTACTTTTACTGGAATAATGAGAATTGGGCGTTGCATATCTGCGAGATGGATTAATTAAAAACGAGTAAACACCATCATGGAAGTAATGTAGCAATAATTGAATTATCACTTAAATATTTATGCGGTTTATGCAATCCCAGCTTTTCAGTAGTCTTCCTGCAAGACAATAGCTCTACTAGATTAGCCCTCTGTTTTCATCTTCTTTCCTCACGATGACAATCATACTCTCTCACGCTGATTACTGGAAATTACTAAATCAAGCAGAACCAATTCAGCAACATGGCTATGCTGATGAATTTGATATTACTTACAAGCATCCATTAGCAAAAGGATATTTTAGACGAATTCAAATCAGAGGTTGTATATTTTTAGATATTTACAACTGTCAGCTAAACCAATTAATGATTGTAGATCGTCCCGCTCGGGGGCATTGGTTTGAAGTCAGATTCTCAGTTCTAGCAGACTCTCCATTTACTCAGAGTATCCCATTGAAAACCGGAGAATATTTTTTGCGCGGTATTAGGATGGCTCCTGCTATAACTCATTTATAACAAGATTTATTTCGGGCAATAACAGTATGTATTCATATCAGCCCAAAAGTGTTTTGCGCTTTTGCAGGTGATGAGTCTGGGGAAATTTTAAGAGATTTACAACATTTATAGCGGTTCTCAATTGAGTGCAATGTAGTAACAGCAGTGGGTGAACCATCCAATAATGTCTTTTTTTGTTACTGCATTGAGAGCATTTGTAATAGCTTGGTCTAACTCTTGATATGTTCTAGCAGCTTGGGAACGCAAAAACTCTTTTACTTTCGACCAACAGTTTTCAATTGGTGAAAAATCAGGAGAGTAAGGAGACAAGTAAATTAATTTTGCCCCAACAGATTCAATTGCTTCTTTAATACCTCTAACCTTATGGGAACTGAAATTATCCATAACTACACACGCACCCGGCCAAAGTTTAGCAGTTACATTTTTTCCACGTCCATAAATTGCGATCGCCATAAGCATTCATATATTGTTGATATTCCCAATGCTCAGTTAAAGTTACCCAATGGTGGTATATTCCGCTTGGAAAAGCCAGCAACAGGTATCACTGAAATAACAGTAATAAATCAGGATACTAGTATTATTCGAGTAACTGTGACAGGTGAAGTTGGTGTCCCAACAGTTAAGTTATTTGATAGTCAAAATGAGGGTTTGGTGTTCGCGGTGACAAATGCTGCTTCAACGGCACAGCAGCCAACAACGACACCACCTACACAACAGAAGCCAATTGAGTTGGAGGTAACTGCACCACCAGATACTTATCGGGTTAATGATGCAACTACAACAACTAAAACACACTCAAGTGTCAGTCGTTGGTTTAGGGGAAAATGACATTTGTCGTCTGTTCTTAAAGAGAAAGGTAGCTTTTTAAGTAGCATTTTTCAAGAGGTGGGTTTGTCGCACTCAGTTGCTCAAAAAGTTCCGAAGATAGTAGGTAGTCGTTATTATATTTCTTGGTAAAATTTAGAGCAAATTGATAACAATATCATTTTTGTTACGTCATCTGGACTTTGGGATACAGGCGATCGCTAACGCAAAATAATAGATGGTTTTAACATTGATTGTACTCGCTTGCCCATCATCCTCTCTTTACCTGCCAACGCACTAAGTACAACAAAAAGGGCGCTCCTAACATTGCTGTCATCACGCCAACAGGCAATTCTTGGGGTCTAATTAACCAACGGGCTGCTAAATCTGACCATACTAGTAAACCCGCACCAAACACGGCTGCACCAGGCAATACCCAACGATAATCAACACCCATAACTCCCCGTGCCAGATGAGGAACTAGCAGACCGACAAAGCCTATAGGCCCTGCTAATGCGACAGCGCTTCCAGCCAATATAACAACGCTCGATGCTGTTGCCAACTTGATCCAACCTGTTTGCTGACCTAAGCCTGTAGCTACCGATTCTCCTAAATTGAGGACGTTGATTTGTCTACTCAAGGCAAAAGCTGTTAATAATCCTACTACCATCCAAGGCAACACAGTCAGAAATAGATTGAAGTCTCGTCCGGCGAGGGAACCTGCTAGCCAGAAGCGGACTTCTTCTAAAGTGCGATCGCTTAAAATTAGTACACCTGTAGTAATTGAAGATAGCAAAGCAGTTAAAGCTGCACCAGCAATAGTCAGATTTAATGGTGTTGAGCCTCCTTGTCCTAAAGAACTAAGAGAATAAACTGCTAAGGCTGCTACTAATGCTCCAACAAGTGCTACAAGGGTAATTAGGGCGGGTGTTGATGTACCCAAGCCAAAGACCACTGTCACCACTGCTAAAGCTGCACCTGCATTGATCCCCAAAATTCCTGGTGCGGCTAAGGGATTTTGAGTAAGTCCTTGCATTAACCCCCCAGCTATGGCCAAACTAGCACCGACCATACTTGCAATCAGTGTACGCGGTAGGCGCATCGACCGGATAATTATATGTTCGGTAGAGTCATCATAGTTAGTGAATGCAGTAAGTATTTTGGCAATGGGAATGTCTGCTGCGCCATAAGAAATACTGGCGAAAATACCTAACAATACCACTAAGATACCTATGCCTAAGCTGAAAATGCGAATGTAGTATTTTTCAGAGTGAGAAATATTGGTGTTCATGGATTTATGACAAGAGTTAACTTCGTACCTCTGCTTTGAGTAAATTTTAACCATAATTACTAATTGATAAAAGTAATGTTATCTTAATTTCTCACAGATGACCAAACACTCGTGCATTACGGACGCACTCGCTTCCGTTATGGATGGAATAAACAAGTCAAATCCTCTTCCCTACTGCCTCCCAGGGCGAACGCACCTTATTCTCTAACAAGAAAAATTCTGTGGGGCATTATCTTTTCTAATTCGACAGTCATCTTCTCTAAAGGCAACATCTAATATCCAATGTAATGAGTTTTCAATTCCCCAATGACTGCGAACGCAATTAGCGAATTCTTCAGTATCATCATTGAGGCTAATGATAATAAAATAACGAGTTTCAACCGTTGTTTTTGCATCCGATGAGCGGACGGACCGGAGGCGGAGCGTCTCCGGCTCCGCTCTACCATCCCAACACTATTAAAATTTGACCAAACTGAATCTGGGTCAAGCCGAGATGTAATTCCAGTTAACATTACGTAATTGCGGATTTCATGACGACCATGCCCCGTTTATTCTGTCTTATATGTGCTATGTTTAAAGTCCTGAAAACCTGTACTTATTCCTGCTTTAAATAATTTTTCTACTTCCTCATACAGATTACCTTGATTCTTTTTTAAAGTAATTACATAATCTGTATTCTGCTGTGTAATTAACTTCACAATTTCTTTCTGAAAACCGATTGTATCTATCGTTATGATACAACCATTAAGCTCTAAAACTTTGATTATTTATGGTATTGCTGTAATCTCATTTGAATTAGAGTCTACTTTCACCGGGAGCATACAAATTTGGCAAAAATAAACAAAAAAACTATACCAATTGTTAGTGTAATGAAAAAATTCTCAACCTGATTTTAGCCGATTTTTTCATACTTACTAAGCTAATTCAGTCTACAAATACCTGATTTTTTCCGATTGCGCTATTGAGAATTTAGTAAGAATCTAAATTCAGTAGACCGAATTTTTTATGTGTTTGTTACTTATAAGTGGATAGTTTAGGATGAAAATTCGTAATGCTTTTACTACGTTAACGATTTATATATTGTCAGCACTTACTATTCCGGTCTTGGTAAATCTGCCCAAAGCCGAAGCTAAATCTGCAAAGGATTGTCGTCAATTTGTGACAGGCACATACCTGACAACACTCTTTGCTAACTTCGGTTCATTTCGTGGGATTACAACGTTCACTCAAGACGGCAACTTTGTTGCCACTGCCTCAATCCAAAATGGTGTTCCTAATATTCCACCCTTTAGTAATACACAGGGTAGTTGGAAGTGTATCTCAGACAGAGAGATTACTGCCACAGGACTTGACTTCAATTACTCAACAGCGACATCACCCCCCTCAATTACCAGAAGTAATTTTCGTGAGACATTTAATCCGAAAGATGGAACATTTCAACAAATAGCAATCGTTAAGGGTACTAAACGATTAAGTCGTAACCTAACCAGTCCATAGACTACCATAATCACCTGAATATATCGATGACGAGCTAGACAAGATTTATCAGTGGTCATAAAATGTACTGTCCTTGGGGACTTCCTGGATTTTCCACTGTAAATCTGCAGGAGACATTCCCCCAATCCTCTCAAGGAGAAACAACTGTACCTTTTACATGAACAGATGAATCTGTTCATGAACCCGTAAACGGCACTCTTGAAGCGCTCGATGAAACAAGGGATGGAACGATTGAAGATTGGGCAAATTGTGCCAGCTGCCGACCCCAACTCTCGCAGTTTTCTGGTCAAAATTCCCCTTTACAATTCCGGACAACTAATTTCTGGAATGTTTGGGCGAATCGCCTTGCCTTCAGGTGGTAGACAGGAAACTGTTCTTATTCCCACGAGTGCCCTGATTCAACGAGGAGAATTACAAGGAGTTTATCTGGTGACTCCGAAGGTTCCACACCCGATCGCCATACTACGCTGGGTGAAAACAGGGAAACAATACAACAAAGAAGTGGAGATTATTTCAGGACTAATGACGGGCGATCGCATCGTTACCACTAACATCAAGCAACTGAGTGACGCACAACCAATTAACCCGCAACCTTAAATTGTTTCAGGAGATTTCCGATGCGATCGCAGACACCAGCATTTATCACAAAAACTTGCTGCCTGTTGTCTATGTGTTGGGTGATGTGTCTGGCAGAGTCGAGAGTGCAGTTTATGCCATGCTTAATTTACAGCCGAAGATCGACCAACTGGTTTCGCCCTTAGGTGCAAAGGTTCAGACCTACCTCACCCAACAACCCCCAACCACGGAAACTTACGCAATTAAGTGGGATGAGGAATGGCAAGTGACCTATGAAGTCTTCCGCGATCTTGGTATTGCCTTTGCAGTAGTGCTGGTGTTGATTTATGCACTGGTGGTAGCCTGGTTCCAGTCGTTTTCTACCCCACTAGTGATTATGGCACCCATTCCCTTTTCCCTGGTGGGCATCATGCCTGCCCACTGGCTGATGGGGGCATTTTTCACTGCCACATCGATGATTGGCTTTATTGCCGGAGCTGGGATTGTCGTGCAAAACTCGATTATTCTGGTATACTTCATTAAACTGCGGCTGAAGGAAGGTATGTCCTTAGAACAAGGGGTCATTGATGCTGGAGCCGTGCGGTTCCGTCCCATGCTGCTTACTGCTGCAACTGTAGTTGTGGGATCGGCTATCATTTTGGCTGACCCGATCTTTCAAGGCTTGGCCATCTCGCTCATGGCAGGGGAAGTCGCATCCTTGTTACTGTCGCGATCAGCAGTCCCCATTATTTACTATAAAATTTGGCGAAACCGCACATCTAAGAGCTGATTCGTAAAGTAAATGTTAAATAGCTAATCGCCTGACCATGAGACGAAGCAAAGAACCATAAATCATCGCTTCACTTACCTCGGAATACACCTGATAATCTTTGCTCTGAGAAGCTACAGCCAATAAGACCAGCGATTGCACTTTTTGGGGATAGCGACGAGCAAAAGTTAAGGCGATCGCACCACCCGCACCATGACCTGCTAAATGTACTGGATGAGAAGATGGTGCTAAGAATTCATCCATTAAATCTACAGCTTCATCTATGGAACTACCTTCATCTTTATCGTGGTGATATTCCCACTGATTCACATTTATATACTGTGATATGTATTGTAATAATGGGCGATCAAAACGCTGCAATACATGACTAGAGCTGATCCAAACAACATCGGTATTATCAGACATAAATACTCTCAAACGTCAAAATTTGGAAATAATTAAATTTTCAAGCGTGCCATTTCCCTGTTGCCCTATCAAAACTCCCAACTTACTGTTCCCTCCACAATAAATGGGTCTTCAGGATAAACAAGGTTGATATTTCGAGCGGTGTAGTACTGAACATCGGACAGATTCTTGAAGTTAAGCGCGAAGCGAAGGCGATTTATTTGATAGTAGACAGCAGCATCAAGCCGTAAATAACTCGGTACACTGAACGAGTTATTCAGATCCCCCTGCCGATCGCCGACATAAAATAAACCCAAGCCAAACCCTAACCCTTGCAAATTCCCTTTACCAAAAGTGTAAGTCGTCCATAAACTCGCGCTATTTTCAGGAACATTCACTAGTTGATTGCCAATAATTGCTAGGTTGCTATCCTTTGTCACCTGTCCATCCGTATAAGCATAGGAAGCAATCACATTCCAGCCTGGCAATATCTCGCCTGTAACGTTGAGTTCAACACCTTGACTGCGTTGTTCCCCTGTTGCAATAGAGTAGGTGAGATGATTAGGGTCAGTCGTCAAAGTATTAGATAAAGTCAATTGATACAAAGCCAGGGTTGAAGACAGCTTGCCACTGAAGAAATCAGCTTTAACTCCTACTTCATATTGAGTACCACGACTAGGTTCAAATAAATTACCCTCAAACGTAGTTCCAAGATTTTGAGAGAAGGGTTGACTGTAGCTGGCATAGAGTGAGACGGGTGGGATAGGTTTATAGACAAGACCTACACGAGGACTAAATGCAAAGTCTGATCGACTTTGATTGCTATTTGCCCTTAAAAAATTGGTAACTTGATTATCGACAAAATCTCCGCGTCCGCCCAGAACCAAGTTCAGGTTATTAGTAAGTGAGACTATATCTTGAACATAAAAACCGAGCTGATCGTTTTTAGTTTTTTGATTAATTCTAGAAACAATACCACCAGGAAGTTGACCGTAGACAGGATTAAATAAATCTAGAGGTGCAAGAGACCGCATCGTCTGATCGAACTGAACGATGTCTCTGTACAAATCAAAGCCAGCAACTAATTCATGCCCAAGGCTGCCAGTTTTAAATTTACCTACTACATGATTGTCTAAAGCATACTCATCATCAGCAGCAGGCGCTCCTATATAGTCTTGCCGTGTACGGTTTATGCTCCGTTGATCGGCTCGTAGAGAGCCAGGATTAGCAGTATCTGTTCTATATCTTAGAGACCTAATATTAAAAGCATTTACCAAAGACCAATTATCATTAAAACGATGTTCAAAGTTATAGCCTAATAGCATGGAACGACGATTATTTGTAGCACCTAAATCTAAGGTGTTGACATTGAGCGGAATCTTTCCGTTTCGGTTAGGCAAGACAGTTCCGACAGCAGGTAGCCCCGTTCTATGAGCCTGCTGCTGATCTCGGAACTCGCCTTCAAAAGTTAGCTTCGTATTCTTATCTATTTGCCAACTCAGAACGGGTGCAATTAAATAACGCTGATTGTAAAAGAAGTCAACAAAACTTTCTGTGCTGATGTAGGAAGCATTTAAACGATAAAGCAGCGTTTTGTCAGAATTGAGAGGGCCAGAGATATCTAAGGTTGGTTGATAGAAACTATAACTGCCAAAAGTCATACTGGTGGCGAAGTAAGGCTCACTCAGTGGCTGTTTGGTAACAAAGTTAATCGTACCACCCGCATTACCTTGACCGTAAAGGACAGAAGCTGGTCCCCTCAGAACCTCTAACCTTTCAATGTTAGCGAGTTGAGATTGTCCTGATACTGCTCCTGCTGTATAGTCCTTAAGACCGTTGCGAAGGATGTTGCTCGTCTGAAAACCTCTAATTGTAAAGACATCACCATTAGTCGGCGAATTAGAGGCTTGGACAACACCGACACTTCTTAGGGCATCAATGGTATTAACGGCTGCTTGATCCTGCCAACTTTGCCGAGGAACCACCTGAATCGACTGAGGAATGTCCTGTACCCGCCTATTAGTCCGAGTTCCCACAGTCGTATCCGGAACCTGATACCTAGTGTCTGGGGTACCTGTTACTACTAGTTCTATTGGCTCTTGGTTTTGCTCAGTTGTTGGTGTAGCCTCTTGTAGAGAAGCTATCGTATTCACCTTAAACACCAAACCCTCAGTAACACTATCAAACAACTCCACCTGTGGCGGACTCTGGTTCCCCACAACTGTTAATCGCAAGGTATTATTATCAGTATTTACAACCGTTACCTCAGTAATCCCTGCTATTGGCTTCTCTTGTCGGAAACTCTCCCCACCAGCAAGCTGTAACTTGGCATTGGGAATATCTACAATGTACGATTTACCCTGTGTTTTCGGTAAAACTTGCAATTTCTCTGAGTTAGCCGTAACTAAAATTAATTCTATTCCCTTATCAGTGGTATTCACCTTCACATCTGTAACTGAGATTACATTAGTTGTAGGTTGACTTAGTTGAGCGATTAAGTTCTTTACTCTGTTGATCCTTAATAAATATGATGTGCCGCTAATGGGACGTTCTATAGAATTGAGTTGGCGAACTTCTGATATAGGGGTTTGCGATCGTTTTGCTTTCCACTTAGTGACTAAAGCAGATTGAATAGAGGTTTTTATGGCTACCGATGCAATCACTTCTTTATTCACTGGGGACTCTGCAAAAGTTGGCTCTTGCTTGACTAGTAGTCTGCCAAAACCGAAGCAAACACTTGTTAGAAAACTTAGCAAACACCTGTTAGACACACTCCAATAATCGATCATTCCACTTTCCTATCAATCTTTAATGCCAATATTCTTTACTTTCGCAAGTAAAACTTACATTGGGAAGTATAAGCAAGATCGAGTAGGAAATCAACTATTTATGTTGTTTTCCAGACAATTATCATGATGAGAAAGATTCTTGATCTTGGCGCTCTTCTCTAACGAGACGCTACGCGAAGGCGTACTTGGTGAACCAGCGCTATAGGCGGGTTTCCCACCGTAAGCGACTGGTGTTAGTGCAGCGTAAAGCCTTCTCTTCTCCTATCAGAGACGCTCTTGCTAGCTTGTTTCTACGTTCGCAAAGCGTGCCGTAGGCAAGTGGTACGGCATGGCAACTCTTAGAGACGCTACGTGTAGCTTGCTTAAGAGCAGGGGTACGCTTAGAGCGACGAAGGAGCCTCACCCGAAGGGCGGTTCGTTTAATATTCTGTGCATCTTCATACAGAATTGGTATTACGTTTAATTTGTCAGTGATACTTCGCCCATCAATAACCTCGCCGCCATTCTACTGAGTTTCTTTTTACTCTGATTCAAATTTATGCCAGAAGTGTATTGACTTATAGTAAATCTATTGAGAAGCTAATAGTTAGATTTACTAATTACTAGAAGTGCATCAAACTTGTGACAATACTGACGAGAAAAATAAATCGATCGCAACCTCAAGAAGAACCAAAACCGTTGATTTTGGAAACTCAGGGACTCACACGCCGTTTTGGGAAGTTAACCGCAGTTAATAACCTGAGCATATCTGTAGAACAGGGCGAAGTATTTGGACTGCTTGGCCCCAATGGCGCAGGGAAAAGTACAGTTATTAAAATGTTGACAACCTTACTGCCTATCAGTGCAGGGAAAGCAACCTTAGCTGGCTATGACGTGGCTCGTGAATCTAATCCTGTAAGACGGGCTATCGGCTATGTACCCCAGGCGCTCTCTGCTGATGGTAATCTCACGGGTTACGAAAATCTCTTAATCTTCGCCAAGCTGTATGGAATACCTACCAAAGGACGCGATCACCGCATTTATGAAATTCTAGAATACATGGGTTTGCAAGATGCGGCGAAACGCTTGGTACGAAACTACTCTGGTGGGATGATCCGCAAGCTGGAAATTGGCATATCAGTTCTACATCAACCCCAAATTTTGTTTCTTGATGAGCCGACTGTCGGACTAGATCCCATCGCTCGAACTCAAGTATGGCAGCTTGTACTACAACTCCGTGCTGATTACAGCACAACTATATTTTTAACAACCCACTTTTTAGAAGAAGCCGATAGCTTATGTAACCGAGTGGCGATTATGCAGCAAGGTGAGGTCGTTACTACAGGTACACCAAGCGACTTAAAAGCCTCATTAAGTAATAAGCTTAACGCAACTTTGGATGATGTCTTTATTCACTATACAGGCGACCAGTTAACATCAAGAGTGAACTACCGTGACACAGCAAGAACCAGACGTACTGCTCAACGGTTGGGTTAAAACACCACCCACTGTCCGAGTAAATTTAATCTCTGCAATTAAAGAGCTAGTTACGAAAACCCTGGCGATCGCAGAATTGGAAATACGTAAACTCCGCCACGATCCTACTGATCTAGTAGTTCGAGCTGTGCAACCAGCATTATGGCTGATGATCTTTGGGCAAGTTTTTGCCCGCACTCGCGTGATTCCTACAGGAAACTTACACTATTTGGACTTCATTTCTGCTGGGATTTTGGCTCAGAGTATTTTGTTTGTGGCAATTTTTACTGGTGGAATGACGCTAATCTGGGAGCGAGATTTAGGGATTGTACATAAATTTCTAGCTAGTCCCACACCCCGGATGGCGATGGTGTTGGGCAAAGCCCTAGCATGTGGGGTGCGATGCTTATCTCAGGTAGTATTCATTTACGGATTGACATTTTTATTGGGTGTCAAACTAAATCTTCATCCTTTAGCTATCCTCCAAGTACTAGTGGTAGTCATGCTGGGGGCGGGAACATTTTGCATTTTTTCATTAATCATTGGCTGTTTGGTAAAAAGCCGAGAAAGGATGACGGGTATTGGACAATTGATAACCATGCCGTTATTTTTTGCGAGCAATGCCATCTATCCGATTTCGTTGATGCCCAGTTGGTTAAAGTTCATTTCCCATTTAAATCCCTTGACTTATGAGGTTGATGCCTTACGCGGCACCATGCTGTTAAACGGCACTAGCATCTATGGCTTTGGTCTGGATTGTACAATTCTCTCATTAACATTAATAATTTTGGCCGTCATTGGTGGAAAACTTTATCCACGGGTGGCCATGTAATCAGGAGAACAACAAGCCCATGACCTTGGATAAACTTAATCAAGGTGCAACTTCCGAAGAATGTGCCGCTAGAGTAATGGACACAGTTCCATTGGTGATGCGGTTTATCCGAGCGGATATGCGTGCCCATAGTGCCGCCTTTTTATCCATACCTCAGTTGCGATCGCTAGCATTTATCAACCGCAATCCTGGTGCTTCATTATCTGAGCTGGCAGAGCATTTAGGTGTCACCTCTGCCACGGCATCAGCAACCATAGAACGCCTGGTACAACGCGACTTTGTGAAACGCTGCGCTCATCCTCAAGAACGGCGACGGGTGCTGCTCAATTTAACTGAAGATGGAAAACACCATCTAAAGCAATCCCAAGATCAAACTCGCGCTCATATTACCGACCTGCTCAAAGGTCTTACAGAAGACCAAATTTCCAATATTGAAGAAGGTTTAACTCTACTAAAAAATGTCTTCGAGAAAACAGAACTCAAAGCCCCATAACTTTGAGGTTGCACAACACGATCCCTTTGCAGCCTTTAAGTTTCGAGACTATCGGCTATTTACCATTGGACGGCTGGTACTGTCGGTGGGGTCGCAAATGCAAACTGTAGCTATCGGCTGGGAACTCTATGAGCGGACTAACTCAGCGATAATTTTAGGTGGTGTGGGACTGGCGCAAGTATTGCCAATGATTGCTCTCACCTTGATTACCGGACATGTGGCCGATCGCCGCGAGCGCAAACTCATCATGTTACTGTCAGTGATGCTGCTAGCTCTGTGTTCACTAGCTTTGGCAGTGCTTTCTTATACTAAAGGTGCAATTTTTCTAGTTTACACCTGCTTGGTATTAACAGGTGTCGCTAGAGCATTCCTCAGACCAGCGAGTGATGCTCTGATGTGGCAGTTGATACCTGTGAGTGCGTTTACCAATGCAGCAACTTGGAATAGTAGTAGCTTTCAGTTAGCCGCAGTCATCGGCCCAGCCTTCGGAGGATTTGGGATTGCGCTGTTGGGAAGTGCTACAGGAGTGTATATAGCAGCAGCGATCGCCGCGTTGCTGTGTTTTATTTTTACAGTACCGATTAAAGAGCAAAAAGCCATCCGCACAACTGAGCCAATTTCACTCAAAGCACTTGCAGCTGGTGCTAAATTTGTCTGGCAGAATCAGTTAATTTTAGCAGCGATCACATTGGATATGTTTGCTGTATTGTTGGGTGGTGCGATCGCCTTGCTACCCATCTTTGCCAAAGATATTTTACACGTGGGGCCAGTGGAATTAGGATACCTACAAGCAGCCAACTCCATTGGTGCTTTGACTATGGCGATTACTCTGGCATATTTACCACCACTACGCAAAGCAGGCCCAGCCTTATTGTGGTCAGTAGTTGGCTTTGGGGTTGTCACAATTATTTTTGGACTTTCTCATTCTTTTTGGCTGTCTATGTTGATGCTGACGCTTGGTGGCGCACTAGATAGTATTAGCGTTGTGATTCGTCATACATTAGTTCAAATCAGAACACCGGATCATTTGCGTGGTCGGGTTGCTGCTATTAATAATGTGTTTATTAGTGCCTCCAATGAATTGGGAGGCTTTGAGTCAGGCTTGACAGCAGCTTTGTTTGGCCCAGTAATTTCCGTTGTAGGTGGTGGAATTGGCACAATTGTAGTGGTGATTACTACAGCAATGATTTGGCCAGGAATTCGTAAGTTAGGGGCTTTGCAAGAATATAAATAAGCTGTTACGCAAATAAAATTGTATATTTACTCCTATACCCCTCTGGGGAAGCAAGCTAGCAAGAGCGTCTCCTTCAGGAGAGGATTGTCATTAGTCATTTGTATTTCAAAGAACAGATGACCATTGACTGCATGACAGTCTTAACAATTGCAATGTAAAATTTAGACGCGCATCAGCTTAGAAGTATGTCTGATTTTAATTCCTGGATTTTCTACCTCAGTTACTTGCAAACTGCTGTAAAAATAAAAATGGTAGTATCTGATGATAAAGTCATAGCTACTACCATTTATCCCATTTCAGCAAGAGCTAATCAGAATATATTAGCTTTGGAATCAGGTGGGATTTTTAATTAACGATTGCACATGGCGTAATTAAAAGGGAGAAAAACCTATAATTTTGGGATAATTCCTAACTTAAATTCGCCCTTAAAGTTATGCAATTGGTACTAAGTAATTGGGAAACCGCCGCCACCAGTGCTAAATGGTATATTGCCTTCTTGTGGAATTCCATATTTAGAAAAGTCGAAACTACCAGCCGTTGGAATTCCATACTTAGCAAAGTCGAAACTGCCTTCTTTTGGAATTTCAGAACTACCCAAACTAAAGCTGCCTTCTTTTGGAATTCCATACTTATCAAAGTCGAAGCTGCCTTCTTTTGGAATTCCATACTTATCAAAGTCGAAGCTGCCTTCTTTTGGAATTCCATACTTATCAAAGTCAAAGCTGCCAGCTGTTGGGATGCCAAAAGCGCCTCCAGGTGCGAAAGGGTCGCTGAGGTTGCTAGCCTGACCACCACTATTAACGGGATTACCAGGAACAGAATTTGCATCAGATGCCATTAGAGTTAATCCTCCTATTAGAACATAAATTTTGCTTCATTAATAAATGTCATAAAAGCATAATTAAGCTTACTTGGTAGATTTTATCTTTTTTGTAAATTGCTAATTTTGAGCTTTTATGAATGCATTAAAAATTGTTTTAATAAATTTTAATGGCTAAAAAAAACTGCAATTAATACTGGTTGTGTCACTAAATATAAAAAAAGTAACTTACTCTTACAATGAAAATTTTTTAGATGCTTGTGTCAAATCTTTAGATAGTTATGTCAAATTTTTAGATACTTTTATTATCAAAATTTATTCTAAAAGTTTGATCAACTATTTATTTTATTCATTTTAGTTAGAGAACAGAGTTTGCTGGAATCCTCTTATACTAATTTTCTATGAATATGTATTTAATTTTTATTAAATAGGTAGGCGTAAATAAACATAAGATAAAACCTTAACCTCAATCCCTCTTTGTGAGTTAGGAGAAGGAGGCCGGAGGCAGGGTGAGGTTTTATATTTAATTTGACCCACTTACTTAATACGAATTCTGTATGAACTACGAACCGCATAGACGCAAAGCGGCTTCCCAGAAGGTAGGGCGCATTCGCGTAGCGTCTCGTAGAGACAGGTGGTGCAATAATTTACATAATGGCTACAATGATTACCCAAAATCAACTTGAAGAATTATGTCCAAGCGATCGCATACATGTTACGCTGTCGATTGGGATATAGAAGATTCTGGCGGGCGACAAAATAGACTGGAAACAACTTCTAGCAATGTGTTGCAGGAGTTCTTTTATCCAAAAATTTATTATTCCAGGATTTTAAAGATTTTTTGACTTGCAGTTATATACAAATGTTCTCAAGTAAGCTATTATTCTCATGATGATTTGATAGTAATTATAACTAATAAGGTTATCCATGCTTTTTCCCTTCTTGATCATGTTCCGAGAGGGCGTTGAAGCTGCGCTTGTCGTGGGTATCATCGCCAGTTATCTCAAGCAAACTGGACGTACCCATTTGATGAAGTCAGTCTGGATTGGCATCGCACTAGCGACTTTTCTTTGTCTAGGTGCTGGAATTGTTTTGCAAATAACCAGTCAGGAGTTTCCGCAGAAAGAACAGGAACTATTTGAAGCGGTAATTTCCATTGTCGCAGTTGGAGTTCTCACCTGGATGGTTTTCTGGATGCGCCGTGCTGCTCGTTCGATTAAAGGCGAGTTACACTCTCAAATTGAAACTGCCATACAGTCAGGGGATAAATGGGGTATAGCACTAGTATGGATGGCATTCTTTGCAGTACTGCGGGAAGGTCTGGAAACAGTAGTGTTTTTGCTGGCTACGTTTCAGCAAAATTTGGGAATTCAAGCTCCTGTGGGGGCATTGTTTGGATACGCAGCCGCACTAGCGGTCGGTGTAGGCATCTATCAAGGTGGTATCCGCATCAACTTGAAGCGATTTTTTAAATGGACAGGAGCTTTCATTATTGTAGTTGCTGCTGGACTCCTAGCAAGTGGAGTGAGAGCTTTCCATGAAGCCGGAGTGTGGAATTCACTACAAGCAGTGGTATTCGATGCTAGCGGGGTACTTCCCAAAAACGGGTTTCTCGGTTCACTTTTGGCAGGGTTTTTTGGCTATAACGATACTCCTACTGTCAGCGAGACGATCGCCTATTTTGCCTATCTAATTCCTACTATGTTGTTGTTCTTCTTAGGGAATAACGCTGAACAGAAGACTACAGCAAGGCATTCCTAGCTACTTCAATAATAATTTTTAGGAAAATACAACAATGAAAAATTTTTTAAAGTATTCAACAATTATCTGTTTAATTGCCTTGACAGTAGCTGCCTGTGAATCCACCAAATCAAGCGATACTTCCGCGAATAGTTCTCCAGAAGCTAAAGTAGCCAGTGATACCTCTACTAACAATTCTACAGAAACTGCTTTGACTGTGACAGATAAAGGTTGTGAACCTAATCAGCTGACAGTGGCATCTGGGGAAAACAACTTTGTGCTGACCAACAAAAGCAGCCAACCTTTGGAATGGGAAATTTTGTCTGGGGTAAAAGTCATTGAGGAAAAGGAAAATATTGCCCCTGGCTTCGTTCAAAAACTCAAAACCAATCTGGAACCGGGTGAATATGATATGGCTTGCGGTTTACGCAGCAATCCCAAAGGGAAACTCACTGTAAAAGCAGGAGGAGGAAATTCTCAAGCTAAGACAACTGTAGATCAAGGTCAATTAGTCGGTGCGATCGCAGAATACAAAGTCTACGTCACTAAAGAAACTGACCAACTAGTGGCAGACAACAAGACCTTCACGGATGCCGTGATTGCAGGAGACGTTGCTAAAGCTCAGAAACTCTATCCCTCTACCCATGCCCACTGGGAACGTGCAGAACCAATAGCTGAACTGTTCTCCGATCTCGATAAAACTATGGATTCCCGTGCTGATGACTTTGCCAAAAAAGAGGCCGATCCAACATTCACTGGATACCATCGCATAGAGAAAGCTTTATTCCAAGATAAAACCACAAAAGGCATGAAACCTTTTGCCGAAAAGCTACAGAAAGATGGACTAGACCTACAAAAGCGCATTGCCACCTTAACCATTGAACCAAAAAATATGGTTGGCGGTGCTGCTGACTTGATTGAAGAAGTAGCTGCTACCAAAATCTCTGGAGAAGAAGACCGTTATAGCCATACTGACCTCTGGGACTTCAGCGCTAATGTAGAGGGTTCCCAAAAGATTGTGGAGTTATTGCACCCCGTTATCCAAAAAGCTAATCCAGATTTGCTCAAGCGTGTAGATAGCAATTTCACCAAAGTTAACCAAAAACTTGCTAAATACAAAACCTCTGATGGTGGTTTTGCCACTTACGACAAGGTGAGTGAAGCAGATAAAAAAGATATGAAAACAGCAATAGCTGCTCTTTCTGAAGATTTATCTCAGTTGCGCGGCACTCTGGGCGTTAACTAATTGATCAAAAATTCCTAGAAGAGTAAATTATGTCTATCACAAAGCAACCAAGTTTACGCATTACTCCCAAGCTCGGCCGTCGTGACTTGTTAATCGGCATGGCAGCAGCAGGTGGAATAGCAGCCTTGACGACTTTGGGCTATCGTACTCTTCTGGGATCGCCTCTTGACCCATCTGAAGAGGTCGTGCCGTTCTTTGGGCTTCACCAAGCAGGTATTTTGACTCCTACTCCGGCTGCTGGTTTGATGGTTGCATTTGATACAACTGCTACAAACAAGGCAGATTTAGTGCGGTTGTTCAAAACTTTAACTGAGCGCATCCAGTTTCTCATGGCAGGGGGAACACCCAAGCCGCGCGACCCTAAATTTCCCCCCAGTGATTCCGGGATTATGGGTCCGAACATTGCTCCCAATAACTTGACAATCACCTTAGCTGTGGGTAACTCACTGTTCGATAACCGCTTTGGACTCGGCAACTTGAAACCCAAGCGGTTAGATACGATGCCCAATTTTCCCAATGACGAGCTTGACCCAGATTTATGTCATGGGGATATACTATTACAATTCTGTGCGAATACTGAGGAATCGAATCTCCACGCTTTACGCGACATTATTAAGAATTTGCCTGACTTGATAACTTTGCGTTGGCAAATAGCGGGATTTCTGCCGCCAAATACCCATAAAAAACAAGGCAAATCTACGGTGCGTAACCTGCTTGGTTTTAAAGATGGAACGGCAAATTTAAATGCTAGTGACGATAAATTGATGAACCGGATTGTCTGGGTAGAGCCGAACAATGGTGAACCCGCTTGGACAGTAGGAGGAAGCTATCAAGTGGTGCGAGTGATCCGCAACTTAGTCGAACGCTGGGATCGCACACCACTACAGGAACAAGAGACAATTATTGGGCGCAGTAAAGACTCTGGCGCACCTTTGGGAATGAAGTATGAGAAAGATATTCCTAATTACGATCAAGATCCTCAAGGTAAACAAATTCCTCTAAATGCTCATATCCGCCTTGCTAATCCTCGCAAATCAGAGTCGAGTTTAATTCTGCGGCGTGGTTTCAACTATTCACGCGGGTTTGACAAATCTGGACATTTAGATATGGGTTTGTTGTTTGTCTGTTTTCAAGCTGATTTAGAGAAGGGGTTTGTGACAGTGCAAAATCGTTTGATTGGAGAACCTTTGGAAGAGTATATTCGCCCCATTGGTGGTGGATATTTCTTTGCTTTACCTGGTGTCAAAGCTGAAGGAGGTTATCTTGGTCAGTCATTACTAGAAGCATAAGTGGTATAGATTTATATTTAACTGGTCGCGGCAACGAGTCGGCTACTATACTTTATATTAGTGGCGCGATGTTCGCCGCTTTGGGACTGGGGACTAGGAAAACATTCCAAAAATTGGGAGAAGTTAAAGCAGAATTCCATAATTTTTCATTTGATAACCCAATCCCCAATCCCTAATCCCCAGTCCCTTTTACTTTTGAATTTTTTGGCGGTGGTTAGCAGCTTGTAATAATAGAGATTCGGCAAAAGCGATCGCATCAGTTGCAGATTTACCACCAGCTAACTGTGCTAGTTCTTCCCGGCGAGTATTTAAATTCTCCAAGGTAGTAACTCTAACAACGGTACGCTGCTCGGCGTTATCATTGTTAACTTTTTTACCTTTGCCTTGATTGATAGTTTGCTTATCTACGCGGAAATGGCGATCGGCCATTGCCGCAACTAAAGGCTGGTGGGTAACACATAATACTTGGTTGCGTTGACTTAGCTGGTGTAACTTTTCCGCGATCGCTTGGGCTACTCTCCCCGAAACCCCGACATCAATTTCATCAAATACCATTGTCCCAGCCGCATCAACCTGAGAAAAACAAGCTTTCAGCGCGAGTAAAAAGCGGCTCATTTCACCACCAGAGGCAACTTCTGTTAAAGGTTGCAGTGGTTCTCCGGGGTTGGAACTAAATGTAAAGGTAATTTTATCTGCTCCCATCGCAGTTGGGAAAGCTGGTAATATTTCAACCAGAAATTTTACCTTTTCCATCGCTAGAGGCTTGAGTTCAGCTATTAAACGTGATTCTAAATTAGCAGCCGCCTGACTCCGCAATTGAGTTAACTGATTACTTGCTTGGGTAAGTTTTTCAAAACACGCCTTTTCTTGCTGTTCTAAGTTTTCAATAGATTGTTCGCTATCATTAAGTTGAGCTAATTCTGCTTGGATACGTTGGTAATAAGCGATCGCTTCTTTTAGTGTCGGTCCATACTTACGACAAATTTGCTTTAACTCTCGAATTCGTTCTTCCACCTCTTCCAACCGTTGCGGATCGGCTTCCAAACCATCCCCATAAGCATTAATCTGCCTTCCTACTTCCATTACCGCAGCTTGCGCGTCCCGCACTAATTCCAACAAATGTTGTAGTTGGGTATCGTATTCCACCATGTCATTTAATGTCGCCTCACTGTCTCCCAATAAATCTGCGGCGGCGGGAGTTTCATTATCGTTTTGATACAAAGCCTGATAAACTTTGTAACTCATTTGTTGCAAATCAACGACATGATTCAGGCGTTCTTGTTCTTGTCCCAACTGTTCCAATTCATCAGGTTCGCTGAGATTGGCTGTTCCCAGTTCTTGTACTTGATAAGTCAGCAAATCGAGTTGTTGTAAGCGTTCCCGTTCTGATGTCCTGCGTTTTTCTAGTGCTAAATGCGCCTGTTGGTAAGCACTAAAGCTCATAGCGACTTTATGGCGCTGTTGCATCAGAGAGTCGCCACCATACAAATCTAACCAGTCTCGAACTTGGGCAGATTGTCCTACTTGTACAGTTTGACCTTGGGCGGTGATTTCCACCAAGCGATCA
The DNA here is from genome assembly GCF_036916735.1 of Nostoc sp. Lineage (GTDB taxonomy): Bacteria > Cyanobacteriota > Cyanobacteriia > Cyanobacteriales > Nostocaceae > Nostoc. The sequence goes on from NZ_JBALFV010000023.1 coordinate 29,293, forward strand.
CGCATTCCTACCATGATCTGCCGATTTACCAACACCCCATTCACTCGTGATCGACTACGGACATTACTCGCAGTGGCTGTGATTTCTCGGCTAATGACTACAGAATTTTCATCAAGCAAATCTATTTCTTGTTCGGTTAACCAAGCCGCTAGGGAGGCGTTTGAGGTAAAAGTAGCTTCTACTAGCGCCCGACTTGTCCCCGTGCGAATGACTCGACTAGAGACTTTACCGCCTAAAGCGGCATCAATAGCATCCAAGATAATCGATTTACCAGCGCCGGTTTCACCTGTTAACACATTTAGTCCCGCGCCAAATTCTAATTCCAGTTGGTCAATGAGGGCAAAGTTTTCAATTCGCAGGCAAAGCAACATCAAGCCAAATTCTCCATGAGGGCAGATGCCGGATACTTCTAATTTACAGGACAATAAATACGATCTTTCAGCAACTAGCAATACCTACTACTATTAAATTAGTATGCCCGTTTAAGTGTAGCAAATCAGTGGGGACTGGGGAGAAAAGATGATTATTTCGACTTTTGAACTCGGAATTTCGGGCTTTGAACTTCCTATTCCCCAATCCCCAATTTCTAGACATATTGTTACAATACTTAATGTGATCGTTCTGACTGGTGGCCTTCTTCATGATTGTTAAGACACTTCCCCCTAATTCCCGACCGATTCAGGAGGACAGTCGCAACGGCACAAATAGCCGAGGCGAACTGGACGTTATTGATGTAGTGCCAGAAGATGGTACATCAAGCTTAGTTGTGCGCTCGCCAAGGCTATTAGCAGCCCAAAAGATGAGAACAACAGCCCAACCTGAGATACTTTACGATCCCGTGGGCATAGGGGCGCATTACCAAAACAGAAAAGTGCAAGTTCTACGGCGGATTTTTGCCGTGTTGGGGCCAGTTCTATCCTTTGTTTTTGGGTTGTGGTCGGATAGTAAACGGGGAATTGTCGTCAAAAATGACCGCCGCCGAGCCACTCAGCTACGAGTATTGCTGACTAAACTAGGGCCTGCTTATATTAAAATTGGACAAGCTTTATCCACTAGACCGGATTTAGTTCCTCCCATTTTTTTAGAAGAATTAACTAAACTACAAGACCAATTACCGCCTTTTGCCAACGAAATTGCTTACCAGTTTATTAAAGAAGAATTAGGCGCACCTCCAGAAGAAGTTTACGCCGAACTCTCGGCCCAGCCAATTGCTGCGGCTTCGTTAGGACAAGTGTATAAAGGTAAGCTAAAAACTGGTGAAGAAGTCGCTGTTAAAGTTCAACGCCCTGACTTAAGAGAGGGGATTACCATTGACTTGTATATCTTGCGTAACCTCGCCGCCTGGGTGCAGAAAAAAGTCAAACGGGTAAGAAGTGACTTAGTTGGGATTCTTGATGAATTAGGCGATCGCATCTTTGAAGAGATGGACTACATCCATGAAGGCGAAAATGCGGAGCGATTTTTTGAGTTATACGGTCATATAAAAGACGTATATATACCGAAAATTTACTGGGAATATACCAATCGCCGCGTCTTGACGATGGAGTGGATTAACGGCACTAAATTAACCCAGACAGAAGAAATTAGCGCCCAAGGTATAGATGCTCGTTATCTAATTGAAGTGGGTGTGCAGTGTTCCCTACGCCAGCTGCTAGAACATGGATTTTTCCATGCAGATCCCCACCCTGGTAATTTGTTAGCCACAACCGATGGCAAATTAGCTTATCTCGATTTTGGGATGATGAGCGAGATTAAGCCACCACAGCGTTATGGTTTGATTGAAGCGATCGTCCACGTTGTCAACCGCGACTTTGAAGGATTAGCAAAAGATTACGTTAAATTAGATTTCTTATCACCAGAAACCGATTTAACGCCAATTATCCCAGCTTTTGCCAGAGTCTTTGCTGATGCCCAAGGAGCCAGCGTTGCCGAACTCAACATTAAAAGCATCACCGATGAATTATCGGCTTTGATGTATGAGTATCCTTTCCGCGTACCGCCTTACTACGCCTTAATTATTCGCTCCCTGGTGACGCTTGAAGGTATTGCAATATATATAGATCCCAACTTTAAAGTCCTTAGCGAAGCTTATCCCTACGTTTCTAAACGCCTGTTAACCGATCCAGCACCGCAATTAAGAGCATCATTGCAAGATTTGCTATTTAAAGAAGGCAGATTTCGCTGGAATCGCTTAGAAAACTTGTTAAAAAATGCGCGTAATAGTCAAGACTATGACTTTGATTTAGTACTGAATCAGGGGATAGAATTTTTGTCATCAGAACGTGGTGCTTTTATTCGTGACAAGCTAGTAGATGAATCTGTTAACGGACTCGATGCTTTAGGTAAAAATGTTTTGCATAATTTTACCTATTTGTTGCGCGAACGCGTTGGTTTGACAGCAGTTAATGAAACTCCGGCGGCGACAGTTGAGCAACAACAAACCTTGGAACATATCAAACGTATATTAGGTATTCTCCGAGAAACACGAGGCTTTGATCCAATGCAACTTGCGCCCCAAATTGCCCAATTATTAGTAAATTCTGATGTACAGCGTTTGGGTCAACAAATTGCCAACCGCTTCACGCAAAAAGCTGTAGCCAGGTTAATTCGGCAATTATTGGCATCGTAGTAGGATTTAGGAGTCAATAAGGCTCAGTTAAGAAGAATAAGGTAGTAATCATTCAAATTGCATTCTTGCGCCTGCCTTTGTGAGGCTAAAGATTACGCAACTTAAAGGCGGATTAGTTTAGTAGGTTGGGTTTCGTTTTTCAACCCAACCTACGTCTACTTTAATAATACAGCGATCGCAAAACTTGTAGGCAGGTCTACTGACTTTAGTTGGAATTCAAATCTAACTAAAGTTAGAGTCAACCTTATTATATGAACTGATTGATCGCTCTATGAAATAAAAGTATTAACTTTAAGTAGACGACACAGCAGGGACAATTTTATATATTATCTAACTAAAGTTGGAGTCAACCTTATTATATGAACCGATTGATCGCTCTATGAAATAAAAGTATTAACTTTAAGTAGACGACACAGCAGGGACAATTTTATATATTGAATTTATGCAAACACGAATAGTAATTGAGTTGCAAGTTTTAAGCTTGTTTGACATAGATCGCACAAAGATAAGCTATGACTGTAACCATAGTTTATTACTCGTTTCACCTTCAACACGATTCCAGCCTTTGTAGTGTCTTTACCATAGTGTTCTTGACTTGACATATTAATGGAACCTGATAACTCAACTCACGAAAACCAAACTGTTGACGGACACAAACTACCCGTATTAGATAAAAAAGAATCTTCTGTCAGTTCAACGGCTGAACCAACACCGAGTTCTCCTAGTCCCCATCGACATTCTCGTCGAAAGTGGATATTGTTTGGCTTGCTGGGCGTAGGGTTAATTGTTGGCGCTATTTTTGGCTACCGCTGGTGGCGTTTTGCTTCAGTTCATCAGTCAACTGACGATGCCTATATTACTACTAATATTTATCCCGTCAACGCTCGCATCAATGGAACAGTCGTCGAGGTAAGGGTAAATGATAACCAATTGGTATCGCAGGGTTATGTTCTGGTGAAGTTAGACCCGCGTGACTATGAAGTAGTGCAACAGCAGTCAAAAGCAGCCCTAGAATTATCAAAACAGCAAGCAGCAGTGGCTCAAGCAAATATTGGCGTGACGGCAACAACTGCCGCGGGTCAGACGACAGAAGCCAAAGGAAATATTGATGCGGCGGCAGCAACTGTCTCGACTTCAGAAGCGGCTTTGGCAGAAGCACGGGCAGGAGTACCCGCAGCACGGGCCCAGCTTGCCCAAGTCAATGCAAATTTAATCAAAGCCAAGCGTGATTATCAGCGTTATACTGCGCTCTCTGCTGAAGGTGCGGTGCCTCAACAAGACCTGGATACAAACAGAGCAACATACGAGGCAGCGTTAGCGCAATATGATGCGACTGCCGAGCAGATTAAGCAGGCACAAGCTAAAGTTGTGCAGGCGCAAAAAAATCTCTCCAATGCCCAAGCGAAACTTAGTTCTACTAGAGGAAACCTGCAACAAGCAAATGCAGCTAGTAAACAAACGGGGGTGAATCGACGGCAGTACCAAGCAGCATTAGCAACGGTTGCTCAATCAGAAGCCGAGTTGAAAAATACACAACTGCAACTGTCGTATACTTCGATTGTCGCTCCAATAGCAGGGCGGATTGGCAATAAAACAGTCCAAATTGGACAACGGGTTCAGCCCGGACAAACTTTGATGTCTCTAGTACAAAAAACTCCCTGGATTGTTGCCAATTTCAAAGAGACACAGTTGGAAAATATGCGACCCGGACAGCCTGTTGAAATCAAGATTGATGCCTTTCGCCATCATCGGTTTACAGGCATAGTCGATAGTATATCTCCAGCTTCGGGAGCCGATTTTGCTCTGCTACCGCCTGACAATGCCACTGGTAATTTCACTAAAATTGTGCAGCGCGTTCCAGTCAAAATCATCTTTGATGCAAACAGCATCCGAGGATACGAAACGCTGATTACATCGGGAATGTCGGTGATTCCGACCGTTGATACAAGTGTATTAGAAATGACCCATCGTGGGTCTAATAACCGCTCGCCAATCGTTAACCACTAAATGCCACCCAATGGTCAACACTAGGGCAAGTTCACAAAAATCATCCTCTCGCGCTCAATCTTCCTCAGAACGGACTGTTTCCTTTAGAGAATGGGTTGGGGTCATGGCAACCTTATTGGGTGCATTCATGGCAGTGCTAGATATCCAGGTGACAAATGCCTCTCTTAATGACATCACGGGCGCGTTGAGTGCCACGATTGATGAAGGCTCCTGGATCTCTACAGGCTACTTGGTTGCTGAGATTGTGGTGATTCCTCTGACTGGATGGTTATCGCAGGTGTTTTCAGTGCGGCGATATTTGCTAGTCAATGCCGTATTATTCTTAATTTTTTCGATCGCCTGTGCCTTTGCTGTCAATCTCCCAATGATGATTTTTTTCCGGGCAGGGCAGGGATTTACCGGGGGAGTGTTGATCCCGATGTCGTTTACCGTGATTTTGATGACTTTGCCAGCCTCTAAGCAGCCAATCGGCTTGGCATTATTCTCAATCACGGCAACCTTCGCCCCCTCAATTGGTCCGACGATTGGCGGCTGGCTTACCGATAACTATGGCTGGGAATATATCTTCTACATCAACATCATTCCAGGTCTATTGCTGATTGCGGGGGTCTGGTATGGACTCAAGTCTCAGCCAATGCAGCTCAACCTCTTGCGAAATGGGGATTGGTGGGGCATCATTACAATGGCGATCGGGTTTGCTTCTTTTGAGTTTTTTGCAGATGAAGGAAATCGCAAAGATTGGTTCGGCTCTGAGGAAATTCAGCGAGCCGCAATTATTGCGGCAATCTCTCTGCCGTTGTTTGTGATCATTCAGTTCACGCGCCAGCATCCGTTGTTGAATCTACGACTGTTAGGGCGGCGCAACTTTGGCTTCTCGACTGTGATTACCCTGGCGCTAGGATTGGGTTTATATGGATCGACCTTCATCCTACCGCTCTACCTGGCGCAGGTGCAGAGATACAACGCTATGAAAATTGGGGAAACCATTATGTGGTCAGGCATTCCTCAGCTTTTCATCACGCCGTTTGTGCCCAAGCTAATGCAACGAATTGACCTCCGGGTGCTAGTTGCAATTGGGCTGGCGCTGTTTGGAGTCAGTTGTTTTATGAACTCTCACATGACTCACGATACAGGCATAGATCAATTGATCCCGGCTCAAGTCGTGCGGGCATTGGGACAACCCTTTATTATCACGCCACTTTCGAGTATCTCAACTGCTGGCATTGAACCAAAGCAAATTGGCTCTGCCTCGGCAATTTACAACATGGCACGTAATCTAGGTGGCTCGGTAGGCATAGCCATTTTGGGGACGCTGCAATCGCGGCGGGAACGATTCCACTCGAATCGATTGGTAGATGCTGTATCGCTTTCAAATCCGATTACTCGCGATCGCATTGATCAACTGACGCAGTTCTTCACAAATCAAGGGGCCGATCCTGTCACTGCACAGAATCAGGCAATTGCCCAGATTGGTAACATTGTTCGTCGGGAGGCAAATGTTATGGCCTTCAACGATTGCTTCCTGTTTATGGGCTATGCTCTATTTGCGGGTGCGCTCTTGGTGCTACTACTCAAAAAAGCCAAGCCTACGAGCGGGGCAGCGAGTCACTAAGATTCGATAGACGAGTACATTCTGGGCAGTCGTGGAATGTCGGTGAGCGCTCCATCGGCGGAATTTGATAGCCGCAAGTTTGACAAGTCTGATTAAATAGAACCAGCGATGACCGTGAGGTTGTCAAAACAACCGCTTGTGTCAAGACTCCGAGAGCAATGAGAGTAATTGCAATAATCATCGGCGTGATTAATTAGAGCTAGTTTGTAAACTAAAGTAAAGTCTATTACGTATTATTTCTTAGCTTTTTTTAAAAATCAAATATGATTCTTATAGTCCAGCCAGACTACCATATTTATTAATGCGAAATCAAGCTGTTATGGGCTTGTGCTTTCCCTGTTTGCACCTGGATTGCACTTTACAAGCGTTGCAGGTTACTTGCACTAGTCAAGTGTCTGCTGTGGAAATAATGATTACTATTATTGAGTAACTGCCCAGAGATTAATTCTTTGGGACAATTTATTCTTTGGAAGTCCTTTAATTCAGCAATTATTGGCATCCTAGTAAAAGTTATGAGTTAAAAAAAGTTTTTAACTCATAAATCATTCATTCTAGCAACTATATAACCCAACTCTTCCAGCTTTTTTAAGACCTTAGTTGCACTTTGGGTAACACTTTCTTCATTAGTTTTGCATTCGACTTCTGGACGGAGTGGTATTTCATAAAGATCATTAATACCAGTGAAGTGTTTAATCTTGCCGGATCTGGCTTTTTTATATAACCCTTTTACGTCTCGTTGTTCACAAACTTCTAATGATGCATTGACGTAAACTTCAATGAAATGTGGAATACTTTGACGCACTTCTTCTCGAATTTCGCGGTATGGTGAAATGGCTGAAACCAATACAATTACATTATTTCTGACAAGAAGATGAGCCACAAAGCCAATGCGCCGAATATTCTCTTCTCGATCCTCTTTACTGAAACCTAATCCTTTACATAGGTTTTGACGTACTGCATCGCCATCTAGTACTTCAACTCTGTATCCCTGTATCCGCAGTTCCTTCTCCACGAATTGGCAGATAGTAGTTTTACCTGCACCACTTAGACCAGTAAACCATACTGTTACGCCATACTCTTGTTGTCTCATCCTACCTTGAGCGTATATTTGAGAAATTAACTTAAAAATGAGATTGTATGATTAATTTGATTATTAGACGTCTGACTACTGCACTATCTATATTCCCTACTATTACCAATTTGCTAGAGTTAATATTACCTCTGACAGGATTAACAATTTTATTATTATTTATAGGATTTCAATCAGATTTTCTCAAGGTACATATCTTAGAAAAATCTTGGCAAGAAATTGTAAAAATTATTGTGTTTTCCTTTTTTATACCAGGCTTAAGTGAAGAAATAGTTTTTCGCGTTTTGTTTTTGCCTCACCCTACTGAAAACCCCTCACTCAAGACACAAGTTATATAGATAATTATTACTTTAGTCGCCTTCATTATATATCACCCATTTCAGGGACTAACCTGGAATCCTGGTGCCCGTGAAGTTTTTATAAATCCAAATTTTTTAATCCTGGCAGCTTTGTTAGGAGTTATCTGTACGCTCGTTTACTTAATATCTGGCTCTATTTGGCTTTCAGTTATCATTCACTGGCTGGCTGTTGTCATTTGGATAGTTTTATTAGACGGATTTGCTAAGTTTAACCCACATTTTGCACTTCATTTTGTATTTAACTTTCTTCTTGGGGATAACCATTTTTCTCACGTTTGAGACTTTCTTCTAAAGCTTGAATTTGTTCACGACGAGCTTCCAATTCTAAGGAACGCCGCGCTAAGTCTTGGTTTTGCAACGTCAGGGATTGTCGCCAATGTTCTGCTCGTTCGGCTTCGTGCTGCAAAAATTCCGGGGTAATGCCGATGGTGAGGTAGCTTTGTACCAAATGGAGTACCCAATTGGTAGCATCTTCTAATCTTTCAATGTCGCCTGTAGGAGAAAGTTCCACCAAAACAAGCAAGTTCTCACTCATGATTTTTCCCTTTCCTAGCAGAATGAAAGCCTCTTCGGGAATTATCGCCCACAAGTTATCAGCTTCTTGACGCGCCAACAAGCGTAACTGGTGCTGGTCTAAAAAATCGTTTTTACGCACCTGGGCTAAATATAGCATGAGGGTCGCTTCGCTCCAATTCAAAATTCAAAATTCAAAATTCAAAAAACTTTAATAAAAAACAAGTGCCAGAATGGATATTTGGATCTTGTTAATTGGTAATGGGTAATTGAAAATGAATAACTCTCCGAATTACCCATTACAGTTATCCTAAGCCACGCAGGCAATGCCTATGGCAACGCCTTCAGGCGATCGCGCAAAATTTCTGCTTGTTTCTGTGCTTCTGCTAAAGCATCACGCGCTCCCTGTACCACGTCGGCTCTAGCTTTATCTACAAAGCTAGGGTTGTTTAATCTGGTACTCAGGGACTGAATTTCAACTTCAGCTTTACTCAAGCTTTTTTCTAGCTTGGCACGTACAGCTTCAATATCTACTACACCGCTTAGAGGAATTAGCACTTGTATTGTACCAATTACACCTGCAATCGCATTTTCTGATTCTTGTGGTTGTTCTAATTCTTTCTGCGGGAAAAATCGGCTCCATAAACTTTGTCTTGCTTGAGCAGTGAGTAAATTTTGGCTAACAAACCACGCTGTGTAACCAAAACCAACTAGTTCAAAGAAAGTTCCGAGGATGGGAATGTCATCAATGGCATAACCCATAGCTAAACCCACTCTACCAAAGACAATGGCCACGATAATTAAGCCAATTGTCTTCAAACCCCTCTGAGGTTTTTTAACAGCAACAGTTTGGCTTTTTTCCTTGTCAGTAATGGTTAAAGTCTCAACCTTCGCCAAATCTTTAATGTAATCTTGTCCAGAAGTGAGAATTTCTCGCTCTTTCTGGCTTTCAGTTTGCAAATTCGCTGTTATTTTTACCCCTGGTTTAATATCCGCCTCAGCCCGCAAATTCCGAATTGTGCGGATAGTACCAATCAGCAATTCAAACTGTTCTTCTAAAGCTAAATCAATCAATTTTGCATCTATCTGGGGATAGACTTGTAAGGCTAAAGTTTGCGAAGAATCTACTGATTGTTGGGTGAGAGTCTGCCAAATTTCTTCGGTAATATGAGGCATGAAGGGATGAAGCAGTTTCATAATTCCTTCCAATATGTAGCCGAGGGTTTGCTGTGCTACCCGCCGCGATACTGGATCGGCATCTGCTTGCAATCTGGATTTCACTAGTTCAATATACTGATCGCAGAAATCACCCCAGATAAACTCATACAATCCCTTTGCTGCTTCTCCTAAACCGTAATTATCGATGTAATAAGTGGTTTGTTTGATAACTTGATGATACCGCGAGATAATCCAGCGATCGCTCAATTCTGTGGCTACTGGATTCCCCAATTGTTGCGGCGTTTGTCCATCCAAATTCATCATCACAAACCGGGCAGCATTCCACAACTTGTTAGCAAAATTGCGGGATGCTTCCACCGATGCTGATTCATCTTTTTTGCGATCGTATTCCAATCTAATATCTTGACCTGCACCAGCCACTTCCCTAATTAAGGTATACCGCAGGGCATCAGTACCATATTTGTCAATTAATAACAACGGGTCAATACCATTACCTTTGGTCTTTGACATCTTCTGGCCTTTTTCATCCAGCACCAAGCCGTGCATGTAAACTGTTTGGAAAGGCATTTGTCCGGTAAAATGCCCAGCCATCATGGTCATTCTGGCAACCCAGAAAAAGATGAGGTCAAAGCCTGTCACCAAAGTAGTAGTCGGGTAATAAGTTGCTAAATCCTGAGTTTGTTCCGGCCAGCCTAAAGTCGAAAACGGCCAGAGTCCAGAAGAAAACCAAGTATCTAACACATCTGGGTCTTGTTCTAACTTGACATTTTCACCAAATTGTGATTTAGCTTTCTCCCAAGCTTCAGTTTCCGATTTTGCTACCACAAACGGTGTATTATCGGTAATTTGCCCATCGGTTTCACTGACAGCGTACCAAGCTGGAATTTGGTGTCCCCACCATAATTGGCGAGAGATACACCAATCATTGAGTTTTACTAGCCAGTCACGATAGACTTTTGTCCAGCGTTGGGGGACAAACTCTGGGGAATTTTGTTCATCGAGGAATTCGAGAGTGTTGTCAGCGAGGGGGCGAATTTTGACGAACCACTGAGTCGAGAGGAGGGGTTCAATGGGTACTTTACCGCGATCGCTATAAGGAACGGTATGCTTATAATCTTCTATCTTCACCAGAAAGCCATCTGCTTCTAGGCGAGAAACCACATTTTTTCTAGCAACAAAGCGGTCTTGTCCTTGAAATTCCCCTGCATTAGCGTTGAGAGTGCCGTCTTTGTTCATAATATTAATTAACGGCAGATTGTGACGCTTACCCATGTCAAAATCGTTCGGGTCATGGGCGGGAGTTATTTTCACGCAACCTGTGCCGAAAGTGGGATCAACATATTCATCGCCAATAATCGGAATTTCTCGGTGTAGAATTGGCAGAGTGAGAGTTTTGCCAATGAGATGTTTGTAGCGATCGTCATTGGGATTGACTGCTACTGCCGTATCGCCCAGCATCGTTTCTGGTCTAGTTGTCGCCACTTCTACAAAACCGGAACCATCCGTGAGAGGATAGCGGAAGTGCCAGAGATTTCCATTCACCTCTTGATTTTCTACTTCCACATCAGACACAGCCGACCCAGAAGCTGGACACCAATTAACTAAATATTCACCACGATAAATTAAGCCTTCCTCGTAAAGGCGAGTAAACGCCTCGACAACAGCTCTAGATAAACCCTCATCCAAGGTAAACCTTTCCCGTGACCAGTCTACCGAGACACCCAAGCGTCGTAGCTGATTCAGAATCGTTCCCTCAGACTCCGCCTTCCATTGCCAAGCGCGTTCTAAAAATTTTTCGCGCCCCAATTCGTAGCGAGTCTTACCCTCTGTTTTGAGTTGCTTTTCCAGCATACTATGCACAGCAATGCTGGCGTGGTCAGTTCCGGGTAGCCATAGGGTATTGCGTCCCTGCATCCGGTGATAGCGCACAAGGGTATCGATTAAGGCACTTTCAAAAGCGTGACCCATGTGTAAGCTGCCAGTGACATTCGGCGGGGGAATGACGATGCAGTAGGGTTCGCCGCCTTTGTTGGGGTCAGCTTTGTAAACTTGGTTGTCTTCCCAGAATTTTTGCCACTTGGCTTCGGTGGAAAAGGGGTCGTAGAGACTGGGAAGATTGGGAATGGTTGCGGTCATGCGGGAAAACTAAGGAAGGACTCTAATAAATTTTGCCACAGGGTTGGAGAGGGATTGATGGAAACGAACCGCCAAGACGCCAAGGACGCCAAGAGAAGGGAGCCAAGTGAGGAGGTGGATAGATTAGTTTACGCTGTGATTGGGGCGGCGATTGAGGTGCATAGGGTGTTGGGGCCAGGGTTTTTGGAGGAGGTGTATAAGGAGGCGCTAATTATAGAATTTTTCAGGTGCGGGATACCTCATGTGGTTGAGAAGGGGGTAATAGTGAATTACAAAGGACATGAAGTAGGTAAGGGGAGATTAGATTTTCTAGTTGCTAATTGTTTAATTGTGGAATTAAAAGCTGTTCAAAATTTAGCCCCAATCCACGAAGCTCAAGTCCTGTCCTACCTTAAAATGACTAATTACCCCTTAGCCCTTCTCATCAACTTTAACGTCCCCCTTCTCAAAGACGGCATCAAACGTATCATCCTCTCTTAATCTTCTCTTGGCGCACTTGGCGTCTTGGCGGTTCGTTAAGCAAAACCCATGAAACACCAAACAACCTCCCCTTGGACATTCATCCCCACCCTATATTTCACCTCCGGCATACCTTACATCATCATCAACACAGTTTCCGTAATCTTTTACAAAAAACTGGGAATAGATAACGCACAAATTGCTTTATGGACAAGCTTTCTCTATCTACCTTGGGTCATCAAAATGTTTTGGGCCCCAATTGTAGATATTTACTCTACCAAACGTAAATGGATAATTTACACCCAATTTGCCATGTTCTGCTGCTTGGGTTTGATAGCCATCTCCTTACAACTGCCAAATTTCTTTTTGATCTCTCTAGCAGCATTAACAATAGGAGCATTTATTTCTGCAACTTATGACATTGCCACAGATGGATTCTACCTCCTCGCCTTATCTCCAGAACAACAAGCCTTCTTTGTTGGCATTCGCTCACTATTTTATCGAATGGCTGTCATTTTTGGTTCAGGAATATTAGTAGTCTTAGCAGGTCAGCTTGAAGTATCTCTCAATAACATTCCTTTAAGCTGGACTATATCTATTGGCTTCTCAGCTTTAATTTTAGCAATCCTATTTATTTTCCATTGCCGAATTTTACCTTTACCTGAATCAGATAAGCAACGACAAATAAAAATTATGGAAAATATACCTTTTTGGTCAATCATTAGCTCATATTTTGCTCAAGATAAAATCATAAACATTTTATCGTTTATCTTGCTCTACAGACTTGGCGAAGCAATGCTTGTCAAGATAGCCTCTTTATTTTTATTGGATAAACCAGAAGTAGGTGGTTTAGGGCTATCAACATCAGATGTCGGATTAGTCTACGGGACATTTGGGGTAATATCTCTTATTTTTGGAGGGATTTTAGGAGGCTTGCTAATTTCTAGATATGGATTAAAAAAGTGTCTGTTTCCTATGGCTTTGGCGTTAAACTTGCCTGATATATTTTATGTATATATGGCTTACACTAAACCTTCACTAACATTAGTGTATCCCTTGGTTTCCTTAGAGCAATTTGGGTATGGGTTTGGATTTACAGCTTTTAGTGTTTATTTAATGTATATTTGCCAAGGCGAATATAAAACTTCTCATTTTGCTATTTCCACTGGCATTATGGCTTTAGGAATGATGTTACCAGGCTTAATTAGCGGTTATCTGCAAAAAGCTTTTGGCTATCCATTATTTTTTATCTTGGTTTGTTTGCTGACTATTCCTGGGATGATTGCTCTATTTTTTATTCCTTTAAAAGAACAACCGAAGCGTCAAAATAATTAACATTATTGCAATCAATGAGTTATGTTTTAGGAATAGATGGCGGCGGTAGCAAGACTGTTTGTGTCTTAATGGATGATTCGTGTCAAGTGCTAGGTCGTGGTGAAGCAGGCCCATCTAACTATCAGAGTATAGGTATGGAAGCTTCTCTACAATCTATTCAATCTGCAATTCACAATGCAGTTGAGGCAGCAATAATTACAAATACTGTGAATATTGACGCGATATGTTTGGGTTTAGCAGGTGTAGGTCGTGCAGCAGATATCGAAGTAGTAAAAGGTTTGGTTAAAGAGTTACAGAATGACAAATTGTCTATTAATTGGGCATTACACTCAGCAAATATTAGAATTTGTAACGATGCTTTAATTGCTTTAGTTGGTGGAATTGGTCAGCCTGTAGGACTTGTGGTTGCAGCAGGTACTGGTTCGATAGTTTTTGGGCGAAATCATCAAGGAGATACCAAACGAGTCGGCGGCTGGGGGTATATTTTAGGAGATGAAGGTAGTGCCTATAAAATTGCGATCGCAGGTATGAATGCAGCATTAAAATCTTATGATGGACGGGAAATATCAACGAGTTTGCTAGAGTATTTCAAACAGCATCTCGATTTGGAAAGTATAGAAGATTTAATAGAAGTAGTATATCGACGAGAATGGGGAGTTAAACAGATAGCGGCTTTAGCACCAATTGTAGATTTTGCAGCAGCGTCAGGTGATATAGTAGCGAATATGATAATTGATGATGCTGTCAAAGAATTAGTGAAAGCTACATCTACAGTAATTGATGCTCTTTTTAGTGTTGACTCAGCTTTAGAAATCGTCACAACAGGAAGCGTATGGCGAGGTAGATGCAATATCCATGAAAGATTTGCAGCGTCTCTTGTTAAGAAGTTTCCTGAAGTAAAGGTGATTTTTCCGAGGTATGAGCCTGCTTATGGTGCTGGTTTGTTAGCGTTGCAGACAACTCAAAATTGACGGGCTAATAATAGGAGTTTTCAGTTTGCAAATATGCGCCCCAAGAAAGTTATTATTTCAGACCAAGCAGCGGTGCTAGCACTAGAATCATAACGATAACCGTCGTCGCGCATGAATGTATGCTCTGCTTCACTCTAACAAATAACGATAAGTTGCTTTGATAATTTGAGCCAGTGCATAAGCTGTTTCCGGCTCAAGACGTTTGTCGCCTAAAAGCAAAGTT
>NZ_JBALFV010000024.1:0-44131 GCF_036916735.1 Nostoc sp.
AGAAGTTTTGCCAGAAGCCCTTGCTGCTGCCAGGGCAATACAGTCTGAGGATTATCGTGCCGATGCCTTGAGTGCCTTAGCTGAGAAACTGCCACAAATGCCATCTACGGAACTTTTCCCCCTTTGGCGAGATACACTTCATGAGCTATCCCTTCGCACTCGCCCTAATTTGCTGCAAGATATAATGGCATTGTTTCCAGTTATCTTTGCATTAGGGGGTCAAGCAGCAACAGCAGAAATTGCCCGTGCGATTGTGGATGTGGGGCAATGGTGGAAATAATTCGTAATTCATAATTTAAGAGACTTAGATTTAACTTGCATCTGTAGCCTGATTTTGATCAATTGGTATAAGGGGATGCAGGATCTATAGTTTTAAGCGAAGTGCGATCGCCTTTTACAGCTACTCAACCATCAAGCAGGTATCGCATTTACAAACTCTCTCTGGTGTCCATGAGTGGGCGATCGCAATTAGTCATGAAATCATCACAGAAATTGTCTAGACTGTCGATGAGCGATCGCTAGGGGTTATCTTTGGCAATGAGAACAAAAGTGAGACGCAAAGATGGAAAAACACTCTAATGTGGAGATTAATATTTATGTTATGGGCAAAAAGCGATCGCCCTGGCTTTGACAAACTGCAAGCCTAATAATCCATTTCAATGCAATACTTCTCGGATAAAAATGGTAGCGACTATCTAAAAATCAAGCAATGCGATCGCTTCTATCTCAGCAGCACCTACAAAAGAGGGAGCTTATCGCTCTGCTAACCACGACTGTAAATCAGCCACACTGGTAAAATCTAACAGTGCTTCACTCAAGTCTTCCAGAACAGATAAAGGTAAACCAGTGATGGCCGAACGCATTTCTGGAGTCAGTTCACCAAATCGTTTTTTTAGCTGTCGCATAACTAGATTAACTGTTGCTTCCTCGCGCCCTTCTTCTTTAATTTCCCGATAAACTCGCGTTTCCTTAAGTGTGATTCCCAGCATCGACTCTACCTCCCTTCTACTTAATTGCTCAAACTTGTACACCATAATCGTCGTAATCATCTCTATTATGGCGCGACTTGTGGGTGATGATACTTCTTGCCGAGTTCTAGTTAATAAATACCTGGCTTGTTCTGGTGCTTGTTCTTCTGTGACTGTCGTTAATACCATCAGCGCTACCCATAAAGGTAAGGTACGAATATCCCCCAATTCATCTAAATATATTCGATGCACTTGTCCGCCATTGAGCAATGAGCGATGGGGATAAATCTGGCTTTGTTCCAGACTGCGAGATGGGTAAATTATGACTGCTTGCCAATCGCTAAATCTCTCACGGTTGCGGTAAAAATATAGTGAAGACTCAGCAAATACTCTTTCGTAAAGCTGTTCATCTTTCTGGAATTGCACTTCACAAAAATATACTACTCCTGGACCTGCATTTTCTGGTGGAAGGAATACGCCGTCAATTTCAAATTTGGGTTCTTTGACTGCTACTGAGTCAAATCGATAGGCGTTAGCATTTGTTGGCGGATTGGTCAATAATTCAAATAATAATGTGGGAGATTGTTGAAATAGTTTATAAAATATCGAGTCTCGCCGCATGAAGTATTCTTATTTTGCTAAATCGAGTCCACACTACCATATAAATCTTGAGTGATTTTGAAAGTTCTAACTTTGTATGGTAATGGCGATCGCCTTTCTACAAACTGCGATCGCCCTTCTATAAACTGCGTAGTTTACCGCCGTAGGCATCGCCCATGCATTCGGTGTTATTGTAAAGAATATTAGGAATTAATTACTAAGGCAGATGACTATTACTGTCAACGTTGCCCAAGCAACTGCCAAATTTAGCGAACTTCTGAGTCAGGTATTGCTTGGTGAAGAAGTTGTGATTGCTGAACAGGGGATTCCAGTTGCACGTCTAGTCGCCTTTGCGAATATCAGTTCTCCTCGCATTCCAGGTTTAGATAAAGGTAAAGTGTTTATTGCACCAGATTTCAACCAGCCTTTACCAGAAGAAATCTTGAGTGATTTTGAGAATTCTAACCTCCTTTAGTAATGAGAGCTTTGCTGGATACCCATGCATTCATTTGGTGGGTAACAAATGACCCTCAGTTATCTGCTAATGCTCGTAATGTAATTGCTGATTCAGGTAACATCCTATTTTTGAGCGTGGTAAGTGCATGGGAAATTGTCATCAAAAATAAATTAGGGAAACTAACTTTACCTGAACCTGTAGAACAATATATTCCAACTCGTCTGGCAATCAATCGCTTTGAAAGTTTACCTATTCAAATGAGCCATGTTTTACAAGTTGCTAGTTTACCAAATATCCACCGAGATCCATTTGATCGCATTTTGATTGCTCAAAGCCAAGTAGAAAATTTGCCAACTGTGACAATTGATCAGAAAATTACACAATATCTTGTTCAAACGATATGGTAATTGCGATCGCTCCTCCATAAACTGCGTAGTTTACCGCCGTAGGCATCGCCAACAAAAGCTTTGCTTACACACCAATATCCATCAGCAAGCCGCTTTACATTTACGCACTCCCCAACTTACGGGAGCAGCTACATAACTTATGGGAGCAGCTACAGAACTTATGGGAGCAGCTACAGAACTTACGGGAGCAGCTACAGAACTTATGGGAGCAGCTACAGAACTTATGGGAGCAGCTACAGAACTTATGGGAGCAGCTACAGAACTTATGGAAGCAGCTACAGAACTTATGGGAGTAGCTACAGAACTTATGGGAGTAGCTACAGGACTTATGGGACCAGCTACAAGACTTATGGGAGCTTATAAATACCAAAATCTAGTAATTAAGTTACGAAAAATTACTGCTATCAATTAAAAATTTTAGTAAAAAAATTGCGAGTATTACTGAACCGGAACGCAGTTTAATTGAGGCAAGCTAGCTTTAGAAGCATCTTGAAGGAGAATTTTATGTCTCGTAAAAAACGCACATCCCGTATTTTAGAAAAAGCTCAGTTAAGATCGGCTGGACTAAAATCAATTGTTCCAAACATCAAATTTGATCAAGATTATAGTCTAGAAAAATTAGTTGAGTCAATCGACCAGTTACGCAACAAAATTGATGTTTATAATACTGCTCTGTCTGTAGTTGACTCTTCTAAAACTGAAATTGAAGAGATGGAAAAAAATTTGAGTCAGCTTTCAGAGAAGATGTTGATGGTGGTTGGTATCAAATACGGCAAAGACAGCCGCGAATATGAGATGGCGGGTGGTGTTCGCTATAGCGATCGCATCCGCAAAATCAGGTCAAGCCGCTTAAAAAATGTTGCAGAGCAAGCATTAGATGAGAATAGTAAAACTGAATAATAGCACTCATCATCAATCTCATAACGAACTCTATAATCACCAATACGAATACGATACTCGTTATCAGAACCTTTTAACTTGACAATTCCATCGGGACGCGGTTCCGAAACAAGATTTTGGATTTTTTCAATAACACGCTCAGTAACATCATTTGGTAAGTTGTCGATCTGCTTTTGTACTGACTTTGAAATAATGATCGCATAACTCATTATCTCTGCTCTGAGCGGTTAGCAAGATATTCATCTATAGTCACGGACGCACCATCGCTATACTCAGTGCGAACTGCTTGAATTTCTGCCAGTGTTTCTGCATCGTCTTCATATAACGCTTCTTCGGCTTCAAAAATTTGTTGCTCAATTAGTTCTTGAAGTTGACGTTTTTCTGTTAAATCAAGGGAAGATATTGCTTGTGCTAAAGTTTCTAAGGAGAGTTGTAATTTAACAATAGCTGGCATTTTTCTGCTTTTGGGTGTGTTTTTTTCGCATTTTGACACCGTTATGCTGATTTTAACAGTTATATTTTTGTCAAGCCAAAAGTCTTTTGGTTGTGTTTCAGGATAAATGCATCTAAACTTCACACTTGTGGGGTACAACGCAGCAATTGGATTTGCCTAACTTGCGATTGCGATCGCCCTTCCATAACACGCTACTAACTATTCGTCTCATAAACTGCGTAGTTTACTGCCGTAGGCATCGCCTACAAAAGTTTTGCCTACGCAGCCATATCCATAAGCAAACTGGTTTGTTGTTATCAAGCAGGTATCGTATT
Source organism: Nostoc sp. (assembly GCF_036916735.1). GTDB lineage: Bacteria > Cyanobacteriota > Cyanobacteriia > Cyanobacteriales > Nostocaceae > Nostoc. Next base: position 4,101 of record NZ_JBALFV010000024.1, read on the forward strand.
TACAAACTCTCTCTGGTGTCCATGAGTGGGCGAATTTAGCTTAGATTTTGAGCGTTTTAGACACTGTACAAGTTACAACAGTATATGAATGGGGTATTTTATCTCAGTCTAAGTGGCATGGATTATAGGACTTACGCACTGTACAAAATAACTATCTTGTGCATTAACGTAAATACGTTGTTTCAGGTTTTTATCAATTACCGTTGATTGGGTGTGTAGGCGTAGCCCGCACTTCTCTACGAGACGCTGCGCGAACGGCTGCGCTCAGTGACCACCGCAGGCATCGCCAAAATCTCATTGAAAAACCTAGTTATAAGCCTTGAAAAGTATACGTGTTATTTTGGCTTTTCTGTCAATGCGTAAGTCCTAGATTATCCTCTCGCAGAAGTGATAAAAGAGGATTAAGCTTGAATAGCAAGATATTGTTATTTGCTCAGTCTTGGGAACGATTTTGAGGGAACAGGTAGGCGATCGCAGCATAACCCGAAGCACTAAGTAAACTAACCAAAAAAGCAGCCAAAATAAAAGTAGACATAAAACGAAGACTTTGGATACTTTTAAATTAGCAATTGCGTATGACACAGCAATGACTACCTTATGTCAATCTCTTGTATCTCCAGCCTCCTGCTTCCTGAACTTAAGCCAAAGGCAGAAAAAACCGAAACGTACTGCCAACTCCCAACTCGCTTTCTACCTGAATCTGACCGCCTTGTAGTTCAACCAAACGACGAGAAATAGTTAAGCCAATACCAGTACCTCCTGAATGGCGATCGCGCGACTGATCCGCTCGCCAGAAGCGCTCAAACACATGGGGCAAATTTTCTGGAGCAATACCAATACCTGTATCAATAACCGCAATCCAGAGAAGAGAAGCTTCAGTCCCAACACGAATGGTAATTGAACCTTCATTTGTGTAACGCACTGCATTACCTAGCAAATTAACCAACACCTGTTCTGTGCGGTCAATATCCGCCAATACAGGAGGCAGCACAGATGGACATTGCAATACCAAAACTGGCCCATCTTCCAACAGCTGCTCAGTAAATTTCTCCACTAATGATTCTAACAACGGACGCAGATTTACCCGTTGCATATTAATTGGTAGATAACCAGCCTCTGCCTTAGACAGTTCTTGTAAATCGTTCACCAACCGCTCTAACCGCCTAGTTTCTTTAGCTAAACGCCGATAAATCTCAGGAGACGCTTCAATTTCCCCATCAGCCAGTTCTTCTAAATAACCACGCACCACTGTTAACGGCGTCCGTAATTCATGGGTCATGTCTCCAATCACTTCTCGCCGCCGCGCTTCTACCCCTTCTAAACTGGCTGCCATCCGGTTGAAACTAGCACCCAATCCATTAAGTTCTGGAATGTCAGACATCGGTAGTCGTGCATCCATCTGACCAGCAGCAAATTTTTGGGTGATTTGTTCCATCTCGGTCAACCTCTGCATAATCCGTCTGGACACCCAGTAACTTAATCCTCCGGCCGCAGTAGTGCCAACTAACACTGACCAAATAGTGCTTCGCCGCCAAGCAAGTTCAAATCCTGCAACCAATTCAGTACGGACATCGATTAAGTCAAACCCCTGATTTTCTAATCGTTCCAAATGCAGTACAAACAAGCGAGGGGAAGAGATTTTACTGATGCTCACCAGACTAGCTACCCCCACGATCATTACTACTAAGTGGGAAAGAAATAGGCGCCCTCTCAGCCCTATTTTCATAAAATTTACCCTAACAGAGGATCTTCAAATTTATAGCCCACCCCAACAACAGTTTTAATAAAAGTAGGATTTGCCGAATCCGGCTCAATTTTTTTTCGCAACCGAGCTACATGAGTATCCACCACTCGTTCATCGCCAAAAAAGTTATCTCCCCAAAGTTTATCAATTAGTTGAGTACGGTTCCAAACTCGACCAGGATTGCTAACAAAGGTAGTTAGCAAGTTAAATTCTAGGGTAGTTAAATCCAAAATTTCAACCTCCTGAGAATTCATCTGACGACTAGCAGTGCGCTGGTCTACATCGACAATAAAGTGTTGGGTACGATTGACTTGATGCTGTCCCCCTTGGCGGAGGCTACGCCGCAATAGTGCCCGCACCCTAGCTACCAACTCTCTAGGGCTAAAGGGTTTGACCATGTAATCGTCAGCACCAGTAGACAGACCAATGACGCGATCAATTTCTTCACCCTTAGCAGTGAGCATTAAAATGTAAGGATCTTTTGCACCTGGTTTCTGGCGAATTCTGGCACAAACTTCCAACCCATCTAAACCAGGAATCATTAAATCTAGAATAATTAAATCAGGTGGTTGCTCTTGAAACATCCGCAAAGCATTCATGCCATCGCGGCTAGTGCGACAAAAAAATCCTTCTTTTTCTAAAGAGATTTCGATTAAACGAGCAATTTCTAGTTCATCTTCAACTATTAAAATATCCATTTTAATTAAGACCAAGCAAAATGAGACTAAAGAAGACAAAAGAGAGTTCTTTGAGTGCGTCTGCTACTCTTTGCGTATTTTTGTTTGTATGATGTAAATTTTTCAACCTCACCCCCAACCTTGGTAAGTAGAGGGGAGTGTTTGCTGTCTTCAAATACAGGGTGAGGTGACTACTGTATTGCACCCAAGTGAGAACCGCTATAGTTAAAAGTTTGAATTTGACGCCGTGCGATAACTATACCCAACATTAGAATCTTTTTGAATGTGTGTTTTAATACTATCAAGGTCAATAAAGCAATCAGCAACATCAATCAAGCTTTCACTAGTGGTATTTTGTAAACTCACCACTTCCACCCGAACCCCCATTCTACTGACAGCATTCACAGCATAAGCTAGATCCCCATCGCCACTGACTAAAATCGCAGTATCATAATAAGGAGCTAAAGTTATCATGTCTACAGCAATTTCTACGTTCAAATTTGATTTTTTGAAATTTTCTGCTGGTTGGGTGATATCTTTAGCTACTACACGGTAGCCATTACGACGCATCCACAATAGAAAACCCTGTTGCTTTTCATTTGTGATATCAACCCCAGTATAAAAGAAAGCACGCAACAGTCTAGAACCATTGGTTAAATGACAAAGCAATTTAACGTAGTCAATTTCTATACCGAGTTGTAAAGCTGTATGAAATAGGCTTAGGCCATCAATAAAAATAGCAACTCGACCACGATTCAAGCTATTTAAAATCGAACTATCAGATGCTGTATCTTCCGTCTTGGTATCTTTACTTTTGATAGGAGTATCGCTTAAATTTTGCCCTTGCCAATGTGGTTTAGCTTTGAGTATTTTAGGTTCCTTAAATTCATTTCTTTGTTTGCTAAAATTAGTTATAATCATTGATACCTCTGATTTTAAGGCTGGAAAGAGTTTTCGATAAATTGTCTATACTATATATAGTCTAGTCTGTGCTGATTTATAACCCTAGCAGGTAATGGTCTTAAGTCACTACATCTAGATAAACTTAACTGGTGTCTTCTACACAACCAAGAAAGAGCGTCTAGCACAAAGGTTTAATCTGCCTTAGAATCTGGGGAACGTCATCTATCTATATTTTATTTTACAGCTAGGAAGTTGAAATTTCCGGCAGGCTAAGGATGCTCAAATACTGCCAGAGTTAGAATAACTAATAATGTAATATGCGATGCCTACGATGGTCACTGAGCGCAGCCGTTCGCGCAGCGTCTCGTAGAGAAGTGCGGGCTACGCCAACGCCCCTTAGAAGGTAAGTTTTGGTAAAGTATTTAAGTAATCTTTAATACAACTTTTCTAAAAGTTTATCTAAATCAGGTAGTGCTTAATGGTCAATAATCAAAAAACATTGATAAAAATACAAGATTCCCGACTTCTTTAAAGAAACCGGGAATCTAAATTTTAGTCTTTAGCTAACTTATTGTTGGATGTGTAGTAAATCTTACTACCAGTATCAGGGACAAAATGGCAATTGATACATGAATTCCATAATGATTTCCAAATTGGTTCTTCCGATTTGTGGAAATACTCACCCATCACTGGTTTTATTGCCTCAGTTGCCTTCAGCAAATTGTAATGAGGGATGTTAAGGAATATATGGTGAGCAACATGAGTACCGATATCGTGATGGATATGATTAACCAAACCATAATCACGGTCAATACTAGAAATTGCACCTTTTAAGAAAGTCCAATCTTCTCCACGATACCAGGGAAGCTCTGGCTCAGTGTGGTGCAAAAATGTCACCAAATCTAGCCAAACTATGAACACAAGGTAAGGCACAGCGTAATATTTTAGCAACCATATCCAACCCCATTGATAGGTGAGGAAACCCAGCAAACCTACCATGCTAATCAAAAGTACAGTACTAGTGATGACATCCCATTTTTCCGATGGTTTGAAAAGCGAACTACTGGGCAAAAAGTGGGAGCCTTCTTTATTAGGAGAACGCTTAAATAAATACACAGGATAAGCCAATAGAAAAATATAATATCGGACTATCTTTTCGGCTAAAGGCATCTCTTTGTATTCTGATTCTGTCACAGGATACCAGCTTTCATCGTTATCGAGATTGCCAGTATTTTTATGATGAGTTCTGTGACTAATCCGCCAACCATGATAAGGAACAAGTATTGGTATATGAGAAAGATGTCCAATCAAATCATTAAGCCATTTCTGCTTAGAAAAAGATTGGTGTCCGCAGTCATGCCCGACTACAAACAAAGCCCAAAACATCGTTCCTTGCATTAGCCAGAAAATCGGGAAAAAAAGCCAAGAATCTAGGTAATGAGCAACTGCATAAAGCAGACCAATAATCAGGATGTCACGAAAGAAGTAAAAAAGTGATTTTGTCACATTGGGCTGAAAGCATTGAGCAGGAATTGCAGCTTTTAAATCCTGAAGAGTGAAGGGTAATTTAGTCGTATCCTCAAACGTTTCACTGCTAAGAGGATTGTTGAAACTGATGATATTTGATGGCACTGGATTTTTTTGTTGGATATAAATCGGAACTTTATTTGAGACAAAATTATCTCTCCTCTAGAATGCCCACGAAACGAGCGATCGCTAACACAACAGAGAATAATTTCTGGCAATTTACTTAACAATTTTAGTCATTAAAAAACTGCCAGATTTTATTTAGACACAGCATAATAAACGCTCTTGTCGGTTCAAGAGCGTGAGTCTAGTCACAGCGCTATTTATCGCTCTGTATAATATTCGTTGAAAGTTTTATAGCCAACATCAGTTGTATACAATTGACATTGGTCTGTAATCTGCTTCATTAAAGCCCAAGAAAACTGACACTCATCATGAAGATAAGGCTCCCAATTTTCTTTGATGCTGCTGTAAGCTAGTCGCAAATTATAAGAAGGAATCGCAGTGGAAATATGATGAGGGACATGAACATTGATATCATGGCACAAGATTTCTACCCAGCGCGGATAATCGCAATGAATAGTGCCAGATAACTGTGCTAAAGCTTCGTTCCACTTGTTCGCTGTCGCAAAAGGAACATCTGCGGCAGTGTGGTGAACAATAGTAAAAGTACTCATCCAAAAATGGTAGATCATCCAAGGCACTAGCCAAAACTTGACAAATCCCCAGATACCAGTTGTGGCAATCAGAAGTGGGAAAGCGATCGCTGCAAACACTACTACTACAGCCACAGAAAGCTTGATACTCGATTGGTCTTTAGTTTTGAAGTTCCGCCAATCAAAATGCACTACAGCCCAATGTCCAATGGAACCTACCCACCAGAAGCGTTTACGCATGAACAACTCAAAAGCAGACTGTCGGGTTTTATCCCAATTTTCAAATACTTCCGGTCTGATTGGATGCCAAGCGTTGTCCTCATCCAGCTTGTTGGTATGAGTATGGTGATAATTATGCTTAATGCGCCAACTGTGAAAAGGATAAATTAACGGCATCATGAAGAAATGCCCCACCAAATCATTTACCCAACGACGTTTGGCAAAAGACCTATGACCACAATCATGGCCTATTACAAAAAAACCTGTTAAAGCAGTGCCCGTAAAAATCCAAGCTAGGGGCAAAAGAAACCAAGGAGTGATAATCAGGCTGTAATAGCCCAAGGCGACTGCCAAAACACTCAGCAGTATTTGCGTCCAAGCTTTGCGACCGTTTTGCTGAAAACATTCCCGTGGCAGGGTTTTGACAATATCTTTGAGCCGGAAGTCGGAATTACCAGGCTCGTCACTTCGTTTTTGGCTGTCAATTATTGATGTAGTCATGGACACCTGAAAAACAACAAACTCCTCAACCAAGTCACTAAAAAGCAACTTGCCGTAAAAATCCTTCACATTAGCGTTTCGGATTATAGCAACCTAACCGACACAAGCGCACCCGTAAATAGCTTTTTGAAAAGTAGGAGTTAGAAGTGTTCAGTTAAAAACGTTACACATCCTAACTACTGTACAGATACGATTAATCGTATCTGTACTCCTAACTCTTAACTAACTTTTGTTGGGCCAACTTCACATTAGTTGCCAGACCAACTGCTTGCAGCAATTGAACTGTCATCCAGGTTAAATCAATTTCCCACCATTCCAGCCCATGACGAGCTGAGTATTGAAAAGCGTGATGGTTATTGTGCCAGCCTTCACCGAAAACTAGTACGGCTACCCACCAGCAATTAGTCGATTGATCGCCAGAATCATAGCTTTGATAGCCAAATTTGTGAGTGGCACTGTTCACCAACCAAGTGCAGTGGTAAACCCAGACAATGCGAACAAAAATTCCCCAAATAACAAACGGCCAGCCACCTAGAAGCAAAAGCAATACACCTAGAGCAACCTGGATCAAAATGAAATATTTTTCTAAAAACTGATAAACTGGGTCTTCGGCAATGTCTTTGGTGAAACGAGGAACATCAGCGTGAGCGGGACAGTGGTGAATTAGCCAATCCATGTGGCTCCACCAAAAGCCTTTATTAGAATCATGAGGATCGGCATCGGTATCAGAGTTTAAATGATGAATACGATGTGTCCCGATCCACTCGATTGGGCCTCCTTGACACGAAAGTGTCCCAAAGAAAACCAGGAGATACTCCAGCCACTTGGGAGTTTGAAAACTGCGGTGGGTGACAAGGCGGTGAAATCCCAGAGTAACTCCTAAACCACCTGTTACCCAGTACAGCAAGAAACCCACACCAACTGCCGTCCAGCTAAAGTTACCAGGAACAAAGGCAAATAAAGCGCCGATATGCAGTCCAATGAAAAAAAGGGTATTGACCCAGTTAATTTGAGGTTTTGTTGAGGTAGCAATTGTCATGCAGTAACCTGTATTTGATTTTTCCAGCCTAGTCTGTGCGATCTGAAAATCCGCATATCTATAATTAATTTTTTGTGAACGAGGAACTGATGAACAGCTTGGAACAGCTGCGGCAAGCAGAACAGGCACTATTAGAAATTTTTTCTGGAATTGACGCTCAGGTCAAGCATAATCTTAAACGAGTGCTGGATGCTTTTCGTAATCACCGTGTAGGGGCACACCACTTTGCTGGTGTAAGTGGTTATGGTCATGATGATTTAGGACGAGAAACTTTAGATAAAGTTTTTGCCGAAGTTATGGGTACCGAAGCGGCAACGGTGCGAGTGCAGTTCGTTTCGGGAACTCATGCGATCGCCTGTGCTTTGTTTGGTGTACTCCGTCCTGGAGATGAAATGTTAGCAGTGGTTGGTTCTCCTTACGATACGCTTGAAGAAGTCATTGGTTTACGGGGTCAAGGTCAAGGCTCCCTTATTGAGTTTGGCATAAATTACCGCCAACTGGAGCTAACGCCCAAAAATACGATAGATTGGCAAGCTTTAAGTACTAATGTGGTTGAAAACACCCGTTTAGTCTTAATTCAGCGCTCTTGTGGCTATTCTTGGCGTCCTAGTTTATCAATTGCCGATATTGAAAAAATCGTCCACTTAGTCAAACAGCAAAACCCGAACACCGTTTGCTTTGTGGATAACTGCTACGGCGAATTTATTGAAACTAGGGAACCTACAGCCGTAGGTGCTGATTTAATTGCAGGGTCATTAATTAAAAATCCTGGTGGCACTATTGTCAGTGCTGGCGGTTATGTCGCTGGTCGCGCCGACTTAGTGGAAGCAGCCGCCTGTCGCCTCACTGCTCCTGGTATTGGTAGTTATGGGGGTGCTACTTTTGACCAAAATCGCCTGCTGTTCCAAGGCTTATTTCTGGCGCCGCAGATGGTAGGAGAAGCGATGAAAGGAACTTATCTTACTGGTTATGTATTTGACAAACTCGGTTATCCAGTAAATCCCACTCCTCTGGCTCCCCGTGGAGATGTAATTCAGGCAATTAAATTAGGTTCTGCCAAAAAGCTAATTGCCTTCTGTAAAGCCATACAACAGCATTCTCCTATAGGTTCTTACTTAGACCCTGTTCCAGATGAAATGCCGGGGTACGAGAGCCAGGTAGTCATGGCTGGGGGAACATTTATTGAAGGGAGTACTTTGGAATTATCGGCAGATGGGCCTTTGCGTGAGCCGTATGTAGTTTATTGTCAGGGAGGAACTCATTGGACTCATGTGGCGATCGCATTGCAGGCTGCGATCAATGCAGTAGGAAATGCTGGTGCGATATTATAGCACATATTCTCCAGGGCATGAGGTTTATTGAGAAATTAGTGAAAGGCGATCATATTACTTATCATGTGACCAGTCCAAAGTTATTCTTATTTCTCCTCTTTATCCGACCTGGCAAAGGTTAGGATAAATTTAATTTAATTGGAAGATTGGGGCTTTCTCTGCTGAAGCTTCTGGATTTTGTAAATAGTTTTTTTGTATTTATCTGTTGCTCCTTGTTTTTTGTAAAGAGTAGCTGCTTTTTGATAATTTTTAATTGCTTCTTGTTTATTGTGTAAATTCTTCTCATAAACAAAACCACGACTTTTGTAGGCTCCAGCTGAGTCAGGAGAGAGGTGAATAGCTTTAGTATAGTCGTCGATTGCAGCCTGGTATTTTTTTAGAGAATATTGAGCATCACCACGTTTGATGTACGCAGTAACATTTGTAGGCGCAATTTTAATAGCTTGTGTATAGTCTTTAATTGCTGCCTGATAATCTTTGAGAAAATGGCGGGCATGACCACGTTTTATGTAAGCATTAATATTTGTAGGAGCAATTTTAATAGCTTGGGTGTAGTCTTCAGATGCTCCTTGGTAATCTCGTTTATCAAGTTTATCTTGTCCCTGACTTAATAAGTTCTTGACCTGCATATCTGATAAAGAACTACAAAATCCTAATAATACTGTAATTCCAATAACACTAGTAGCGATACCAACTGAGAAAATCAGTACATTTCTACCTCGAATAATTCGGTTTAAAGAGTGGTTAGAAAGAAAACGGTTGATAGATGCAAAAAACTCAGCTTTTTGTTGATCTTGAATTAGTTGTAGTTGTCGCTGATCTTCTTGTCTTCTCTCGACTTCTTCCCTAATATTTCCAACAATGTCTACAAATGCATCATCCTGCTTTGCCCAAAACCTACTAGTTATAGGTTCACCATTGTAAGGTAAACACTGTAGATGCCCGAATGGTCTAGCTTGCCAATTATCAATTGGGCGGAGTTTAACAGGAATTACAGAGGCTTTTCCAGCGTTGTGCTGTTCCATCGCGCGCCTCGTAATGTTCCTACAATCATCTGCTGCCAAAAAGTCTGGACTAACCAGCAGTACAATCATTTGAGATGTATTTAGGTGTTGGTAACTTTCCTGCTTCCAGTCTCTTCCGGCCAACTTTTGATTTTTCTGCCAGTTTATACTTACTTTTAGTGGTTGCAAACTACTAAGGTGTGATTCTAAGTTTTTCCGTAGTTTTTCATCATAAGGGGAGTTTGAGTGGGCAAAAAAAAGTTTGATAGTTCTGGTAGATGTCAGCAATAAAGACATAAATTACAATTAACGCAACTTTTCTTAGAAAAATTTCAAGTTCTGTATTTAATGTGATTCAGCAGCTATTTGCTGCACTGCTTCTGCAAATTCTTCAGCAATCTGAACGAATGCTTCATTTTGATTTTTCCAAAACCTACTGTCAGTTATAAATTTGCCATTTCTAGGTAAATACTGGAGATCACCAAGCTGAAAATCACCAACCGTTATACTCTGCCAACCAGCAACTGGACTGATAAGTATAGGAATAACGTAAGCTTGTCCGGCTTTTTGTCTTTCCATTGCTTGCTTAACCTCACAGTTGAGGTGGTACTCCGAGTTAAGAAAATGCCGACTAATAAGTAAGAGAATTATACGGGCTGAGTTCAGATTTTTATTAATTTCAATATTTCTATTGTTGCCAACTCTTATTTTGCCATCATGCCAAATACTAATAATACCTTGTTTCTCCAAAGTCCTGAGAGACTCTTCTAGGTCTACTCGCAGTGTTTTATTCTTAGGAGAGTAAGATAAAAAAACTGTAAACTCCCGTGTTGGAAGTTCAACATTAACAGTAGACAATGGAGTAGTTGTAATTACACCTTCTTCTGTCCCTAACTGATTTTTTGTAAGCAATTTAGGAGTTAGATGCTCTGGAATACCTGCTGTACGTATGACTCTACAGCCAAGTTTGTGTGCAAATTCAATAGATTTACCTGCAACTAAAGCATCATAAAAAGCGACAGCAAATTCAATTGCTGCCTGATCTCCAATTGCCTTACTCATGCCAATGACGTAATCTATATGTTGCGCGATCGCTTTAGCTTGGATCTCGGAATAACAAGCGTTGAGTAATACACACTTTACATAATCTGCGAATAACTCAAACAATCCCGCAAGTGCTTCTCCATTTACTAGCTTGACTCCTCCTGTTAAATCCTCAAATACTAAGCCATCCTCTCCTGCTCCATGTCCAGAAAAATGGAGAATCTGCGGCTCGAAGTCCAGAATTTGGCGGTGAATATCTCTATGGCGTACTGCCAATGCTGACTTGATTAAAAATTGCTCCCGTTTCTTTCCCCTTAGCAAACCTTCCTCAATGTCACGCAACTCTTCATCTAAACGCAGTTTACTCATGCCTTGCGGGTTCGCTGCCAAAATCAGGATTTTATTTACTGGAGTTTCACTGTTCATTAAATGATTTTGATGTAGATAGCACTTGCTAAGACAAAGATTTAGTTGAGTTTTGTACTGGCTTGGTAAATACTTTGCCGCGCACATCCACTCAACAGGAGAAATACTGTATTTAATAATTACATATAGTAAATGCGTTCCGTAGAAACGAAACGCACTTAAGACAAAATTTACAGTTGATAAAGAAATCATGAAGCGATCGCAAGCTTATTTACCCTATCGTGTAAGTGCGATCGCGAAAAAATTCGCTTATATCCATGTCTAGAAAAGGATTTCAGAACATCTGGCTTATTTTGATAAAGGTATAACCAAAAGACAGTAGTTTACTATATCGCTTTACTAGGCTAGATAGCGAGTCAAAGCAAGCCTCACGATGGCGCAAGCGCCCGCCGTAGGCGATCGCCTGATATTTTGTGCAATTGTTTCTCAACTGCAAAGCACAGCAAAAAGGGGAACAAAAATGTTGTTCCCCTAGTAAGGGTTCTATATTCCATGCAATTGAAAGCGGCTATAAGTTTTTAGCGATCGCAAAATTCCAGATACCTGCAAATTAGTTTTCGTCTCGCCCGTGAACTTGAGCAGGTGGACTGGTTGCCTCAACAGCAGTAAATGCTTCTAAAATTTTATAGGTGTGGCTAGCTCCTTTTGGTACTACCCAAGAACTTCCAGACTCTAGTAAAATCGTTTGTCCTTCAATATGCAATTCTGCACGACCAGTAATTACATAACCAACAGTTTCGTATTCTCGCGCTGTTGGCTCTTTAGGTTCGTTCGGTTGCTCATTCTCCCACAGGCGCATGGAAATAGTTTTACCAGATGCAAGATATTTCTGACCAAGTTCACCTTTCGGGGAATGGTTAGAGTCTACTTTGATAACGGTTGTATCAGATGTATCAGACATATTTTTTGCCTCTTATATTTTTAAACTTTGATTATTTTGTCAGTGCGAGCTGCTTGGTAAATTAGTTGCATCAACCTGACATCTTGCAAGCTTTCCTCACCTGGGTTTCGGGTTGTTTATTCCCCATGATGGACTCAGATAAATGATCTATCTCTAAGGCAAACTGGTTTTTTCCCCTGCTTCTTCGCCATTCCCCATTGCCCACTACGGTTTGAGTACAACTTTGATGCAGTTATTTTTCTTGTGCTTAAAAATTTCGTAACCGTGGGGCGCTTGTTCTAGAGGTAAAGTATGGGTGATGATAAACGTTGGATCGATTTCACCGTTTTGAATCCGCTCTAGCAAGGGTCGTAAATACTTATGGACGTTCGTTTGTCCCATTTTGAAGGTTAATCCCTTGTTCATGGCAGCACCCATCGGGATTTTATCTAAAAAGCCACCGTACACACCTGCAAGTGATACGTGACCACCTTTAGCAGCAGATACTATTACTTGGCGTAATGCCGTCGGACGGTCTGTTTCGAGACGCACTGTTTGCTTTACCTGGTCGTAAAATGCCATAAAGTCTGTGCCGTGTGCTTCCATTCCCACTGCATCTATGCAAGCATCGGGACCACGACCGCCAGTCATTTCTTTGAGTGCTTCACCTATATTCACTTCTTCGTAGTTGAGAACTTCTGCTTTGCCGTATTCTTTAGCCATTTGCAGACGTTCGGGAATGCGGTCAAAGGCGATTACCCGTTCTGCACCTAGCATATATGCACTTTTGATGGCGAATTGTCCAACTGGGCCACAACCCCAAACGGCGACAATATCACCAGGTTTGATGTTGCAGTTCTCGGCTGCCATGTAGCCAGTAGGGAAGATGTCTGTTAAAAATAGCACTTGTTCATCCGTTAAACTATCGGGAATTTTGAACAAGCCGACATCGGCAAATGGTACTCTTGCATACTCTGCTTGACCACCAGCGTAACCGCCGAATAAATGAGAGTAGCCAAATAGACCTGATGGCGAATGTCCCATTTGCTTTTCTACTAACCAAGCATTGGGGTTAGAGTTGTCGCACAGTGACCATAAATCCCGATTGCAGAAAAAGCAGCTACCGCAAGAGATGGTGAAAGGAACAACGACGCGATCGCCTATGTTCACATTTTTAACCGCACTTCCAAGTTCTACAACTTCCCCCATGAATTCATGACCAAGGATATCGCCCTTTTGCATGGTGGGAATGTAGCCATTATAAATATGCAAATCAGAACCACAAATTGCCGTAGAAGTAATTTTAACAATGGCATCGCGTGGATTGAGAATTTTGGGGTCGGGAACTGTTTCTACTCGCACATCGTTTGCTCCATGCCAGCAAACTGCTTTCATAATATTTAGTCCTTACTTATCATTTCTAGCTCGTTAATATCAAGATAAACACTGGAACTATCCTGATTTTGAGACGCGATAATTATTATCGCGTCTCAGTAACTGCTCAAAACTTATTCAACAATGCATGAGTCAAAAATTTAGACTCAAAATTTGCTAAAAGTTTAGCTTCTATCTCTTAGTTGCTCTTAACAGGAGGATTTTGGTAATAATCCTGTTTATCTTCATCATAGGATGTAACTCCATCTCCGGCTGTGTTTTTTCCTTCAAAAAAGTCTTTTGTAGCTTTAGGAGTTTTTTCATCCAAGTTTAACTTTTCGCGGATATTATCAACAGCACTTTTTATTGAATTTTGGCTATTTGTGGTTTGGGTATCATTTCTGATTTCACCTTCCCCGTCTGGTACTCCTTTATAATAAGTGCCCTCTGGAGTTGTAACATCAGCTTGTGCTACATTAACGTAGGTAAAAGCCTGACCCAGTAAAAAAATAAATCCTGCCAGGAAAACTACAAGGATTTGGGATATCCGAATATTCCGTAGCCATGAAATTACTCGATTCATAAAAAACCTCAATTGCATGATGTTGGGTGTACAATTTAAAACCCTAAATCATTATTCACTATTCAGGGTTTAAGAACAACTTTAATACAGTTGTCCTGTTTTTGTTGAAAAATGTGGTAGCCGTGGGGTGCTTGCTCTAGAGGTAATTGATGGGTGACAACAAAAGATGGATCTAGTTTTCCATCCAAAATCATCTGCAATAACAAATGCATATATTTTTGTCCATGCATTTGTCCCATCCTAAAAGTTAGACCTTTATTGAAGGCTGCACCAAATGGCATTTTATCAACAAAACCACCATAAACACCCATAATTGAAAGAGTCCCACCTTTACGACAGGCGACCATCATTTCCCGCAGAACGTGGGGACGGTCGGTTTCCAATCTGAGCTTTTGTTTTGTCTGATCGTAGAAATCTTCTAAACCAACACCGTGTGCTTCTAAACCAACAGCATCGATGCAAGCATCGGGGCCACGACCACCAGTCATCTCTTTCAACGCTTCGCCAGCATTAACTTCTTCGTAGTTAATTACTTCTGCTTTGGCAAACTTTTTCGCCATTTCCAAACGTTCGGGAAAGCGATCTATAGCGATCACTTTTTCGGCTCCCATCATGTAGGCGCTAATCATGGCAAATTGTCCAACAGCACCGCAACCCCAAACGGCTACGGTATCACCTGGTTGAATATCGCATAATTCTGCACCCATATAACCGGTAGGAATAGCATCGGAGATGAATAACAACATCTCATCTGATAAGTCTGGTGGAACTTTGACGACACCCACATCAGCAAAGGGTACACGGATATATTCTGCTTGTGCGCCTGCATAACCACCTAACATGTGGGAGTAGCCATAAATGGCTGAGGTGATATTGCCAAATAATTTTTCTTGAATCCAACCGTTGGGATTGGAATTATCGCACAATGACCACATATCACGTTGGCAATAATGGCAATTACCACAGCCAATTGTGGAAGGAACAACAACGCGATCGCCGATTTTTAAATTGTTGACTCCTTTACCAACTTCGACGACTTCCCCCATGAATTCGTGACCAATAATGTCACCCTGTTGGACTGTGGGAATATAGCCGCCATAAATATGTAGATCGGAACCACAAATCGCCGTAGAAGTAATTTTAATAATCGCATCACGCGGGTTGATAATTGTCGGGTCTGGTACCGTCTCTACCCTTACATCATTAGCACCGTTCCAGCAGACTGCTTTCATAGTTATTAGTCCTTAGTCATTAGTCATTAGTCATTAGTCACTTGTACTGAGCGAAGCCGAAGTATTAGTCATTCGCTTTAGGCAAAAAACAAAGGACAAAGAACAAATAACTACTTACGTCCAGAAGGTTGACCTTCGGTTGTGGCAATTTCGCCTGCTTCCATTAGCATCTTAAAGCGGCGCAATTCATCACCAATTTGCTGTTCTGGTTCTTCACCAAAAAGTTTTGCTACGGTAGCTGCCAATGCTCCACCGGGAGGATTATACTCCAAAACAACCTTAACTTCAGTGCCGCGATCGCCTGGTGCTTTTTTGAAGCGAACAAAACCAGAATTATCAACGTCTGCACCTTCTACAGAAGCCCAAGAAATAAATTCATTTTCCCGGTCTTCGAGAATATCTGCATCCCATTCTACGCTGTTACCCAAGGGTGCATTAGCAACCCAGTGAGAACGTTTTTCGTTATGCACCTTGACAGATTTAAGATGCTTCATAAATGTCGGCAAATTCTCAAAGTCGTGCCAAAAGCAATACAGGTCTTCTGCCGATTTATTAATTGTTACCGTCTTTTCAACTTTAATCGGTTGGTTTATCCCTATTGCTTCCTGCGCTTGCTGGATTGTACTTTGCTTGGTTGCACCTTGATAAATCAAACCACCACCTGCTAAAGCCGTCAGCGCTCCCCGCAATGAGCCTTGCCTTAAACCCATCAGCACCATCGCACCGCCACCAATAAGGGATGCCCAACGCTCTACTTCACTAGCTTCAGCCTGACTGGTATTTTCTTTATCTCCTGAAGTTGAAGTCACTTTTTATATCTCCATTGCAGTAAATTCACTTTAAGGGCGCAAATACCCTTTTTTTCTATCTGTGTGTTATCTGCGCCTCTGCGGTAGCCGTCTACGTTCAAAAAACCTTACATTGACACAGCAGCCCCTGTAGTCGGCTTAGGAGGCTGAATCTGAGCACCTATACGCGCCCGATACAGTTCTACTAATCGCTGTTCGGATTTCAATAAATCGTGGTAAATTTCTTTGAAAATAGCAGTTACTACTGGGTCAGTGAACATTGCAGACAAATTACCTACATCGCCGATACCAGTTTGCACATCACCTAAAGCAGAACGTAACTGATATATGTCATCACTTCCCGTTAAGGCAGTTTTCACCTTGGCATACTGATTAGCAATATTTGCGCCTAAAGAGGGTTTTTCACCCAATTGCTGAAGATAGATTTCTAGTTTTTCAATGTGGCGCTGTTTATTAGCAATTATTTCTTGAAAGACTGAGTTAACTTCACTATCTGATTCTTTTTCTAAATACTTCTCAAATGCTTCTAACGAATAACGTTCACCAGCAAGGGCATTATTTAAACCTCTGGTGATATCACCTTTAGTTGAGCCACCCCAAGCATCAGCCAGCTTCCACCATTGAGCACTTGTGTCTTTCTCATTTGGTAATGCAGCATCTTTGCCACTATAACCCAAACGGCTTAATATCGCTGTGGTAAAAATTGCTAAATCTCCGGGTTCACGAGATGTAATCAAATTTCCATCAATTACCACCGGCTCATCTAAATAATTTACGCCAGCGTTAATCATATCCTTGGCAATAGCGATAAAACCAGTGGCTTGTTTACCTTTGAGCAAGTCGCCTTCAATCAAAACTTGTGGACCATGACAAACCGCAGCAACTAATTTTCCTTGTTGTATAGCTTCTTGGACAAAATGTACTGTGTTAGTGTTGCGCCGCATTTTATCGGGAGCCATGCCACCGGGAATTATCACTGCGTCGAATTCGCCTGCGATCGCTTCTGTAGTAGTACCATCAGCTTGGATGCTAAGTTTGCCGCGTTTACCTTTATATTTTTCATTCATTCGGGAACCGAGGACTACTACTTCCATTCCCGCTTGTTTTAGTCCATTATAAGGAACTGTAAATTCTGCATCCTCTACTCCATGTTCAATAAGGATGGCAACTTTTTTATTATCGGAGTTATTGGTATGGTCAGTCATTGATTGTATTACCTGTTTATTTCTAGTATTTAACTAGTTAAAATATTTATCGATTAGGAAAGTTAAGCAGCCAGGATTTTTCTTGATGAATTTTGTTTGAATTTATTACTATGCAGAAACTTCACTTTTTGGTTAAGTTCCAAACATTTCTTCGTAATCGTGAGAAAAATGGGAGTGCAAAGCAGCAAATAATTCTGGACTAATCGCATTTTGCAATACAGCAAATACAGCCCGAACATGAATTGCCACAGTGGTTGGGTCTATATCTTCTTTTTGACTTGCACGGGCAATAAACTCTTGTAAGTTGAAAGAGCCACCACTATCTCCTTCTTTTCCTCGCAAATAATCCCCTAGTTGTTGGGGCAGGTTTGCAGCTAGTTCTTGTGCTCTATCACCT
The DNA here is from genome assembly GCF_036916735.1 of Nostoc sp. Classification (GTDB taxonomy): domain Bacteria; phylum Cyanobacteriota; class Cyanobacteriia; order Cyanobacteriales; family Nostocaceae; genus Nostoc. Next base: position 21,652 of record NZ_JBALFV010000024.1, read on the forward strand.
GCTATCCGTTCTTTAAGGGTTTCTAGTGTGGCACGGGTAGCACGTTCTGCCTCTTCACGAGAATCTGATTGGGTAAGGCTTTGTACATGTGTAATGAACTCATCGTATTCCACTATCTACCTCCGCTTCTCAAAATTCTTTAGTCAAAAGCATGAATATAAAGTTAAATAGCTAAACTTAAATTTTTTATTTTTGCTTAAGAATAAAAAATAGTTATGAGTGAGAACTTGACTACTAAAGAATTTCGCTTTTATAGCTCTTAACTCATAACTAAAAACTTTAACTACAAGTTGCTTGACCATGAATTCATATTTACATAGTATGGCGCGATCGCTAGTTGAGCTTCGTACCAAGGGGATAGATTCTTTTATTACTAAAGCTATACATCTCTAGTTAGACAAGTTAGAGACAGAAAAACGTTATTGTGAGAAAGCACAAAAGGGCTAGTATAATGGCAGAAAAAAATCATAATGACGAAAATCAAACCAATGATTTGCCACAGGAAATTACCGAATCCTACGGTACTGGAGTGAAAGACTTACCAGGATACAATATTGGTGGGCGCTCGATGAGAGCAGAAAAACAAGAGTACACAGAAACTAGTCCTGAACTTACTGGTGGCGATGTTGACGCTTATTGGCAAGATGCAGATGCAGTTGGGGATGAAGCTGTTGGTGGTACTGCTCCTACACCCGATCAAAATGTAACTGAGGAGCTAGAAGCAGCAGTGGGGTTAGAAATGGATGATTTTGCGTTTCTGCGTACCAATGAAATTTTGGAGGAGCGTGACGATTCTCGCTGGGAGTTAGATCCAAAGTCTTCTGAAGATTATCAAGATCGGCGAGAATAAGCGAAATAAAAGCAAAATTGGATGTTGCCATTAATTAATTAATGTAACTGAATTGGACAGTGCTTATAAAAAGCACTGCCAAAATAAAATTAACACCTATCTACCGAAATACCTTTTGAAAACATTTCAATTTGTTACCATTACCATTGCTTACTCCTTTACTTTACTAAAGTCAAGCATTATTTTGGCTTTTGATATTTGGTTTTGATTTAACTTTAATACTCCTAATGCAGGACTACAGATTGACCAATTTATGTTTTGTTAATAATTGTTCTTCTTTATGATTTTAATACATCTGTCTTCAGTAGGGTAAAATGCTTAATGTACATTTGATAACCTTGGTAATGAAACTAATTAATGGCAATTGGAGTTAATAATGACATCTACACAAACTGGCGATCCAACTATTCGTGAACATGTTCAAGCTTGGCAAAATTTGGGTGTGGATCAACAACTAGCTTTGTTTTGGTTTATTTACAAAGAAATGGGTGGTTCAATTACGCCAGCTGCTCCTGGAGCTAGCACTGTTTCCCCAGAAATTGCTGAAGGTTTGTTTAATCAAGTTAAGGAATTATCTCACGAACAACAATTACAAGTTCAGCGTGACTTGATTAATAAAGTAGATAACCAAATTTCTCGTGAATATGGTTCTTTGGGTGATACCACTAAGCTACTATTTTGGTATCGATTATCTCAGGGTATGGATGATGGTACTATTATTCCTGTACCTTCTGACTATGAACTTCCGTCAGAATGTCAACAGTTGTTTGCTAAAATTCAAGGATTAGAGTTTGAGCAGCAGATTACTCTTTTCCGTGATTATGTTTCGCCAATGGGTGCCGAAGCAAAAGCAGGTGCTGAAATTTAGCACTTTTGAAGTTTTTACGGTGCTTGAGGCTACCTTTTTATTCCCCAAATGAGGATGCCTGTTATACCAAGTTCGTTTGTTTGTAGTAGAAAGATTCAGAACTTAGAATGTCTTTACTCTCCACCAGGTTTAGGCAATTAGTGTTAGCGTAACATTCTAACTCTAGCTTGGAATATATAGCATCGTTTTCATCTGAAGGGCAAGGATGTTATATACCTTTTGTTAAAGCTTGCTATATCCGCCAGTCGCTTAATATCAAACTGAATTTGGATGACTGCCGTCTCAATACTGTTCGGTTAAGCATAAGAAATAACTCCAATGTAGGTTGGGTTAAGGAACGTAGCAAGATGATGCAGGGTAGCCCAACATTTTTAGGAGTTTGTTGGGTAACACTAAAGTTCAACCCTATCTACAAATTTTCTAAACCGAGCAGTATTAATTGCCGTCTTTATTTTTTTAATAAATAAACACAGAGTAAAAACTAAAACTCTTACTCTGTGTTCATCGTTCATTTATGTTCTTAGTCCAGTTGCACCCTACAGTCGTAAGTCCCTTTGTTTTGTATTCAATATATTAAAATTAATTATAGTTTAATTAATCTGTATTTTGGTTGGTTGAAATATGCTTGCTTTATATTAATAGTATTTTATCTAAAGTTAAATTGATATTTTTTTAGTTAATTAAGTAGTTAATTACTTTGAGGTATTTATGAATTCTACAAACGTCAATTTTTTAGAACAAAGTGTATCAAAATTTCAAAGTTTGGATACAGATGATCGCCTGAGTGTGCTAGCTTTACTTTACACTGAGATTGGTGATGAAATTCCAGCGATCGCTCTTAATGATGTGTGCAACGAAAAAAGTGGAAATTTAGTTGCACAAATTCAAAACCTCCCACAGCAAGAACAGGTTTCTGCTTTGCGTCAGTTGCTACAGCAAGGCGAAGTGGGGGAAACAGCAATTCCTATTCAAGAGTATACTTCCATGAACGCTGATGATAAATTAGCTTTTTGGTATCACCTCGCTCAAAATTTGGGAACTACAATTATCGGTATACCAAATGACTATATACCTTCTGAAAAAGCCACAGAAGTAATAGATTTACTTCACACACCCAACCTTGAGGATTTAGTAACTTTCTTCAAACGCGTGCTGTAATAGTTTTGAGTTAAAAATCAAAGGTGGCGCTATGCCTCACCTATATTTTTAAGTTAATTATTTATAAGTTAATCAGAAAAAAGCTTAACCAAGCGTATTAGTATGTGCTTGATTAAGGTATTACACCTGGATGATAAAGTCTGAACCGATCAAAGTCGGCGCACCAGTCAAAGTTGCAAATAGACCACCGCTACCAAAACCAGCTGCACTGCCATTTTGGTTGTAAAACAACTGTCCACTCACAGCGTTATACACAATTTTCGCCGTACTGGTCGCTGCTGAAGAAGTAATTTTAAAATCACTAGCATTACTAAAACCTGTTCCCGTAGCACAAGTAATAGCACTAAAAGTAGTTTTATCCAGGATAATTTTGTCACCTTCGGAGTGTTTAAAATCAGCGATCGCATCTTGACCAACAGCAGCCAGGGTGAAGGGAGCATTGGTATTATACAAAAATCTGTCAGCACCCGCATCACCAACAAGAGTATCATTGCCTGCACCACCAATGAAAGTATCATTACCAGCGCCACCCCGCAGCAGGTCATTGCCACTTTTGCCGTCGATTTTGTCATTACCCCCCTGACCGTTGACTACATCAGCAGAGTTGTCAAAACCCTTAATGTTGTTGGATAAATCATTAAGGAAAGTCACAGTGTTCTTGTTGAATAGACTAGTTTGAGTGGAATTGGCATCAAACACATTAAAGTCGGTGATGCTAGTTTGCCCATCAAACACGATATTGCTAATCGCTGGTCTTGTTCCAGAAGGTTTCAAGTTATGCAAATTTTCCAACTGAAATTTTTGCAGAGTAACTTTGGTATTAGCCACATTTTCAAAGGTAACTTCTAGATTCTTGCCTTTTTGAGTCAATAGCAGATTTCTGATATTTAAGCCACTCCCTGTAAATTGCAAAGTGTCTACTTTAGCAATCACAGCCGCCGATGGATTTGGGCTTTTACCTACACCGCCAAAATCAGTGATGATGTCATTGCCATCGCCTCGGCGAATCACAAACTTATCTTGCCCACCATTGCCTGTTAGGATATCGTTACCAGCTAAACCATCAATGGTGTTGTTGCTAGCTGTTCCAACAAGAGTATCTGCACCAGGAGTTCCCGTCAGGTTAACAGTGCTAACTCCGATATTTGGCCCCCCAAACAACACATAGCTTTGCCCAGCGCCAGAGATGCCGTTGGGTGAGGCAAAAGGTGCGCCAATAATTAGGTCGTCAACGCCATCGTTGTTGATGTCACCCGCAGAACTAACTGAAAGACCTATGGCGCCACCTCCAGGAATGGTGAAGCCATTAGTGCAATTCAAGTCAGAGAGGTTAAGGCTGCCACTTTTGCCGACATTCCTTCCCCCAAAGACTACATAGGTTTGGTTACTATCAGGTGCGCCAATAATCAGGTCGTCAATACCATCAGCGTTAACGTCTCCTGCATTGCTGACTGAAGAGCTTGAGAAGCTATTCTCAGTAATACCGTTAATGGCAAAGCCATTAGTGCCATTCAAGTCAGACAGGTTAAAAGTGCCGCTAGTGCCGATATTCGTTCTCCCAAATAGCACATAGGTTTGCCCAGCTTGATTGACGCCGTTGGCAGGGGCACGAAATGCCCCAATAATCAGATCATCAATGCCATCGTTGTTAATGTCCCCCCCATTGCTGACTTTAAAGCCTGATTCGTTACCTGCTGCAATACCGTTAATGGCAAAGCCATTAGTACCATTTAAGTTAGAGAGGTTAAAAGTGCCGCCACCGCCGACATTTTTCCCCCCAAATATCACATAGCTTTGCCCAGCATTCTCCTTGCCGTTAGGGTCGGCTTCATACGCCCCAATAATCAGGTCGTTAATGCCATCATTGTTAACGTCCCCCGCATTGCTGACTGAGAGACTGAATTGGTTACCCACAGTATTAATGAGAAAGCCATTACTGCCATCCAAGGATGAGGGGTTGAGGCTGCCGCCACTACCGACATTTTTCCCCCCAAATACCACATAGCTTTTCCCAAATCCCCCAATAATTAAGTCGTCAATACCATCGTTATTAATGTCCCCCACATTACTGACTGAGTTGCCTATGGTGTCTATTTCAGCAATGCCGGTGATGGTAAAGCCATTAGTGCCATTCAAGTCAGAGAAATTAAGGCTGCCGCTACTGGCAACATTCGTCTTCCCAAACACCACATAGCTTTCCCCAACTTGAGCGATGCCGTTGCGAAAGGCAAAAGGTGCGCCAATAATTAAGTCATCAATACCATCGTTGTTGATGTCCCCCGCATTGCTGACTGACCTGCCTGAGTCGCCACCAAAGCCGGTGATGGTAAAGCCATTAGTGCCATTCAAGTCAGAGAGATTGAACACGCCGCTACTGCCAACATTTGCTCCCCCAAATACTACATAGCTTTGTCCAGTGCCAGAAATGCCATTGCGGTCTACAAGAGGTGCGCCAATAATCAAGTCGTCAATACCATCATTGTTGATGTCCCCCGCATTGCTGACGCTGTAGCCTGAAAGGCCACCAAAGCCGTTTATAGCAAAGCCGTTGTTGCCATTCAAGTCAGAGAGATCAAATGATGAATTAGCCATGATTTTCTCCTATAGTTAGGGACTAAGCTTCAAATTTTTAAAGATTTGTTGGGTTTCACTTCGTATCCCTACGGGGATCTTGCTACAACCTAACCTACAAATCTTCAAAACCTACGCAGGATTGAGAGATACCCCACCTGCGCTGACACACACCCTCCCTTTACTAACTACGTTTTACACATATAAGTCTCTTGACCTGCAATGGCATTGTACCGACTGACAATGGCATTGTACCGACTGACAATGGCATTGTATTGACTGACAATGGCATTGTATTGACTGACAATGGCATTGTATCGATTGACAATGGCATTGTATCGATTGACAATGCTATTTCTCTCATTCCCATACTTTATATGAGAATAAGGAAAGCTTTATCAAGCTAGGTTTTTAGAACTTGTGTGTACACTAGACCTATTGCAAAAATTTTTAAATTACCCCTCCCAAACCCTCCCCGATGTATTGGGGAGGAGGCAAAATTTCAAGTTTCCTGTTGCTTTCAATAAATTACTTTTAACCTTTTTGAATCACTGTTTGATAGCGACCTAAAGCGATTAAAGGAAAGTATTGTTGATACAGATGATACTTGAGATAAAAATGGCAAGGGAAGCCAGTACCTGTAAATTGCGCCTCAAACCAAGTACCATTGGGCTGTTGAGTTACTACCAGATAATCAATTCCCCGCTCGATCGCACCAAGAGCTAATTTACCAGTTGCTTCACCTGCTGCTATCAACCCAATTAAAGCCCAAGCAGTTTGAGATGCAGTACTATTTCCTTTTCCTTTAAGACTGGGGTCGTTGTAGCTGCGGCAAGTTTCACCCCAACCACCATCTGGGTTTTGACATCCGACTAACCAAGCTGCTCCTCGTTCTATACTGAGTTTATGCTTTTGAGGAGCAATTAACGCTAAGGCTGATAAAACGCCACTGGTGCCGTAGATATAGTTGACACCCCAACGACCAAACCAACAGCCTTCGGTTTCTTGTTCGCGCAGAAGATAAGTAAGCGATCGCTCTAAATTATCATTATCAATTGACAAATCACAAGCACCAAGCATTTCTACGACTCTAGCCGTAACATCTGCGGTGTTTGGATCGATCATCGCTTTCAAGTCACCATAAGGAATGGAGTTAAGCCAATCTTGATCGTTATCCAAATCAAAGGCAGCCCACCCACCTGGTTTACATTGCATAGATGCAATCCAGCTTAAGGCCCGAGCGATCGCAGCCTGCTTGATATTTTCATTGGGGAGTTTCGCCAAATGTAAAGCCATCACCACCACGGCCGAGTCGTCTACATCGGGATAAAAGCGATTGTCAAACTCAAATGCCCAAGCCCCTGGTTTTCCCTGACGATTTTTTACAGCCCAATCTCCGTAGTCTAAAATTTGTTTTTGCAACAACCATTCTCCAGCCTTTACCACAGCAGGATGATCTGGTGCAAAGCCAGATTCTACTAAGGCACGCATCGCCCAAGCTGTATCCCAAACAGGTGAAACACAAGGTTGAACTCGGTAGCTATCTTCTGTTTCAATGGCAAAGTTATCAATTGCTTGCAAACCTCGCTCTACAATGGGGTCACTTTGGTCATAATTCAGACACCGCAAAGCCAGCATTGAATTCAACATCGCTGGAATAATGCCGCCCCAATCGCCTGTAGCTTCTTGGCGCTCTAAAATCCACTTTTCGGCAGCTTTGATGCCTTCTTCACGAAAGGGGACTAAATTTAGGCTTTCTGCTAACTTGAAACCCCGATCAAGGGTGAGGAATAAATCAGTCCAATCGCCAGTTTGGGGTAATTCCCACCGGACTCGCTCAACACCTTCAGCATATAGCTCATCTAGGTTGATAGTTGGATCGGTGATAAAAACAGGTTTGCGATCGCACACAATCAGCAATGGTACTGTGCTGGAACGTGCCCAACTAGACATTTCGTAAATATTAACCGGGAAAGCTTTGGGCAACAGCATTATCCAAGGTGGTAGCGAGGGAATACCACGCCAGTTGTAGCAGCCAATCAAGGCTAGGTGCAACTTGGTAAAAATCCGAGTTTTGCTGATACCACCCCGTTGCAGAATAAACTTTCGCGCCCGAATCATCGCCGGATCGGTTGCTGGTACACCTAGCAACCTCAGCGCCATATAGGCTTCAACCGAGGTGCTAAGTTCGCCGCCATCACCAAAGAAAAGTTCCCAACCGCCATGCTGGCGCTGTTCTTGACGCAGGTAGGCTGCAACTTTGTGTAGAGGTCTGCTTTGATCTGTTCCCCAAATCTTATGCAAGAGAACGGTTTCAGCAGTTATGGTGACATTAGATTCTAACTCTGCCCACCAGTAGCCTGCCAGATTTTGAATCGAAAGCAAATGTTGTTGACTAGCTGCGATCGCCGTTACGACTTGATTGACTTTTACCCTGTCTTGTGTTTGCATCAAATACTATTTAACCTCAACACCAAAACTAGTTATGAACACGCAATCTGAAAAAATTTTTTCTCTATTTAGTAGACATAGTATTCTGTCTGAGTTACTGAAAATTAGCAATAGGTCATGGGTGTATTTGTATTAGGATTGATGCTCTTATCCTTGACAATTTGGTTAGGATTACTGTGTTTTTGGGGACAGTTTTGGCGGACAGACCAGCAATTAGAGGTAGAGACGTTGTATACAACGTCTCTACAATCGTTACCTGTGGTTTGTGCTGTCGTTCCAGCCCGTAACGAAGCCCAATTGCTACCAACTACACTGCGATCGCTCCTACTCCAAGATTATCCTGGTTCTTTCAACGTGTTTTTAGTAGACGACCGCAGCACAGACCAAACAGCAAATTTTGCAAAAGGAGTTGCACACGCTGTAGGTAAACCTCAGCAATTGCATATTATTTCTGGCGTTTCACTGCCTCCCGGTTGGTCAGGTAAACTTTGGGCAGTAGAGCAAGGTATAAACAATGCTAGTAAATTTGCACCTGACTATTTTTTGCTGACTGACGCAGATATCGAACATGATCCTGGTAATCTTCGCCGCCTTGTTGCTAAAGCTGTGCAGGAAGATTTAGATTTGGTTTCGGTAATGGTGCGACTCAGGTGTGAAAGCTTTTGGGAAAAACTTTTGATTCCAGCTTTCGTCTTTTTCTTCCAAAAACTCTATCCTTTTCGCTGGGTAAATAATCCCAACAATCCCACAGCAGCCGCCGCAGGGGGATCTATTCTAATCGCCCGTGAAGCTTTAGAGCGAATCGGGGGTATTCAAGTGATTCGCCAAGCTTTAATCGACGATTGCACCTTGGCTCAGGCTGTTAAGAGAGGGACTGGGAACACTTCTCTACCAAAGGCTGCGCCAATGACAAGCTCCCTTCCCTGCGGGACGCTACGCGTAGCTTGCTTAAGAGCAGGGGTACGACAAGATCAGGGCGGCCCAGTGCATCGCTGGGGACACTTCTCTACCAGAGGCTGCGCCAACGACAAGCTCCCTTCCCTGCGGGACGCTATGCGTAGCTTGCTTAAGAGCAGGGGTACGACAAGCTTAGGGCGGCCCAGTGCATCGCTGGGAACTAGGGAAGAGTTTTCCCAATCCCCACTTACCCTGAGCGAAGCCGAAGGGATGCCCAATCCCCATGCCCCTAATCCCCACTGGGCTTCGCCCCGCTTCGCTAAGGTGGGGGCCCCGAGTTCCCCAATCCGCAGCCAAGGGCGTATTTGGCTAGGATTAAGTAACTTGACTCAGAGTGTGCGTCCCTATGACTCGCTGGCGACGGTTTGGGATATGGTTGCTCGTACTGCTTATACCCAACTAAATTATTCTCCATTACTACTCTTGGGCACTTTGGTGGGAATGGCTCTGATTTATCTAATTCCACCTGTGTGTGTAATTCTGGGTGCAGTTTGGAGCAATTGGGCGATCGCATTTACGGGTTTATTAGGATGGCTGTTAATGACTTTCGCTTACTACCCGATCATCCGCTTTTATAAATGTTCTCTCTGGTTTGCTTTTAGTTTACCTGCGATCGCTTTTCTCTATACCCTGATGACTCTAGACTCAGCACTACGTCACTGGCAAGGGCGCGGCGGCGCTTGGAAAGGAAGAGTTTATCCCAACTCTTAATATCATGTCCGGTTGAACAGTTGTCATTGCGAGCGAAGCGAAGCAATCCCAAAATCTTTGCGATTACTTCGTTCCACTTCGTTGCACTCGCAATGACATATTACAAGTGATTTGCCGGACATGATATAACTGGTACTCAAAGCGAATCCGTTGGTTTAAGTTTATTTCAGCAGCAGTCCTGAAAATTGGCATTTTGTATTACTCGCTCTCACTATAGTTACGCGAAACTTCTGTAACTACTTTGAGGAAGTTAGACAAGATTTTCGATGGGTTATCTTTTCGCCAAACAATCGCTGTTTGAAACATAGGTAAATTATCTGAGATGTTTTGATAAACAACACCTGTTCGCTGAAGATTCATTACATTGGCAGGCAGCAATGCCACCCCGATTCCACCTGCAACCAAACTGATAATTGTTGTCATCCATGCAGCCTCCTGTACCACTTTCGGGTGAAATCCTGCTTGTTTACAAGCTGTATCAATCAGTTTGTGTAATCCTGGCGCTCTCTCGTGACAAGGAATTATGAAATTTTCTTGTTTTATATCTGAGAGTTGAACTTGTGGTTGATGGGCTAGGGGATGGCTTGTTGGTAGTACCATTACCAGTGGTTCTTGATTCAACATTTTGTATTTAAGAAAATGGGATTCGTCTACATCTTCCAAATTGTAAAAATTCTCAAAATTTAAATCTATTGTTTTGTCTTTAAATCTGCGCCAGCTTTCTTCAAACAAAAGCTCTTGAAATACTAAATCCACATTCGGGAAATGGGAGCGAAAAACACTGATGATATTTGGCAATAAGCCATTAGATATCGAAGTATTAATACCAACAGTTAATTTTCCAATCTCGCCTTTATGTTCTTGTTGAGGTAATGTCTCAATTTCTCGATTTTTCTAAGAAGGTCTTGTACTTCTTTGAGAACTACTTCGCCATAAGGTGTTAGTTTCCAGCTAGGAGCTCGGACAAACAGTTGTCCGTTGAATTGTTCTTCTAGTTGGTGAATTTCTCTGCTAAGAAACGGCTGACCAATATACAGTTGCTTTGCACAATGGCTGATATTAATATCTTCTTGTTCAGCCACAAAAACAAAACGTCTTAGACGTTCTATATTTATATTCATGTTAAAGTTGATTCCTTGTCAGTAAGTAGGCATGATTAAATTTACTACAATTTTTCATTTATTTCAAATTAATTATTTATCTATTTAGGTATACCTTTATGTCTAGATTTATCGATTAGGCTGTGACATCCTTATATTTGTGGCGTTAACTACTAGGAGACAATAATTTGAATACAAATAGAATACCTTTAATTCAACGAGTTATGATTGTTGGGGGAACTCATGGAAACGAGTTTACTGGTGCTTATCTCATCAAAAAATTTGAACAACATCCTCATCGGGTACATCGAGCTAGCTTTGAAACAATAACATTGTTGGCAAATCCCAAAGCATTTGCAGCAGTTCGTCGATACATCGATAAAGACCTCAACCGTTGTTTTGGACAAGTCGATCTACAAGATTTGACCCTCTCTAGCTATGAAGATATCCGAGCTAAGGAAATCAATTATTTATTCAGTGTAAATGGCAAAACTCCTGTGGATGCAATTTTAGATATCCATACTACGACTGCAAATATGGGCTTAACCGTTATTACTGACGAGCATCCTTTTAACCTGCGACTGGCTGCTTATCTGCAAAATGCGAACTCCTTTGTCAACGTTTATGTCCTGCCTTACTCAGAACAAGAATCCTCTTTACCATCAATTTGTCAATTTGGCTGCACGATTGAGGTGGGAGCAGTAGCTCAAGGAGTTTTGCAAGCAGACCACTTTAGACAAACTGAAGCTTTGATTGACACTGCTTTGAATTACTTAGAGCAATATAATCGGGTAGAAATTCCATCCTTTGACAACAAACTCACCTTTTATCAGCATCGTGGAACGATTGACTATCCCAGAAGTGAGTCGGGCGAGATTCAAGCGATGATTCATCCGCAACTTCAATTTCAAGACTATAAGCCACTTACGCCAGGCGCACCGATGTTTTTAACATTTGATGGGGAAGCGATCGCTTACGAAGGAGCATCAACAGTCTATCCGGTTTTTATTAACGAAGCGGCTTATTACGAGAAAGGCATTGCTATGTGCATAACTCAGCAGCAGCAGGCAATAGTTTAAAACGATGATTCAGGGTTTGAGTAGCATCTATGCTGAAAGTCACGCTAAGGGATCTCTTTATCTTCTACAAAACTCCCCTCTCGATATTTCCTCCAAAGACTTGCCTGCTCTACCGACTGATATTTTTTAGTTCCGCCGAAATCACGTCAGTCAAATGCATTCAAACGAAACAAATAGAGGTTTACGATTATGACATCCTCACACATTCGCAAATTTATTTTCACTACATTAGGTCTTAGCGGCAGTGTTTTACTAAACTTTAACACACCAGGAGTCACACAAGCACTAACTACATTTCCATCATTTTCAACTACTACAAATTTATCAAATTCCACACCCCGAGTACAACCGAAACAGAATAATCTGCAATGGGTTTACAGCGTAGCAGAAAGAGTAATTCGTGCTAATGGACTTGATGACTATCCCTGGCGCTTTCAAATCAGTGATGAGTATGATCCCAATGCATATGCAGATGAATTAAATAAAATTGTAATTTACAAAGGCTTGCTAGACCAAATACACGGTGATGATGCAGCTTTAGCATTTATTATCAGTCATGAATTAGCTCACCATACACAACACCATTTTGCACAGCAAGAAGAAGCAGAAGCTAATTTAAAAGAAAAATTACTCAAAGAAGCAGAGTCAGAGATTGTACAGGAATGGAGCAAATCGAAAACTCCTTTATCACCCGCTACTAAAGATGTAATCAAACAACGAATTATTATTCAGAAAAAACAAGAATTTGAGCGAACCATGCAAGCATTAAGTCGCCAGCATGAATTTCAAGCAGACGAAATCGGTTATACCTATATGTTTAAGGCTGGCTATGAGATAAATGCAGGTTTGCGAGTCTTAAATCTGTTTTTGCGTTTACCTTCTGACGAAAACAGTAGCCATCCACCGACACAACAAAGAATTAATGCACTTAACCAAGTAATGAATAAATATTTGTGGTCTTCTTTATGGATAGAAGGCAATGAGCGATTAAAAAATAATCCTCAACCGCTAAAATTAGATATATCAGAAGATGGAGTATCTTTGCGAATCAACTCCAGATTTGTCTCACGATAAATGAATCTGAAAAAAACAATACCCCCTACTTAGCACATAAGTAAGGGGTATGAAGCTTAATTTTTCAGAGAAGTACAGTTGTAATTTACGGTTTTCAACTCCTAAAAGGAAATTGATAAAAGTATCATTATGTAAAACAAAGATTACTGGAGAACTCTTGAGTTCGGCAACTGAAACGCAGCAGTGGGTTTTGGGAGTGGCTTTGTTATAATGCGATCGCTCTACTGCTTGCTATCATCCTCAGTCAACCCTGCCCTCGTCTGCACACTCTAAAGTGAGTTTCTATAGCGACAGGAGCAGCAAGTTTACTCATACCTGCCATTCTTAAAACCCCTTGCTAAGTACCTAAACAGAATTAATTACATACTCAGGGCGGCCGCATCATGTCAATAAGCAAAGTATATTCTCAATAAATTGAAAATAATGTCATTAACTTTTGCTTGTTGCAAAAGCTTTAGGTGTTGGTGTAGCTCGCCGCAGGCATCGCTTTGGGGCTTAAAAAATAATCCAACGCGAAAGGAAAGATTTTTTCGTTGATTCTTAACCTTCGTTGTGATCAAGAGTAATTTAGATGCGTTTGCCCTGACGAGATCATTGATCGGGCAATACAGTTTAGTTAACGCTAAAAACCTTAAACTTCCACTGTTCTGGTAATTCTCCCAGAGTGAAAGAGCGTTTTCTCTCACCCTGTCCCTTGCTTTTATCAACGGTATAGCCAAACACGCAATAGTGAAAGCAGTTGTTCAGTATCTACGGGTTTTGTAATGTAGTCTGATGCGCCGGCTTCAATACACTTTTCGCGATCGCCTTGCATGGCTTTAGCGGTTAGTGCAATAATCGGCAAAGATTTAAATTGCTCGTTTTGGCGGATTATGCGTGTTGTTTCGTAACCATCCATTTCTGGCATCATCACGTCCATCAAAACTACATCTATATCTGGTGTAGTTTCCAACAGGGTAATTCCTTCTCTGCCATTTTCAGCATATAAAACCTGGATTTGATAACGCTCCAGCATACTTGTCAGCGCGAAGATATTACGTACATCATCATCTACAATTAGCGCTTTTTTGTCAGTGAGTAAGTAATCTATGGAATGCAGTTGTTCAAGTATTTCTCGTTTGGGTGCTGGTAAATTTGCTTGAACTCGGTGTAAAAATAATGCTGTTTCATCGAGGAGACGTTCGGGCGATCGCACATCTTTAATGATGATTGTTTCGGCAATTCGTCTGAGTTCCGTTTCTTGAGCTTTGCTAATTTCTCTACCTGTATAGACAATAATTGGTAAAGTTTTACCATTAGGTAAAAGCTTTATCTGCTCAATTAGTTCAAACCCGGTCATGTCGGGTAGCCCTAAATCGAGAACGAGGCAATCAAAATGCTGGGTGCGAATAGCTTCTAGAGCTGCTGTACCGTCAGCCACAGCAGTGGTAGAAACATCGCTGTTACCAATCAACTCAACAATGCTATGCCGTTGAGTGTCGTCGTCTTCGACTACTAACAAATTTTTCACTTGGCGCTCAACAAAAACTTTAATTTTGGTCAAAGCCTCAGATATTGTCTGGCTAGTTAAGGGCTTTTGCAGATATGCGATCGCTCCTAGTTGCAAACCGCGCTGTCTCCCTTCCTCAACGGTCATGATATGTACAGGAATGTGACGGGTATTTGGATCATGCTTCAGACGATCTAATATAGTCCAACCATCCATTTCTGGCAACCTGATATCTAGCAAAATGGCTGAAGGTAGAAATTGCTGCGCTAACATCAAACCTGTAGTACCTGTTTGAGCAGCGATCGCCTTGAATCCGTGTTGTTGCGCCATATCTAGCAAGATACGCGCAAAATTAACGTCATCTTCAACAATTAATAGCACGCGATCGCCTCTTTCAATAGTAGTGCGATCGTCATTAATCAGTGCTGAGTGGGTAACGCGATTAATCGCGTCTGTACTGAGCGGGGAGTGCGTAGAGACGCGATTAATCGCATCTGTGCTAGATTGTGTTGATGTTGACTCAGGACTCAATTGGGGGAAGTAGAATGTAAAGGTGCTACCTTGACCGGGTTGACTAATTAATTTAATTTCGCCACCAAAGAGATGGGCGATTTCGCGGCTAATTGATAAGCCTAACCCAGTACCGCCATATCTGCGACTGGTAGAGCCATCGGCTTGCTGAAATGCCTCGAAAATCACTTTTTGCTTGTCAGAGGCAATGCCAATACCTGTATCGCTGACTGAAAAGGCGATGACATTTTGGGCGCGATTTAAAGTTTCTTGGTCTTTGCTCCATCCCTGCTTTGCTACCGCAATCTGTAAGCGTACTTCTCCTTTTTCTGTAAATTTAAAAGCGTTGGAGAGGAGATTTTTCAATACTTGTTGTAAGCGTTTGACATCTGTATAGATGGTTGTGGGCAATTCGGGAGTCAATTCAATTGTAAAACCAAGTCCTTTACTCTGAGCGATTTGTCGAAAGGTGCGCTCAATGTGCTCGCCCAATTCTGTCAATGGCATTTGGGTTATGTCAATTGACATAGTTCCAGATTCAATTTTGGCGAGATCCAGAATGTCATTGATTAATGCCAACAAATCAGTACCTGCTGAGTAAATTGTTTGACTGTATTCAACTTGCTTGGCGGTGAGGTTGCGATCAATGTTATCTGACAACAACTTCGCCAAAATTAACAAGCTGTTCAACGGTGTCCGCAGTTCATGGGACATGTTGGCGAGAAATTCTGATTTATATTTTGAAGAAAGGGCGAGTTGTTCAGCTTTGTCTTCTAAAGAGATTCTTGCTTGTTCAATTTCCCGATTTTTACGCTCGACTTCTTTCTTTTGCATAGCCAACAACTCTGCCTTTTCTTCTAACTCAGCGTTGGTTTGCTGCAATTCCTCTTGTTGTCCTTTGAGTAAATCTTCAGAAGTTTTGAGTGATTGGGCTTGTTGTTCTAAGCGCTTGTTGGTTTCCCGGAGTTCATTTTGCTGGGTTTGGAGTTCTTCAGCTAAAGATTGGGACTGCTTGAGCAATTCTTCAGTTCGCATCGATGCTGCGATCGTGTTGAGGACGATCGCAATACTTTCGGTAAGTTGGTCGAAGAATGTTAGGTGAATTTCGCTAAAGCGCCGGAAAGATGCTAATTCAATCACTGCTGTCACCTGTCCTTCAAATAGTACAGGTAACACTACAGCATTCAAAGGCGTGGCTTCTCCTAAACCAGAGGAAATTCTGACATAATCGCTGGGTACTTCCGTCAGCAAAATTCGCTCTTTTTCTAAAGCGCATTGTCCCACTAAACCTTCACCCAAGTGGAAACGATTAGCTAGATGTCTGCGTTCGCGGTAAGCGTAGCTACTAATTAATTTCAAATACGGTATATTTTCTCCAGACTCCATTAGGAAGAATACACCGTGTTGCGCTCCTACCAGGGGTGCTAGTTCTGAGAGAATGAGTTTAGATACGGTTTCTAAGTCTCGCTGCCCTTGGAGCATTCGGGTAAACTTGGCTAAGTTAGTTTTCAACCAATCTTGCTCAGTATTTTTCTGCGTTGTCTCCCGCAGGTTGGCAATCATCTGGTTGATGTTGTCTTTGAGTATCGCTACTTCTCCTAATGCTTCAACAGCAATTGAACGAGTTAAATCACCTTTGGTTACAGCTGTAGCAACTTCGGCGATCGCCCGCAACTGAGTTGTCAGTGTAGCAGCGAGTTCATTTACATTATCTGTCAAATCTTTCCAAGTTCCAGCCGCCCCAGGTACTCTAGCTTGTCCGCCTAATTTCCCTTCAATTCCCACTTCCCGCGCCACTGTAGTTACTTGATTGGCAAACGTCGCTAGGGTATCAATCATCTCGTTGATTGTCTCTGCCAAGGTTTCAATTTCTCCCTTAGCATCTAGCATCAGTTTTCGTTTTAGATCACCATTAGCAACTGCGGTTACAACTCTGGCGATACCGCGCACTTGTGCCGTTAAGTTCCCCGCCATTGAGTTAACGTTGTCTGTTAAATCTTTCCAAGTACCCGCGACACCTTGGACTTGCGCTTGTCCGCCTAACTTCCCTTCAGTTCCCACTTCCCGCGCCACTCGCGTCACTTCACTTGCAAAGGAACTAAGTTGATCTACCATTGTGTTGGTAGTGTTCTTCAAGTCCAAAATTTCGCCTTTGGCATCGACAGTAATTTTCTTAGATAAGTCGCCATTCGCTACCGCTTTGGTAACTTCCGCGATGTTGCGAACTTGTCCAGTGAGGTTCCCCGCCATCAAGTTAACGTTATCTGTTAAATCTTTCCAAGTCCCAGCAACTCCTCTGACGTAAGCTTGCACGCCTAATTTACCTTCCGTTCCCACCTCACGGGCAACCCTTGTTACTTCTGATGCAAAAGAATTTAGCTGATCCACCATTGTATTAATGGTGTTTTTAAGTTCTTGAATTTCACCTTTGACATCGACGGTAATTTTTTTAGATAAGTCGCCGTTTGCTACCGCCGTGGTAACTTCAGCAATGTTTCGCACTTGTGCTGTTAAACTTCCCGCCATGAAGTTTACGCTGTCAGTTAAATCTTTCCAAGTTCCGGCTACACCTTTAACTTCTGCTTGTACACCCAGCTTACCTTCAGTTCCCACCTCACGCGCAACTCTTGTAACTTCACTTACAAAGGAATTGAGTTGATCCACCATTGTGTTGACGGTGTTTTTCAACTCTAAAATTTCCCCTTTGACATCAACGGAAATTTTCTTAGATAAGTCGCCATTAGCTACAGCTGTGGTGACGGCGGCAATGTTTCGCACCTGTGCCGTTAAGCTTCCCGCCATAAAGTTCACGCTATCAGTTAAATCTTTCCAAGTGCCAGCTACGCCGCGCACATCTGCTTGTACGCCTAATTTACCCTCGCTTCCCACCTCACGGGCAACTCTTGTGACTTCACTTGCAAAGGAGTTGAGTTGATCCACCATTATATTGATGGTATTCTTGAGTTCCAGAATTTCGCCTTTGACAGCAACAGTAATTTTCTTAGATAAATCACCATTGGCGATCGCAGTTGTCACTTCAGCAATATTCCGCACCTGTGCCGTTAAGCTTCCCGCCATGAAGTTTACGCTGTCAGTTAAATCTTTCCAAGTTCCAGCAACGTCTTTGACTTCTGCTTGTACACCCAATTTACCTTCAGTTCCCACCTCACGGGCAACTCGCGTCACTTCTGATGCAAAGGAACTAAGTTGATCCACCATTGTATTAATAGTATTTTTCAACTCCAGAATTTCACCTTTGACATCGACGGTGATTTTCTTGGATAAGTCCCCTGTTGCAACTGCCGTAGTCACTTCGGCAATATTCCGCACCTGCGCCGTTAAACTTCCCGCCATGAAATTCACGCTGTCAGTTAAATCTTTCCAAGTGCCAGCCACACCGCGCACTTCTGCTTGCACACCCAGTTTACCTTCGCTTCCCACCTCACGCGCAACCCTTGTAACTTCTGATGCAAAAGAATTTAGTTGATCCACCATTGTGTTAATGGTGTTTTTGAGTTCTAAAATTTCACCTCTGACATCAACGGTGATTTTCTTGGATAAATCACCTGTTGCTACCGCCGTAGTTACTTCGGCAATGTTCCGCACCTGTGCCGTTAAACTTCCTGCCATGAAGTTTACGCTGTCAGTTAAATCTTTCCAAGTTCCAGCTACACCCTTGACATCGGCTTGTACACCCAGTTTACCTTCACTGCCCACTTCCCGCGCAACCCTTGTGACTTCACTGGCAAAAGAACTGAGTTGATCCACCATGATATTGATGGTATTCTTGAGTTCTAAAATTTCACCTCTAACATCGACGGTAATTTTTTTGGATAAATCGCCATTTGCGATCGCGGTCGCAACTTCAGCAATATTCCGCACCTGTCCGGTAAGATTACCTGCCATTAAGTTAACGTTGTCAGTTAAATCTTTCCAAGTACCCGCCACTCCCCGGACTTCTGCTTGTACGCCTAACTTCCCTTCAGTTCCCACTTCACGCGCAACTCTTGTCACTTCTGATGCAAAGGAATTAAGCTGATCTACCATTGTGTTGATGGTATTCTTGAGTTCCAGAATTTCACCTTTAACATCGACAGTGATTTTCTTAGATAAATCGCCATTGGCCACCGCCGTTGTCACTTCGGCAATATTCCGCACCTGTGCCGTCAAGCTTCCCGCCATGAAATTCACACTATCGGTAAGGTCTTTCCAAGTACCCGCTACCCCGCGAACTTCTGCTTGACCGCCTAATTTTCCTTCTGCACCCACCTCACGGGCAACTCTTGTAACTTCCGATGCAAAGGAATTAAGCTGATCCACCATGATGTTGACGGTGTTTTTCAACTCTAAAATCTCGCCTTTGACATCAACAGTGATTTTTTTAGAAAGGTCGCCGTTTGCTACCGCCGTTGTTACTTCAGCAATATTACGGACTTGGGCAGTTAAATTTCCTGCCATCAAATTAACGTTATCAGTTAAATCCTTCCAAGTACCTGCCACTCCCCGGACTTCTGCTTGTACGCCTAACTTCCCTTCAGTTCCGACTTCACGGGCAACTCGCGTTACTTCCGATGCAAAAGAATTAAGTTGATCCACCATCGTATTGACGGTGTTTTTGAGTTCGAGAATTTCGCCTTTGACATTAACAGTGATTTTTTTCGATAAGTCACCATTGGCGATCGCAGTCGCAACTTCGGCAATATTGCGAACTTGTCCAGTAAGATTACCCGCCATCAAGTTAACGTTATCAGTCAAATCCTTCCAAGTGCCAGCCACACCCTGCACTTGGGCTTGGACACCCAACTTACCCTCGGTTCCTACTTCACGGGCAACCCGCGTTACTTCCGATGCAAAAGAACCAAGTCGATCTACCATCGTGTTGACAATATTCGCAGTTTGGAGAAACTCACCTTGCAGAGGTCTGCCATCAATTTCTGTAGCGATGGTTTGCGATAAGTCACCATTGGCGACTGACCGAATTACCCGCGTAGTTTCAGCTGTTGGTTGAACTAAATCTGTAATTAAAGTATTGACAGAAGTAACACAATCTGACCAAGAACCACGAACATCTCCGAGAAAGGCGCGATCGGCAATTTTGCCTTCTTTGCCGACAACGTTACCAATCCGTTGTAGTTCGGCCGCCATCCGCTCATTTTGATCAATAATACCATTGAGCGTATCAGCGATTTTCCCTGCTACACCAGTATGGTCTATGGGCATCCGAGCCGAGAAGTCACCCTGTTTAACAGCATTCAGCGTTCTTAACAGCTGATTTAAATCGAGATTGTCGCTGTCTCTAGTTAACTGTTCGGTTGCCATAACCTTATCCTTAATCTTGATTCTTGAGAAATTTTTTGTATTTTTTGCACCCGATACCTATTTAGAGTACTTTTAGCTAATGCGTATCACAATAGATAACGGGAATAAAAAGTGGATTGAACTAATTTTTATCAAAAAAGATAGGTTCAAAACCGGACTTCGTCCCGCTACGCTAACACCCGCAAGTGGCGCGAAAGAATCCTTGTCTCACAAGGCTCTTAGAAACCCCACCTGCAAGTGGCGTAGCTGTATTTAATTTTGAATTTTGAATTGATTCATGGATTGGGCTGTTATTTTCGCTACGTTTCAAAGCTATGCCTCGACTTGCAACACAATTTTGCCCCGCGTGCGACCGCCTTCGGAAAGTTGAAGTGCCTTTTTCACTTCTGCAAGCGGCAAGACAGTTGAAACGTGAGCTTTTAATCGTCCTTCGTCAATCAATTTGCTAATCGCGGTTAATTCTTCCGCGTTCGGCTTGCAAAAAACCCGCGCGGCTTTGATGCCAAATTCCTGCGCTTTTTCTTCAGAGGGAAATTCCACCGACGTCACCAGAAAGCCGCCTTTTTTCAAAGTTTGAAACGCTCTTTTAAAAGTGTCGCCGCCGACCGTATCGAAGACGACATCAACATCTTTGACAACATCCTCGAAGTTTTGCTTCGTGTAATCAACAAACTCATCCACGCCCAAACCCCTGACGAAATCTTCATTGCGTCCCGAAGCCATACCGATCACGTATGTGTCTTTTGCTTTGGCGAGTTGGACAGCCAGCGAGCCGACTCCGCCCGATGCGCCAGTGATAAAAATTCTTTGTCCGCTCGTGAGATTGGCTAAATCGAAAATCGCCTGCCACGCGGTCAACGCGCCGAGTGGAATCGCTGCTGCGTTCTGGAAATCGAGGCTTTGCGGTTTGGGCACGATGTCGCCCTTTTTGGCGATCGCATATTCGGCGAAACCTCCAGAAGTGATGATGCCGTAGACTGCATCACCTTCTTTGAAATCTTTGACATCACCACTAATCTTTTCAACTGTTCCAGCAATCTCGCCGCCAAGCATAATGGGTAATTTCAGCCCAAGCCTTTCGCCCGCGCCGTTGCGGATTTTCCAGTCAACCGGATTGACCCCTGCGACGTGAACTTTCACCAGAACTTCGTTTGCCGTCGGCTCTGGGCGCTCAATATCGGTGTAATTCACAACGTCTTCATTGCCGTATTCATTAATTACTGTTGCTTTCATTTTTTCTCCTATTTTTAAATGATATTTTAACCAAGCGGTATCCAAACTCACGATGACAATTACAGCTATTTTCAGATAAATAGACCACGCGTTAGGGGCGCAAGGCCTTGCGCCCCTAGACAGGTGTGGTTCAAATACTTGAATTCTGCTGTAAGATTACGTTTTATGATTTTTGGAATTTGAGGAAAGCAGCAAATCAAGAAATCTTAACTTATAACTGAGGTTTGCTAAAGTCAAAAGTATCCGGCAACTCTAAAGATTGGCAAATGGTTAGAGAGTACCCACACCAAAGATATCTGCCTCCGCTTGAAAGTGGCGATCGCCTAACTCGCCCTGAATTTGAACGGCGTTATGCGGCTGCAACCCATATCAAGAAAGCAGAACTGATTGAAGGAATCGTTTACGTGGCATCTCCCTTAAGACACGAGCAACATGGCAAACCTCACAGTCGGGTGATAACTTGGTTAGGTGTTTATCAATCACTGACTCCTGGCGTTGATTTGAGTGGTGCCGCAACAGTCAGACTAGATTTAGACAATGAACCCCAGCCAGATGCAGCGTTGTTTATTGAACCAGACGCAGGCGGACAAACCCGTTTAAGCAGCGACGGTTACATTGAAGGATCTCCCGAATTGATTGTTGAAATTGCAGCGAGTAGTGCCGCTATTGATACAGGCAGTAAAAAGCAGGTTTATCGCCGTAATGGGGTGTTGGAGTACGTAATCTGGCAATCTTACGAGAATAAAATTGAATGGTTTTGCCTAATTGATGGCGACTATCGATTGCTATCTCCGGGTGCAGATGGAATTATTCGCTCTGGGGTGTTTCCGGGTTTGTGGTTAGCGGTGGAGGCGCTGTTAAACAATCAGATGGTGCGAGTGTTGGAGGTGGTGCAAGCGGGGTTGAAGTCACTGGAACATGATGCGTTTGTGCAGCAGTTGCAGAAATAGGAATAAGGGACTTGTGGTCAAATAGTGTACCAAAAGATCGGGCTTCGACTTCGCTCAGCCCTCCAACTTCGCTCAGCCCTCCAACTTCGCTCAGCCCTCCAACTTCGCTCAGCCCTCCAACTTCGCTCAGCCCTCCAACTTCGCTCAGCCCTCCAACTTC
>NZ_JBALFV010000025.1:0-128015 GCF_036916735.1 Nostoc sp.
TCGGTCGTGCTAATGCCAAGCTCAAGCTTTGTTTTATCAGATTGATGCTCAAAAGACTAGCTGCTAGATAGAAAAAGATATCAAATGGGTTCTATCATCTCTGCATCGAATGGCACGAGACGCGAAATTGTACTTCGTCCCGCTACGCTAACGCGTCTCTACAGGTCTAAAATCAGTACCAAAAATCTTTAAATTCATGCCGGGTTTAGTCATTAGGGGGTAAGCTTTGAAGCGACGTTTCTTTACTCGTGCTTCACTGCGACCTGGGTAATCAGGAACAGCCTTGTGAGCAATAACTTTAAGTTTCATTGCAATAAATTTGAAGACGTTTTGTTGAAGTTACGGCTAACAATTCGGGAATAAGGGGTTTATGAAACTTGTATATCTTGTAGCTTTGCCACCATTTCTGCACGCGCCGAAACCTTTAACTTACGAAACATCCTCTTCAAAGCTTGTTTGACGGAATTTTGCGTAATCCAAAGTTTTTCCCCAATTTCTGCGTTTGTTAACCCCTGCGCCACTAACTCGGCAATTTCTAACTCACGCGCTGTTAGAGGATTTACTAAAAGGGAATGGGATATTTTTGGTTTCGTCCGTAGAATCGCCATTTTTGCTGATAAATGAATGCATAAGGCACTTAAATCAGCCAAATCGTTGCCATTAAAAGCAGGATTTCCCTTGTCACGAGTTAAGTTAAGCGTTCCGACAAGACGACCATCGCAAACAATTGGCCCAGTCATTACATGTTCGTGGTCAGAACGCGAGCAAAAATGCTTCCAATCTCCTGGTGATAATAATAACTGTTCATGGGCGGGAGCGTGACGCTCAACCACGTAGCGCCCGACTGGATTGCTTTCTAAGCATACTGCCGGAATACCTTGAACATCAATTTGGGCCGTTGGTTGCTCATCTAAAAAATAAATACCCCAATTTTGTACGCCAAAATGCTCACCAATTTTATCCGTGAGAGCTAGCCTTAATTCTTGCTCATTTTGGACATTGGCGATCGCATCAAATACGGCGTGGAGAGAATTAACCATAAGTGTACCCAGTTGGGGACTATCCAAGCCTCAACAATTACTTCTATGCTAATACCAAGGAAACTAAAACGCTAATTACAGTAGCGACTAGGAGAAGCACATGACAGTTACACAACTCTCTGCTCAGGAACTTTTCCGGGCTGCTTACGAGAACCGCTATACTTGGGACAAGAATTTCCCTGGTTATACTGCAAATATTACCTTTAAGCATGATGATAAAGTGTTTACAGGCAAAGTTATCATCAATGCCAATCTCAAAGCGGAAGTTTTGGATGTAGATGACGAGTCGGCCAAGCAGGCAATTCATGGTCAAGCATGGGAAATAGCAATTCACCGCATCCGCCGCAGCTTTGAAGACACCCACAGCGCCAATACGTTTAGCTATGGTAAAACTGACAAAACTGGTGCGGTTGAACTTTTAATTGGTGGTAAGGCTGAGGGCGATAAATACAAAGTCCGCAATAATGAAGTATGCCATGTTCACCGTTTAATTCACGGTACTTACGTAACAATTGATACCTTTAGCAGTCACGACACTGGAGAAGGCTACTTGTCCCATACCTATGACTCTGTGTACCATGACCCCAAAACTGGGGAACAAAAGGGCGGTAGAAGCGAATTTACCGATGAGTATAAAAAAGTTGGTGACTATTTTATTCTGAATCGTCGCGAGATTCGCACCGAGACAGCAGGACAAGTTTCTATTCAAGAATTTATCTTCTCTAAGATTAAATTGTTGGAACCTGTTGCTGCTTAAGCTGTATTTATAATCTAAAAATTAGCGATCGCTCTTTATTTTATAGGAGTGATCGCTTTTTTTTGAGATTTTGATTGATGAATATGAGGTTTTAATTATCAATGTTTCCTGACCTATGTCAGCATTTTTTGTTTTAAAAACCACTTCAAAAGCGCATTTTCAAACTCCTAGCAATTTTTTGGGAATTTATTTTTGATTATTAAGTCAGCTGATCTCCATTTGCGGTGTAATCTCAATATACGGTAACTATCACACTCGACCTTTGAGATAAATTACACCCAGAGGTGAATACCATGAAAAATTATGCTGCTCAACAGAAATTTATATTAAGTCAAATCACAAATAAATATTTTCAGCGCCGAGATTTCAGTGGATGTGACTTGCGTGGAATTGACCTGAAAGGAATTGATTTGAGTGGTGTTAACTTCATAGGAGCGGATTTGCGTGAAGCAAATTTGTGTGGCTGTGTCCTCACTCGT
The DNA here is from genome assembly GCF_036916735.1 of Nostoc sp. Classification (GTDB taxonomy): domain Bacteria; phylum Cyanobacteriota; class Cyanobacteriia; order Cyanobacteriales; family Nostocaceae; genus Nostoc. The sequence continues at coordinate 2,277 of NZ_JBALFV010000025.1, forward strand.
GCTAATTTAAGTAGCGCAAATCTGATGGAAGCTAACTTACATGAAGCTAATTTGTATGAAGCATCTTTGTGCGAAGCTAATTTGATTAATGCTGATTTAACACGAGCAAATTTGTGTGGAACTTTCTTATGGCGGGCAAAATTCATAGGGAGTAATCTTTGGGGTGCTTCTTTATGTGATGTGGATTTGAGAGAAGCAGACTTAAGTGAAGCCAAATTAATTGAAGCATCACTGATTGAAGCTAATTTAATTAGAGCAAATCTCACAGGAGCAAAGCTATGTGGAGCAAAATTATTAGAAGCTAATTTAACTGAGGCCAACTTAACTGGTGCAGACCTAACATGGGCCAATTTAACCAAGGCAAACTTGAATAAGGCAAACCTTTGGCAGACAAACCTGATTTATGCGAAGCTTCGGGATACTATCATGCCTGATGGCACAATTGAGCAACCTCAGATCGTGGTTTATTAGTCATTAGTCATTGGTCATTTGTCATTAATTAAGAGAAAAGAAGTTTCTGTTTGCCCCAATGGCTAATGACTAAAACTCACGTTGTGAGAAGATAAAAATAGCGATCGCTAACAACATGGCACTATAAAGTAAGCCATAACCAGCATTTGTAATCAGTGCAGTTGTGTCAGGTAGTGCTTGCAGACCATAAATGGCATCGTTTTTCAAATTTAATCGAGATAAATCAGGCAAGATGAGAAACAAACCTTGAGTTAGACTTTCTATACCAGGGTTGCGGCTCAGACGACCAAGCTGTACTAAATCTTGAGTAATATTTCCGATTAAATATACCGCAAAGGTTAAAATAGTCGCCAGTAAAGAAGCAGTGAAAACACCGAAGGTAATAGCCACAGTGGTGATTAATGACAACTGCAATAATAAAAAAATTGCAGCAATTAGAATGCTCGCGGTTGGATGAGGAATGTTAGCAAATTGCAGAAATACTAGATAAATTGCTGTCATTGTGGCGACAAGCACAGCAAGTACTGCGGATAAACCCAAGTATTTGCCGACGATAATTTCGCTACGGCTGACAGGTTTAGCAATTAACACCAAAATAGTGCGTTTATCAATTTCTTTATTAACCAGTCCCGTACCAATAAATATCGTCACAATTAACCCGATGGCATTCATTGCCGCCAGCCCAAAATCTAAAAAGATTTTGTCTTCAGTCGCTGCTGCAAATTCAGGAAGTACACGAAAAGCGATGGCAATTATCAGTGCATAAAAACCAATAATAAATAGGATGCGATCGCGTACCACTTCCTGAAACACATTCTTTGCTAATACAAAAATTCTGTTAATAGCCATTTGTTATTAGTCACTTGTACTGAGCGTCTTGCCCTGAGCGGCGTCGTTCGCGCAGCGTCCCGTAGGGAAGGGAGCCGAAGTATTAGTCTTTAATCATTGATTCTTGTTCCCTTGCTCCTCCCCCGGTTGCAAAGGTGGTGATCCAGCAAAAAGTTTACTGCCGCGATCGCATTCAATTTCTGCAACTGTAATCTTATTGTCTGAATTGCTAGTTGCTGCAACTGGTTCAATGCGACAAGATTTTTTCAAGTAATAGCCCCGTGGGTTAGAACTTGGGCCCATCCAAATATTTAATAAATCTAATATATATCCAGACTTAGCACCAGTTACACGCGGTTCAACATGCCATAGTTCCTTCTCTTCATATTCACTCAAGTTTTTTTGAATTACTTCTCTACCTAGAGTTCCTACCCGCGAATTTACATAATTCGGTAGCAGCCATTTCTCTACTTCCGACCAAGGTCTTTTAGCTATTTCTTCTACTACTATCGGTTGAATTTTCTCTAAAATTATAGCGCCGTTTCTTGGGATTTTTAGGCGCTTTTCTGTACTGACAAGAACGGTACTACTTTTAAAAGTATCTGCTTGCAAACTAGGATATTCTTGAAACCAATTATTCATCACAAAGTGAAACTGAATCCAGCAACTTAGCAGCATACTACTAGCAACTAAAATTATAATTCTTTGGCGGTCTTGTGGTTGAGGTATTCTAGCTTTGGCATCGGTATCATTTCCTTCAATAAATTCTGGTATAGCCGTTATTAGTGCTGAAATTGTCGGCCAAAAAACGATTGTTCTTGGTGTAATAACATCCCGTTGATCTCCAAATGCAAAAACACTCACTAAGAATCCTGTAATTACTGCCCCGACTGGCATAAAAGTACCAGGAACCCTCAAAGGATCTTCAGTTGTATACCAAGCTGTACCGGCAATTAAAAATAACCACCCGAAAAAGGCAATTATATCTTTGATATAACCTATAGCAAAATATGAAACTATCCAAGAAAAAACACTCAAATAAATAAATGTTTGCCAAGAATAAGCTTTGGGTGGGACTAATACTTTTCTAATTCCCGCATAAAGCCCTTCCGCAAATTTAAAAAAACCAAATACATCTTTAAGTAGCGTATTCATATTCTTCTCTCCACCTGATTAATCACTACTTTTACTTTGAATTAAGTAAATTATTGCTACTTTGACCGAAAGAATAAAATAATTGTTATAGCACTATAGCTCAGAGAATTCGCTATTAATGTAGTAATCAATAAATTGCTATTTTGTAATTTAGCACTGCTAAAAGTACGCCATCGTCGCCGTTGAAATGTTTGAGTCTCCTCTTCTTTTTTAGCAACTGGTTCACTCAATGATAGTAGTAATACCCTTAAAATGAAAAACTTCATGATAAAAGTAGCAAAAAAAATTATAGAAACAGTTAAAATAATTACACTTTGTGTATTCGCTGATTTAAAATTATTAAAAAACATATAGTTAATTAATTCTGATTTCAGGTGTATCGGCAACATTGGTTCTGCTACAAAAAATATGAACCAACCAATTACACTAGAAAACAGATTCATAGAGATAGCATAAAAAATGCTAGTTTTTTTGTCAAATTTTAGTCGATTGTGCAAAACATACGCTTCGATAGGGATGGCAATCAGTACAAATAAAAAGTCAAACAGAATTCCACCAATAGGAAAAATCCTGGGAAGCATCCAATTTTCAGGCATAAATGATGGTCAAGGGTAAGGGTTAACTGTAGAGAGTATAACTGGGATAGTGAGGGTCATGGGTGAAATTATCTGATTGTTTTTGTTCTTTACTAAGTAAGTCTGTACAATAAAACAAAATTCTGTGAAGAAAAGTAAACAAGTCTCAAACTCTTTTTCTCCCTGCTCCTTGCCCCCTGCCTTATTCCAAGGATAATTATTTACGCCGACCTACTTATGTTGGTGTGTCAATATTATCTTGCCGATATTATTTATACAATTATACGGACGCATTAGTGGAGCAGTTTCTCTATCTAAGATTACAAGACGTTAGGTAAGATTAAAGACTGCCACTTATAGCTTTTCAAAAAATGACAAGGAACGGTATTGGTATTCGCACGGCGCAAGTGCGTCAGGAACGCCTCGTTGGTCAAATTCACGTCTACGATGGCATGGGTAAAGGTAAGTCCCAAGCGGCTTTGGGGGTGGTTTTGCGTTCTATTGGCTTGGGGATAAATACGCCTAGCAACTCTAACCGCGTTTTACTGCTGCGGTTTTTAAAAGGGCCGGAACGTGATTATGATGAAGATGGTGCGATCGCAGCTTTGCAACGAGGGTTTCCTCATTTAATTGACCAGGTTCGCACTGGGAGAGCCGAATTTTTTGGGCATGAGGAAATTACGACTTTTGACCGAGATGAAGCAATGCGGGGTTGGGATGTAGCTAAAGGCGCGATCGCTAGTGGTTTATATTCAGTTGTTGTCTTGGATGAAATTAACCCGGTTCTAGATTTGGGTTTGCTACCACTAGATGAAGTGGTACGGACATTAAAATCTAAACCCCAAGAGTTGGAAATCATCGCTACCGGACGCGCCGCACCGCAAAAGTTACTCGATATTGCAGATTTGCACTCAGAAATGAAACCTCATCACCACCCAACAGCTAAAGCTCTTTTCCTTGAAGGGATTGAAATTTATACTGGTGCTGGTAAAGGTAAGTCTACTAGTGCTTTGGGCAAAGCCTTACAGGCTATTGGTAGAGGAATCAATCATCCAGGGTCTACCCGTGTGCTAATTATGCAGTGGCTTAAAGGTGGTAGTGGCTACACAGAAGACGCTGCGATCGCCGCCTTACAGCAGTCATATCCCGAAGTAGTGGATCATCAGCGCTGCGGTGGAGATGCGATCGTCTGGCGAAATTCCCGGCAAGAATTAGATTATGTAGAAGCTCAAAGGGGTTGGGAAATCGCAAAAGTTGCGATCGCCTCTGGTCTGTATAAAACTATTATTCTTGATGAACTAAATCCCACCGTTGATTTAGAATTACTCCCCGTTGAACCTATTGTCCAAGCTTTACTTTGCAAACCCCGCGACACCGAAATCATCATCACTGGTCGCTGCCAAAATCCACCTGCATACTTCGACTTGGCTAGCATCCACTCAGAGGTTTACTGCCATAAACACTATGCCAATCAAGGTGTAGAACTTAAACGAGGGGTAGATTTTTAAGCGTCGCGGATTAGTTTATAGGCTAGATTTTCTAGGAAAATAACAATTTGCAGTCAACTCAGAAGGTGATAAACGACTTGTATTTAAGCCAGACAACAACCCTATCCCTTTTACCAAGGATGGAAGCATTGATTGGTCAAAAGCTACTGCTGTTTGTATTGAATTCATTAAAGATTACCATGACTAAGACAACCCGACCATTTACTCCAGATTAGGTATCTTCTCCAGGTGATGCCATCGCTGATTTATTAGAAGAGCGTGATTGGACACAAGCACAATTAGCAGAGCGTTTAGGCTACACCACAAAACATATTAGCCAGTTGATCAAAATGGCAAAGCACCAATAAATGAAGAAACAGCCCTGAAGCTACAACAGGTTATTAGGTAGTTGAATATTTTGCACAAAGCGATCGCGTCCTGCTGCCTTTGCTTGATACAATGCCCGATCTGCGGCAGAAATCATTTCTTCTATATCAGAATCTGGCTGAGGAATTTCTGTCGTAAACCCGGCACTCAGGGTTACATGAGGACTAACTTGAGAATTTTTATGAGGAATTGCTAGTGTTCGGACAGCATGACAAATTTTTTCAGCAACATGAGTTGCCCCCTCTGTGTCTGTATTAGGTAAAATCACAGCAAATTCTTCTCCGCCATAACGGGCAACTAAATCTCCGGGGCGTTTAATAATATCTTTGAGCGCTTTAGCAATTTCTTGAAGACAGTGATCACCTATCCGATGACCATAGGTATCATTATATGATTTAAAGAAATCAACATCGCAAAGAATCAGGGAAAGGGGACGTTTATCCCGTTTCATGCGCTGCCATTCTTGGTTAAAATACTCTTCAAACCGTCGGCGGTTAGCTACTTGAGTTAATCCATCGATAGTAGCTAATCGCTGCAATTCCAGATTAACAGCTTCCAGTTTTTGCTGTAACTGAGATTGCTCAATTAAGCGTTTTACCCGTTGTCTCAAAACTGCCCAGTGAATCGGTTTGGTAACATAATCCATTGCTCCTACAGCAAATGCCCGGTCAACCGACACTTGATCTTCAAGCCCTGTAACCATTAAAACCGGAGTGTACTTGCTACAATCAAAATTCTGTAACTGAGTGCAACACTCGAACCCATCCATATCTGGCATCTTGGCATCAAGAAGCACTATATCAGGATGCAATTGCTTAAAAACTTCTATTGCTTCTATGCCATTTTCAGCCTCTGCTATTTGATAGCCTTCCCGCTCCAAAAAATGCCGCAGTATCAGGCGGATAAAAGGTTCATCATCAACAATTAGAACTAAAGATTGGCTTTCTTGAGCATCAGCTTTCATGGTATTTCCTTTGCAAGTTCTTGTTCTAAGGCAGCTTTAACTTGTTCATATTCCTGATGTAGTTGTGAGATTAATTCTAGGCTGTTTTCTAATTTACTGCTGTATCCCTGTGCTTCTAACACCTTGCAAAGCTGTGCTAGGGCGATCGCTCCAACAGAAGCACTGCTAGACTTAAGTTGGTGGGCTGAGTTCAATAGAGTCTGGGCATTTTGAGTTGTGATAGCTGTACTGATATCTTGTACCAATCTCGGTGTCTCTGTAAGATAACACTCAATTAGTTCAACAAATGCCACACGATCTCCTTGGAGCATATTCTGCAAAAATTGGAGAATTTTGGCATCGATTTTGTCGGTTTTTAACGTCTGGTTTTGCTCTGACTGTAGGATATTTTGCGAAAGTTGCAATTCTAAGGACATTACCTTACCTTGTTTTTCTGTGGAAGTGAATTCAGAACTTTTTTGGCGTGAGCATTTACTGAATGCCTCAGCTAACTCTTGAAGCTGAATTGGTTTACTAATGTAGTCATCCATGCCAGCAGCAAGACAGACTTCGTGATCGCGCTGCATTGCATTGGCAGTTCTCGCAATTATATCGGTGCTGTTTGAGCACTCATTAACCCTCCAACACTTTCAGGGCTTATTGCGCTAACTTTTATTTTTAAATAATCTCAAATATCAATAGCAAGGGGACAATTACGGAATTTACTTATAAGTTAGATATTTGGATATAATCTTGTTAGAAAAAATTAATAACTTCTGGTTATAATTATCTTTTTTTTGCTAGTAGCAAATTGTCTATACTAGTACACCTGGCGCGGAAATAAACATACCATTTCAAATGGCACAATGACTTCCGGCTTGCGGTACTAGGCTTTTGTATGAGACGCGATCACTAATCTGCCACTGACATGAATAAACTTAAAGTTACTAGCTCACTGACACTCTACACGCAAAAGCTTACTGGCTCGGAACTTGGATTTTAAAACGTAAAATACAAAGGTTGATATGCTTATTGAGAACATCCAGAATTTTTAAGTGAAGGGTAAATTGTAATCTGGAGTTGTAAGCAATGTCTTTGATGGGCTACACCTATACATTGTTAATTTTTATCGAGGAAGGCAGAGGGCAAGTCAAGCTTACGGAAAACTGCCCTCTTTCCAGATAGGTCTATTGCCTATACTTACACCTTAAATTACAGCTTCTTGGCGTTGACAATCAAAAACAACCATGTAAGAAGCATTTGGTGTTTCCTGGGGGAGATGCCGCATATAGCCTTCGGCATCAGAACGGCTGCGGAAGCGAGCAACAATCTCGCGTTGCGTATTAGGAAGTAGACGAGCGATCGCCCAAGAATTAAGGCGTTCTTTATAGGCAATAGCCTGATTGTCTAATTTGGAAGCTTTGTAATCCGTAGTTTCTGGCATAATTATCTTAACCGTATGAAGTTTAATGAAGGACGTTAATTAGTTTCTAGGTAGGAATGCACTAAGCTTTTTTTTAATGCTGCTGCCACCTTGTTATTCGATTATTAAAAAATTGTCAACACTGAGCGATATATTTTAGACCAATTCAGTTAGAATTTTCAGGTGGCTATGAATCTAAAAGCTTTAATTTGCAATTGTTTCAGGTCACAACAATGCTCAAATAGAAAGTTTGGCAAATATTGGGTTTGTATGATTTGTATGCATATACATAAGTAAAATCTGCATCAGTATTAAAATGAACCTCAACGTCTTAAAAAATATATAGACCTCATATTTGATTGCGTGAAAAAAACTTAGTACACCTTTATTCCTTCTTCGCAGCGATGCACTAAGCGCAGTCGTTGTGTCCCAAGTATTGAGTCTCTACGAGTAATTCACCGAATCAAATCAGATTGCTATAGTTGGCAATTAGCATAATTGTTTAAACACAAAAGCAAAAAAGGAGAGCCACTTGCGTCGCTCTCCAGATCATTACGGTACATCTTTTTTTCACACCATATCACTAATGATGTAAGGGGTAATACTTATTTATTAAGATTATATCTAAAAATTTGATGAAGCTTCTATGTAAATACCACATAATTCAAATAAAAAAGAGAGCCACTTAGGCAGCTCTCCAGATCATCAGGGTGCATCTACTTACCACAGCATAGCATTTTAGGTATGCGGGCTGTCACCAGTTTTTATATGAAGATTTCATGAATAATCACCGGGAAAATACGTAGTTGAGGATTGGGTATTAGGAATTGGGAAGAGGACAAGAGGAAAGACTTGTTGCAAGTTCTCACCTTTTGTCACCTTGTCCCCCTACCTCCCCTGCTAGGCGTTCAGTTTTTTCTCCACCAATTCGTTAGTTAGCTTAGGATCGGCACGTTTGCCTGTCTTTTTCAGAACTTGTCCGACAAAGAAGCCTTTGAGGTTGGTGTTGCCGTTGCGATATTTTTCTAGTTCTTTGGGATTGGCAGCTATGACTTCATCAACGATAGGTTCTAGTACACTAGGATCAGTAATTAACTCTTGACCTGCAAAGGCTTTTTCAGGAGAAATACCAGTGAGCAAATCTGGCAACTTTTGTTTAGCTTGAGCATTGCTAATTTTGCCCGTTTCAATGCGAGTGATGATATCAGCTAGATTGGTGGGAGTTAAGCCGATTTCAGTAATACTGAGTTTTTGCTTATTGAGGTGGGCGGCGATATCTTGAGTAATCCAGTTTGCAGCAGCTTTTGAATTTGCTCCAGATGCGATCGCAGTTTCAAAATATTCCGCTATTGAATGATCTTCTGTTAGCACTCGCGTATCGTAAGCCGAAAGCCCCAACTCACTTTCATAACGATGGCGTTTTTGGGCTGGTAATTCTGGTAATTCGCTACGCCATTTCTCTAATTGTTCATTTGACACCTCAATTGGTGCTAAATCTGGTTCGGGGAAGTAGCGGTAATCGCTAGAACCTTCTTTTACCCGCATACTACTTGTGCGTTGAGCGCCTTCTTCCCACAGCCGAGTTTCTTGGATAATGCGATCGCCTGCAACGATTGCTGTGATTTGACGTTCAATTTCGTAGTCAATCGCCCGTTGGATGGCGCTGAACGAGTTCATGTTTTTAATTTCTACCTTAGTGCCAAATTCCTTTCGTCCCACTGGACGCACAGAAATGTTGACATCACAGCGCAGAGATCCTTCTTGCATATTACCGTCACTCACGCCGAGATATCGCACAATCCGGCGCATTTCTTCGACATACTCAGCAGCTTCTAATCCAGAACGTAGGTCAGGTTCTGAGACAATTTCCACTAACGGTACGCCTGCACGATTGTAGTCTACCAGAGAATAGGAAGAACCGGAGAGGCGATCACTACCTGCGTGTACCAATTTTCCAGCATCTTCTTCCATGTGTAGACGTGTGATACCAATACGTTTGCGAGTAGGGTTACCCTCAGCATCTACCAACTCAATTTCTAACCATCCGTGTTCTGCGATCGGTAGATCATATTGAGAAATTTGGTAATTTTTGGGTAAGTCAGGATAAAAATACTGTTTACGGTCAAACTTGCTATATCTAGCGATTTGACAATTCAATGCCAAACCAGCCTTGACGGCGTATTCTAATACTTTTTCATTGAGTACAGGTAAGACCCCAGGTAAACCCATGCAAACCGGGTCAATGTTAGTATTGGGGTCACCACCAAATGCTGTAGAGCTATTAGAGAAAATCTTGGTATTTGTACTCAGCTGACAATGGGTTTCTAGACCAATAATCGCTTCATACTCAGTTTTTACAGTTGTAGCAGTGGTCATAATATCAATATTTGGGCATAATCCTTGTAGTGGTACTATTGTAGCGGCGTATTGAGTTGCCCTGAAGACGGTTATTTGGGTGAGCAATGCTTACCCTTATCAGCTTGAAAAGGGAGATGCAAACTAATGTTTAAGGTTGGAAATCTTCTGTTTCGGGAGTCAGCCAGAGCGATCGCGGTTAAGTTATCTACTGAGTAATTAAAAATCTCCCTTTAAAACTCTAAACTATTGAGAGGTTGTTTAAATCTCTCAATAGTTTAGAGTGAAGAATAATGGCAGATTGGCAAAAAATTACAGGTGGCATCACAGCACCAAGGGGATATCAAGCGGCGGGAATTACCGCAGGGTTGAAACCTTCGGGGTTGCCAGATTTAGCTTTGATATTCTCACAGGTGGAAGCGATCGCAGCTGGTGTATTCACCACTAGCCAAGTTAAAGCTGCCTGCGTAGAATATTGTCGCCAACGTTTGCAAGCTAAACAGAGCGCTCGTGCCATCCTCTGCAACGCCGGACAAGCAAACGCGGCTACAGGGACTCAAGGCTACCTTGATACTTTAGAATCTGCTATGGCAGTAGGCCAAGCACTAAAGATCCCATCTGAATCTGTGTTACTGGCTTCCACTGGCGTGATTGGTCAAAGAATTAAGATGGATGCTTTGCGAAGTGGGATTCCCAAGGTAGTAGCAGCACTATCAGAAACAGGGTCAGATGCAGCAGCAGGGGCGATTATCACTACAGACTTGGTAACAAAATCCATTGCCCTAGAGACAACTATAAGCGATCGCCCAGTACGAATTGGTGGTATTGCCAAGGGTTCCGGTATGATTCACCCTAATATGGCAACTATGCTGGCATTTGTTACCTGTGATGCTGTGGTTTCGCCTCATCTTTGGCAGCAGATGTTAGCAAGGGCAGCTGATAGAAGTTTCAATTCTATTACTGTGGATGGCGATACCAGCACCAACGACAGCTTAATCGCTTTGGCAAACGGTCAATCTCGCACCCCAGCAATTACAGAATGGGGCGCAGAAGCAGAAAAATTAGAGGCGATGTTAACAGCAGTTTGCCAGCATTTAGCTAAAGCGATCGCTCGTGATGGTGAAGGCGCAACCTGTCTTATTGAAGTGGAAGTAACAGGGGCCCATGATGAACTCTCAGCTAGGCAAATAGCCAAAACCATCGCTGGTTCATCCTTAGTTAAATCTGCAATCTTTGGGCATGACCCTAACTGGGGACGCATCGCCGCCGCCGCCGGACGTGCAGGTGTGCCCTTTGAGCAAGAAAACCTGCAAATAAAACTAGGGAATTTTTTAATGTTGGAAAATGGTCAACCTCTGCAATTCGACCGTGCAGCAGCAAGTGCTTATTTGAAAAAAGCAGCGACAGGTGCTTATCTCCAAGAAGATAGAGTGTTAATCTCCGTTAACGTTGGCAATAGTCATGGTTCAGGTAAAGCTTGGGGTTGTGATTTGAGTTATGAGTACGTGAGGATTAATGCCGAATACACTACGTGAACTACTCCCAATTGTTGGCACTGTAGAGACGCGATTCATTGCGTCTTTACCCAAGGATGTGTTGCTTACAGTTTCCCATGCTGTGACTGGACGGGGGAAATGGCTAAGAAGCATATAAAACTTAGAAGGAAAAGGTACTTCAAGCTAAGTTCACAAATCGCTCAGTTGGATAATGCACAATTGCGTTTTCTGTTTGACAATAGTGAGTCGAATCAGTCTAGCACGGGTTGGGGAATGAATCACACCATTGTCCTTGGGAAATCCAAGGTATTTGTGAAACGTGTTCCGGTTACAAACATCGAATATAACAACTTGTTCTCCACCAGAAACCTCTATGACTTGCCAACTTACTGTAATTACGGCTTCGGTTCCACTGGTTTTGGTGTCTTCCGAGAACTTGTTACCCATATCAAGACAACCAATTGGGTATTGTCAGGAGTAATTGCCACCTTTCCACTAATGTACCATTATCGCATCATTCCCTTCTTTGGGCGGCGTGCCGATGTCGATAGGTCGCGTCTAAAAGATTATGTGGAGTACTGGGGCAATAGTGTCAATGCCGGGAATTATATGTTAGATAGAGCAAACGCCAACTATGAGTTGGTTCTGTTTCTAGAGTACATACCATATATTTTGGAAACATGGCTACAGGAAAACCCCAACAAACTTCAAAAATCCCTGGATGACTCACGCAAGACGATTACCTTTTTGAGAAAGAAGGGAATTATCCACTTTGACGCGCATTTTCGCAACATTCTTACCGACGGCAAGCGGATATATTTGACCGATTTTGGTTTGGTACTTGACAAGAGTTTTACGTTGACTAAAGATGAAGAGTCTTTTTTTAAGCAAAACACATTTTATGACTACGGAGAAGTCTTACGGAATCTTGGTCATCTTATTCAATCGTCTTATGATTTATGTTCCGAGAATGATAAAGGCAGGATTATAGAAAAATATGGCATAAAAGAAGGCTTAAAACCTTATGAACTGCGCTCTATATTACTCAACAACATCGAGCAGATACATGCTGATGGAGCCATGAAGTTAGATAAGTTTTATGTTACCAGCATCCTCAAGTACCGCAGTATCATTGCACTAATGCAAGACTTCTTTTCTGATATGTGGGCAAATAACAACAAGGACACAAAACTTCGTCACGCAGAACTACGGCTGCTGCTTAAAGAGACAGGGTTTATTTCTGGTGTTGGAAACAGTAGATAGTTGCGATCGCTGGATAATAAATACACCTATTTGGGCTATTTGCTTAAGTCTCCAACTTTCTCAGCCTTACTATCTCATCTCGTCGCAGTGCGCTCCTAAATTAAAGAGATAACATAATAGTTGGGATAAATAAAAACTTATGGATGACAAATTACTATTAAAGTTAAGTTACATAGGACTTATGCAATAACTCTCTGAAACTCTCATTCCTTTGCATCCTTTGCGCGGCAGTTGCTAAAGAGCAAGAACGCTAAGAGCGAACAAGTCGGCGAACTGCAAGGGCGCACTGCTTTGCCTTTGCAGTATCCTTCAGGAAGCCACTTCGTGTCTAGGTTTTTCCATTATTTTACGTAAGTCCTGTTACAAAAGAAGTGAAGATAGTCAATCATAAAGCAAACATAATACTCTTCATAAATAAGAGTTGATATATTAAAAATTATTCCTATAGTTAAGGATAATAGATAAATTTTTCTTTATACATCCAATCTAATATTTGTTTAATAATTCCGATTCCAAGTTGACAATTTCGGCTTCAAAGGCTGTAAACTGATTTCAACAAGGTGAATGATACCTCTGCATCACACTAGAAAAGCAGAGCCAATAATTTAACCGAGTTCTTATATAGCTAGCTGTTTCATTAATGAAATGGCTATGATCGCTTGGTCAAATATAGCTTGGTTAATTATTAATAATGCAAGAAACATAACGTTTTTTGCCTAATTTATCGCAGCTATAAAAATATAAATTGACATTTTCAGGAGATATTTATGACAAAATTTTTTAATCAAATTTCTCGCCGCAAATTTATCTTCACAGCCGGAGTATCTGCGGGTGCTGTATTCCTCAAAGGCTGTTTGGGTAATCCCCCTGAAAATCTGACTGGTGGAAACACTCAAGCACAGCCAACTGCTCAAACGGTTGCTAATACTAGTCCCGAACAAACACCAGAAACTACTAAAGTCAAGCTGGGGTATATTCCTATTGTGGAAGCGGCTCCTTTAATTATTGCTAAAGAAAAAGGCTTTTTTGCCAAGTATGGCATGACTAATGTTGACCTTTCTAAACAAGCTTCTTGGGGTGCAGCTAGAGATAATGTAGAAATTGGTTCTGCTGGTGGTGGTATAGATGGAGGTCAATGGCAGATGCCAATGCCACATTTAATCACAGAAGGTTTAATTACCAAAGGCAATCAAAAAATTCCCATGTATGTATTATGTCAATTGATTACGCATGGAAATGGAATTGCGATCGCCAACAAGCACCAAGGCAAAGGTATTAGTTTACAACTCGCCAGCGCTAAGTCTTTGTTTAAGGAATTAAAATCTTCAACACCCTTCACTGCTGCATTCACCTTTCCCCACGTCAACCAAGATTTGTGGATTCGCTACTGGTTGGCAGCAGGCGGCTTAGATCCAGATGCAGATGTCAAATTGCTCACAGTACCTGCGGCCCAAACTGTTGCCAATATGAAAACAGGAACAATGGATGCCTTTAGTACAGGCGACCCCTGGCCTTATCGCCTGGTTCAAGAAAAAATTGGCTATGTAGCAGCATTAACCGCAGAAATTTGGAAAAATCATCCTGAAGAATACGTCGCTATTAGAGGCGATTGGGTTGATAAAAATCCCAAGGCTACTAAAGCAATTTTAAAAGGAATTATGGAAGCTCAACAGTGGTTAGATAATTTTGATAATCGCAAAGAAGCGGCTCAAATTCTGGCTGGACGAAATTATTTCAATCTTTCTTCACCTGAAATACTGGCTGATCCATACCAAGGGAAGTATGACATGGGTGATGGTCGCAAAATTGATGATAAATCAATGGCAGCTTACTACTGGAAAGATGAAAAAGGTAATGTTTCTTATCCCTACAAGAGTCACGATTTATGGTTTATAACCGAAAATGTTCGTTGGGGATTTTTACCAAAAAATTACCTAGATAATAATGCTGCTAAGGCTAGAGAGCTGATCAAAAAAGTCAACCGTGAAGATATTTGGAAAGAAGCTGCCAAAGAAGCTGGCATTGCTACTGCTGATATTCCAACAAATACATCCCGTGGTGTAGAAGAGTTCTTTGATGGCATCAAATTTGACCCCGAAAAACCAGAAGAATATTTGAAGAGTCTCAAAATCAAGAAGGTCAGTGTTTAGTCATTGGTCATTAGTTATTTGCTCAAAAGTCTCAAAATCAAAAAGTAGAGACACGATTAATCCCTTGTAGAGACGCGATTAATCGCGTCTAAAGATATCGATTATTTACAAATAACAAATAAAAAATAAAATTTGCGGAGAATACAGCATCATGACAATAGCCCAAAAACGCCCTGTAAGCCCTAGATTGAATAATAGCTTTATATCTAGCCTGAAAAAGCAATTTCCTGACCTGATACCACCAACGATCGCCATTGCAATCTTCCTAGTTATTTGGCAACTCTTCGCTTGGATTCCGGGAGCCACATTACCAGGGCCAATACAAGTTATCCAAGACACTTGGGTTCTGATTTTCTGGCCCTTTTATGACCGAGGTGGCATTGATAAAGGTCTGTTTTGGCAGATTCTCGCTAGTTTACAACGAGTTGCTATCAGTTATACCTTAGCTGCGATCGTTGGTATTGGCTTGGGCATTTTGATCGGGGTTAATAAAACCATGTCCAAAGCTTTAGACCCCATCTTTCAACTACTGCGGACTGTACCACCTTTAGCTTGGGTACCAATTTCTTTAGCAGCTTTACGACAAAACGAACCCGCAGCATTATTCGTAATTTTCATTACCGCCATTTGGCCCATCTTAATTAATACTGCTGTCGGCGTTACCCAAATCCCCCAAGATTACAACAACGTCGCCAAAGTTCTGCAACTTAGCCGCAAAGAATATTTCACTAATATTTTGATTCCTGCGGCATTACCCTACATCTTTACCGGCTTGAGAATTGCGATCGGTTTAGCTTGGTTAGCAATTATCGCCGCCGAAATCGTCATGTCTGGTATTGTCGGAATCGGCTTTTTTATCTGGGATGCCTATCAAAATAACAACGTCAGCGAAGTAATTTTAGCTCTAGTTTATATCGGCGTTGTTGGGTTGCTTCTAGATAAAGCGATGGCTTGGCTGCAAAATAAAATTTTACCAGCAGAACAGAAATAGTCATTAGTCATTGGTCATTGGTCATTTCTAAAAAGCTAAGGACTAATGGCGAAAGACAAAGGACAGAAGTAGTCATTGGTCATTAGTCATTGGTCATTTCTAAAAAGCTAAGGACTAATGACCACGTACTAAGGACTAATGGCGAAAGACAAAGGACAAATGACAAAGGACAAAGGACAAATAAGTATGTTCGTAGCTGTTGACCAAATTGAAAAAGTTTTTGAATTAACTGGTGGTGGCAAATATATCGCCCTTAAAGGAATCGACCTTCAAATTAAAAAAGGAGAATTTATTTCTTTGATTGGTCACTCTGGTTGCGGCAAATCTACGCTATTAAATATGATTGCAGGTTTGGATTTGCCAACTGAAGGTATTGTCACTCTCGAAGGACAAAGAATCAGCAAACCCGGCCCAGACAGGATGGTGGTGTTCCAAAATTATTCGCTATTACCTTGGCGCACAGTCAGAGAAAATATTGCCCTCGCTGTAGACTCAGTAATGAAGGGTTTACTCTCAGCCGAACGCAACGCCATTATCGAAAAACATATTGATATGGTGGGTTTGCGTCCCCATGCTGATAAACAACCGGGAATGTTATCAGGTGGACAAAAACAGCGAGTTGCGATCGCCCGCGCCTTAGCGATTCGTCCTAAATTACTCTTGCTAGATGAACCCTTTGGCGCATTGGATGCACTCACACGCGGCAATTTGCAAGAACAACTGATGCAAATCTGCGAAGAAAATCAAGTTACCGCCGTGATGGTTACCCATGATGTCGATGAAGCAGTGCTGTTATCTGACAGAATCGTGATGTTAACCAACGGCCCCGAATCTAAAATCGGCGATATTTTAGAAGTGGATATTCCCAGACCCCGCAAGCGGATGGAAGTAGTAGAACATCCCAGCTACTACAGCTTGCGAAGTGAGATGATTTACTTCCTCAATCAGCAAAAACGCATCAAAAAAATTCGGGCGCGGAAAACTGCCGACATCGCCCGTCATGGCTTAGAAAAAGTTAACCTAGAAATTGGCTTTTTACCTCTAACCGCTTGCGCCCCCTTAGCAGTTGCTAAAGAAAAAGGCTTCTTTGTCAAGCATGGTTTAGATGAAGTTCACCTCGTGCGAGAAAGCAACTGGCGGGGTATTGTCGATGGCATGACTGGCGGTTATTTGGATGCGGCTCAAATGCCTTCAGGGATGCCGATGTGGCTAACTTTGGGAGGACATAATAACCAACCCCTCCCCGTTGTCACCGCCCTTACCATGACTCGCAACGGTAACGCCATCACCTTGGCAAAACGCTTTTACGACCAAGGTGTGCAAACCTTATCAGACTTCAGAAATCACCTGATTCTCACCCGCGAAGAACGGCACACAATGGGAGTAGTACATCCCGCTTCTATGCACAACTTGTTGCTGCGTTACTGGCTAGCGGCTGGAGGAATCGACCCCGATCGCGATGTAGATATGAAGACCATTCCCCCAGCGCAGATGGTAGCTGACCTAAAAGCCGCAAGCATTGATGGTTACTGCGTGGGTGAACCTTGGAACTACCGCGCTGCTGTGGAAAATGTCGGTTTTACCATCGCTACCGATTTAGAAGTTTGGTTGGGACACCCCGGTAAAGTTCTTGGTGTGCGGGAAGATTGGGCAGAAAATTATCCAAATACGCATATTGCCCTGACTAAAGCTTTGTTAGAAGCTTGTCAGTATTGTGCAAATCCCAATAATGCCCAAGAAATTCGCCAAATTTTAGCAGGGCGAGATTACGTCAGCACTGATTTAGAATATATTCAACTCGAAGATCCAAATAGTCTTACCTGTGACTTAGACCATCCGTTACGGGACTATGCCCATCATCAGTTTTATTCTGAGTCTGCTATCAACCGCCCCAGCCGTACCGAACAAATTTGGATTATGAGTCAATTGGCGCGTTGGGGTGACACTCCCTTCCCCAGAAATTGGGTAGAAGTTGTGGAACGGGTATGTCGCGTGCGGGTTTTCAGCACCGCCGCACGAGAATTAGGTTTGGATATTAGCTATATTCGCCAACCGATTCAACTGTTCGATGGTACTCCCTTTAACGCCGACGATCCGATCGCTTATCTCAACAGTTTGAAAATTAAACGTGATTTTTCAGTTGCGGAAGTTATTCTTGATGCACCCAGAAGAAGACTCGCCTCATAAAAAAATGGTGAAAGAAAGAGGGAGTGGAAGAAGTAGCACATCACACGCGAACTTCTGAACTCCGTTAACGAGTATTTGAACTGGATGAATCCACCTTTTATCTCCGTTAACGAGTATTTGAACTGGATGAATCCACCTTTTATCTCCGTTAACGAGTATTTGAACTGGATGAATCTACCTTTTATCTCCGTTAATGAGTATTTGAACTGGATGAATCCACCTTTTATCTCCGTTAACGAGTATTTGAACTAGATGAATCCACCTTTTATCTCCGTTAACGAGTATTTGAACTGGATGAATCCACCTTTTATCTCCGTTAACGAGTCTTTGAACTGGATGAATCCACCTTTTATTTCCGTTAACGAGTATTTGAACTGGATGAATCCACCTTTTATCTTTGTTAATAAACCTTTAGATCGCGGCGAGTAGTCCCCAATTTTTAATCCCCAGTCCCCAAATACCATGCAAAACCCCAACTTGACAGCTACAAATACACTAGGAAAACCATTCGCCAGTGCAACCACTAACCGCAGACCTTTCTTAGAAATTAAAGACGTTACCAAAGTCTATCCGACAAAGAAAGGCCCCTTCACAGTACTCGACGGCGTTAACCTCAACGTAGAAAAGGGAGAATTTATTTGCGTCATCGGCCACTCTGGCTGTGGCAAATCGACGCTGTTAAATATGGTATCCGGTTTTAACTTTCCCACCTCCGGCCAAGTATTACTCGAAGGAGAACCAATCATCAAGCCAGGCCCAGACAGGATGGTTGTCTTCCAAAACTATGCCCTGCTACCTTGGCGCACTGCTTTTGAAAACATCTACTTAGCTGTTAACGCCGTTTATCCCAACAAACCACAAGCTGAAAAAAGAGCGATCGTGCGCGATCATTTAGCAATGGTGGGACTGGCTGATGCAATGGAAAAGAAACCAATGCAAATGTCCGGTGGTATGAGACAACGGGTTTCTATCGCCCGTGCTTTGGCGATTCGTCCGAAAGTTTTAATTTTAGATGAACCTTTTGGGGCGCTGGATGCTATCACCAAAGAAGAATTACAAGAAGAATTACTGAAAATTTGGGGCGATAACCGTTGTACAGTGCTGATGATTACCCACGACATCGACGAGGCACTATTTTTAGCCGATAAATTAGTAATGATGACCAACGGCCCACACGCGAAAATTGGCGAAGTCATGGAAATTCCTTTTTCTCGTCCCCGCGATCGCGCCCGGATTATGGAAGATCCACAATACTACCAACTACGTAATTATGCTTTAGACTTCCTCTTTAATCGCTTTGCCCATGATGACGTAGGTTAAACTAATCTTTTCCTAACTTCTCAGTCTCAAAAATGGTTCCTTCCAGACGAGTTTATTTATTGTTGGTTTTGGGTATAGCGATTTCCCCGATCCTATACCTTTTTCTCAGCATTAAAGCAACCATCGCCATCACTTTGCTATTTGATGCGATCGTTCTCGGATTGATGGTTGTAGATGGTTTGCAGGTACGGCGTTCTCGCGTGCAAATTAGCCGCGAATTACCGTCACGATTATCCATTGGGCGAGATAATCCAGTAGTGTTAAAAGTAACATCGCCAAATGCCAATGCCCAAATTGAAATCTGCGATTACTACCCAACAGGGTTTGGCATATCTGCACCCACACTTCAGGCGATTATTCCCAGTAACAGCACTCAGGAATTGACGTATACCGTCAACCCGACACAACGGGGAGAGTTCCCTTGGGGAAATATCCAAGTTCGACAGTTGGGAATTTGGGGATTAGCTTGGGATGATTGGCAAATTCCCCAAAGTCTGCCAGTGAAAGTTTATCCTGATTTAGTTGGGTTGCGATCGCTTACAATTCGTTTAACATTGCAATCATCAGGATCAATCCGCCAATCTCGTCAAACTGGTATTGGTACAGAGTTTGCCGAACTGCGGAATTATCGCACTGGTGACGATTTGCGGTTTATTGATTGGAAAGCTACCGCCCGTCGGGTTGGAGCCTATAATAATGCAACGCCACTAGTGAGAGTTCTAGAACCCGAACAGGAACAAACTTTACTGATTTTGCTTGATCGCGGGCGATTGATGACAGCAAAAGTGCAGAATTTGCAGCGATTTGACTGGGGTTTGAATGCAACTTTATCTTTAGCATTGGCGGGGTTGCATCGAGGCGATCGCGTGGGCGTTGGTGTATTTGACCGCCAGATGCATACGTGGATTCCCCCAGAACGCGGTCAACATCATTTGAATCAGCTAATCGATCGCCTGACTCCAATTCAACCAGTGTTATTTGAATCTGATTATTTGGGGGCGGTGACAAATGTTGTGCAGCGTCAAACTCGCAGGGCGCTGGTAGTGGTGATTACCGACTTAATAGATGTCACCGCCTCTACAGAACTCCTAGCTGCACTCTCCAAGCTAGCACCCCGCTATCTGCCATTTTGCGTAACTCTGCGAGATCTGCAAGTTGATCGTTTAGCATACACCTTCAAAGATAATGTTACAGATGCTTATGCCCGTGCAGTGGCACTCGATTTATTAATGCAAAGACAAGTAGCATTTGCCCAGCTCAAACAAAAAGGTGTATTAGTACTAGATGCACCAGCAAATCAAATTGCCGATCAAGTGGTTGAGCGATATCTGCAACTCAAAGCCCGGAATCAACTTTAGCGGCGTTGCATTGATTGATCAAATGCGAGGTGCTATTTTCAGCACCTTGTAACCCGTAACCCTTAGTAATGGCAAACCGCTAATTCCGATTAAACAACCAAAAAATTCTTTTCAGTTAGTGCTACACCAGGAGATAGTTGGGCAAATTTTACCTGAGTAAACCCAGACGCACTGCCATCTTGGTCAAAGAACAATCCACCTGTAACATTGTCATAGATGAATCGTTGAGCGATCGTGATTGCAGATGTTCCTTGGATAAACTGACTAGCTGAGAGTGAACCTATTGATAACCCGCCATCAAAACCAGTAGCCGATACCTGAATCAATTCATTAGTCGCATTGAAATCATAAAGTTGATCAATGCCTTCATTGAAACTATTGAAAACAAAGGTATCAGTACCAGCTCCTGCATAGAGGCTATCATTGCCATACCCACCTGTCAGGATATCATTACCGGCACCGCCAATAATCGTATCATTTTCACCATACCCAGAAAGCGTATCGTTGCCATTGGTCCCCACGATTAAGTCATCGTAGTCTGTACCTATGATATTTAATCGTTCGATATTCTTGTAACTAACTCCATTTGTGCCTACCGTAATTGATCCAATGTTAGTACTGGCATTGAATGTCGAAGTGATTCCTTCAGAATCACCATTGTAAGAGTAATAATAGAAAGACAACAAATCGTCACCCTTACCCCCATCTATGGTATCATTGCCACCATGATAATAATTATAGTGCGTAGAGAGCGTATCGTTGCCATTGGTTCCCACTATATAGTCATCGTAATTTGTACCTGAGATATTTAATCGTTCGATATTCTTGTAACTAACTCCATTCGTGCCTGCCGTAATTGATCCAATGTTAGTACTGGTATTGAATGTCGACGTGATTCCTGCGGTAGCATCGCTGTAATTGACAGGCAACAAATCGTCACCATTACCTCCATCTATCGTATCCTTGCCACCACCGCCTGTGGAGAGAAGGTCGCCATACGCCAAAATCAAGTTAGCATCGCCTGTGGAGAGCGTATCGTTGCCATTGCTCCCGATTATATAGTCATCGTAATTTGTACCTGAGATATTTAATCGTTCGATATTCTTGTAACTAACTCCATTCGTGCCTGCCGTAATTGATCCAATGTTAGTACTGGCATTGAATGTCGACGTGATTCCTACGGTAGCATTATTAATGTAATTGACATACAAAAAATCGTCACCATTACCCCCATCTATCGTATCCTTGCCACCACCGCCTGTGAAGAGAACGTCGCCATTACCCGCAAAAGTCAAATTACCACTGCCAGTGGAGAGCGTATCGTTGCCATCGCTCCCCACAATCAAATCATCGTAGTCTGTACCTGTGATATTTAATTGTTCGATATTCTTGTAGCTAACCTGATACGTGCCTGCTGTAATTGAACCAATGTTAGTAGTTCCATTGAATGTCGTTATAATTCCTTTGGTAGCCAGGCTGTAATCGACGGACAACAAATCGTCACCCTTACCCCCATCTACCGTTTGAGTTACTAAATCAGAAGGGGCAGTATCTGTGGGGCTTAGATAGAAGGAATCATTGCCATCGCCCCCAGATAGTAGGTTATTACCTGTTGAATACTCAGCACGCAATGTATCGTCACCAGTACCACCGTTGAGGGTGTTATTCCCTGAGGAGGAATCATAAAGACTCTGGTAATAGGGTATCAAATAGCCAGATGTAGAGAGAGAATCATTGCCATCGCCCCCAGAAAGTAAGTTATTGCCTGTTGAATACTCAGCACGCAATGTATCGTCACCAGCGCCACCCTTGAGGGTATTATCGCCTGAAGAGCTAAAACTAAAGTACGCTCTATAGTGATCGTAGCCAGATTTGGAGAGATAATCATTGCCATCGCCACCAGAAAGTAAGTTATTGCCGAATGGAGAATCAGCACTCAAGGTATCGTCACCAGCGCCACCGTTGAAGGTGTTATTGCCATTAGAGGCAATATAGTCGTATCCGGAGGAAATAGAACGGTAAGAGGCGTCAAGAGAATCATTGCCATCGCCCCCAAAGAGTAGGTTATTGCCAGATGTTGCCCCAGCGCTTAAGGTATCGTTACCAGTGCCACCATTGAGGGTATTATTGCCTGTTGAAAATTCAACATTCAAATTATCGTCACCAATACCACCAACAAGAGAGTTATTGCCGGTATCATCATTGAGGGTGTCATCCCCAGCACCACCAATGAGAGTATCATTCCCAATACCACCTCGCAGCAGGTCATTGCCACTCTTGCCATCGATGATATCATCACCCCCTTGACCATTGATAACATCATCTGAGTTGTCAAAACCGCTAACGTTATTGTTCAGGTCGTTAAGGAAAGTGACTGTGTTCTTGTTGAAGATAGCGTTTTGGGTGGAGTTGGCATTGAAGACATCGAAGCTATCACTAATGCTAGTTTGCCCATCAAACTCTATATTGCCCAAGTCTACAGTGGCTCCTGTAGATTTGCTCAGGTTATCCAGGTTTTCCAGGGCAAAGTTTTGCAGGATGACTTTGGTTTTATTAAAGTCTTGTTCAAAGGTAATTTCCAGATTGCTACCATTCTGGGTGAGCAGCAGATTTTGAGCAGTGAAGGCAGAACCTTGGAATTTTAGGATGTCTACTTCGGCAATGACTGCTGCTGTCGGGTTTGTTCCTTTACCTACGCCACCAAAATCTGTAATGATATCAGGGTCATCGTAAAACGAATAGAAAACAAATTCATCCTTACCACCTCCACCAGTCAAGGTGTCGTTGCCATTAGCTGTGATGCTATCGTTGCCTGCAAGACCCTTAATCGTGTTCGCGCTGTCGCTGCCCGCTAGCGTATCATTACCGTTGGTTCCAATGATATCTGCCATAATCTTTAACTACCTAAATCGATTTTTTCAGTAACTTCAGTTCTCAACCTTGAGTTTAACGTGAGTTCAACGGGCTGAATTGACTATAGTTACTGGTTAGGCATTCAATAAAAGAGGTGGCGATCGCGGCTATAAATTACCAAAATTACGGATGCAGACATAAATCAACTAAGCCAAGAACACTTGGGAATCCTCCGCACACATATTGAAAGTTGAAGAACTAAACCTAACATCTACTCTCTGTTAGTACTAAATTCCATTAAGCAATCGAGTGCGAGATGCTATTTTCAGCACCTCGCAATCCCTGCTTAAAGTAATCGAGTGCTAATTAAATTAAACAACCACAAAATTGTTTTCGGTTAGTGATAATCCAGCAGATAATTGTGCAAATTTTACCTGAGTAAACCCAGACGCACTGCCATCTTGATCAAAGTATAGTCCACCTGTAACATTATCATAGATGAATCGTTGAGCATTAGTGATTGCAGATGTTCCGATAGTAAACTGACTTGCTTTGAGTGAAGGTGTTG
The DNA here is from genome assembly GCF_036916735.1 of Nostoc sp. Lineage (GTDB taxonomy): Bacteria > Cyanobacteriota > Cyanobacteriia > Cyanobacteriales > Nostocaceae > Nostoc. The sequence continues at coordinate 26,087 of NZ_JBALFV010000025.1, forward strand.
CTAACTCGCCACCAAAACCAAGAGCCGATACCTGAATCAAGTCATCAGTAGCGTTGAAGTCATAAAGACTGTCAATGCCCTCATTGTAACTATTGAAAGCAAAAGTATCAGTACCATCCCCTCCATAGAGAGTGTCATTACCGTTTCCACCCGTGATAATATCATTACCAAAACCACCGTAAAGAGTGTTATTACCTAATGCACCATAGGCACTAAGAGTATCGTTGCCATCACCACCATCCAAGAGATTAGTGCCTGTTGAATAATCAACAATCAAGTTATCCGCACCAGCGCCACCGTTGAGGGTATTGTTTCCTGATGCTCTGCGATAGACTCCTTTGCCGTAATCGCCCTGTTCGTCGTACTCGTAGCCAGAGGCTGTGAGAGTATCATTGCCATCGTCTCCAGAGAGCAGATTATCGCCTGATGAATAGTCAACATTCAAGTAATCGTCACCAGCACCACCGTTAAGGGTATTATTGCCAGTGCAGGTATAACACCTTCCACCGTAGCCGTAGCCGTAGTTATAGGCAGTGAGAGTATCATTGCCATCGCCTCCATTGAGGAGATTAGCGCCTCGTGAATAGTTAACATTCAAGTAATCGTCACCAGCGTCACCGTTGAGGGTGTTATTGCCAGAGGTGTTATCAAACCTGTACCCCTCGAAGTTAGAGGCAGTGAGAGTATCATTGCCATCACCACCAGAGAGCAGATTATTGCCTGTTGAAATGTTAGCACTCAAAGAATCGTCACCAAGACCACCGTTGAGGGTGTTATCACCATCGGCAAGATTGACGTTAAGAGAATCATTGTCATCGCCACCATCCAGGAAGTTATTGCCTTTTGAATAGAAAGCACTCAAGCTATCATTACCAGCGCCACCATTGAGCGTGTTATTACCAGATACTTCCGGGTCATAGTAGCTACCAGAAACGCTAAGAAAATCATTGCCATCGCCACCATCCAATAGGTTATTGCCTGATGAACTGTCAGCACTCAAGCTATCATTACCAGCGCCACCATTGAGGGTGTTATTACCAGACACCACATCGTAGTCACCTAATGCCGAGAGAGTATCATTGTCATCGCCACCATCTAATAGGTTATTCCCTGTTGAAGAGTTAACGTCTAAGTAATCGCTGCCAGTACCACCAACAAGGGTGTTATTCCCTGCACCACCAATGAGGGTATCATTGCCTATACCACCGCGCAGCAAATCGTTGCCACTTAAGCCGTCGATTTGGTCATTACCGCCCTGACCATTAATGACATCATCTGAATTATCTAAACCCTTAATGTTGTTGGATAGGTCATTGAGAAAGGTTACAGTGTTCTTAATCTCTAAGCTAGTTGCACTGGAGTTGGCATCTAGGACATTAAAGCTGGGAGTAATTTTAGTTTGTCCATCAAACAGGATATTACCAATAGCTGGTCTAGTTCCAGAGGCTTTTAGGTTATCTAAGCTTTCTAAGTTGAAGTTTTTGAGGATTAATTCTGTGCCAGTCACCCCTTCAAAGGTGATTTCTAGGTTCTTACCATTCTTGGTCAGCAGCAGATTTCTTGCAGTTAAGCCAGCACCTTGGAATTTTATGGTATCCACTTCGGCAATAACTGCTGGTGTCGGGTTTATGCCTTTACCTACCCCACCAAAATCGGTTATGGTATCAGTGCCGTCGCCTAAATTGTAAATAAATTTATCTTTGCCACCACCACCGAGCAGGGTGTCATTACCCTTCTGAGCTGTAATGGTATCATTACCTGCAAGACCCTTAATTGTGTCAGTACCATTACTGCCTAGTAAAGTATCATTACTGTTGGTTCCAATGATAATTGTCATAATTTTTACCTTCTTTAATCGATTGTTGAAGTAACTTTAGTTCTAAGCTCTGTGTTAGTGCTGTTTTAGCGCACAAATAATTAACCGAGAGTTGACACTTTCAGCAAGTTTTTTTATGTCGCTGTTGAGGAACAGTAATTTTTATCGAAAATTCATCCTATCGACAAGCTGGCAAGTACCACTTATCTAAGTATTAAAGTTGCACACACTGTACAAATTTATGACTATGTGGATCAAGTAAAATAAGTTGTTTCAGGCTTTTTCTTATCATTTTTGATTGAATATCAATCACTGAAAAAACTTCGCCAAATTAAGCTTAAATACTTGAAACTCATATTCCATAATTTAAATTTTTCATATGTAAGTACTGCTGTCTTGAAATAGGTAAAGGGATTTTCATAACCTCATTGTGGGCTATCCCCCGTGGGTGTCTAGTTTAAAATAGGAAACATTTAAATAACACTGTAATAACCATTTGTAATAACCATATATGAATATTTACCGAGATGTCTATACTTAAAATATATCTTTGCATACTCTTCATCTTACTTAGTCAAAGTGTATAAAAAATGCTTATCACTAAGTATATGTAACATTTTTCTACTCAAGAATTTATTTGCAGAAAGCAACAGACAAAAAGTGATTTGAGCTGAGGCTTTCAAGGGAGAAAACTTCTTAGATACTTGAAAGAATAATAAAAAATATAGAATTAATCGTGACGATCGCTTTGCTTAGGCTACGCTTACGCAGTGAGTAAGATAAAGAAACTGTGTAGCAATGTACTCCATCTAAGTAATAATAGCTACGTAAATAAGTTTTGTAATAATTAGCACTATATAAATATTAGAAAAATTTACAACTTCTCCGCACAGATGCTGAAAGTTGAGGAATGTAGACACGCATAGACACGCAAAGCGTGGCCTACCTTATACCATTTCACTTTAAGAATGATACGCTCTTAGTGCCCAGTATGGTATCATTACCGTTGCTTTCAATAATATCTGCCATAATTTTTACCTACCTAAATCGATTTTTTCAGTAACTTCAGTTTTCACCCTTGAGTTTAGTACTGTTTTTAATGACAAAAATTCGTCTAAATTTGACGTTTTCGCCATACTTTATATGCCAGCCTTGAAGAAGAATAATATTTCTCGAAGATTCACCTGATGAAAAGAAAAGCCTTGTAGGTAGTGAGCTATTCTTTGTGGGTGTCTAGCTTAAAAATAGAGAACATCTAAGTAGCCTCAAAATAATTACACAGTCACACTTAAATGTCTATACTTAAATAAGCTTCTTTGCATACTCTTCACATCAGTTGCTGATAAATGTATATATAGATACTGAACTTTGTATATTCTTTATATTGTTTTAGTTTCTGGGCAATGATTTCCAAAAAGCAGTAGGCAAATGTTTGAAAGAGTGATACAAAATATATATTTTCCTTTTTGATGGCAGCGATGCCTGCGGTTCTTGCTAGGCTACGTCTGGCAATATATTTGGGACTTCCAAATAAAAAAATATCCCATCGTTTTAGAGGCGGGGGAAGGGAAAGTCGTAGTGAAGTCCAGAAATTGGATAATTTATTTTTTGGAGTTTCCTTACATCTATGCTGTACAAAAATCGCTATAAGTTACTAAAATTACAAATGCAGAGATGATCAGATTTAGCCAAGAACACTTGCAAACTATCTGCACCCATGCCGAAAGCACCTATCCAGAGGAGTGCTGTGGTATAATTTTGGGCTATTTGGCTAATGAGGGTAAAATTGTGGTAGAAGTGATACCAACAGAAAATGCCTGGAATACAGAAGCGGCAGCTGAATTTGCAGGGGAACGCACAGCAGAAAGTAAAAAACGGCAATATACGATCGCACCCGAAGTTATGTTAAAAACACAAAGGGAAGCACGCAACATATCGCTCAACATTATCGGCATTTTTCACTCCCACCCAGATCATCCTGCTATCCCTTCAGAATGCGATCGCCTATACGCTTGGCAAGGATACTCCTATATAATAGTTTCCGTCAAAAACGGCAAAGCCGGAGAACTCCAAAGCTGGAGCCTTGATGATACTCATCATTTCCAAGCAGAGCCAATTGAAAATATAATTTCTTAGCCGGATTTGATATCACCTCTCAAAATTGAGCAAAGGTACAGTAATGAGTCCACGGAGGTGGAAGAGAGCTTTTGTAGTAGCGAATTATATTCGCCCAATAGTTTTAGAACATTTTCTTAGACAGCCAAAGCTTGTGTCACTTCAACTGCTTCACCCGTCAAGCTAAAAGGGCGAACTTCGGTAATTTTTACCTTTACTAACTGCCCTTTCAATTCTTTGATGTCGCCACTGAAGAATGTCAAACGATTACCGTCAGTCCGTCCCATCACCTGGGTTTGATCTTTTGAATTTTGGTCTTCTACTAAAACTTCTTCAATGCGTCCAAAGTAACGTTGTGATCGCTCGGCTACTTTCAAGTTTCCTAAATGATTCAAGCGTTGGAGGCGATCGCTTTTAACTTCTTCACTTAGCTGATTATCCCACAAAGCGGCTGGTGTCCCTGGACGCGGCGAATATGCTGCTGTATTCAACATGTCAAAGCCAATATCTTCTACCAATTTCAGGGTATTTTCAAACTGTGCTTCTGTCTCCCCAGGAAAACCGACAATCGCATCAGCACTAATGGAAGCATCTGGCATATATTGCCGAATAGTATCGATAATGCGACGATATTTTTCATGGGTATAACCCCGCGCCATCGCCTTTAAAAGTTCATTATCCCCAGATTGAAAGGGAATATGGAAGTGTTTACAGACTTTGGGCAACTCAGCGCAAGCCTTAATTAATCTCTCTGTAAAATAGCGGGGATGACTAGTAGCAAATCTTAGCCTTTCAATCCCCGGTACATCATGGACGTAATAAAGTAAATCTGTGAAGTTGTGCAGATGCCGTCCTTGTGCTGTTGTTCCTGGTAAATCTCTGCCGTAAGCGTCAATATTTTGACCGAGTAGAGTAATTTCCTTGTAACCTTGCCGTCCTAATTCTTCCATTTCAGCCCGGATTGCTGACGGTATGCGAGATTGTTCGACACCTCGCACATTGGGAACTACACAGTACGTGCAGCGTTCGTTACAGCCGTAAATTACATTTACCCAAGCTGTTACCTTACTATCCCGTCGTGGCTGGGTGATATCTTCAATAATATGAACTGACTCGGTGGCGACAACTTGGTTTCCGTCAAAGACTGACTCTAACAAATCTTTGAGGCGGTTGGCGTGTTGTGGCCCCATTACCAAGTCTAATTCTGGCACTCGCCGCAATAGTGCTTCACCTTCTTGCTGGGCAACACAACCAGCAACGATGAGGGTTAAATCAGGCTGCTCATGTTTGCGCTTCGCTTGTCTGCCAAGGTAGGAATATACCTTTTGCTCGGCATTATCCCGAATTGTGCAAGTATTGTAGAGAATTACATCTGCATTATTCGGGTCTTCTGACCATTCAAAGCCCATATCTTCCAAAACGCCAGCCATGCGTTCTGAGTCAGCTTTATTCATCTGACAACCGAAGGTAGTAATGTGGTAGTGGCGTTTTGAAGTGGTCATGGGCAATTTTGCTTAATCAGGGTAATGTATCTAAGGTTTATTTTTATTCTAACCCGCGTCAGGCAGTGACCAGATGCAATATGTTTTTTAACGCAGAGGTAACGCAGAGGATTTGTTATATCATGTCCGGTGAATCACTTATGATTACCGTATCTGTGCAAAAATTGGAAAAGCCTTTTTCCCCCTGCTCCCTGCCCCCTGCAAGAACTGCGCTCTAAATGATAAGTCTTTAGCCGGACATGATATTAAACTGGGTTCCAAGTGCCGTGGAAGCTGTGGGGGATGACGCTGGGTAATCCTAGTTTGCAAACGGGTTCGGCATCCAGGCGATCGCTATCAAATACCCAAACTTCGCTACTATGGGAATTACCATCGTAAACAACGGTTAACACCCAACTTTGCTCAGGGTTTTGGCTGTCTTGGGCGGGGATGGGTTCTGAAGGATAACGATTTTCTCCTAAGTCTGCTTCGGTGAGGGTTTCGGTTTTGTTGTCGAAGCGAGCGATCGCATTTAATAGTTCTTGGCTAATATCTGTTCCTGAGCGGGATTTTGACATATATGTGTAACGAGAAGCTTGCCCCACATTTTGCTGTGGTACATTTGGAAATTCACAATGTCCGTTTGATAGTTGCTGAATTGACGTAACTTTGCCAGTTTGGGGATGCAGATGAACTCGCCCTAGTGTACTTTTAGCTGGGGTATGAGTCTCACCTGTAGCCACTTCCTTGAGATATTGGTTAGTTTGAAAATCTTCATAACGAGCGATATCCACAATCACTGAACCGCTAGCATCTACATAACCGTTAGCAAAATGCCATTGGAACCAAGATTCAGTTTCTCCACGGCTGACTATAGATAGGGTTTCTCGATCAATAACTAAAATCTGAGTTCCTAATTTAGGTTGCCACTCTAGCGAATCACTATAGTTGTTTGTCCCTATTAGCACAGGTAAGACATTCAACCGCACTGGCGGAATGAAAAATACAAGATACTGTCCTGCTAAAACAAAATCATGCACCAATGGTACACCATCTAGCTGGTATGCGGCTTGTTGGATAATCCGCCCAGTCGAATCGCTTTTGTAAATATTCAGCATCGCATTTTGTCCAGGGGTAATGCCAAAGTTAAAAATCTCCCCTGTTTGCTCGTCACGCTTACAATGCGCGGAATAGTTTAATCCTTTAGTTAACCCCCCTAAATCATCTTCGCCCGAAGTTTCTAAAGTTTGTAAATCGAGGGCGTGGGGTTTACCGCCTTCCCACAGTGCCAAAAGTTTATCTGGAAGTGCTAGCACCGAAGTGTTGGCAGCATTCTTGATCGGCTTTTGCCATTGATTCCAAATTGGCCCTGGTGCAGTCATACCATAATTGCCGTAGACTAGTTTACCTGCTGCGGCTTCTTCTTGATAGCCAGAGGTTTGCACGTAGCGATAAACCCCAGTTGCAACTGCATCGGTAAAATTTACAGCCAGAATTGCCCCATCTCCATCAAACCAGTGTCCCATGTGAATGCCACCGCGTTCTAGCCGTGCGGGACCATTACGGTAAAGTGTGCCACGCAAGCCATCTGGGATTTTACCAGAAAGAATTGGCAGTTGGGTAGGGGGAAATTCTTTTGCTGGTTTGGCGATCGCACCTGCCCAACCTTTTGTATTTGACTTTTTATCGATTGTATGCATATCTAAGTTTTGCTTGATAAATTATCGATGTACATAGTTGCATTCTTACATTTTTCTCTTTGTTGCAATTTTTTAACAAAGTGTAAGGGTTTAAATCCCCGGCTTCTATCAAGCCGCAAGTGTTGTGGCGGGGTCTAAATCCCCGTTACAACACGTAATTGCGAATTGCGAACTTGTACTGAGCGTAGCCGAAGTATTGCGAATTGCGAATTGGTTTAACAATGCCTCTGGCTGTAGATGTATACAGGCTTTGACATGATATTACTTGTTAACTGAGCTAGCTCATAGTAACCAATAAGAATAACCACTAAATTGAAGTCAATCAACATTACAAGTGGTTCAAAAAACTATGATTAGCCAACAAACAATAGATATCGTTAAATCTACAGCACCTATCTTAAAAAAGAACGGTCAGCAAATCACAACTCGGATGTATGAAATTATGTTTCAAAATCATCCAGAAATCAGAAAACAATTTGATATGTCTGCTCAAGCAAATGGTTCTCAGCCTGCGAGGTTGGCTACAGCAGTTTATGGCTATGCTACCCAGATTGATAATCTAGGAGCTTTAAAGTCGATGGTAGAGAAGATTGCCCATCGTCATGTACAGACCCATGTTACACCAGAACAATATCCTATTGTTGGAGAAAGTTTACTGCAAGCGATGAAAGATGTTTTAGGGGAAGCCGCTACAGAAGAAGTTATGGCAGCTTGGAGTGAAGCTTATCAGGCATTGTCTCAGGTGTTTATTAACAGAGAAGATGAGATATATGTGGGTGAAGAGAAAAAACCACAGCTTGTGCATTCCTAACGATAAGATTTAGTGTCATAACAACAGCTTGAGCGTTTGTTAGAACAACTTCAACGTTTATAACTACAGCTTGAGCGTTTGTTAGAACAACTTCAACGTTTATAACTACAGCTTAAGCATTCATAACATCTGCTTAAGCTGTATTAACAACAGCTTCAAGTTTACTTATAACAACTGGAGTTGTAGTAACTACAGCTTAAGCATTCATAACATCTGCTTAAGCTGTATTAACAGCAGCTTCAAGTTTACTTATAACAACTGGAGTTGTAGTAACTACAGCTTGAGCGTTTGTTACAACGACTCAAATTCTGCTAATGAAAGCTTTTAGCGTAGCGACTTCAGCAAGCGGGAACTCTTCTAAATATAGTTTTGATTGCTTCTTCTATCGTCTCTCCTTGGCTGACGGTTCCCACTTCTGGACATTCAGCTACATAAGCATCTTTTTCTCAATGCAAGATTGCTGTAAAGGTTCGAGTTTTTGTATCCTTAGCCTGTTGTGATGAACTCATGGAGCGTTTATCTGGCTATCTTTTCATTTTCCTATTGTTGCTCAACCACCTGGAACTAACAACATCCGCGCTTCAATTGCTTCCCAGGTTTGGGGTGACACCCGCACTGCTGCTTGTTTGCATTGGATGATGAGGTGAGTAGCGTAGAGATAATTTTCCAGTGCTTTCGCTTCTTCCTTAGAGAAGTTGACCATTTCTTGGGTGAGATTGAAAGCATTGAGTAACGTTTGTTGCAGCTGTTTAGCAAATGCTAGACGCGCTTCCGTTGGCTGTTTATCATCAGGAATTTTCGCTTTTAGTGCTTTTAATTTAGCGACCAGTGTAGTAAAATCAATGTTGTTGAAGATTTTTAATTTCTCAAGTTCACCAGTGTATTTAATGGCGTCGGCGATGGCGATGGCGTCGGCGTAGGCGTAGGCGATGGCGATGGTCTTGGCGATGGCGATGGCGTAGGCGTTGGCGTAGGCGATGGCGATGGCGTAGGCGATGGCGTTGGCGTTGGCGTTGGCGTAGGCGATCGCAACTGCGCGTTTACCCACAGGTTTAAAATCCCCTGGTGAGCCAACTGTTACCTGTTCTGCCCAGTTTAAGAAAGCTTGTAAGTTCGGGGTATTAATATATTTTTGCGCTTCCTTTTCCATCAGCAGCAGCAAATCATCTGCACCACCACGCATTAACCCAGCTACTAACAAAAACACCTCTTTCCAGCGTTCATCTGTCAGGTGTTCAGTAACTAACTTCTCAACTTGGCGATGGTCATCAATATACTGTGCTGTTAAATATTCCTGTAGCGTTAGATGAGAAAAAGAAAAGACATCCTCGGCTCGTTCTACCAAAATTCCTTGTTGAATAGCAATGGCATTCAGCACCGATTTCCCATCTAAATGCTGAGGTGCATTCAGATTACTCGCCAAAAATGTTTTAATTTGCCCAACTATATCGCGCTGTGAAAAGAATAGCCTGTCAGACTCGAAACCTGTATAAGCAATCTCTGATAGTAATATCTCTTCTAATTCTGTATGCAGTCCTTGATAAATCTCATCTCTAAGAATTCGCTTTTCTGATGCCCACTCTTCAAGCAATATCCGCAGTGCCTTCCGGTAAAGAACACTGCGATTATCTGGAAAACTTTGGGAACGGTCATAAACTAAACACAGAAATGTCAGCAATAAAGGTGTGTGCGCCAACTCTTTTGCAGCTTCATGTTCTGGTTTTTGCAGTAATTCCCAGCATTTATCGCCTGTCTTCTCCTGCTTGTCTGCATCTGAATGAAACCAGTTATAAATAAATAGCTGAATTTGAGCATTGTCGAAATCTGCCATTGATACATCGCTAAAGCGACGAAAACTGCTGCGATAAGCTGCTGTGCGACAGGAGGCAATGAAACGATTTTTATCATATTTGTCAACAAAATTTTGAATTTGACTAATTGCCTCAGTCAAGTTTTTTGTTGGTACTTCATCCAAACCATCCAGCAAAATTAGTAACTTTCCTTCTTCTAAAGCTTTGGCTGTAAATTTATCTGGTGATGGAAAGCCGCAAGTACGAAACTCCTCAGCAATAAACGTTTCAATATTAATATTGCTGGATGCAAACCTTTTCAATTCGATAAAAACTGGAATGCAGGCGTGTTTAAATCCTCCTTTTTTACCTTTGAGCGCTTCTAATCCCATCTTCCGCACAAATGTAGACTTTCCAGCACCAGGCCCACCAAGCACCATCAGATATTGTTTATTATTAGCAACTTTAATTCCCGTTTGTTTTTTATCATCGTGAGATTGAAATCTCCGACTTTTAGCTTGGCGATAGACTTCTTCTAAATTCTCAATAGATTCAAAACTACGAATAGCATCATCACCTAAAAACTGTACTGCTGTATAGACCGATTCCAGCTTGACAGGTTCACGCATTCCTAATACTTTGAGAATACCATGCCGTTCTTCGTAGTTCTGGACATATTGTTTTGATGCGGCAAAAATTATCTGCCCAGTTTTTTCGTTCAGCCTTCTACCAAATATTCTAGAAACCTTACTGCCTCCTCCCCAAAGGATTTGGAAAATCGGAACTGCTACACCACTAACGACTGATATCGCCCAAGGTTCCATTCCTGTCATAAGATTATCAGTGGATATATTTAAAAATTAAAGCAAAGTTGTATTATCCAACTCTAAGTTATATTATGACAACTACACCAAGCTTCAATTCCTGGGTTATCTGTCCCCAACCAAATCCTCAAGCCAACTTGCGTTTATTCTGCTTCCCCTACGCTGGTGGTAACTCAATGATTTTTCGCACCTGGCCTAATAATCTTCCTAGTAATGTCGAAGTCTGCGCTGTGGAATATCCGGGACGGGGAAGACAGATTAAGTCAGCACCCTTGACGCGATTAGAACCTCTTGTGGAAGCGATCGCTCCTGTTCTGTTACCATATTTAGACAAACCATTCGCCTTCTTTGGTCACAGTATGGGCGGATTAGTTAGCTTTGAGTTGACCCATCTACTTCGCTCTAAGTATAGTCTTGCTCCCTTTCATCTCTTCATCTCTGCTCGTCGCGCCCCGCAAATCACGTCTACAAAACCACCTCTCCACGTTCTGTCAGACCCTGATTTGCTAAACGAGCTACACAGTCTTAACGGTACACCCAAAGCAGTTTTAGAATCCCCGGAGCTAATGCAGATGTTCCTCCCTATTTTGCGGGCAGATTTTGCAGTTCTGGAAACTTATATTTACACTCAAAAACAGCCTCTGAAGTGTCCTATTACTGTTTTTGGTGGTTTGCAAGACCAAGAAGTTAGTCATGAGGATCTGCAAGCATGGCAAGAGCAGACGAGCGCTGCTTTCTCATTACATGAGTTCGACGGTGACCACTTTTTTATTCATTCACACCAACAATCATTATTTAAACTTATATCTCAAGAATTGCAGATATGTAAGCGTAGCTGGTAGTAGTCATCATACAAGAAGGAGTTAGGAGTCAGTATATAGAATTTTCCTGACTCTCTGAACTTCTAATGCACAATATTTCTACTGTTTATTTTTGGGTAGCGATCGCTAACCTTGCTCCCTTCACCTGACGTACTTGATCCATTATCCCCACTATCTCACCGTGCAAGACTTTTTGATCAGCATTAATAACCACCAATGTATCTTGGTTTGAACCAACTAAAGTCCGCACTCGCCCTGCTAAATCATTAATTGCTATTGGCTCGCGGTTTAGGCTTACCTGACCTTTTTCATCTACTGTGATGGTAACTCTAGTGGGAATTTGCTGTTCCTTGGCCGTAGCTGCCTTCGGTAGATTTACTGGCAACCCTTGCGAGCGTGTTAAAAACAGCGTTGACATAATAAAAAATGTCAAAAGGGCGAACATTACATCTATCAGAGGTACTACATTTATAAATGGTGGTAAATCTGGTTCATTATCACCTAGATCCATAAGATTTCTCCTGTTGTTCGTAGCGCTCATGTTGTTGTTCGTAGCGATCAAGGAACAGTATTTCTAGCTGTCCGCCGTACTCTTGAATCATTGTTATCTGCCGCTGATATAATCCCCGGAAGATGCTGGCTCCTAAAAGCACGAAGATAGCCACAATCAATCCTGTGGCGGTAGCAACTAAAGCTTCACTAATACCAGCAGTGACTGCACCAGTTTTAGTAGCTCCGACATCACCAACATTCAGTCCAGCAAATGAGCGAATTAATCCTAAAATTGTGCCGAGAAGTCCCAACAGAGGCGCTAAACCAATAATGGTGTCAAATACAGCTTGAAACCGCTTGAGCGTAGGGATTTCTGCTTGTGCCTCGCTTTTCAAAGCCAAACGAAATTTTTCTGGAGTCGGTCTTTCTAGCTGTAGTCCAGCCAGAAAAATGCGTGCTATGGGTAAATCTACATTTTTTTGCAGCTTATCAACAGCACTAATAACATTATCAAGTCGATAAAGATTAAAAACCTCTCGCACCACCCGGTTTTGACGCTTACCAATCTGTATCCAAAACTTCGCCCGCTCAATCATTAGTGCCCCTGCAAACACCGAAAACGCCAGCAGGGGGAACATGACCACACCGCCTGCTTCAAATAAATGCTGAATTCCCATGTAGTGCCTCTAAACGTCATCAATACAAAATCAGACTACCAGAATCAAGCGAAAAAATGAAACTTTTTCTCAATAGAGTTTAAGATATAATCGGAATTTTTTCAAATCTCATCTAATCATCATTATTTTTATTTAATATCTTTTGGTTTTATATAAATTAATTTAATAAAGACAAAAATTAATTTTATCTATAAATCATGATATTAACAGTATTTTTCAAAGATATTTTTTTGAGTAGTATGCTGTTGCGTAACACTGCCGGAAAGAATTTTAATTTTTTACTTGATATTTGCAACCATGCATTTTAAGATGACTAAATTAGTGACAATAGGTAGCAATAGCTATGAGTTTTTCCGGCACTACTGTCGAGCAACGTTCCAAAGAAGTTGAGGCTCTCAAGTCTTTTCTGGCTTTGAGTCTGATAGGTTCGCTGGCGCTGCATATCGGCGTACTGTCTTCAGGCATAGGTAATTATTTAACAAGAATGCCTGAAGAGAATGATGAACCAATAGAGGTGGCGATCGTTGATGCTCCGACTCCGGAACCAGAAAAACCACTTGAAAAAATTACAGAAGAACCCAAAAAAGAACCAGAAATTGTTCAAAAACAGCCTAAAGAAATTATACCAGTACAAAAACCAGTACAAGAATTGATTGAAAGACCAAAAATTCAGCCAATTGAACAACAACCAAAACAAACTACTCGAATTCAGCCAATTGAACAACAACCAAAACAAACTACTCGAATTCAGCCAATTGAACAACAACCAAAACAAACCACTCAAAACCCACAACCAACAAATAGGGAAATTGCTCCCAAGTCAGAAGTCCCCGTGAAAACTGTTGCTCCTGTGAGCGGCGGTGGCGGCGGCGGCGGTGGTAGTTCAGTCCTGACAGATAACTCTGGTAGCTCTGGCTCTGGCGTTGCTTTAAGTTCAGGTACAGGTACAGGTACAGGTTCAGGAATTGGCAGTGGTAGAGGTTCAGGAATTGGCAGTGGTATAGGTTCAGGAATAGGTTCAGGAATTGGCAGTGGTAGAGGTTCAGGAATTGGCTCAGGCTCTGGTAGTGGTATAGGTAATCGAGTAGAAACCCCTCCGACAGTAGCAACAGCACCAATAGCACCAACACCTCCAAAAATTAACAGTTCAGGTAATGGTAATGGTAGGGGAGCTTGCCGCAAATGTGATTTCAAGTATCCAACGTCATTACGAGGGCAAAAAATTGAAGGCAGCCCACGGGTAGAAGTTGATTTAGACGAACAAGGTAATGTCACTAATGTGCATCTTACTCGCTCCAGTGGGAACTCTACTTTGGATGAAGCCACCGTAAGACAAGCCCGTGACATCAAAATAAGTGGTGGCAGAAAAAAAGCGACAATTATCCCTAACTACGTTTTAGAAGGTTCTCGCCGTCAGCAAGAAGTCCGAGAAAGTGAAAGAAAAAGACAAGAACAGCAGGCAGCTGCTGCTAACTCCATACAAGAACATCCAGGACGTAGACGCAGAGATTTGACACCCCCATCTAGTGAAACTACAGCCACAAGACCAACAGAATCTCGATTGAATCGGCAGCTGCAACCTCAAAGAAGAGAAATTATTACCTCCGGCTCATCATCTGAAGCGAGGATAAATCGCACTCAAGGAAGTGCAAGAGAGTCCTTACGCCGTATCCAGCGTGAACGAACAAGTACCAATTCATCACAACAGCCACAAGCAACCCCAAATCGACGGCGGCGAGAAGATAATACCAGCCAGAACAAGTTGCGGGAGTCTTTGCGCGGTTTACGCCAACAACGTCAATCACCTCAATCGCAACCTGCTGCTGCTCCCAGTCAACAGTAGCTATGGTGATGTACACAAATCTTCTAGAGTTGCCTCACTGGTTTTTGATCCCGCAATCTTAAAAAGGGGGGCAAAAACCTTTTAAATGCAGGCCGCTAATGTTACCTAGCGAATCGTTTCACAACCAGCCGGATATGGTTACTTTCTTGTTGGGGATGCAGCAATGGTACTTGACCCGACATCAAGTCATAGCGTTCTTAAAGCAATTATGTCTGGTATTTGGGTTAGCCATGCGATCGCATCAGAACTCTTAGGTAATATTACAGAACAACAAGCTATTGACCATTACTGTTTATGGATTCATAACTGGTTTTAACACGATGTGAAAAACTTAACTAGTCTAATTGCTAAGTTGCCTAGTCCTCCCTTTTGGATCTAATAGATTACCCTGTTTATCGTAAATCCGAGAGTTGAAGACCCTACGTCTATACGTACCAAATTTTCAATCGGGGTTTAAATCCCCAATTGAAAATGTCTTTAATTTTGAATTTTGAATACTTCGGCTCCCTTCCCTACGGGACGCTGCGCGAACGACGCCGCTCACGGCAAGACGCTCAGTACAAGTTTTGAATTTTGAATTGTTAAGTATCCCTCAATTCTTTCTTGACAGACTACTATCTATTTCCTTATTGGTATTATTCCCTGGCTCATGACCACGTTTATTAAGCTGTCTAACAGGCGATCGCGTGATAACGATGTGAGTTCTTTTCCATACAAAATTTCTTGTACAATCACGTAGGATACTAGTGAACCAAAAAAAATGTGAGCCATTGCTTCTGGGTCGGTAATTGCTAATTCTGGATGAGATGCAAAATACTGACTCAGTATTTGCCGACCACGCTGCACAACGGTTTGGGTATAAAGTTTTGCTAGTTCAGGAAAGTTTTGTGACTCGGTGATAATCAAACGCAACAATGCCAAATAATCGGGATTATCAGCAACTTTAGTTAAATAAATTTCTGCAATTTGACGCAACAAAATCGCTGGTTCGCTGTGCAATTTTTCTGTGCAAAAAATGCTTTGAAAACAAGCGAGTGTCAACCGTTCTATTAATGCTTTAAACAGTCCTTGTTTATCTTGAAAGTGACTGTATATTGTTTGCTTCGATACCCCAGCCGCCGCACTCACACGATCCATACTTGTTCTAGCGTAACCCTCTTTCAAAAATACCCGTATAGCTCCTTGCAAGATTTGCTCCTGCTTTGGAGTGATCGCAGGTAAAAGATTTTCTAGTTGGAAAGCAAGGTTTAGAGGCATGAATGGTAAACTTTTTTGCATACATCTTGCTATATCATACTGGACGGTCTAGTATGAGAGCAAAAATATTTGTCGTCATCCAGAGTGCTACAATGACTCACACTGTCCCAATCCCACCCGAAAACCTTACGAATACCCCAGTATCCAAAAAGCAGCACCGTAAGAAACCGATTCCTTTATTGATTGGCGGATTACTAATAGTAGGTGGCATTGGCTACGCAGTGTGGCACAGTCAACCGCAAGGAACAGTGAATTTACTGCAAGTTAGCGGGCGGATTGAGGGTTATGAAACCGAGATTGGGATCAAGCGTTCTGGAAGAATTGAGTCAATTCTCGTGCGGGAAGGGGCAGCAGTTAAAAAGGGGCAAGAATTAATTAAGCTAGACGACACAGACGATAAATTGCTCCAACAACAATTACTTGGTACTCAAGCCAGAGTAACATCTGCTAAGTATGATGAACAGCAAGCAATTTCAGATGCCGAGCAAGTTATCAGAGAAATTCAAGAAATTAACAGCCAAATTAACGAAGCTAAACTAAATTTGCAGCAATCGCAAGGGGATACCCAAGGAAGAATTGAGCAGGCACAATCAAATGTAGCAGCAGCCAGAGCCACATTAGTGCAAGCACAAGCGCAAGTTAAACAGGCAGCAGCAGAAGTTAATTTAGCAAAAATCAACCGCGATCGCTATGCCCAATTAGTCAAAGAAGGAGCGATCAATCAACAACAATTTGACCAAGCACAAACCACTCTTGATACAGCAATAGCAACCCTAGAAGCACGAAAGGCAGCAGTTAATGCTGAACGTCAACAGTTAAGTGCTGTGTCAGGGGCATTAACTCAAGCCAAAACTACAGGTTTCAATCCTGATATTCGCAACGCCCAGTTAACAGCATTAGTCAGAAAGCAGCAGCAAAGTTCTGCTCAACTTAAATCTGCACAGGCGAAAGTCAACTCTGCGCGTGCCAAAGTCAAAGATGCCCAAGCATCAAATCAGCAAATTCTCACTCAGATTGCAGACTCCAAAAAAGATTTAAATGTAGTGAGTCCCTTAGATGGAGTAGTGACAGCCCGTAGTGTTGAACCAGGTGCAATAGTTAGCAGCCAGACTAACATTTTGACAATTGTTGACCCCAAGACAGTGTATTTTAGAGGTTTTATTCCTGAAGGTGATATTGGCAGAGTGCGTCTAGGACAAACAACAAAAATCTTTATTGATTCTGCGCCGAAAAAACCATTAGAAGGTAAAGTAATTGCCATCGATCCCCAGGCTTCATTTACACCAGAGAATATTTACTTTCAAAAAGATAGAGTCAGACAAGTAGTAGGAATTAGAATCAAAATTCAAAACCCTGATAGCTGTTTTAACCCGGAAAATCCTTATACTGAATCAGATTTACCCTGTGCCAAAATGGGAATGCCAGCAGACGCCAAAATTAATTTGAAGGCAGGAAGATGAAGAATTTTAGATTTTGAACTTCGACTTCGCTCAGGAACCATCGAACGATTTTAGATTTTGGATTGAACAATAAGCTTCATGAAACAGCAAATTACTACTTTCCCTCCAAACTTACTGCCATCATCTAGCCTGCCAACCATCGCAATTAAAGTTTGTGGTTTGCATAAGCACTATGGAAATTTAGCTGCTGTACGGGGAATTGATTTGAGTGTCCACAAAGGTGAAATGTTTGGATTGATTGGCCCTGACGGTGCGGGTAAAACTAGTACCTTTCACATTTTGGGCGGTGTAATGGAAGCAACAGCAGGGGAGGTGCAAATATTTAATCAGCCTGCACGAGATGCCCGATTAATCACAGGTTATCTAACACAACAGTTTTCGCTGTATTTGGATTTGAGTATTGATGAAAACTTGCGTTATGCAGCAGGGTTGCGGCAAGTAGCAGATGATTTGTTAGAGAAACGCCGCAATAAATATTTAAAATTAATGAATTTGGAGCGATTTAGCGATCGCTTAGTCGGACAGCTTTCTGGTGGGATGAAACAAAAGCTGGCGCTGTGTTGTGCTTTGGTTTCTCAACCAGAAGTATTGTTATTAGATGAACCTACCACGGGTGTTGATCCAGTTTCTCGGCGAGAGTTTTGGGATGTGCTAGGGGAATTGTCAGCTGAGGGGATGACAATTGTAGTTGCTACACCATATTTAGATGAAGCTGAACGCTGTCACCGCGTGGCATTAATGTACAGTGGGCAAATTCATGAAATTGGCACACCCGCAGACTTACGGGCTAACTTAGGCTTGCATCGCTTAGAAGTGAGAACAGCTAACCTAGAAGCCACAGAAGAAATATTATCCCAGACTAATCAGACAAATATAGTAGATGTGCAAACTTTTGGCGATCGCTTAGATGTTCTAGTTAAAGATATCAATTCCGGCGAAATCCAAGTCCGCGAACTGCTGCAACAACATCAGTTACCTTCTCCTATTATCGAGCATGGCGAACCCACATTAGAAAACGTTTTTGTCACGCGCTTGCGACAACAAGGTTCTGTGCCACAGTTTTTTCCATTTCCTCGTTCGCGTAAAAGGGGACAAGGAACGAATCAATTCAAAATTCAAAATGACGCTCGCGAACTCGCTAACGCTGCGCTAACAAAATTCAAAATTAAAGAATTTCCCCCCATCTCTCCTTCTTCACCAGCGATATATGCTCACAACCTTAGTCGGATGTTTGGCAAATTCCAAGCCGTTAAAGATGTCAACGTCGAAGTGCGCTATGGGGAAATCTTTGGGTTGTTAGGTGCTAACGGTGCTGGAAAAACTACCACCATTAAGATGCTGTGTGGATTACTCGAAGCAAGCGGCGGTGAAATTTCCTTAGGTGGTGAAACAGGAAATCTGCGTAGTGCAGACTTACGGCGACGTATTGGTTACATGAGTCAAAAATTTACCCTTTACGACGATTTAACTATTCTGCAAAATCTAGAATTTTATAGCGGAGTTTACAGCGTACCTCGCAAATTCCGACGGGAAAAAATTGATTGGGTAATTGCTACCTGTGGCTTAGAAGGACAAGCAAATATGATTACCGGGCAGCTACCAGGTGGTTGGAAGCAGCGAGTAGCTTTCGGTGCTTGCGTGATGCATGAACCAGATATTTTATTTTTAGACGAACCAACATCGGGGGTAGATCCGTTGGCGCGTCGCCAGTTTTGGAAGCTGATTAATGACTTTGCCCGCAACGGTACAGCCATTTTAGTAACAACACATTATCTAGAAGAAGCTGAACAGTGCAACCGTATGAGTTTTATGGTTGCAGGAGAAACCGTCGCCGAAGGTTCACCCAGTTCTGTCAAAGCCTCGCAACCGGGACAATTAATAGAAATTATTGTTGATCAAAACCAAATAGCTTCTAAGATACTAAAACAATATTTCGAGTCTTGGCGCGTCTCGATTTTCGCTGATAGTTTACACGTTGTTCTTGATCATCCTGAACAGGAAATAAATCAACTAACTCAACTTTTAAAATCTAATCAAATTACCATCAATTCTTTACGTCCCATTCCTTTTTCTTTAGAAGATGCTTTTATCGGTATAGTACAGCGATCGCAAGGATAGGAAAGGAGTAGGAATTTTAGATTTTAGATTGAATTACAATCCAAACTTTAATTGCTCAACTCCCAGTCCCCAGTACCCAATATCCAGTACCCAATAGACATGAAACGAATTTTCGCTCAATGTGTAAAAGAAATAGCACAATTTCGCCGCGATCGCCTGACGTTAGCACTAGCATTTTTATTGCCATTCATCACTTTAATAATTTTTGGCTTTGCGATTAGGTTAGAGAGTAAAGATATTCCCTTAATTGTTCAAGATTTCAACCGCACAAACCTAAGTAGCAGCTATATTGAAAGACTTTATGCCACCAATCAATTTGTGCCTAAACAATGGTCTGGTGGCAATCCTACACGCGATGCTATAGATAAAGGAATTGCTAAAGCAGCAGTAATTATCCCGCCGGAATTTAGCCGTGATATTCAAGCAGGTATAAGTACAAATTTACAAGTATTAATCGATGGAACTGATGTTAACAATGCCCGTGTAATTAGAAATAGTATTCAAAGAGTCACAAACTTTTTCATGCAAGAGCATGGACTGCTACCTGCTACTAGTAGTATTACAGCACGAATGCGTCTATGGTTTAATCCTGGTAGATTAGAATCGTTGTATATTGTGCCAGGAACTTACGGAGTTGTACTGTGGATTTTTCCTTCATTGCTCTCTGCGATCGCAATGGTACGGGAAAAAGAAAAAGGGACAATTTTACAAGTTTACGCTTCTAATATTAGTGCCACTGAACTATTACTTGGTAAAGGATTAGCATACCTATTAATTGGCATACTCGAAACATTAGTAGTTATGATATTAGGCTCAATTATTTTCCAAGTTGGCATAGTTGGTAACCCGATAACATTATTACTTGGAACTTTCCTATTTCTGGCAGATAGCATTTTTTTTGGTTTACTTTTAGGAGTTCGTAGTAGTAACCAAAATGCTGCTGTACAAGGGGTTTCCCTCATAGGCTTTATCACATCTTTTTTACTATCAGGTTTTATTTATCCCCTCAACAATATTCCTTTCCCCTTATCACTGCTACCTAATGTCGTTCCAGCGCGTTATTACATTGATATTACTCGTGATACCTTCGTGCGCGGTACAGGATTTGCCGGAGTTTGGTTTGATTTAATCATGCTTGCAACTTTGGGATTAGTATTTTTCAACGTATCACGCCGAGTTTTAAGCCGAATGCAATTACCAAATTAACTTCTCTGTATTCTCTGCATCTGTGCTGTTTAATAAAAAGTAATTTTATGAAACTTATTCTGCGATTATTTGATAATCCATTTTGGGCATTAGTGCGGAAAGAAATTAATCAAATTCTCCGCAATAAGCAATTAATTGTTTTGTTAGTTATCCCGCCTACCGTTCAATTATTATTGTATGGCTTCATCCTCAATCCTGATGTTCATAACTTACGATTAGGTGTGATTGATTATGCCAACATCAGCGCCAGTCGAGAATTAGTTTCAGCCATGACATCAAATCAAATTTTCACTTTAGAATCTCTACCAGACAGTGAAAAAGCATTAAATCGTCAAGTAGAAGAAGGAAAGCTAGATGTTGGGGTCATAATTCCTCCCGATTTTCCGCGTCAACTGGTACAAAAATTAGCAGAAGTTCAAGTATTTATTGATGCAGTAAATGCTAATACAGCCGGGATTGCTGCAAATTATATGAATCAAATTATCCAGCAATATAATCTGCAATTAACTCAAGGTCAAGCAAATCCCCCAGTTTCACCTAAAGTTGTATTTCTGTACAATCCTGGACTGACAAGTAGTTGGTTTTTTGTACCAGGAGTTATGGGTTTAGTTTTAACATTAATTGGTACATTAGTATCAGCAATTACTGTTGTCAGGGAAAAAGATACAGGTACTTTAGAACAATTATTAATGACTCCGGCTGCTAACTGGCAAATATTACTATCTAAAATTGTTCCTTTAGCATTTTTATTAATGGGAGATGTTTTATTAGCTATCACTTTAGCAACAGTAATCTTTCATGTACCATTTCGAGGTAATTTTCTGCTGTTTTTAGCCTTATCAAGTATGTATGTATTTGTCGGGATTAGCCTGGGTATTATGTTGGCCACTGTGAGTAGTTCCCAACAACAGGTAGTTTTAACAGCTTTCTTTATTAATTTACCAATGGTACAAACTTCTGGAGCGATCGCACCCATTGAAGCCATGCCACCCTTCTTTCAAGTCCTATCCTTACTTAATCCCCTCCGCCATTACATTGCGATCATTCGAGGTATTTTGCTCAAAGGCGTTGGCTTAGATGTACTGTGGATGAATGTTTTGGCTTTAGTTGTTTTTGCTGTTGTGTTATTAACTATTAGTATTAATAAGTTTCGGAGTCAGTTAAGCTAAAAGACATGTACTTTAATTTGACGTGAATATTTAGTCACTTTCTGGTTCACAGTTTAGTCATTTAGCAGGTAAAATCACAATATCTGAACACTAGTTATTTTCTAGCTTACCAGGAATTAGTTGATTCAATTCTAGGTAAATCTCTATATTTTGACAACAGTCATCAACCCCATGTTAAAGGTAGGTAAACTTTCGCCACAGTTTACTAGTCAAAACCTTAATTGATAATTGAGAACTTCTGTCTTCTTGCAGTAGTAGCTTTCCATCTTTAGTTAGCTTTAGTTGCTGCCCTCGCCACTCTATTGTGTTGCCAATAAAGCCAAAACACCAAATAACAAAACTTAACAAATCGTGCCCAGGAATGAGCCACAGAAATTTTTTGACAATTGGATCTTTCAGACTGATAGTACCAACAACCCAAGCCATCACCAATCTTGTTAGCCAACAGATACATAGTCCTACCCATCCTAGTATTGAACCATTTGTGGCAATCAGCAGCAGCAAACTAGTGACCACACCGTAGGTAAAAATTAGTCCTAGATAACCCCAAGGACGAGAAACTCGTTTACCACGCGCCCAACGGATCTGGCGCTTGATAGCATCAACAAAGTTGTTGCTTGTTTGTACATGTTCAACTACATAGTCGGAAAGTACAACTTTGTAACCTGCTTGGACAGGTAGATAGCCAAGTTGAAAATCATCTGCCAGATAATCAGCAATTGCTTCAAATCCACCTATGGCTTCTAGTACTTTTTTAGGTATGGCAATGGTGGAACCAAAGGCATATTTTATACCATTTTCTTGAATATTGCCGACTAAAACCCCAGCATGAAACTCAGTAGTAGTACCAATAGCCTCGAATGTCGATACCCATCCTTTAGCTAAGGATCGATACATACAGGTAACGACACCCACGCTTTCATCTTGCAACGGCTGGATAACTCTTTGCAAATAGTCTGTTCCAACTCGGATGTCACTATCAGCAAGAACTAAAATTTCGTATTTAGCTTTGGCTGCGGCATTCGCCAAGTTGCTAACTTTGAGGTTTGTACCGATGACGCGATCGCTTACTATCAGCAGAATATCCAAATCTGGATAATTGTAGATGATTTTCTCTACAACCTCTATGCAAGGATCTTTAGAATTTCGCACAGCAAAGATAATTTGATATTTTAGATAGTCCTGCTGACAAAATGAGGCTAGGTTTTCATAAGCATCGCTATCAACTCCACAAACAGGTTTGAGGATACTAACAGGTGGATGAAACTCTAGATCCCTTGACTGGGGATGACCAAAAAAAGTTATTGCTGCATAAATTGCATAGTGATAAAAGCAAACAGATAATATGCACAAAATTACCAGTAAATCAATGATAATCAGGTGAAAAATTCTGAAGAAGTTAAATGCAAACATGGTTATTAGACCTATTTTTTAAATAAATTTTATGGAAAAATAAATAGATCCAATGATTTTACGTGTATTGATTGTAATCAAGATTTTAACAAAAATAGAATCATACCCGCAGGAATAAAAGCGATTAATTTGAATTAAAAATGAGAATTTTATCGCATTAGTAGTATTAGAGAATAAGGGCATTTAGAGAAGCAGCATAAATTGAAAACTTACAAGTTTGTTTAATTGCTTCTAGAAAAAAAGCAAAAGCAGAAATGACGCCGAATAAGGAAGTGTATCTTTGCCATTATATTAAGTTTTGTCATACTCTATTTTTCCATAGTCAAGTTTGATAATTCGATCTGCTAAATGAAAATAGCGATCGTCATGGCTAATCACCAGTACTGTTTTACCTCGCGATCGCAGTTCTGGTAAAAGTTGAGTATAGAATATTTCCTTGAATATTGGATCTTGATCGGCTGCCCACTCATCAAATAGATAAATTGGTCGATCTTCTAAGTATGCTGTGAGTAAAGCTAATCGTTTACGTTGTCCTTGAGAAAGTGCAGTGGTAGAAAGTTGACCATTTTCAATTTTTACCTTATGGTCTAGTTGCAACTGTTGTAAATATTTAGTGGCTTGAGTATCCAAGTAAGAGTTTTTTAAACCGAGAAGTTCTTCAAATAAATAAAAATCGGAAAATACAACAGAAAAATGCTGACGATACCATTCTCGATTCGTTTCGCTAACTAAGTTATCATCAAACCAAATTTTGCCGTTTTCAGGGATGTAAAGTCCGATAATTAGTTTCAATAATGTAGATTTACCGCTACCGTTGCCGCCGATAATGAAAACTAATTCTTGAGGATATAGTGTTAGGTCGATGGGGCCAAAAATAAAGCTATTATCTTCTTGAACTGTATAGTAAGTGTGGGTAACATTTTTAAATGTTAAGCTGTGCCAATCAGATTTCAGTGCAAGTGGAACAGTGGATATTTCAGATCGACTAGCTAGAGATAAGCCCAAAGACTCGATTTTTTGCAAAGCAATAGTGGCTTGACTTAATAAGGGAAGTTTGCTGATGATGTTATCCATTGGTAACACTAAGTAAGTAAAGGTTAAAATGTAACCAGAGAGAGTTTCAGCATTGATAGTAAGCAAATTAGGCAGCACAAACATTACAAAACCGAGGGCAAAAAAGAATACGAGTTGTCCCCAACTAGAAGTTGTGGCAAAAAGGGTTAGACCTTTAACATTGTGATGGCGAAACTTGTTAGCAGTTGGGTGTAGTTTTTCTTCTAAAAAATCTTCACGCCGCCTGTAGTTTAGTTTGAGTTCTTTAACTCCTTCAGTAATAGTGCGAAAATGTTTAAACAGTTGATCTTCATCTTCACGAGCTAGAGCCAGCAATTTTTCTCCTCTGTTAAGTAGCCATTGACAACTAGCGATCGCTACTATTGAAATACCACAAACTAGCACCAGTACTAACCAAGAAAGCCAGGTTATATATGCTATGCAACCCAGGACGATGGCTAAATTAATAAAGATGAAAGGCATCTGATAAACAGCATTGGCAATCACCTGAATGTCTTCTGTAAGAGTTGCCAATAATCGAGGATTCCCTAACCCTTCTAGATGAGTCAATTCAGAAGCCAGAATTTGCCGACTCAAACGCATCCTTAATTGCAAAACCGCATTCTGAGAAAGGCGAATCAGCATCACTTGAGAAATAATGCTAGTAATTAATACAACTATGGCCAGCCCCGCAAAACCCCAAATTATCGATGTGAGGCGAGAAGCACCACTGCTACTTGCAGCATGGCTAATTAAGGCAATCAAGCCCGCACTACTACCGCCACTCAAAAATCCAGTAGCGATCGCGATCGCTACCATCCCCCACGAAGAACGCAAAAGAAAGTAAATCAAATTCA
This sequence comes from Nostoc sp., assembly GCF_036916735.1. Classification (GTDB taxonomy): domain Bacteria; phylum Cyanobacteriota; class Cyanobacteriia; order Cyanobacteriales; family Nostocaceae; genus Nostoc. The sequence goes on from NZ_JBALFV010000025.1 coordinate 50,990, forward strand.
TGATAGACGCTTATGCCCCATTTTCAAGATAGTTGTTTGCAAATCAATTTAGGTTGCGCTTCTAGGGTAAATTTTCCATCCTCACAGTTTAAAACTTCTGAAAGATCGCGGTAAGCTAATTAGAATTACACTGGTAACGTATTCGCGCAGCGTCTCGTAGACTGTGCGTAGAATTATATATTGAGGAAATATACTTGTGAAAAAAACTTTGTTTCTTAGTCCTCCTTCCTTCGATGGATTTGATGGTGGAGCCGGTTCACGATACCAAGCCAAGCGCGAAATTACCTCCTTTTGGTATCCTACATGGCTGGCGCAACCGGCAGCCCTTGTGCCTGGTAGCAAGCTAATAGATGCACCACCACACAATCAAACAGTAGAAGATGTAATCAAAATTGCTCAAGATTACGAGCTAATTATCATGCACACCAGCACGCCTTCGCTGCCTAATGATGTGAAGTGCGCTGAGACAATCAAAGCTCAAAACCCTAATATCAAGATTGGCTTCATTGGAGCGCACGTTGCAGTGTTACCAGAGCAGACGCTGGCTGAAAACCCCATCATTGACTTTGTGTGTCGCCACGAATTCGACTATACCTGCAAAGAACTAGCAGAAGATAAATCTTGGCAAGAAATTACAGGTCTAAGCTACCGCGATCGCCAGGGTAATATACATCATAATCAAGACCGTCCTTTAATTCACGATTGGGATTCTCTGCCCAGTGTATTGCCGATTTATCATCGTGATTTGGATATTACTAAATACTTTATTGGCTACTTGCTGCATCCATACATTTCCTTTTACACTGGGCGGGGCTGTCCGGCAAAATGTAGCTTCTGCCTTTGGCCACAAACAATTGGTGGACACTTATACCGCACTAAAAGTCCAGAAGCCGTTGGGCGTGAGATGGAAGAAGCTAAAGCGCTCTTTGGCGACAAGGTGCGAGAATATATGTTTGATGACGACACCTTTACAATTGATAAACATCGAGCGATCGCAATTAGCGAACACATGCACCGACTCAAATTGACTTGGAGTTGCAACGCCCGTGCCAATCTCGACTATGACACCCTCAAAAAACTACGCGATAATGGCTTACGCCTACTCTTAGTAGGATTTGAATCTGGCAATCAGCAAATTTTGGATGGAATTAAGAAAGGAATCAAACTGGAAGTAGCGCGGAAGTTTATGGAAAATTGTCATAAACTTGGCATTACTGTACACGGTACATTTATCATTGGTTTACCCGACGAAACTCAACAAACAATCGAAGAAACAGTCCGCTTTGCTTGCGATATTAGTCCTCATACAATTCAGGTTTCCATCGCAGCCCCTTATCCTGGAACAGAACTTTATCGTCAAGCACAAGAAAATAATTGGTTTAGCAACAATTCCTTAGTTGCTAGTTCTGGAATTCAAATGTCCACACTGCAATATCCAAATCTTTCTAGTGCTGAGATTGAAGACGCTGTTGAGAAGATGTATCGGAAGTTCTACTTCCGTCCCAGAGCGATTATCCCAATTGTCACTGAAATGCTTACTGATCCCCAAATGTTAGTTCGTCGCCTACGTGAAGGGCGGGAATTTTTCTCTTACTTGAAAGATCGTCGCACTCAAACAACAGCAAAAGCTGCATCAGTAGTTGTTGGTTAATGATTGTAACTTAAACGATTTCAGACCAGAAGCATTACATGTAGCATAAGTTACTAATACTGTAAGCCTACAGTCGGGGTTTAAATCCTCGTCTAAAATGTCTTTGAATGTTGAATTGTTAATGGTTATTTTTGTGGAGGAATTGACGATAACCCAGCTAAATAAGTGAATGAACACAAATATTTACAGTAATTGCGATCGCAATTACATCATGTAATTAATTCTGTCCGAATACTTATCAAAAAATTCAACAATTTCTTCAGCCATGAAAATAGGAAGCAAAGAACACAAAGAACTTTTTTGCCATAGGTTTATTGAAAGTCACTTAGAGTACGAGCCAGAACGTCTCGCTTGGCCGACTCTGGACAGTGTAGCTATTGAAAGCTTACGTAATATTCCCTTTTGGAGAGAAGCACTGAATACAGAACAAGAAGCAGGAGTGATGGTGAACGCTTTTGCAGCCACAATTAGCGACTCTTTATTAAAAGACGCGATCGCTCTACAAGGTATGGAAGAAGTTCGCCACGGGAAACTGATTAAATTTCTGATTGATCAGTACGATATTCAAATTTCTCTACCTCCTGCACCTGTACTTCCTAGTAATATCAAAACGGCCTTCCTTGACTTTGGTTTTGGTGAATGTCTTGACTCTTTTTTAGCCTTTGGTCTGTTTGGACTCGCTCGCCGTCATGTCAACTACATCCCAGAAGCATTATTTGATATCTTCGATGTAATTTTAAATGAAGAAGCCCGTCATATCATGTTCTTCATTAATTGGGTTACTTACCTGGAAATTCAGGAGGGCAGAAGTAATTGGTTACGAGGAATTAATGCTCTTATACATTACAGTAGAGCCTTACAAGATAAGATTACAGCTTTTAGTGGTTCTAACGAAGAACAACAAAAGGGTTTCACAGCCACCGGCGCTAGCAACTTTATAGATAATTTAACCCCAGAGTTATTATTATCTACTTGCTTGGAAGAAAACAGCCGACGGCTTGGGGTGTTTGATAAAGAATTACTCCAACCGCAGCTTGTGCCGAACCTAGCCAAAATTGCCTTAGCTACTCTTAGACTCGTACCTCAACGTAATCACTCAATAGCTCAATTATCAGAACCTTAAAGATAGAAACTTATGCAAGCACAGCGATTCGCTATCATTAATGGTGATGACTTTGGTTTCTCTGAAGGAGTTAATCAAGCAATTATCAAAGCACACAAACAAGGAGTGCTAAGTAGCACCAGCCTGATGGTGAGTGCTGAAGCTGCAAAAGAGGCTGTCGCTTTGGCAAATTCCTACCCAAACCTCGCTGTTGGGCTACATCTCGTCTTGATCTGTGGACGTTCTGTGCTACCGCCAGACCAAATTCCTCATTTAGTTGACAAAGAAGGTAACTTTTCTAACAGTCCGTTTATGGCTGGGTTGCGGTATCAATTTGTCAAGGAAACCCATAAAGAACTGCGGCAAGAAATTCGTGCCCAGTTAGAAAAATACCGTTCTACTGGTTTGCCACTTTCTCATGTAGATGGACATTTGCATTTGCATATCCATCCAATAGTCTTGCGTATTTTAGTTGACCTAGCACCAGAATTTGATATTAAAGTAATTCGGTTGCCAAGTGAAGAACTGGGGTTGACCCTCAGAGTTAATCGCAGTAATTTACTGACAAAGCTAGTTTGGTCAGGAGTATTTGGCAAACTACGCCGCTATGGTGAGAGAATACTAGAGTCCGAAGGTATTAAATTTACCCAAAGAGTTTACGGTTTATTGCAAACTGGTGGTATTACAGAGGAATACTTACTTGGGTTGATACCTCAAATCCAGGCAGACTTAGTAGAGATTTACTCTCATCCAGCGATGCCTAGGGCGGGCTTTGCCAACGCTATTCATGGCGCTCCTTTAAATGGAACACTAGGAGCAGGTGAAGCAGAACTTGCTGCCTTGTTAAGTGATCGGGTACGCGAAGCGCTCCATAGTAACGGCTTTGAAATTACTAACCACCATTTCCTCTGTTCTGGCTCGGGTGGTAATGGTTCCCTAAAATCTTCATCTTAAAGGCAAGCCATTAAACAAGGGAATGTGATTGATTTACCTGACAATATCGCTGATTTCTTCCTGGCATATCTCAACGAACTAAACTGCGATCGCTTGGAAACTGAACCAAATAATTTCATTTCCCAAGACATGCCATTGATTATAGCTTGGTAATTCTTAAAACAACATTAATCAGTGACACTCTAAGTATATACGCAATATGATTAATGTAGTAGAACCTAACGATAGAGTTAATCAAAATAATTTTCCCATAAAATAATAGATGAGCAATATTAAAGATAATTTGGATAAAACAAATGAACACCAAAATTATTGCTTTCTTGGGAATTACGGCAGCCTTTGCAAGCTTAGGAAGCCAAGTATACGCACAGTCACCAACATTAAGCTCAAATCTAGAGAAATACAGATCAACTGGTAATTCTCTTGTTGGAATTGATCATAGAACAGCCCAAGAAGACTTTAAAAGCTTTTTTGAGCAAACTAATCCAGCAATCATCTCCAACAATAATAGAAGAGACAATAAAACTCCAGTCAAAATACACTTTAACGAAACATTATCACAGCCTGACACTTCTGTTCTATTAGCACCGGCTCAGTCTGGGAATGACAATGATGGATTGCAAGTGCAGTTAGATATAAGGAGAGAATAATTAGGTAAACTGTTAAGCATTTAAGCAAGCACATTGAGGCCGCAGGGGGGCAGGAAGCAAGGCAGAGGGTTTGCAGCTTTTTTTAACAATGAAAATAGTGCAATTTGTAGGCGCGACAGCTTATAAAGGTTGACGCTATAGTTTTGAGCGTAGATGTCTTATTTACCCGATCATCCGCAGAACCAAAGTTATTTAACTCACCCACCCACTTTGAATTAAAGTTCCAGGCTAAAAGCTAAAGTCTACTAAGGAAGACTAAAGATTTTTGACTATATTTTAGTCATCTTCAGATGACTTTAGCTATTAGCAAGGAACTCCAGTTCTTTGCAAGACATGACTGTTTACGTTAAATCGACATTAATGTACAGTTGTATACCCCTACGATTCATCTGTTGCAAAGGTTAGAGGGATATAAAAGTGCCCAAAATTACAGGGAAACACTTTTCACACAACCTCTTATACCAAATATTTCTACTTGAATTAAAACAGTTTTGTTAGGAAATATTGTTAATACAGCAGCAATTTTAGCTGCTCATCCTACGTCCTCTACAAGAATAAAGTTTCGTACTTAACTAAATCTGCCTTCCTGAATCGCTAAATGTGCAATCATTTTGCAGTAAAATTAATCGTCTAGAGAAGAGGAGGGCTTTTAGATGACTCGTGTCATCATTGTGCGCCACGGTCAAAGCAGTTATAATACCGAGAGGCGTATTCAGGGACGCACTGATGCGTCAACATTAACCGAAAAAGGTCGAAACGATGCCAGTAAAGTTGGCAAAGCCCTCAGCAATATTTTATTTAATGCGATTTACAGCAGCCCCCTGCAACGAGCGAAACACACAGCAGATATTATCCATAGTGAGTTAGCGACTCATCCTGAACAGTCTGCCATAATCCAAGTTTCTGATTTGCTGCTAGAAATTGACTTACCTTTATGGGAAGGACTTTTAACTGCTGAAGTGAAGCAGAAATTTGCCGAAGACTACCGCACTTGGCATCAACGCCCCGACGAACTGCGGATGCTGCTGAATGATGCACAAGGGACAAGAGAACATTTTCCTGTTCTTGCATTATACGAACAAGCACGGCAATTTTGGCAAGAAATCTTGCCTCAACATCAAGGCGAAAGTATTCTCATAGTGGGACATAACGGCATTAATCGCGCCCTGATTAGCACAGCCTTGGCAATTCCTCCCAGTCGCTACCATTCAATACAGCAATCTAACTGTGGCATTAGCGTACTAAATTTTGCTGGAGGATTGGGGGAACCAGTTCAGTTAGAATCCTTAAATCAGACACAACACATTGGAGAAAGTCTACCCTCATTGCGACCAGATCATGAAGGAATACGGTTGTTGCTGGTGCGTCATGGTGAAACTGACTGGAATCGCCAAACCAGGTTTCAAGGGCAAATTGATGTCCCCCTCAACGACAACGGTAGACAACAGTCGCAAAAAGCAGCCGAATTTCTCCAAAAGGTAGCGATTGATAATGCTTGCAGTAGCCCAATGCTGCGCCCTAAAGAAACAGCAGAGATCATTCTAAAACAACATCCTAATGTAAAGTTAGACTTGCAAGATGGTTTAAGAGAAATCAGCCACGGACTTTGGGAAGGAAAATTAGAAACAGAGATAGAGCAAGAATTTCCCGGAGAATTGCAGCGATGGCGGTTAGTGCCAGCCCAAGTTCAAATGCCTGAAGGAGAAAATTTGCAAGAGGTGTGGGAACGTAGCGTTACAGCTTGGCAATCAATTTTACAAACCGCATCAACGAATCAATTTAAAACTGTATTAGTAGTAGCTCACGACGCAACTAATAAAACCTTACTTTGTCACGTTCTGGGTTTATCGCTAGAAAATTTCTGGAATTTCCGTCAGGGTAATGGCGCAGTTAGTGTTATTGACTATCCTTGTGGAATCGATAGTCTACCAGTATTGCAAGCGATGAATATCACTGCTCACTTCGGTAGAGGTGTACTAGATAAGACAGCAGCCGGGGCGTTGTAAAAAAGTTAGGAGTGAGGAGTACAGACGCAATTAATCGCGTCTGTACAGGAATTAGGAATAAAGTTAGGAGTGAAAAATTATCAGTGATGAATAAAGTTAGAAGTGATGAGCGAGGAACAAATAACTCCTAACTCTTAACTCATAACTCATAACTTCTAATTCTTAACTCATAACTCCTAACTCCTAACTCTTAATGCACAACTCCTAAGTTATAACTAAAAACTTTTATGACTCAACTGCTGCAAAAAGTACGGGTAATTGATCCAGTTACTAAAATCGATGAACTCTTTGATGTGCTGATTGGTGATGGTTATATCCAAGAAGTGGCTTCGCACATTACTGACATCAGCCCCGATACTCCAATCAGAGATTGTCGGGGATTAGTTATTGGGCCGGGGTTAGTAGATTTGTACAGCCACTCCGGTGAACCAGGCTTTGAAGAACGGGAAACCTTGTTGTCTCTCTTACAATCTGCTACTGCTGGCGGCTTTACCAGAATTAGCATCTTACCCGATACATCCCCAGCTATTGATAACCCTGCACTTGTGACACAGTTGCAGCAAAAGAGACACGGGAAGATGAAAGAGAGAGAGAAAATTAATTCGGCTCCCCCTACCTCTCCTCTCCCCCTGCTTTATCTCTGGGGTGCTATCACCCTAGATGTTGCTGGGAAGCAAATGACGGAATTGGCAGATTTAGCGTCTGCTGGAGTTGTTGGTTTTAGCGATGGTAAGCCCTTAGAAAACTTGGCGCTGGTGCGACGAGTGTTAGAGTATGTCCAGCCGTTGGGTAAACCATTAGCATTTTGGCCAAGCGATCGCCAGTTAGCAGCAAATGGTGTAATGAGAGAAGGGGCAAATGCTCTCCGTTTCGGTTTACCCCCAATACCCGCCAGTGCTGAAACTAGTGCGATCGCAGCTTTATTAGAATTGGTTGCAACTATCGGTACACCAGTCCATATTATGCGCGTCTCCACATCTCGCAGCGTGGAACTAATCGCTTCAGCCAAAGCTGCTGGTTTACCCATTACCGCTAGTACTACCTGGATGCATCTTTTACTAGATACAAAAGCAGTTAAGAGTTATAACACTAGCTTGCATTTAGACCCGCCATTAGGAAATCCTAATGATGTCGCAGCATTGCGTGCAGGAGTGCGTGCAGGTGTGATAGATGCGATCGCTATTGACCACACACCCTACAGCTACGAAGAAAAAGTCCAAGCCTTTGCCGAAGCCCCTCCAGGAGCAATTGGTTTAGAGTTAGCATTACCTTTGTTGTGGCAATATCTCGTTGAAACTGAGGAATTTACAGCTTTAGAATTATGGCGGGCATTGAGTGCCAGTCCAGCCGAGTGTTTGGGGCAAAAAGTCAGTGCGATTCTACCTCATCAACCAGCAGAACTAACTTTATTTGATCCCGAGCAAACCTGGAAAGTCGAACGCAAAAGTCTTTATACACTTTCACAAAATACACCTTGGTTAGGACAACAGTTGAAGGGTCATGTTGTGCAAACATGGTGTTGAAAAATGTGAAATACTTTGAAATTCATAACTTTTAAAGAGGTACTAATACATTGGTATTTCAAACTTATATGGCTGATAATTTGTTCCAATAATTTTAAACAAAGCTTGTGTAGCATACTTGAAAACACTGAATTTAACTGATACCTCTAAACACTATTTTCTTAATTTTGCTTACGAAAATACACCTAAGCTTTATTACTAAATTATGTGGTGCTAGCGGTTAAAAATTTTTGAAAATTATTGTTTTAAACTTAAGATAAATTTACCCTTACTACTTGAATTGCTAAATCAAGAATTGATGTAAAGCAGAAAAGGGTGATAGAAAATTGAAGCCTGTAGCTGTGAAGAAAAAGATTAGTCTAGCTGTGATCGCTATCAATACAGTTCGGTTAAGGTTATTGGTTGGGTGTTGTGGTGTGTAGAGACGTTGCAATTGCTAGTCAAGACAAGCCTTATCGATAGACTTTTTATCTTATCCGAACCGTATTGTGATCGCAATTGATTACGCACCTATACCTAAGTCATACTCCAATTCATGCTTAATTCTGACGGCTGACACCTTTGTTCTTTTTTGTTAAACTTCTCTATCGCCTGTATGTGAAGAAGTTAACGTTAATAGATAGCCGTCCGGCCCGGTCAAGGTAAATGAACTGTGGATTCTGCCTGTTTCAATTTCAGAAACGGTCAATCCCCACTTCTTAAAAGTATCTCTGGTAACAAAAACATCGTCTACCATCAGATCAAAAGGGGCATTGATTCCAGAAGCGATCGTCTCTGAACTTGTTCTCAAAACTAAATGCGTTCCTCCCCGTAATTCTAAAACAGCTAATTGTTCTGATTGCGCGATCGGGCGCAGCCCTATCTGAACAAAAAAATCCCTAGCCTCTGCTACATTACTCACATATAATCTCACATGCCCAATCGCCAACGCGGGACGGGTATCCTTTTCTTTTGCAATAGTTTCTGGTAGTGACATAGCTTTAATCCAAAAATCTTTAGTTACGGTTTAACTCTGTTGACTTCAGCAGGTTTACATCTCCCAAATCAGCTTGGTCAAATTCCGCAGTTGTGGGCAAATTTATCTCAACCTTTGATAAAGTATCAAGTTCTACTTTAGCATTTTGAAATTGTCCATCTAAAATATGTCCTCCAGTTTTCCGATTTACAGTTATGAAATGAAAGTGATAGCCATTAAGGTTTATTCCTTGCATATATTTGGGTGTCCGAAAACCCACTAAAGTACCATTAACATTCCTTAACTCAAAAATTGATTGTTCTTTAACCACCTCTGCCAAAGGTCGATAAGGTGGGGTTTGTTTAGGAACGCTTCTAAATTTTAGATAAGGAAAATTACCTTGAATACGAATAGCATAAGGATAATTTTTAGTCGGTAAGTGCTGATCTAATAATTCCTGCAATTGTTGATAATTAATCTGCCCTCCTAGATTAATTAATATTTGTGGTTTAAAAAAGGTTACTGTAGCAAAAGGGCTTGTCATCGAATCAGGAATAACAGAGGCAACTCCATCAGCTTTTACCTGGTAAAATTTACCATCTAATCCAATCATTTCTCCATCAAGATAATTCACTGTGCCCAAACCGAAATTACCGTATTTTTTCAACTGCCTAAAATTAGTATTTCCCTCATAAATACCTATTGACAAAGCACTAATTGTAGATGTTTGAAATAAAGTCTTTGATAAAGGATGTTGCTGAGTTTTCCCTGGAAGAATGATACCTAATAATGCAGTTATGGTTAAAATAGCGATCCATAAATAACGCTTGATTTTCATAAAATAACAATTATTATTTTTGAATACTCCTGTAGTACGTAGTAATATCCCTATATGCCTGGAAGGCAGCTTATCCTAGAGTAGGAGATTGACAGCAACTAGCTTACAACGTAGCAATAAATGCAAGCATTGATGAAACAAATCTTTTCACTGGGTGTTTGATTCTTTTGTCTGTCTTGTGATAGTTTGCTTTCTACGTCCTTTAAGTACTATAAACTAATCGGATTGCCGTTGTTTATTAAATATCATTAACCTAGTTATAGAGACTTGGGTTAAGAAGGACTAGCCAAATCCATCGAGTTTATTCTTGTAGGTAGTACATCGTAAACCATCGCTCTAGAAATTTATCTCTAAGCCAGGGCATTCTCTATGAGTAAAATACGTGCTGTGATTGTTGATCCGAATGTGGTTGGACGTTTGGCACTGAGTCAAGTGACTGCACCGAAGCCTGCTCCAGATGAGGCACTAGTCAAAGTGGCGGCGATTTCTCTCAATCGGGGAGAGGTGAAACGTTCAACTTCTGCTGAGGCTGGTTGGCAGCCTGGTTGGGACTTGGCAGGTGTAGTGGAAACCTCTGCTGCTGATGGGTCGGGGCCTCCCAAAGGGACGCGTGTCGTTGGCTTGCGCCGCGCCGGTGCTTGGGCAGAACTCGTGTCTGTTCCCACCAACGCCTTAGCAGAAGTGCCGCCATCGGTATCCTTTGCTCAAGCTGCCACACTGCCTGTAGCAGGTTTAACCGCATATCATGCTGTGCTAAAAGGTGGTTCACTGTTAGGTCGCCCAGTTCTGGTTACAGCGGCATCAGGAGGTGTTGGTTACTTTGCTATCCAATTGGCGCAACTGTCAGGGGCGCACGTCGTGGCATATATTCGTCAAGCTGGCTATGAAACTCTAGTTAGAGAAGCAGGGGCACAATCCGTGGTGATTGGCGAAGACCTCTCACCCGCCAGCGAGTATGGCCCCTATGATCTAATTGTAGAGTCAGTAGGTGGCAAGACTTTGGGGGTAGCCCTTGGCTTATTGGCACAGGATGGAAAAACTGTGCTGTATGGAGTATCTGGGGGAGCAGAAGTGACATTCAACGCTGCCCAATTTTTCGGGACTGGTAGTGTGAGTCTGTATGGTTTACGTCTGTTCGATGAATTGAGATTTGAATCAGCATCAGTTGGTCTAAAACGGCTTTTGAGTTTAGTAGAAGCAGGTCAGTTACGTCCTCACATTGATTTAGAAGCTTCTTGGACACAAATAGCTGATGTAGCCCAACAATTACTCGACAGGCGTTTTCCTGGCAAGGCTGTATTGCACATTTCTAATTGAGTATTAATAGATGGCATGGGGGATAGTATTGACTTCTGGTTCAAGCTAGATCAGCTTGTAGCTGCTAGTAACCTCAAAATAGAACGCCCAGCCAGAAGAAATTGCTGCGCTGGCGTTATTTTTGGTATCTGATCTAGCTGCATCAATTACAGGAACAGAGATTATCGTTGATGGCGGCTCTACTCCTGGTATTTAGTAGTATGAAGGCAGTACCTTGGGTGAAAATCTTGGTTTGCCCCGTCCGGTAAACCAGTTCACCACGAAAACTGCTCTGAATCTATGAGTGTCGGTTTCTTGGCATCGTTTTGGTTGAACAACTGGCAGTGTTTTTGAAGCGACGGCTTTGATTTCCTCAAACTTCATCTGGTTTGTTATTCAAGTGGTTTTAACAATACAATCAAGTCGTCTCTAAGGAAACTTTTTATCGTGTTGGGCATCCTGACGGTTCTTCTATCCTCTTTTATTTTGACGTTTCACAACGTTACTGTTCGAGTTTTGTTTTCAGAACATCTCGTACTAGGTTTATTTTTACTCGGTGGATACGTTAAACCGGATTTGCAAAATTCTTTCTTGCTGATGTTCATGCGAATGCTGCTAGTGGTGCCACTCATGGCATCTCTATCATTCAAGCTATATCCAGCTGCTTGGATAGAACTCCAATACTTGTTCACCCGTAAAAATAGGGATGTTCTGATTCAAGCTCTTGGCTGTGGTGTGCTAATGTTCGTGTATATTGCATCACTCTACATTGCTATTGGCTTGATTCCCACAGGTATTGCCTTGACCCTTTTCTTCACTTATCCCGTATTTACAGCGCTGCTGTCTTGGAGATTTTTTGGCGATCGCCCCACATTGTTCCGTTGGCTGGTAATGGCTATTATTCTGGTGGGAAGCGCTTTAACCATTCCCCAATCTTCTGCCACTTACAGCAGTCATGTTATTGCGATCGGCATTTTCGCTAGTTTTGGCGCTGGGATCGTTTATGCCTTTTATTGCATCATTGCTCAAAAATGTTTAGAAAAATTCCATCCAGTTCCCTTTACCTGGATCAGTTTTGCCTCCACTTTACTGCTTTCCGGTGTTAGTTTACTTTTTTGGCCGGCTAAGAGCGGCCAACTTGACTGGACACCTCTATGGATTGGCAGTATCTTTTCAGGCCTTGTCAGCTTTCTCGGACATACTCTAAACAATGTGGGGATTAGGATGGTTGGCGCTTCTACCGCTTCCATAATCGGTTCTAGCAGTCCAGCATTGACGGCACTTGTTGCATGGATAACCATTAGCGAAACTTTAAACGTGATTCAGAGTGTGGGGATTGGTGTTGTCACATTGGGGATCGCATTACTTAGTGCAGAAGGCTTTATTAAATCGCTCAAAATAAGGAGTTAAGGTCATCTCACTGTATCGTCGTCGCTTTGCCATCAAGACCTTTTTAGGGAGTTGTATCAATGGTATTGCGATCATTCCATTTATTTTTGCAGGTCTTATTGCTTGGCATCAAGCTATTTTGATGGCAGTAGGTAGTTCTAACTATTTAAAATAGTACATAATCAGCCATAATACCAAAAATTGGTAACAATAATGATTACTATAAATGACCCTGCTATTGTAGCTGAAGTCACTGATTTGTACCTCAAGTATGAAGAAGCTCTTGGTAATAACAATTTGGAAGTGATGGATAGCTTGTTTTGGGATGCGCCTGAAGTAGTGCGGTTCGGCATCACAGAAAACCTCTATGGTAGTGATGAAATTCGTAATTTTCGCCAGAATCGACCAAGCCCAAAAATAGAGCGAAAAATCTCGAATCTCAAAGTTGTAACCTTTGGGAAGGATGCAGCAACAGTAACTCTAGAGTTTCGCCGGATTATTAATGGTGTAGAACGTTTCGGGCGACAAAGCCAGACTTGGTACAGGTTTACCGAAGGATGGAAGGTAGTTTCAGCCCATGTTTCATTATTGCCAATGTAAGTTTCAAAACTATGGCTAATATTACCGAAATTGCCCCAGATATCTAGGGAGCAATGCAAAAAAGTGAAATCGGGGTTCAATTCTCATTTATATAGCTAGATTTTCAATAAAAACAGATGTTTCGCTGCGATGCCTCATCCTTTAAAATTTCGGCCATATTAGACTTGCAAAAATAATTCATAGTACAATGGTGGGCTTTAAGATTTGCGCTCCATTTGAATCAGACATACTAATGAGGTGATAAAAGTTCTCTGGATCAATTTGGATGTGCATTTTTAAGAAAACCTTTAATCATACCACAAAATAATTTTGCAATAGGTCTATTATTGTATGTAGCCTCTATGACAATTGTGACTGATTTATTCCGAAGAAGTGGGAAATCTGGGTTGAAAATTATTATTGTGGCGATCGCACTGCTACACTATCACCTGGTGTCAAAGGCCATCTCATCGTCAGAATAGTAGAGTCAGACTGAGCAACCCAGCAATGTAGCACACCCGCACACCACAGCACATAATCACCCTCACGAGATAGAATCATCTCTAATGACTAATTAACTCCACTGCATCTCGTTCATCGTAATTTTGTAAGTAAACTTTGACAACTTCTTCTTTAGCAGTAGGTAACTTTTTGCCAATAAAATCTGGGTGAATTGGTAATTCCCTATGACCCCTATCTACCAACACAGCTAAACGAATCACCTCTGGTCTACCGTAGTCGTTGACTGCGTTCAAAGCAGCGCGAATCGTCCGTCCTTTGAAAATCACATCATCCACAAGTACAACAGTTTTCCCCGTCAGGTCAAAAGGAATTTCGCTTTTGGCTGGAGTCCGCAATCCAATTTTGTCGAGGTCATCTCGATAAAATGTAATGTCCAAAGCGCCGACTGACACGGCTACATCTTCTAGCGTCTCAATCTGACGCGCCAACAATTCGGCTAATAAAGCACCTCTGGTATAAATACCAAGAAGCACCAGTTGAGACAAGTCACGCGTCCTTTCCACAATTTGAGAGGCAAGGCGATTCAAGGTACGACGGATTTCTTCTGATGACAGAATTTCAACTACTTTGGCGGACATAGTGAGTGATGAGTTATCAGTGATGAGTTAAGAGTTAGGAGTTTTTATTCTTAACTCCTGTACAGATGCGATTAATCGCGTCTCTAACTCCTAACTTTACATTGATCATTACCTGTTTGGAAGTATTAAGAATATTGCGATCGCTATCCCTAACCATACCAAAAAACAATATCGGGTCAACTGTAAAGCATTCTGAATGGAAGTTGCAGTAATCGGATAAATAGCATCTCCTAGCAGTGGTTTGTACTTAGCTACCCCCCGATACCAATTTGTACCCCCCATCTGCACACCCAAAAATGCAGCATAGGCACACTCACTCCAGCCAGAATTGGGACTAGGATCTTTAATCGCATCCCGACGACAAATTTGCCAAACATGTATCGGTTTACCAGATAACAGCGCCAAAGTCACAACTGTTAACCGACAAGGTAGCCAAGTTAAATAATCTTCCAACCGCGCACAGAACCATCCAAAATAAGTATAAGGTGCTTCTCGATAGCCCACCATTGAATCAAGAGTACTGCTGGCTTTATATGCTAAAGCCAAAGGAGTTGGTCCCACAACTGACACAAAGACACCAACAATTGCATAAAAAAGCGGAGCCATTACCCCATCAGTGGCATTTTCTGCAACCGTTTCTAAAACGGCTCGGTAAATTTCTGCTTGTGAGAGGTTTTGGGTATCTCGACCAACGTAATTACTTAAAATCTTTTGAGCTTTTTGCAAATCTCCTGCTGTTAAAGGTTCTAAAACAGCCCCTGCTGCGGCTCGTAAACTTCTGCCTGCAAAACAACTAGCCAAAAGAATGCTATTTATTGCAATTCCTAATAACGGATGAACCAATTTGGCACTTTGAATCATTAAAAAGCCAACAAGTCCACTACCAATTATGAGCATAATACCTAGTAAAATTCCAGCTAGGCGTTGCCTTAGAGAATTTTTGCACAATTGGAGAGAAAATTTGGTCACATGAGAAATTACCCACCCCATAACTTGCACTGGATGAGGCCAATTCCAAGGATCACCAATTAAGTAATCTAAAAGTGCAGCAATAATTAAGATATAGATGCTATTGATCATAAGTTACGAATCAAAAATCAATATTTGGACTATTGACTTTTGACTAAACCACAAAACTAGCTTCTTCTCCAAGAGCAGCTTGCCAGCTACGAGCATCATAATAAAGGTCTGCCAAAGTAATACTGTACAAAGCTTCTTTGAGCTTTTGGTTGAGTCTCTGCCAGAGGCTAAATGTTACCCAATCTTCAGCTTGTGCAGGTGCTGGGGTGTGATGGGGTAAATGGGTAGTCTCGCCAACTGCTTCTAAAATTTGTCCTATAGATATTTGTGCAGGCTCTCTTGCTAATTGGTATCCGCCGATGCTACCACGAATTGATTTAACTATTGACGCACGACGCATTTCTATTAGTAGTTTTTCGAGGTAAGGAGCTGGGATATCTTGGCGTTTAGCGATCGCTCTTACAGATACAGGGCCATATTTTGGCTGTAAACTCAAATCTAGCAACGCCTTCACACTATAGTGTCCTCTGGTAGTTAGTTTCATTTTGGCAAGCTTTGTTGTTTGTCCTGTGTCATTTCTAAATAACCAATACTTCTCTAATGAGAGGCTACGCTTAGGGCGTAGCTATGCCGCAGGCTTTACGACAACGGCTCCATTGACCGAAGTCGAGATGCATTACAAGTGACCAATAACCAATTATCAACGGCTAAGGATCAGTTTTACTTATCATTTTGTGACTCTGTTATCATCCTCAGCAAGTAAATAACTTTTCGAGCGTCAGTTTAGAAAACTTAAAACTTGTATAGTTTAGCAGTGATTCACTAACTATATATAGATAGTTATCAGCATTGCCAGCATTATCTAAAATAGATTGTCTTAGCAATATTGGTAATGGGATAACAATTGTGCCTATGAGTGTAATATACTTGGCTAGGTTGAGATAAAAACTAAAGGATTATGTTCCTATTAGCTCAACGTCAGCTAAAATAAAATCGATTCCAACATTTCAAACATTCATTTTCGACCTAAGTTGATGCCTAAACAGAAAAAAATTGAACCCCTACTCGGTGAAGAACTGCTCAAAAAAGTCAAAGAGCTAGAGAACGAGAGCAAAGAAGACAAAGCCAAAAAGTGCGGCTACTATACCGTTACCAAAAATGGTATAGAGCGCGTGAATATGATGAAATTCTTAAATGCCCTAATTGATGCCGAAGGCATTCAGTTGGATAGTACACCCAGTGCTAATGGGCGTGGTGGACGTAGTGCTAGCTATAGAATTAGTGTGCAATCGAATGGTAATTTACTTATAGGTTCAGCTTATACAAAACAGATGAATCTGAAACCAGGAGATGAGTTTCTGATCACTTTAGGCAAAAAGCACATTCGTCTGAAACAGGTAGACCCAGAAGATCGGGAAGATGATGAAGTCATAGACGCTACAGCTTAATAAATAGTCATCAGTCACTCATCATTTGTCCTTTGTAAAAACCAATGACTATAAATAGTCATTAGTCAATCGTCATTTGTCTTTTGTAAAAACCAATGACCAATGACAAATGACTAATGACTAATAACTATATCTGTGGTCGGTAAGCCTGGTAAATAGTGACGAAGTGCCTTGCGCGTAACAGCTAAATTGCAGGTTAATGCAATTTGCTCTTTTTCTAGTAAACCTAAAATGCGATCAGGTTTATCTCGTGCTACCACTGGTAATTGATGCAAACCTCTAAGACTCATGCGGTCCAAAGCTTCAGATAATAGTTCATCTTGCCATGCATAGAGGATTTCAGTAGTACAAATGTCTATAAGGGTTTGGCTGGATAAATTATCTGGAATTTCAGTTGGCAAATTTGGGTAAGTTTGCCAAAGAGCAAGGGCGCGGTTAATATCTTCCAAAGAAAGTATACCAACTAGTTGCTCTGCTTCATCAATTACTAAAGCACTGCGAACGCGATCGCGGATCATTTCTACAGCTGCATCTAACACTCCAAGAGTTGCAGGTAACTTTTTTGGGCAGGGATACATGGCATCTTCTACTAAAATTTGCTGCACAATTTCCGCTTTTTCATCTTTCAATTCAGAAAGACCAATTTGTTGTAAGTTAGAGTTAGAGCTAAAAGTTGGTTTAATCCTTTCCACTAACCAAACACTCAAACCCACAGCTGCCATCAACGGTAAAACAATGCGATAGTCACGGGTTAATTCAAACAGCATTAAAATAGACGTTAACGGCGCTCTAACACTACCAGCTAACACAGCTGCCATTCCTACCATTGCGTAAGCTGGAGGAGCCGCCATCTGATCGCAAATAGCCGGGAATGCTACAGCCAAAATTTTCGCATAAGCCGATCCAAAAGAAGCACCTAAAAACATTGCTGGTGCAAACAAACCGCCGATGAAACCACTACCTGTACTAATTGCAGTCATCACTAACTTCACCACCAATAGCACCACCAATAGGTAGAGTGGAAATTCTACATCCTGAAGCATTGCTTCTACAGTTTCATAACCCACGCCCAGAATTTGCGGGAAGTGCAAAGCAACTGCACCAATCATCACACCGCCAATAATTGGATGAATCGGCTCAGGAATTTGTCCTAAAAAGGTGAAACCTGGAACTTTCCCAGCAAAGCAGGCTTTTGCTCCCCGAATTGATTGAGTATAAGCCAGAGAAACTAGGCTGGCCCCTAAACCCAAGCCAAGATAAAGGGGTAATTCTAAGGGACTGCGGACTTGGTAAACAGGTAAATCAAAAGCAGGTTGTGCCCCCAAACCAATTTGGGCAATTAATGCTGCTACCACTGCCGCTAACAGCACCACACTCACAGCAGAAGTAGCGAAAGATGTCGCTCCCATCACCACCTCTAGGGCAAAAAATACTCCAGCGATGGGAGCATTAAATCCAGCCGCAAGTCCAGCCGCCGCGCCAGCACCCAATAGCAAACGTTGTCGTTCTTGAGATACATTCAGGATCACAGACAACAACATCCCAAAATTTGCGCCAATTTCTACACTCGGCCCCTCTGGCCCCAAAGAAGCACCGCTCCCCAAAGAAACAGATGCGGCTAACATTTTCGTAACTGGTCGTAATGGTCGCCTAATCTCTTTTCCCTGAGAGGCGGCGATAAGAGATGAAAGTTCAGGGCCAAAATCTTGAGTGCGCCAGCGCATCAAGCCAACGATTAATCCGCCAAGGGTGGGAACGCAGGCTAAAGTCCAAGCACCCCAGACTCCAATTTGACCCATTAAATTTTCCAGCATTAACTGGTGAATCAGCTGGATTGAATAGTGAAAGGTGACTATACCCATACCCGTACCACCGCCAATGAGCATGGCTAAAAACAGGACAACGGTTTCTGGGGATGGTTGAAAACGATTAATTAGGTAGGCTAAACGAGCGGAAGGTGTAGGAAAGGCAGGTTGTTCCGTTACCTTCCTCAGCTGAGTGGGAGGCAAGAGAGTCATTAAGAGGCGGGGTAAATGTAAGAAAAAATTTAAATTTTTATCTGTTACTTATCATTGTGAGCCATTATTTAGCAACCAGACAAGTAGACTTTATTTGCTTGATTTACAAAGATTTAGTAAAAAATGTCATTGTGCAAGTTTTTATGGGGAGAATGGTTACATGGGAGACAATTATTTAAGGGTCAGCGATGCCTAGTTTGGATGTAGCTGCGGTTAGTGGGGTGGAAGTGAGTGCCAACGCTATTCTTTCTAAAGACAACAAGTTTTTGTGGTCTGGGTGGACGCACCCACAAATATTAACGAGTAGTCCACTAAAGAAACTTTGCGAGGGTTTATGGTAAGAAAATCAAGTTATTTTTTTCCCCTGCTTCCCTTCACCCGTCATTTTTGGGTTGGTCGAGTACTAGGAGTCATTCTTGTCTAAATCTAGCTATACTCGTGTTGCGACCATTGAGACATCCTTGGTAGTAATACAATGTATGTGTGATTTATGGCTGATGTCAGACCATACTTGGAAGTCTGCTAAGTATCGATCAAAATTCAGTATAGCTATTGTTATAGAGCGAGTAAATGGACTAGGCGGACGAGGTACATGAATATACACACCTTTGATAATCATTATGTTACTTGCCCAATTTGCCAAAGAAATAATACGCCCAAACTAGTTAAAACGCGCATGGGCTTGTTTTGCTGTCCCAATTGCCAAGAACGGCTAGTAGTTTGCCAAAGCGGTCATTATGTCCGCGATCCGTTTACTTGGAGACAATTGATGGTTGCTTCGTCGCTACGTCGTCAAAGCCGACCTTTAGCTAGGATTATCAGAGATTTCGTCTTGCTGAAGCGTCCTATGGTGGCCTTGGCTGTAGGAAGTGCTATTTTCTTTAGTGCGATCGCCTTAACTCAAGAAAGAACAAACTACGATCATCAAGCATTACCCACGACAGAAAAAGTTAATAAACCAGGAAATAACTCTCAGTAAATGGATTACTTTGGTATAAATCAAATCTTACTTTGATTTTTGTAATATTATAACTAAATATTTTTATAAAACCGTGTCTTATTGCTCCAATAAGACACGGTTTTACATTATGTTCGCTTAAATACACGTCCTGGGTGCAACAGTCAAGTTATTAGGTGGATGTCCACTCCGTAGTACTACTTCGTCCACTGTTTCTGAATAACTTCGTTAGAAGATTCGTTCATCAGGTGGTATATTTCCTCTAGCTTTCATTCGCTCTCATACATCAGCTTACAGAGTTATTACGGCAAGAGCTATGAAGAATTTCCGGCTTCAAGCTTCTTTTAAAGCAACTTTGAAGATTCAACCGATTTTTCAACCTGCTCATAGCCATCAGCTTAATCCAATTGAGCGATTATGGCAGTTTATTAAACACCAGATCAAAGCAGAAAGCCTTTCTAATTTACAATAACTGCCCCAACAGATTCAACACGAGTTAGCTCAAATGTCTTCTCTGATAATCTCCTCTTTCGACAATTTATAATTGTTCTCATGGAAGCTCTTTTTCATGAAGCTTTATTGTATGCATCTTTATAGATAATTTGTATAAAAATATGTATTTATACCAATAAACAATATCTCATTTTCAGGCATTATATTCTGAGTATTATAATATTGACATCAATTCTCTTTGAAAATACATAAATCTAGTCATTTAGGAAGTATCAACACACCTACAGCTAATAGAGATAAACTAGATAAAATAGAAATTAAAAATTCATAAGCATAATATAGTAACCATTTATGAAATTAATTTTTGATAACTGTCATAACATAAACACTTTTTGATAGCCAACTTGAAGCAGAATACATGGATGCGGATAACTGGACATATCAACTACAAAAGGTAATACCCATGAGTTCTCGCGCACTGCTGTTAGTAAATCGTCATGCCCGCCAAGGAGAAAAGGGTATATCGAAAGCGATTGAATATCTGAAGACACTCGGCTTCGATTTAATTGAAGAGTCTACAGAAGACCCCAAACATCTTGCTGAAGTTATACTTCGCTATCAGCATCAAGTTGACTTGGTAATTATTGGTGGAGGAGATGGGACTCTCAATGCGGCAGTAGATGGTTTAGTTGAGACTCAGTTGCCTTTGGGAATTTTGCCTTTAGGAACTGCCAACGACCTAGCTAGAACTTTGGGAATCCCGAATTCTCTCAGCGAAGCTTGCAAAATTATTTCATATAAAAATGTACAACGCATCGACTTGGGTTGTGTGAATGGCAAGCATTTTTTTAATGTTGCCAGTCTGGGATTGAGTGTAAAAATTACCCAGCGACTTACCAAAGAAGCCAAACGCCGTTGGGGAATATTTGCTTATGCTGCCACTGCATTGGAAGTGATTTTGGAAGCTAGACCTTTTACTGCGGAGATTTTAATCAATAGTGAATCAGTTCGCGTGAAAACAGTGCAAATTGCTGTGGGTAACGGCCGCTATTACGGCGGCGGTATGGCAGTGGCTGAAGATGCGACAATAGATGACCAAAGGCTAGACCTTTATAGTTTAGAGATTAAAAATTGGTGGCAGATTATACTATTACTCCCTACGATGCGACAAGGGCGACATATACATTGGAAGACTGTACGCTCTCTTCAAGGTCAAGAAATAAAGGTACAGACTCGCAAACCTCGCCCTATCAATACAGATGGTGAAATCACTACCTATACACCTGCTCATTTTCGAGTTATACCTAAAGCTATAGCTGTTTTAGTACCCCCAGAAATTAGGAATTAGGAGTTATTCTCTCTCATCTCCCTCTACTAAAAATGTGGGAACTTGTACCAAATGCATCTGAGATTTTCTCAAGATATAAAGTCCTTATTGCAACGCCTAGCAGAACAACCGCTAACTCTAGGTGATATTCTCGCAGAAACCTCAGAACGAGGATTCTGCTTGGTAATTACATTATTAATTTTGCCCTTTTTATTTCCTATGCCACCCGGATTAACTGGCCCTTTTGGTGGTGCTTGTTTATTATTGTCAGCGCAAATGGTTTTAGGGAGGCGATCGCCTTGGCTACCGAAAAGAATTGCCAACTACCAATTTCCTCGTCCCTTTGCCCAGTTCCTTTTGCAAAATTTGGGACGGCTTACCAAAGTCTTACAAAAAATCGCCCGTCCCCGATTGGCAAAAATAGCCCATAATCCTTTGATTTGGCGAATTAATGGGCTTTGTATTTCTTTTTTAACAGTATTACTAATATTACCAATTCCTTTTACAAATCCCATCCCCACTGTAGGTATCTTACTTTTGACTGTTGCTACCATCGAATCTGACGGTTTATTAATTTGCATCAGCTACGGTATTACTGTCCTCATTACCTTGCTCTTTGGATTTATTGGTTACGCAGTATGGTTAGCTCCAAGTTTGCTGCCATCTATATTTAAATAATAAAAGCCTCCAGCTTTAGGCTGAAGGCTGTAATTTATTAGGGTGCATCTACCATTTATTAATCCACTTTATTAATTACTATATCCGGAAAGATTTAACCTATAAGCTTCTTTAAAAATCTCTTATTAACGAGGGTCTGAATCCCCTTTTTAATAAAACCTTCTGCCCTCAGCATAGCTGCCTTCTCAACTGAATTCTTTCAAGGGTGCAACCCGTCATAAACATGGCTCTCTTAGCTTTCTTTAAACTATGCATTAGCTGTATGGATTGATGCACTTGAGATGCTCACAGCCAAAAGCTTGAGTCATCATTGCAGATAGCTGTTGAGAAACTTGACCATCAAGGTTGAATTTGAGCATGATTTGGTCACAGGTTTGTCCCTGCGCTATCAGCTTTGCCATTTGCTCAAACTCTACCCAAGTCAAATCACTCTCAACAAAAGCCTTAGCAACGGTGATTACCAGTTCCTCATAATCATTGTCTTCCAGTTTTGTCATCATCCGGCATTTATGCAACACCCAGGATTGTTATAGCTGGGTTAAACGATAGTCATAGTTCTTGCAAATGTTAGTAAATATCTTATTATCTAGTAATAATACGCAGAGAGTTGGCAATTTTGAATTAAATCTTTATAATAATTATCTGTTACAAATAACAAATAATTATTTACAATAAACAATAAAGCATAATAATTTTTTTTGGATGTTTCCATGCTTTTTACGGCTAGGAACAACAGGGAATCTCAAATTGAAAAATTGTAAAATTTAACGCTCTTAAGCATTCAAGTTTCTAGATGGCAGCAGAAAGTTAAAAATTAATTATCCCTGGTTGTAGGCTGAAGCAGAATATTCAGACCCGAAATGAAGTAATACAAGGTTTACGTATAATGACTGACTTTGCACAAATGGAAATAGAACGGAGATTAACTTTATATCAAGTATTTCTTAAGTTGTATGAACACCACAGCGACCTTCTAGATGAAATTCTTCAGCTAGAAAATCTATCTCAACCGTCGTTGGCGAGAGGAAAGGCATGTTACATACATGGTGTAGTGAATAGTTCTGCTGTTTATTTGATGACTAATTTGTGCGACAATCAGACCCAAAGTTTACGGCAGCCACAGCAAATCTGGACAATAGGTCGTAATCGCAGCAGTGGTATTTGCATTGTTGATAGTTATATGTCTCGTCGCCACGCTGCTATTCAATACATTAACGATCAAGGCTTCTACTTTATAGACTTCAACAGTACCAATGGATCATTTGTCAATGGCGATCGCGCTTTTGGGCCGATCAAGCTCAAAGATGGCGATCGCATCCGTCTAGGTAGTATGACTTTTGATTTTTTCATGGATTCTACGTGCCGCGTTTTGCCAACTGTAGCAATAGAGTTATTGATGCAACTTAGGCATCAAAAAAAGGATAATCTAGTAGAAATACTTAATTATCCCCGTAACAGACCAAAACTTTTGACTGAAAAACCAGATGATAATTCAGAAATTTTCAGAAATTCTCGAATAGTTGAGAAGTTTGAAGATTGCGATGATAACTTCAGTTCAGAACAAAAATCAGAAATTTTAGACCGCTTTTTTAGTAGACAAATACCATAGATAGAATCTCAGCTAAAAAATTGAAAATTAAACTATAAACAATTCGTAGGAGCACAATATTTTTGTGCCCCTACTTTGAGTTAATTCCAACGACAAATGCCATAAAATAATTGCTCGTCATAGAGAACTTCTCTCAAAGTAGGGCTAAAGCCCTTTCTACGAGACGCACTCATATTCACTAAACCTTTAATTGCTTGCATCTTCCTACTTAGTGGTAATCACTTTTTTATGCTTACTATATAGCGGTTTTTGTTTGCATAAAGTACATTTTTAAACCTCACCCCTAGCCTCTCTCCTTGCTAAGGAGAGGGGAGTGCTTGCATCAGCAAATACGGGGTGAGGTTCAGACTGCTATAACTCATCAACACTTTGGAAAAGGTGGGTTAGCTCTCTATGTAACCCACTACAGATTAAAAGTTGCAGATAAATCTGCATTCCTTATTCTTCTGGCTCTAAATCAATTTCTTCCTCTTCATCTTCTTCACTAGTTTTAGCTACAGAATTAGCAGAAACAACAGCACCTTTATCTAGCTTTTCACGCACCAGTTTCTTAATTTCGTCAGCAAATTCGGGCTTTTCTTCTAGATACTTAATAGCGTTATCTCGTCCTTGGGAGATATTATCGCCGTTGTAACTATACCAAGCTCCTTTGCGGATGATAATGCCAGTTTCTTCTGCTAGATCGACGAGACAACCCAAGGTAGAAATACCTTTACCAAAAATAATGTCGAATTCAGCAATTCTAAAAGGCGGCGCTACTTTATTTTTAGCAACTTTGACTTTAACGCGGTTACCAAATTCATCTGTACCTTTTTTCAAGGTTTGAATTCGGCGAATATCCAAGCGCACCGAAGCGTAAAATTTCAATGCGTTACCGCCAGTAGTAGTTTCTGGGCTACCGTAGGTAACACCAATTTTTTGTCGCAACTGGTTGATGAAAATTACTGTACAACCAGATTTACCAATATTGCCAGTAATTTTACGCAAGGCTTGGCTCATTAACCGCGCTTGCAGACCAACGTGGGCATCACCCATATCACCTTCAATTTCAGCACGGGGAACTAGTGCTGCTACTGAGTCAATGACTACAATATCAACCGCAGCAGAGCGAACCAGCTGATCGACAATTTCTAAAGCTGATTCGCCTGTGTCAGGTTGGGAAATCAGCAAATTGTCAATATCTACACCTAATGCCGCAGCATAAGTAGGATCGAGGGCGTGTTCAGCATCAACAAAGGCAGCAATACCGCCATTTCTTTGCACTTCGGCGAGGGCGTGTAGCGCTACTGTAGTCTTACCCGAACTTTCCGGCCCATAAATTTCAATTACCCGCCCCTTGGGTAAACCACCACCCAATGCTAAATCTAGGGTGAGCGCCCCACTAGAAATGGTCTCCACCCGCATCCGCGTAGCATCGCCCAGGCGCATGATTGCTCCTTTACCAAAGCTGCGCTCAATCTGGTTGAGCACCATAGTCAGTGCTTTTTGCTTGCCTGAAGTATCGGTGTTGATAGCCATTCTTGCCTCTAAAATATATGGTTTTAAGGAGTGTTGCTCTGGGAGATTGAGTAGAACAGATATACTATTTTAACCAGAAAATTCTGGAATAGGACTTCTCAAATCAAAAAAAGGGTGTGACAAGATCGTAACTCGATCGCTACCAAATTAGGATAGCTCTGCACAATGATACCAACTTGCATTCAGAGATAGCTTTTTTTAGCTAGGTAAGCAAGGGTTTTCAAGGAAAAAATAAATTACCTAAACAACACTGTCAGTAGAACCATACTCGTGAGCATTTGCAGAGGTTGCTAAATTAGGAGTGATCGCCATGCCAATCAGCATATCATCGATAGCAGCTTCATCGGGTCGGGGTTAGATATAGAAAGCTTCTATGGAAGTAGTAAAGGGATTTTCAATGCTTGATGTGACTTTCAGCCTTGAGAGGCTATGATGTTTAGTCGTACTTGCTGCCTATAAGCTTGACGTATAATTAATTGTACCAATACAGGGGAAAACATCATGGCTAAAGTTAATCTAGATGCTCTGATTCCACGAGAAGATTTTGATGTGGAAGAAAATATTAATCTAGGTAAAAAAAAAGAAACAATTTCTATTGAAGACCTTAAAATTGACTCATTCTTCTTTTCAAACATCAGAAAACCTGATTTTCAAAGAGAAACTAACGAATGGGACAAGAATAGAATTTGTGAATTTATCAAAAGTTTTATTGAGGGTGATTTAATACCAGCAATTATTTTATGGCGGAGTACAGGTGGCTATTTGTTTGTAATTGATGGTAGCCATAGATTGAGTGCTTTATCTGCTTGGGTAAATGATGATTATGGTGATGGAAAAATTTCAAAACTTTTTTATGATGGAGTAATTTCTGATGAACAATTAGAAATTGCTCAAGAAACACGAAAATTAGTAAATAAAACAGTCGGCTCCTATGATGATTTTAGGCTAGCTTCCACACACCCTGATAAAGTTAAACCTGAAGTTATCAAATATGCTAAAAATTTAGCAGCTGTGGCAATTCAGCTTCAATGGGTTGAAGGTGATGCAACTAAAGCAGAAAGTTCATTCTTCAAAATTAATCAACAAGCTGCACCAATTGATAAAACTGAGCTAAAACTCCTTGAATCTAGGAAAAAGCCTAACAGTATTGCGGCACGTGCAATTATCAGAAGTGGTAAAGGGCATAAATATTGGTCATCTTTTTCAGATGAAACGCAATATCAAATACAAGAAATAGCTAAAGAGATTAATGAAATCCTTTTTGCGCCTAAGTTAAAGACTCCGATAAAAACTCTGGACATCCCAGTTGCAGGAAAACTCTATTCATCGCAAACATTACCACTAATTTTTGATTTTTTGAATGTCGTTAACAATCTAGATTTTAATAATAAAGGAATTAATGATGACTTAACTGGTGAAGCAACAATACAGATTTTAAAGAATACCAAAAAGATTGTGTATAGACTAAATAGTAATCATCCCTCATCTTTGGGGTTACATCCAGTTATATACTTTTACTCAAAAGATGGACGACATAGAACAGTATCTTTACTCGCTGTAGTTGATTTTGTAATGGAACTTGATAAAAGAAAAAAAATCAATGACTTCATTAGAGTACGAGAACAGTTTGAAGAATGCCTCATAAAATATGATTACTTGATTCAGCAAATTTATTTGAAATACAGGTCTGTTCAAAAAAGCTACAAAGATGTATCAAAACTATTTCAAAAAATTGTAAGTGATTTACAAACAGAAACAAAAACTAATAATATTATCAATAAAATTATATCTAGTAATGATTTTCAGTATTTGACTATCCGTACAATAAATCAAGAAAATTCTTCATCTGCACAAGACTTCAATACAAATAAAAAAAGTGAAATTTATATAAAAGATGCGTTACAAAATGCACAAAAATGTAAAATTTGTAAGGGTCTTATCCATAGAAACTCAATTTCGATTGATCATATCCAGCGTAGAGAAGATGGCGGATTGGCGAGTGTAGATAACGGACAGATAACGCATCCATACTGTAATACAGGATATAAAAATTAAGTAATAAAATACATCTGTATTAGAGCATTTAGCTAATGGCGAAACTTGATGGTACTTTATCCATTACCCTTGTTACTGTAAACGCCAGTTATCTAGTCTTAGTGAATAATCTAAATCCTGAATCCTTTGATAATGAGATAAATTACCAGTAACTAAAGTTAGATTATGACTGATGGCAATTGCTGCAATCATACAATCAGGATAACCAATTCTTTTTCCGGTTGTCTCTAAATCAGCGTATATTTTTCCTGCTAATACTGCTTCTGTCAAATCAAAGGATAATATCTCCTGTGAATTCACGATAGTTAAAAATTGCTGAAGGCGTTGTTCTTGCTTACGTTTTTGCCAACCTTCTACAATTTCCATAACTGTAATTACAGAAATTGTATATTTATCAAACTGGTTTAAGTAACTATTGGCTTTGGCAATAATATAAGGATTTGCTCGTTTAATAATTTCTGATAGAATATCCGTATCAATTAGGAATTTTTATACTTTATTCATCTGATACAATATATCCTCTTTTTTCCATCGCTTCAGCTACAATTTCATCAACAATTTCTGGAACATCCGCATATAATCCCATTAATGGATCTTTTTTTTCCTGAATTTCTGCTAAACGTTCAATTACATCAGTAATCAATTCTGATAGAGTTGATTGATTGACTATTGCTAAAGTTTTTGCTCGTTCAAAGGTGAGTCTATCTAGTTCAAGTTCTATCTTTTCCATGATGGTTTTAAACTCCCATATAAATTATTAGGGTTTATTATAATGTAACTCAGCATTAATGGTGGTGCAGTGGGGCACCAATATTTGTTAAAAGTGCAAAGTTGTTTGCTTGTAAGGAATAAATCGGTGAATAAGTTTATTATCTACCTATTAAACTTAAGCAATTCCTTGGATGATTTACTAAATTAATTTATGTCTAATGGAATTTTGGAGTATTTACAATTTGATAATTCAACACAATAGCTATCAATTAACGTTATTTGCTAAGATTTGACTAGGTTTTGCCCCCACGCATCTTTAATGACTTTCGACCTTCCCGACTCTCTGATTCTCGATACGGCGCTTTCAGTATCTGGATTAACTGACTATATCCGCTTGCTGTTAGAGCAAGATGAACAATTGCGGCAAGTTTGGGTAACTGGCGAAGTTTCCAGTGCTAACCACCATCGCAGTGGTTTATTTTTCACGCTGCAAGATACCGATCGCACTGCCGGAATTAAGTGTGTAGTATGGAATAGCCAATTGCCAAAACTTGCCCAGATACCCGTTCCCGGTGAGCAGATAATCATTTTAGGTAGTATTCGCCTGTATCCGCAACGGGGAGAGTATCAGTTATCAGTTTGGCAGACTTTACCTGCTGGTGTTGGTTTACAGGCGTTGCGCTATCAACAACTCAAAAATCGCTTGCTGGCTGAGGGATTGTTCGACGCGCAAAGAAAGCGATCGCTCCCCACTCATCCCCAAACGATCGCTGTCGTCACTTCACCAACGGCTGCTGCTTGGGGTGATATTCAAAAAACTCTCAAGCAAAGGTATCCAGGTTTACAGGTTTTATTTTCTCCGGCTACAGTACAAGGTGAGCAAGCGCCGGAATCTATCGTCAAAGCAATTGAGCGGGTGGAAAGAGATGGACGCGCCGAAGTGCTAATTTTATCGCGGGGTGGTGGCGCGGTGGAAGAGTTGGCTTGCTTTAATGATGAACGAGTGGTGCGATCGCTCGCTAGTTGTTCTATTCCTGTAATTACTGGTATTGGTCATCAACGAGATGAATCTTTAGCAGATTTAGTTGCAGATGTATGTGTGCATACACCAACTGCGGCCGCGGAAAGAGTTGTGCCAGCACTTTCAGAGTTGTATACTGAGCATCGGGGGCGAGTTGTGGCTTTACATGAGGCGGTGCATGACTTTGGGGAAAATTCTCTTAATAAACTGCAAGTATTGCAAAATCGTTTGCGACGTTTGCGGTTAGATCGACAAGTGCAGCAGGAGGTGGAAAAGCTAGCTTGGAAGCGTCAGCATTTGGTGCAAATTACGACAGGGCGATCGCAGCAAGCAACGCAGCATTTAGAGTTGTTGCGGCAAAAGTTGGCTAGTCTTGACCCGAAAGCGGTGTTACAGCGTGGTTATGCAGTGGTGAGACGGGAAGATGGGGCGATCGCTCGTTCTGCTGCTGAGTTGGCTGTGGGAGAAGATTTGTTCATTCAGTTGGGGCAGGGTGGGGTTAAAGTGAAGGTTATGGAAGTGAACGAACCGCCAAGACGCCAAGGACGCCAAGAGTTGAATGGTTAAACGTAAGAGTGCTTTTAGTTCTGAGGAAGGTTGGAATTATGAGGCGAAGGTTGCTGAAATAGAGGGAATAATTGCTCGTATTGAGGCGGGTGAGTTGGAATTGTCAGATGTGTTTGAGCAATTCGCAAGTGCTGTTGAGTATTTGCGTCAGTGCGAAAGTTTTTTGCAGCAGCGACAGCAACAGGTAGAGTTGTTGATTGAAACGTTAAGCGATGAGTAGAAGTTAGATAAGCTAAACCACATCTAGTTTGCATAATCTGAAATTGTACATTTATTGTAGGGTGGGCGTCTCGCCCACCCAAGATATGCAAGGTTATTTGTGGAACAGCTTAGAGGCGGCTAGTGCAGTTCTTCGGGTTTAATTACGCGATACAATCCACGCAGATACACACTTTCAATCAACATCTGTGTTTGAATCGTTTTTCAATAGCACTTCTCGAATAAGGGCGGAGCGCTCAAGAGCAGAGTGCGCCTCCTCTTTCAATCTTTGTGCTGCCAATGGTAGGTTGCGAGCCTCCATCCTTGAAGCCATGCGATGTGATAAAGAAGCTTTCTCTTCCAATGCCCTCAAAGCGAGCCATAGCGCATCCTCTATGGCATCAGACTGGGTGGCTAGCAAACTTTTTGCTGAAAAAGCATGACCTGTGCGGCACCGGAAGCGCAACAAATTTCCTTCTTCGGCTTCCCAAAGGATACCGCCGCAGTCAGGACAGGCGAAGACTGATGGTTTACCAGGTCGGTCGCTTTCGTTTTCTACTGCTTTTAAATTCAATTGCACTATTTCAGTTTCAAACTCCATCTTACTAGGTATGGGGTTTTCTGGTTCTATTTCCATTGGCATATTAACTAAACCTATCAAAATAGAAGGAATATCTGAAAGTGGTACAATATGATCAATATCCTCTATATTATCGATCGCATTACGTGGCATATCAGGATACAAAGCATCCTCGGGATTTTGGACAATTGCCACACCGCCTCGCATTTTTACAGCCATTAGTCCGGCAGTGCCGTCGTCAAGCAGACCTGTTAGTAGCACAGCAATGACTCGCTGTCCATAAATTCGGGCTGCACTGCGAAACAATGGATCAATGGCGGGACGAGAACGGTTTTCTTTTGCTCCCCGCGTTAAACGTAAATATCCTTGTTCTACCAGTAAGTGGTGGTCAGATGGAGCGGTATAAATCCAACCATTAACAATAGCTTCCCCATCCTGAGCGTGAGACGCTGGTAAGTTGCCAACGCGACTTAATATTTTTGGCAAAACACTCGTGCTGTGACTAGATATATGAAGAACTATAATCACGGCAGCATTGAGATCGGGCGGCAAATTCTTGACTAGATAAGTTAGCGCTTCAACTCCACCTGCTGATGTTCCAATAACAATAATATTTTGTTCAACCATTAATTAATGTAACCATTCCATTAGTATAGCAGCGTGGGTAACAAAAGCATATTTACTGCCAGTACTTAAGAATAACGCAGCTAAGGAATTTCCTCGCCTAGCTTTGAGATGATTTATTGTTTATTTAAGGAATAAGACTGTCAAATCTGAAATACTTTGTATCCGATTTGGGGTTGAGAGCGATCGCTTAAAATAGTTATGAGCTAGCCCCAATAAAAATCTATGGCTCAAACCTTCTTACATTCGCATTTGTTGATTTGGCGATCAATACCGTTCGGATAAGATCCCCCCGCCTGTGGCGACCCCCTTTTTAAGGGGGTAATTAGAAAAAAGCCCCCCAATTTATCGGGGGGTTGGGGGGATCTTCGAGGAATAAACACCTTAACCGAACCGTATTGATTCAGCATTGGCATTTGTTGATTCGGCGAACGCAATTGTTGATTCGGCGAACGCAATTATTGATTCGGCGAACGCATTTGTTGATTCGGCGAACGCATTTGTTGATTCGGCGAACGCATTTGTTGATTCGGCGAACGCAATTGTTGATTTGGCGAACGCAATTGTTGATTTGGCGAACGCAATTGTTGATTTGGCGAACGCAATTGTTGATTCGGCAAACGCAATTGCTGATTGCACTTATTCTCAAACAACAAATCGATATAAAAAATGAGTATAAACACAGACAAACTCGTAATTATTTCGTTGAACTTTTAATCAAATAAATCCACAAAACTACCCATCTCAGGTAAAAGGATACTCCACTATGTTGAAAAAGGAATTATAAAAAAAAGGATATCTCATGTCTTTAAGAACTCGTGGTTCTGCTGCTGTTGACAAAGCCCAACTTCGTCTCGCCTTGCTTAAATCCGTTGATGAAAATCTGGATTTAGGACATGGATTAACCATTGAAGCCTACAACCACCTGATCAACACTACCCGTGCTGTACTAGAAGCTCATAACACCCTTGTGTCCAATCTTGAAGAATCGCGTAAGACAGTAACCCAGATGGATAAAGCCCTCTCTGAAATGTCAGAACGAATGCTAAGTGGAGTTGCAACTATCTACGGCAGAAACAGTATAGAGTATTCCAAGGCTGGCGGCTCTAATGGAAAAAGAAATAAACAATCTAGTTCAAAAGTTGCTCCAATTGTAGCGGTTCTTGCCAGTCAACCTGCTCAAGCTGGAATTGCCAATGCGTCAACTAACGGTAACGGCAAAACTCCTTTGCTACAATAATCCACTTTCTGCTTGAAGAAGCCCACATTTCTTCAGTCAACTCCACTGTACTTCTGTTTACTTCTTGCATAAGCCAAAAATAAGAACCCCACTTCTAAGAATTTGCTTTTAGAAAGGGGAGTGTTAAAGACTTTTGCAAGAAGTCTATTAAACGATAATATCGCTTGCCACTAGTAGTGGTGATCCTTCAAGCTGAATCTCGAAATAAGCTGTATTGGTGGTTGTGAAGATATTCCTAATAAATTGGGACGATAGTTATAAGACTAGATAAAAAATTAGTTAGCTGCATTAAAAATCTGCTGTGCAGTTAAATTTAATTGGGGAAAGGTAGGTGATGAAATTGTGGTGTTACCTTGAAACGCTATCATTTGATATTCACCATCAACTAATTCGCATACAAAAATAGTAGGTTGCTTGGGATTGCCGATGAACTTTCTTGCACCCAATGCAGTATAATCAGCAATCCAATATTCGGGAATGCCCATTTCTTCATAATCCCTAAATTTATTGTAGTAATCATCTCGCCAATTGGTTGAAACAACTTCAATAACTATTGGAACCGATGCTGCTTGGCTGACTGTTGACTGTTTTTGAAAAAGCGGTTCATTGTCGAGATTATCAAGATTTAGCAGCAACACATCAGGCGAATAAGCGGATTCCGCAGAAGGAGTTTGGATCAATGCAGTTTTGGGGATTCCATAGGGTAAATTAAGACGATCAAACTCCACGGTTAATTTCCGCGACAAAAACGCAACAACTTTTTCATGCGAACCGGTTGGAGGCGGCATTTCAATAATTACTCCTTTGTGCAATTCATAGCGTTTTTCATCGTTGGGATACCATTCGATAAATTCATTAAAGGTTAGTAATTTGGGCAACGCTTGGGTCATAATCTTACCTCCATATATGTTTTACTTTATCATGCAATAAATGTTGATTAGGATTACAAATATATTAAATGGCTTTATGTAAATTCTTGGGGGTTGCCTAAATTCAATCAACGACTGCCCGAATTCAATCAACAACTGTCCAAATTCAATCAACGACTGCCCGAATTCAATATAGGAAGTTAGCGCAAAAACGTTGGGTTTCGCTTTGCTTAACCCAACCTACAGTTAGTATTTCTAACGCAAACGCTCCCCTCCCCTTACCAAGGGGAGGGGTTGGGGGTGGGGTGTTAAGGACTTTTGCAATAAGTCTATTAAACGATAATATCGCTTGCCACTAGTAGTGGTGATCCTTCAAGCTGAATCTCGAAATTAGCCGATAGATTACTATCAGTGTTACCTTGGAGAATATCTTTTGAATAACGGATCTGACCGGGTG
The DNA here is from genome assembly GCF_036916735.1 of Nostoc sp. GTDB lineage: Bacteria > Cyanobacteriota > Cyanobacteriia > Cyanobacteriales > Nostocaceae > Nostoc. The sequence continues at coordinate 84,384 of NZ_JBALFV010000025.1, forward strand.
CGGTGAATGCGCGAGTTCCAATGTAAGTGAAGGCTTGGTCGCCTTTTATAATTGTGTTAGCGTCTATGCGAGATAAATCGATTCTGTCACCGGGTAAGTTACCGTTTCCAACAAAGTCTTTGATAATATCCCGTGACAAACCAGGTTGACTATCTGAAACTGAGTCAAACTGGAAAACATCGTTGCCAGTATCTCCGTAGAGAATATCAGTGCCACCACCCCCTATTAGGGTATCGTTGCCACCAAGACCAAAGAGGGTATCGTTGTCCTCACCCCCACTGAGGTAATCGTTACCAGCAACACCATCGAAATCATCCCCTATGAGGACATCACCGTTAACACCGCCAACGACTACATCGTTGCCAGCACCCCCAAAAATATTATAAATAGTAAAAATATCTTCCCCACCGATAAGATCGTCACCGCCAAATCCGTTGATGGTAACTAGATTAACTTCAGGAAAGGAGAACGGATAATCATCAGGTAAAGGGCGATTGTAGTCAATTAGAGTGTCAGCATCATTAGTACCGTTAAGAGTTATATATGCCATTAATGAGTTTCTCCTAAACTTACAGGGTAAAAAAATTACCTCATCACTTCCCCATCAGAAAACAGCGTTGCTGATTAAAAGTATGAATTTGGTTTCCTCCAAAGATGCAAAGGAAACAGTTTCAAACATGGAGTTTCACACTTTCATTCAGCAACACCGAGAAAATAAGGTGGAAAAATAACGAGTGGGAAGAGATAACAGAAGCATAAGTAGTCGGACAGAATTAATTACATAATGTCATTGCGAGTGTAACGAAGTGAAACGAAGCAATCGCAAGGGGTTGGGATTGCTTCACTTCGTTCGCAATGACTGTAAATATTTTTGTTCAGCTACTTACCTGATTGGAACAGGTCTTTGCTATTAACTCTGAAGATTTGAGAAGCACTGTTTTGATGATGTTGACATCAAAATAGTGCCAAGAGTCATGTTATATCGTTTTTGCACTTTTCTAACATAACCCCCACTAAATAATTATTAAGCAGTTCAAATACTTATCCTCAGAGAGCGTCACCTGTTCCCCAATCCTAACTCTAGCGACCTGCAACAAATATCTGTTCTGCTGTCAAATTCAGGTCTGGAAATGTTTGGGAGATGAGGCGTTCTGTTCCCCTAAATTGTTGTCCTTGATAAGTTCCATCGACTAATTGATAAATTGTGATTACAGGTTGTTTGGATAAGCCAATGTAGCGTTTGCCTCCTAGCCCTAGATAATCTGCGATCCAATACTCCCCAATGCCTAAAGCTTCGTAGTCTTCCACTTTCCGGGCATAGTCATTCTGCCAATTGGTACTGACAACCTCCACGACCAATTTAACAGATTTGCCTAATGTAATCACTGGCTCAGTTTTCCATAATGGCTCATTCGCCAAAGCCGTCTGATCAAGAATCACAACATCAGGTCTAAAAGCTGAATTTTGACCTAATGGTTTAATCTGGCATTTCATGGGAATAAACCAAGGCAAGTTGAGCAGATCAATTGCTACATTGAGCTTACGATTAATTAACCCAGCTACCTGTTGATGAAGTCCAGTGGCTTCCAAGTCGATTAGTTCTCCGTCAATTAACTCGTAGCGTACATCATCCAGATAGCCAGCAACGAATGCCTCAGAGCTAATATTGCCTGTATTAATAGTGGCTGAAACCATAGATATTTATCCTTCCAGGTTCAGAACTAGAGCAGGTATTGCTGCTCTTAATTATTTTAACTAGCTTTGATCAGGCAAAAGTCAATTGACTAATACGCTTCAAAATCCGCAGTACATTATATAACTCATTACCACGATTACGGACATCAAAAATATCTGAAGTGGCATAGCGAGGAGGATGACCTTTGAGCAGTTTAATAAACATAAAACTGCCACCAGAAGTAATCATGCCAAATACTACATCTTGTGACTGGGGAGCAGCCAGCATATATGCCAAAATTTGGTCAAGTCCTGCTTCTACAGAATAAGCAACTTGTTTAGACTCAATAACTGTTACCCAGAATTTTTGATTTAGAAGTAAGAAGTCAATTCGTCCTTTGATGATAGTTTGTTTGTCTGGTGTTTCAATCTCGATAGATTTCTCTAATTTGAGGTGAAAAGGAGGTAAATAAAACTTGCCAATGAATAGCAGTGGCGATAAAACAATCGTGTTAACTGTATTTTCTAATAAAGGCGGATAGTTTCGTAAATTTATGTAACCTGCCTTTATTTGATCCAATAGTTGTTTTTCTAAGCTTGTCAGTTCTGGTAGGTCATCTTGCCACTCTTGAAAGAATTCTTCCGAATCAACTAACTCTAATCCATAGAGTAATATTAATTGCTCAAGTGTGACGTTTTCCGCAGCAAGAGTTTGAGTCATTATGTTAATCAAGTAGTAAAAAATCTACTTAATATTTGGGAGAGATTTTCATCAACCTATTGTTCTTCCTTCCTATTTAGCAAGGCCAGCTTTTTTAAGCATAATCTATTCGACAAAAGTCTAAGTTAAATGCCTATTAGATAGCCCCTCCCTATAAAGGGCGTTGCCAGGGTGAACTAAACTGGCGATAACCGACATCTTGGAAGGCTCTAATCATTGGTGCATTCAGGATATCTGTATCACAAAATATCTGCCAAACACCAATTTTTTGCAGAAGATGGGTGGCTTGGCACAGGAGGTCGTAAATGTAACGCTTCCCTCGCTGCTTGGGGACAACACCAATATAGTAGATTGTGCCTTCTTCCAGATTCTCTCTGCGGCATCCACGATATATTACTGGTTGGATAAACCCCACTAGTTCACCTATATTGTTGTAGCCAAGTTGCCACCATTGTGGTTCATAATCAAAGTCATTGATTACTTGTGCCATTAACTTTGCCACTGCCTGATCTGCTCCCAATTCTCTAACTGTCTTTTGATCACTTCGGTCTAATGATGAACTGATAGTACAGCTAACGGCAGCAGTAAAATCTTCTATACTGACATCGTTGAGTGAACGAAATATAAGTCTTTCAGGTACTGGGATTAATGGCTTTGGTTCCTCCCAAACGAAAGGAATTTTTTCATATTGTGTTGTCATACACCATAGTAATTCTCGCCTTCAGGTAAGGTGAGGATTTCAACGCCATCTTCAGTTACAGCTAAGGTATGCTCACATTGAGCAGAAAGCTTGCGATCGCGCGTGACCGCAGTCCATTTATCAGCCAGAACCTCGACTTCGTAAGTACCTTCGTTAATCATTGGCTCAATAGTAAAAACCATCCCTGGTCTAAGGCGCTTACCCTTACCTCGTGTACCATAGTGCGGAACATCCGGCGCAGTGTGAAAAACGTTACTGATACCGTGTCCAACGAAATCTCGCACTACAGAAAAGCCTTGTCCTTCAGCATACTCTTGAATAGCTGCACCAATATCGCCAATGCGTCCCCCAGGTTTAACTTCAGCAATACCCAAGCGCAAACACTCTTCTGTCACCTCTACCAACTTTCTCGTTTTTGGGGAAGGAATACCGACAAAGAATGTCTTGGATGTATCGCCGTGATAACCTTCAATAATTGGCGTTACATCAATATTAATAATGTCACCATCCTTGAGAATTTGTTTGGCATTGGGAATGCCGTGACAAATTACCTCATTTACACTGGTGCAAATTGATTTAGGATAGCCCTTATAACCAAGGGGGGCGCTTTTTGCTCCATGTGCTTGCGTCCAACGTTCGGCTTCATCATTTAGTTCAAGAGTGCTAACCCCTGGCTTCACGAACGGTTCGAGATGCTGGAGAAGTTTAGCTGCTAAACGCCCAGCTTGACGCATTTTGTCTAATTCTCGTTGGGATAAAATAACAATTAGTTCGGTTTTCATTAACTTTTATCTAGATATCTTCCATAAACATAGTTAACCCTGTTTGTGCAGCTCTTTGTGCAGCATCAGCAACATGCAGGGTATACAAGCTCTCCTCTGGTGTAACATACAAAGGAGTTCCATCAAAAAGATGGTCTAAAACCATACTTGTGTCTTTGGCGAATAAACCCCGGCGAGGGGCAACCTCTATAGGTGTTGTTTCCCCTGGCTGGATAAATATTCCGGTGTCACCATCAAAAATTAAACCACCTTTTTCACCGTGAACTTCAAACTTGCGTTCTGATTGCCAAATACTTTCGCCTTTGCCATAGACTACTTGGGCTAAAAGTCCACTGTTAAAGCAAAGTTGACTTGTACACAAACAGGTTTGGTAATATTCCGGTTCTACTTCCCAATATCGCTGGTGACAGTTAACACTAAATACTTTGCCAAATAAATCTGTGAGACGATGTAGCCGAGACAGCGCTCCCATTAAGGGAAAACCGAACAACTCGTGGTTATAAGTCCATTTGCGGGGTGCAGGATTCTGGGGATTTATGGTGCTGTAGCGAACATAAAAAACTTCACCAATTTTGGCTAAGTTTTGCTTCAAAGCTTGATGCAAACCACCCAAAAGTTCCAGGTGTTCAACGTGCAGGAGTTTTTGTTGTGCTTTGGCTAAGGCAATCAGTTCTTCAGCTTCGACTACATCCAACGAAAGAGGATATTCTACAATCACATGTTTGCCGTTAGTCAGTGCTGCACGAGCGATCATACCATGATCTCGATTGATAGTGGAAATCACAATCAGGTCTATATCTTCATGTTTTACTAGGTCTTGCCAAGAACTCAACGCTTTAATCTCGTACTTTTTGGCAAAGGTTTCTGTTGTTTCTGCGGTATGACCAACAGCTGCGATTAACTGCGATCGCATTCCCTCATTATGCAGTAATGCCTCAGATCGAAACTTTGCCGCATAGCCAGTACCCACCAAACCTACACGCACTTTTGCTTTTTCCAAAGCTGCTTCTGAATTATACATGATCCTCACTAGTTCTGTTTTTGATTCTTTCATGCTTCTAGTGGTGAGATTCTCTCTTGATCAGGAATCAAAAAACTTCACCAGTTTAGACTTTACAACATTCGTACTAAGGAATCTTTTCAAAACTATAACCATAAAAGAATGAAGGCGATCGCGCAGCCAACGTCTTCTATTACGTTCGCTATGCGTAGCTGGCTTTTGAATAGGGATACGGCAAGGCTTTTCTACAAGAGGTTACGTTAACGTACTTAAATTTACGGTGTTGCTACGGTATTTTTTAGATTACCAACTCAATCCTGATTTCTTGCTCATGATATTGAGAAAATCTCTACCTAATTAATGATACAGCCCTGCTTTTTAAAGCAAGTTGGGGATCTCTTCTGGGTAAGTCCTAGACAATATAGGTGGCATTAATCCTATTCATATTTTTCATCGATTTATATAAGTTTTTATAATTTCAGCCTGACTAAGGACAAAAATAATATAAATAAAACTTATCAGGATTAAGTAACTAAATTTCATTACTAATCGGGTTCAATTTCCAGTCACATCGTTTAATTTTTCTCGTAGTATCAGAATTGAAGCAAATTTGAACGAGCGGCTAGTTTCATAAAACAGCCGTTACCTTTGCCTAAAGATAACTTATACTGCTGTTTTCAAAAGAGAGGATTACTCAATGGCTACTTATAAAGTGACACTAAAGAACGAAGCCGAAGGGCTGAACGAAACACTTGATGTTGATGACGATACTTATATTTTAGACGCTGCCGAAGAAGCTGGTCTTGACCTGCCCTACTCTTGCCGCGCTGGTGCTTGCTCGACCTGTGCAGGTAAACTCGTATCGGGTACGGTTGATCAAGGTGATCAGTCATTCTTAGATGACGATCAAATACAAGCTGGATATGTACTGACCTGTGTTGCTTACCCAACTTCTGACGTGACAATTGAAACTCACAAAGAGGAAGAACTCTACTAAGAGTTAAACCTCTCAACAATAAACCTCTTGCAAGGGTTAGAGATGTTGAAAAAATAGAAACATCACATTTAGTGTCAACGCCTTTCAATGCCATGTCTATAAAGCGACTTTGACAAAAAGTCTAATTTCGTGTTGAGCAGGAACACAGTAAATTTTGTGTTCCTGCTTGATTTTTTAAGTATGGAGTTTTCTGATTAGCTTAAAGTTTAGTCTCTTTGCTGAAAATCTGAATCTGAGTACCAGGATAGTAGAATTGGAGAATTTTTGGACTTGACCAACCTAATTTAGCTAAATTTTGAGCGCCAGTTTGACTCAAGCCGACTCCATGTCCTAATCCACCACCAATAAAGGCGTATCCCCACAGTTCGGGTTTTCCTTTATTCAGGGGTTCTATGTAAAATAGCGTACTTCTAGGAGCAGCAAAGGCACTACGAACTTCGTCTTTGTAAAGAACAAAGGTGCTGTTATCAGTTTTAACGGCCAGTTCAAGGATACGCCCACTCTGGCTTCGCTTTACTACTGACATAGCCTGAATTGTCTTAAATTTGGCATAAGGACTGTTTTTCACCTGCAAAAATTTCTGCAAGTCCTTGGTAATATCGGTTAGAGGGGTTTCCTTATGCCAACGAAACATATCCCACTTACTTTCATTAAATCCTTCTTGGATATTAATAAATTTTTGGAAGTTCTCTTCATCTGCTAAACTCTGCTTAGACAAGTCCCAAAAATTAGTTGCAGCATCCAGTACAGGGCGCAGATAGGGACGATCGTCACCATTCCAGACATCGCTGAAGGAGGCGGTAACGCCACCAGTGGTAGAAGAATAAAGGGCATCTACTAATTCATTTTTATAGGTTACTACCTTACCCCTAGTTGAGGCGATCGCTCGGTCTGTTTTGGCAGCTGCTCCATTCAGTCCATAGTAAACTTGACAGTGAGTATCAGCACACAATTGATAGTTATCTGCGGCGAACCTGCGTAAATTTCTTAAGACGTAAGTCCGCGCGAGAATTGCTTGGGCTTCCAGCGCTGCTGTTGGTGCATCTGTGCCTATTTCGTAAGGCACAACCCCACGCAAATAAGTTTCTAAAGGAACTTGGTTAACTAAAGTGTATGTGCCATAAGCATTTGGCTGCAAATTCATTCGCCCAGCATAAAGACGAGCAAACTCTTGTTTTTCGCTTTTATTTACCCGAATCAAGTTTCTATCAGTGGTGATTTCTAAATCATTTGGGCTGTAGCGTTTACCATCCACCACCCAACTAACTCGTGGGACTTGTTTAAAAACTTTAGTATCAAGATATACTTTTTCTTTGGTAGAAGCTTGGATGTTTTGCAATAGCAAGCGTCGCAGTAAAGGAGTGCTATAAACATCGCGTTTCGCCCAAACCTGCCAGCGTTCTGGCTGGGCTATTTCCACTTCCATTCCTTGAGAACGCCATTTATTAGCACTATCTTCCGCAGTTTCAAAGGTGCGGTATGTGCCTAAAACTACCACTTCCTCAACTGTTGGCTGGGGTAAAGCTTGCATGACTGTTTCCAGCTTTACAGGATTTTTGGTGACCAAGGTTTGTTGCTTGTTGCCCACAATAAATTTTAGCTTTAAGCGATCGCCTTTTGTGGGTTCTAATTGCAGCTTGGCTGTGGGTTGTGAGCCAAATCGCTGCACAATCCCAATTTTCAATTCCATACCCTGGATGTTACTCTCAGGCCCTGATGCAGCAGTTAGTCCCAATAGACAAAATGTGGTCAGCACAGTGTGGGAAAAACGCCAAAGCGAAAATTTCATAGCTACCTGATAGCGTACCCCTACGAGGAAGGAAGCTAGCAAGAGCGTCTCCAAGAGTTGCGATAGCGAGTAATCGATTGTCTTCTGCCCCTTAATGCGGTGTTGGAGCTGATTTTCTAATTGCTTTGTAGTGCGGTTTTTTTGTCGCATGAGTGCTCCAATGATACCATTAACAGTTTTGCCTAAAGGGGTTGCAAAACGTAGTCATAACGACTATGATTTAGTTAGAGACACAAAACAGAACTAGTTGGATAAACTCCTTATGGTTAGAGTCCAAGAAATTCCATTAAATCAGATAAAACGGCCGTTGCCTCGTGCAAACGATCCAAACAAAGTGCAAGCCTTAATGGAATCGATTGCGGAGATTGGGCAGCAAGAACCTATAGATGTCCTAGAAGTAGATGGACAATATTATGGCTTTTCTGGTTGCCATCGGTATGAGGCTTGCCAGCGTTTAGGCAAAGAAACCGTTTTAGCCAGAGTTCGTAAAGCACCCCGCAGCGTTTTAAAGATGCACTTGGCGTAGAGAATGGGGAACAGGGGAGAAATCAATTCAAAATTTAAAACTTGTACTGAGCGCAGTCGAAGTATTCAAAATTGAAGAACTCCTGCCTCCTATGCCCAATGCCCAATGCCCAATTTCCAATCCCCAATTACATATAACCTAATTAGGAGAAAATTATGTCATCGAAAGTAACAGTCAAAAATGTAAATATAGGCATTGACGAGGCGAGTAGGGCTAAAATTGCCGAGGGTTTATCTCGCCTGTTGGCTGACACTTATACACTTTATCTGAAAACTCATAACTTCCATTGGAATGTAACGGGGCCGATGTTTCAAACATTGCATTTGATGTTTGAAACACAGTATACAGAATTAGCTTTAGCAGTTGATTTAATTGCCGAGAGGATTAGAGCGCTTGGCTATTCTGCACCAGGAACCTACAGCGAATATGCCAAACTAAGTTCGATTCCAGAAACTCCTGGCGTTCCGAAAGCTGTGGAAATGATCGGTTTACTAGTGGAAGGACAAGAAGCCGTAGTCAGAACTGCACGCTCTATTTTCCCCGTGGTAGAGGAAGTTAATGATGAACCTACCGCCGATTTATTAACTCAACGGATGCAAGTACACGAAAAGACAGCTTGGATGTTGAGAAGTTTACTGGAAGAATAGGAAATAGGGCATGGGGCATCGGGCATAGGGAATAGAAAGGGATAGAGAAGAAACTTAATCACTAATGCCCAATCCCCAATCCCCAATCCCCAATCCCCAATCCCCAATGCCCAATTCCCAATGCCCAATTCCCAATTCCCAAAAGTTGCAAAATTTAATGCAACAGGCGGGGATTCCTAGTTTCAAAGCGCTCAGTCGCGCTGCTGGTGTTTCAGAGCGTCAACTTTTGCGGTTACGCCAAGGAAAGCTAGAGCAGATGCGGGTAGATGTACTGCTCAAGCTGTCGCCAGTGCTACAAATTTCATTGAATGAATTAATCGCAACTTTTTCAACCGTAGAGTTGTTACCAGAGAAAGCAGCGCCTACTCAGGAATTATTAGAAGAAATTGCAGATTTAAGAAAAGAGTACCAGCGATCGCAACTTCAATTAGGACAACAGCGAGATATATTACTACAAGAACTCCAGCAGTCGAGTTTGCAACTGCTGGAGTCTTTATTATTGCAATGGCCAACCGCAGCACAGAAAGCGCAAGAGAATCCCCAGCTAGCAGCAGTCAAAATAGTACCGTTGGTGCAAAAACCTCTAGAAAAGCTTTTACAGGCGTGGGGAGTGGAAGCGATCGCACCCGTGGGAGCAGAATTACCTTATGATCCCCAATTGCACCAATTGATGGAAGGAACTGCACAACCCGGAGAAATAGTCAAGGTGCGCTACACTGGTTACCTTCAAGGTGAGAAGCTGCTTTATCGAGCTAAAGTAAGTCCTCTTAGAGAAAGCTAGAAGGCAAATTTTCGTCTTCCTCTAATGCCCTTATTTGAACCATATTGCTGCTAAAACCAAATTTTTTTGCTAAAGTTTCTTAATCTAGACAGAAATTATTGCAATTCTGTAAGTAATCGGACATTAATAAATGTAAATGCTAATTACTATCATACAAAGTTGCACATCAATGCCTTCAGGCTGCAAGTCTCTAGGGTTACATAAACAAAGCCTGTCTTTGCAGGCTATTTTGATAATGTTTATTGAACAAATTTCAATTTTGCAAAAATCTTTAACAAATTATCCGAAAAGTTGGAACTTTTACTTGTAGTTCAATATTAAGCTCTAAAGAGAAGATATATCTCTGTTATTTTTAGTCAGTCACTTGCTACTAATCAGACAATATTTAGTTAAATAAAAATTAGTTTTTGATTAACAAATAATATAAATATGTTTAGATTTTCTTATTCTCGGAGTACTTATCAATAAGTCTTCAGTAGCAAACTATCATTTTTTATTGTAAGCATTTTTAAATTTTCTATGATGGGTATATAATAGCAAAATCTAAGAAAGCATCATTTACACAAATCAACATGACATAATTATGATAGAACAAGTGAAAATTATTAAGCTCGTCGGCAATTTAAACGCCACAACTTCACAAGACTTTCGACAAAATATTACTGAAAGTTTAAAAGTTGGTACAAAAATTGTGTTAGTTGATTTCCAAGATGTAACATTTATGGATAGTTCCGGTTTGGGAGCTTTAGTATTAGCTTTTAAAACCTTACGTGCAGCAGATACTAAGCTTGTTCTATGCTCAATTAATGAGCAAGTCAGGATATTATTTGAACTGACTAATATGGATAAAGTATTTGAAATATTTCCTAGTCAAGACGCATTTAATCAGGTTTTAGTCTCAAATACTTAATTAATCAAACTTAATTTGCAAGATAGATAAATCATCATCAAAAGCATCTTTGGAGTTCAGAGCGATTAAATAACTCAGTACGTGATCGAGTTGGCAATCAACGGGATTTTGTAAGCTAACTAGTAACTGAATAAAAGCATCCAAACTCCAAAGTATGCCATCTGATTTAGTGATTTCATAAGCACCATCACTAAAAATGTAAAGAGTACTGAATTTTTCAATATTGCAAAATCCATCAACATATTTTGCTTCTGGAAACATCCCAACTGGCATACCGGGGGTTTTCAAAAGTTGAACTTTAGACTTTCTTGGAGATGTGCCAGTTACTAGAACTGCTGGTGGATGACCTGCACTAGCATAAATTAACTGGCCGTTGGTTCGGTTGTAAACTCCATACCAAATCGTAAAGTATTTGTCATTTTGATAATTCATCTGAAAGGTGTCATTCAAAGCCTTCAACACATCGCTAGGTTGATAATAATTTAGGTCTTTGAGCGCACGGGAACGCAGTAGATTTAGGACTGAAACAGACGGAAGAGTAGCTTTGAGTCCATGCCCGGCAGTATCAAGTAAGTAAATTGCTAGATAATCAGCATCAAGCCAATAGTAATCGAAACAGTCACCACCGAGTTGCCGCGAGGGAATGAATCGGAAATTTATATTGAAGGGTTCAGTCATGGCAAAAGGCAGTAGCGATCGCACATATTCTGCGGCTTCTGACATTTCTGATTCTAAAAGCAACTTTTGAGCCTGCAAATCTCTACTCAACTGATGCAGACGTAATCCCGCTCTTACCCGTGCTTGTAATTCATTATGCTCGATAGGTTTAGAAATAAAATCATCAGCACCAGCATCTAGACCTTTGACGCAATCAGCAACTGAATCTAAAGATGTTAATAAAATAAAGAATGTGGTGGAAAATTTGGGATCTTTCTTAATGTGGTGGCAGACTTCCAGACCAGTTAACCCCGGCATGATCCAATCACAAATAATTAGTGCTGGACGATAAACCAGTGCTTTTTCTATTCCTTCTTCACCGCTACTGGCAGTAACTACCTCATAACCCTGTTTTTCCAGCATCCTTTTCAAAAGTATTTTTATTGAATAATCATCATCGATTATTAATATTTGAAACATAGAAGGTTTAATATACACTAATTAATAAATTGCTGTAAAAATAGAATATAAAAATATTTTATGGGCTAATGAGTTAGTAATATATGTATATTAATACTACTAACTCATTTTTATTTTTTTGTCGAATTCATGACTTTTCAATAGCCATAAAACATTATGGGGGCGCAACAGGGTTCACCCACAACAGGATAGTATTTTTTAGCTGGTTCAAGTCGCGGTATGCTTCTTGTTTGAACCATTGCCCTAAGGCATCAAAGGCGGTGAAAGATGTTCCAGTTTGCCATTTAATGTCTTGACCTAGAGGTGTTGTATGAGTTCCTGGTAAGGTTTGTGTTGTCACCATTTGATCAAAGCGTTCTTGTAAGATTTTGGTTAAAGCTGCAGATTGGTCAATGGTGTCATTGCTAAATTTTATTAATAAATTGCGCCTGATGTCATAACGCTCTTGGATAAGTTGGTTGGTTTCTAATGGTGACGGGGTAAACTCGATTTTCAAAGTAGAATTGAATTGTTCTACTAAGGGGATAGCTTCTTTAGCGGCGTAGTTGTTGAAGGATATTAAAATATTGCCTGCACGTTCTACTTTAAAGAGGCTACCAATCAGCAAGTGAAGTTTACAGCCCATACTGTGCCCAATGCCGTAAATAGGGTAGTAAAGCTTGCTTAATGCACCAGAATCGTGTAAACGTTCGAGGGTGCGGTCAAAATTTAGCAGCACAGATTTTGCGATCGCAGTATGATCCAATGTGTTGACGAAAGGCGTAGCAATTACAACATAACCTTTACTTGCCAATTGTTCGAGTAACCAGCGATAAGTGATGTGCGGTGCAGTGGCGACAAATGCACCTCCTAAAAAATGGATGATACCTATGGGATTTCGGGGAATGATTACCCAGTTGCCTCTAACTTCTTTCCAGTCCATGCTGATAAGCGATCGCTTGCTTGATATTCTTTATGTTAGACCGGCGATCGCAACCCTGGGAAAGATTATAGAAAAAGCCACTGAGGATATCTGGTGAGTAGGTTGGAAGTCAATAAAAGGAAAAGGGCAGTTTTTGATGAGAGCAGGGGGGAATCCCCATACATAAATTTAGGGCTGCTAAACCAAGGATGTATTATTTCTTGTGCTACACATCTCGAAATAAATATTTTTACTTTTGGGCATAAATAAATTTATTTGCTCTCAAACCCTTGTGGCAGTTTAATTTAAATCTCTTTCCTCCAGCAAAAACCCCCTGTCTAGAAAGATCATTACGAATTACGAATTATCTTAACGCTGAGTCTGTAATCTTTTCATTTCGTGTTGCACATCTAATGCAATCTGTAAAGCTTCATTGAGTAATCTTCCATGCTCAGTAGCCTGTTCATTTACTTGCATGGCTGTTAAGGTTGCTAAATTGTTGACGAATAGCTCTGTATTACTAAGGATAAAGCTTTTATTTTCTCTCAAAATTCTTTCTGTCTTCAAAGCGCGAACTAAATCTGATTTGGTGAGCTTTAGCGCTTCAATAACATTCTCTCTTTCCTTTATAAGCACTTCTGGATTACCTGCTTCTTCTATTTGGTCATTGATATCTATTGCTTTAATAACAGTATTATATCTTTCAACATCGCTTAACAGAATTTGCAGAGAATTTGTCATGTTATATTTAACAATTTTACTTCTACTTTTCCAGATTAAATATAATATAATTTGTGTAAAACCACCAATCCAAAGACATAAGATAATTAATAATGTCCAGGATGAAATTGTTATCCATGATACAAATAGTTTTATAAAAATATCAAATAAAAGATAAGCAAAAACAAATAAAGAAAACCCAATAAAAATTACAGTTGCTCCTTCGGAGCTTTTAATTTTTTGAATGTATATTTTTACTAGTTTTCTCAGAGGGTTTGTAATGATTAAAAGTTGATTATTGACAGGTAAATTAGTCAGCTTTTGCAGTTCCTCCTGACTAATTTCCAAGCCCTGTAAATCATCCCGCACAGCTTTTTAATCCTTGCCAGAATAGTTGTTTAATCTAATATAGCAATCAATTTTCTGGAATGCTGGTATTTTGTCTAAACTTTTTCAAGTAAGTTAATACTGTTAGGCAAGTCCCAGATTTTTTGTACAACATGATACTCTTTTTTTAGATAACTATTTATACTATAAGAGTAAAAAAAGCGAAAATAAATCAATTGCCTGTAAATGCAATGAAAATTTAACCTAGTTTGGGGGTTTGAGTTACATAGCTTCTATCAAGCAGCGCGAATGGAAACCTAAATCTAAATCCCCGTCACAAAACGTAATTCCAAATTGCGTAAAGCCTGCGGCATAGCTTTGCTTAGAGCGTAGCGGGGCGTTCGCTTTTAGTGTATCCAAAAGTTGCCCATTGCAAATTGGTTTAATAGGTTATTGTCTTGCTAAATAAACATTTCCAACTACAATAAACAATTAAGATAAAATTCCGCAACAACTGAGATTTTGCAACATTCTCGATTAGTATCATCGTCCACCTAGAAATAAATTTTAGCGGATTAGAGCTACTGTCCACTCAAGTGGACTAAAACCTTTGTTCAGTCTTTTTTAATCTCTGTTATTGCATTACCTGCTTTTCTCACAAGCTTGAGGTGCAGAGGTGTAGAGGGGCAGAGGGGAAAGAACTTGTACAAGAACTCTCCCCCTGCTCCCTTGCCCCCCTGCGACCTCAATGTGCTTGCTTAAATAATTAACAGTTAATCCAATGTCCAAAAACAAGATCCCCCTAGTCGTGTTTTTCATCGAGCTAGGGGGATCACATATATAGTAGTCTATAAGAGATTCGGTATAGTTCCTTACGACTTGATTCTATAGCCTATATTTCAGTTTGAGTAGTCTTACCATTAGAATTTATAGTATTTTTACAGCTTCTTAATCAATGCTTCATCCCTGTTGTTCCTTGGAGAGGCAGTATATGTAAGTATGACAGTACGCAATATGCGTCACTTGTCATTTTTGTGGATATCTGTAAAAAGATATGTAACTATGGCAATACATAATATGTGTCACTTGTGATTTATTGTGATATCTGTAAAAAATATGAAACTTAAGATTGTTGCTACCGTTGCCCTGTTAGCTTGTTTTGGGTTTGCAGAGCAAGCCCTTGCATTAAATCAGCTAGATTTGGATCAGCTCAAGGCAACAAGTACCTGTCCTAGATGTAATTTGAGTGGTGCTGACCTTACTACACTGAATCTAACTGGAGCAAATTTGCGGGGGGCTGACTTGAGTGGTGCTACATTATCTCAAGCTAATCTTACAAATGCCGATCTTACTGGTGCAAATTTAGAAGGTGCGGTTTTAAATTCGGTCAATCTCACTGGTGCTTCCTTGACAGGTGCAAATTTGAAATCAGCATCTCTGGAAAATGCCGATCTGTCTAATGCCGGTTTCATCAGCGCTAATTTGGAAGCAGCAAACTTAAAAGATGCCAAATTGCAGTTTACCAATTTTCGGGGGGCTAACTTCCGACTAACAACTATGGCTAATGGTGTCGTTACCTCCGACAAACCCTATAGCTGGTCGTTAGAACGTCAAAATCTTAGAGCATGTAACGAGTTTAAGCCCGAAAATACCTTAGGCACAACCTGTTATTCAAAATAAACTCAGAGTAGGGAATGGGGCATTGATTATTTCTCCCTTATCTACCTCATCTTTCCCTGCTCGTCGGCTTCTTGCTTGGCTTATCGTTGTATAGCAAAAGCATTTTATTTGTTAACAGTTCTTTATCATGGGAAAAAAGCCTATAGATTAATTAAATCGATGCTTACCCGTATTAAAGACTTAGCAGCAAAACTAGCGCCCCGCTTAATTGAAATTCGCCGCCACATCCACTCTCACCCAGAACTCAGCGGCCAGGAGTACCAGACAGCAGCTTTCGTGGCTGGTGTTTTGTCTTCCAGTGGTCTGCACGTACAAGAAGGAGTTGGCAAAACGGGCGTCATTGGAGAACTACAAGGTACTAGCCAAAATGAACGTTTATTGGCAATTCGCACAGATATGGATGCCTTGCCAATTCAAGAGGGCACTAATTTAGAATATGCCTCTCGTGCAAATGGTATTATGCACGCTTGCGGTCACGATGTCCACACCACAGTGGGGTTAGGAACGGCAATGGTGCTATCTCAAGTGGCACAGGAGTTGGGTGGCAAAGTGCGGTTTTTATTTCAACCAGCGGAGGAAATTGCTCAAGGGGCAAGCTGGATGGTGAAAGATGGAGCGATGGAAAACGTCTCAGCTCTATTAGGGGTTCATGTTTTCCCTTCTATACCCGCAGGATCTATTGGCGTGCGTTATGGGGCTTTGACAGCCGCTGCTGATGATTTAGAGATTCTGATTATGGGAGAATCTGGGCACGGGGCGCGTCCCCATGAGGCGATTGATGCAATTTGGATTGCTTGCCAAGTGATTACTGCACTGCAACAAGCCATTAGCCGGACACAAAATCCTTTGCGTCCTCTAGTCTTGAGCATAGGGAAATTTAATGGTGGCAGAGCGCCAAATGTAATTGCTGATAAAGTGCAGTTATTGGGAACCGTGCGATCGCTCCATCCCGAAACCCGTGCCTATCTCCCCAACTGGATTGAAAACATTGTATCTAATGTTTGCCATACCTACGGGGCAAAGTATCAAGTCAATTATCGCCAGGGTGTACCCAGCGTCCAAAATGATTACACCTTGACGCAATTGTTGCAATCAGCCGCAGAAGAAGCTTGGAGTAGCGATCGCGTTCAAGTCTTACCCGAATCCTCCCTTGGATCTGAAGATTTTTCTATTTATTTGGAACACGTCCCTGGTTCGATGTTTCGCTTGGGTGTAGGCTACAAAGAAAGAATGATTAACTACCCATTACACCATCCCCAATTTGAAGTCGATGAATCTGCCATTCTCACCGGTGTTGTAACTATGGCATACACCGCTTATAAATACTATCAGCAAAATTTGTAAACAAAAACTCCCAGCGCTTATTTATGTGCTGGGAGTTTTTGTTTAACTAACTTTTTTTAGCGGATATAGAAAGTCCGAAAATCCTAGTTATCCTCGGCAAAGTGTTCGTAATTCTTATTGATATAACCTTGGCACATAGATTAGGGAGATTCCATCTTTCTTTTGAGCGATCGCTTTCAAAACTCAGGGTAGATAAACAAAAACTTTTGTTCCGATTTATATTTTTATATAGATATTATTTAAATCTGCATTCTATTCACAGATAGATAAAGTTAAAATTATAGTTTTATAGTTTATTTATCCGTTTGATTCCTTTTTCAAGGGTCAAAAGGATAAGCTAGTATTTGTTGAATTGAAATTTTGATTAGTGCCAAAATCTTAATTCAACATATAATAATTAATTGGCAAAGTTACGCCTTAGTTAGGAATAACGTAACCAGCAATACCTTCAAACATATACCCATTTCTACCACCCAACTCACTAAAATTAGTAGTGTAGAAGTAGTCTGTATCTGCTGAACTATAATATTATCTATATTCATATCTTGCACCTTTACGTACAACCACAGGTAAAGTAAAAAGATGCGCGATAAAGCTACCTCATTTTTATCGCTGACTCAAGGATTTTATTTTTTTACTGCATAATAAATTACATCAATTTTTATTGGTGCAAGATGTATGTTAAAATGTAGTTAAAAATCGTGATGAAAAATACAATTTTTTAAACCTGTTTTTACCACTTTTAAATTGCTGTCCTAATGCTTAAGTAATTATTCAAAATTTCAAAATACCGATATCAATTATTGATTAAATTAAATTAATCTACGCAAGAGAAGATATTTAAGTACACAGTTTCATAAATTTGTGACCAATTGAGAGTTTAGTTTAAAGGCAGAGGGGTGCAGAGTTTGTTAGAGTCTATTCGCTACGAACTTAGGCAAAGCTGTATTTAGAAGTTTTAACCATAAATTTATTTACTCTTCAACTACCTAAGTTAATTTTTCTAAGTAGATCGCGTAAATAATTAAATATCAAGCAGATGATTCAGGCTGCCTAACTTTCTGCGTTATGCCGCGTTTACAAACCTCACCGCAATTGTGACAATTACGCTATAATTGTTAAAGGTTCTTTACAGAATTTGCCGATCATCCTCAATTCTGTTAAAACAGCCTAGCATTCAAATGTAAATCTTATAAACCCCCTGTAGAGTTCACTAAAAGCTTCTATGACGCTCCCAATTCGCAACGTCGCCATTATCGCCCACGTTGACCACGGCAAAACCACGCTGGTTGACGCACTCCTCAAACAATCCGGCATTTTCCGCGAAGGCGAAGACGTTCCGGATTGCGTTATGGACTCCAACGCCCTAGAACGGGAACGGGGTATTACTATTCTGTCCAAAAATACGGCGGTTCGTTACAAAGAAACACTAATTAATATTGTTGATACTCCGGGACACGCTGACTTTGGTGGCGAAGTTGAACGGGTACTCGGCATGGTTGACGGATGTCTGCTGATTGTCGATGCGAACGAAGGCCCCATGCCCCAAACACGCTTTGTTCTGAAAAAAGCTTTGGAAAAAGGGCTGCGCCCCATCGTTGTAATCAACAAAATTGATCGTGGACAAGCTGACCCCCACGTTGCTGTTGATAAAGTATTGGATCTGTTCTTGGAATTAGGAGCAGATGAAGACCAGTGTGATTTTCCTTATCTATTTGCTTCTGGAATGGGAGGTTTTGCTAAGGAAACTTTAGAAGCAGAATCGGTAGACATGCAACCTCTGTTTAACGCGATTCTGAAACATGTTCCATCACCAGTGGGCGACAGCAATAAGCCTTTACAATTACAAGTCACAACCCTAGATTATTCTGAATATCTGGGACGGATTATCATTGGCAGAATTCACAATGGTACTATCCGCTCAGGACAACAAGCGGCTTTGGTAACAGAAAATGGCACCATTGTCAAAGGTAAAATTACCAAGTTGATGGGCTTTGAAGGACTTAAGCGCGTAGACCTGGAAGAAGCAACCGCAGGTTATATTGTGGCGGTGGCTGGTTTCGCTGATGCTTATATTGGGGAAACGATTACTGACCCCAACGAACCCCAAGCTTTACCACTAATTAAAGTGGATGAACCAACCTTGCAAATGACCTTCTGGGTGAATGATTCGCCCTTTGCTGGTCAAGAAGGTAAATTGGTGACATCAAGACAAGTACGCGATCGCCTTTTCCGCGAACTTGAAACCAATGTGGCTTTACGTGTCGAAGAAACCGATTCTCCCGATAAATTCCTCGTTTCCGGTCGTGGAGAACTCCACCTGGGTATCTTAATTGAAACCATGCGCCGCGAAGGGTTCGAGTTTCAGGTATCTCAGCCACAGGTAATTTACCGCGAAGTCAGTGGTCAACCTTGCGAACCTTATGAACTCTTGGTGTTAGACATTCCTGTTGATGGTGTAGGTAGCTGTATTGAACGCCTGGGACAACGCAAAGGCGAAATGCAAGATATGCAACCAAGTAGTGGCGATCGCACCCAGTTAGAGTTTGTCATTCCCGCCCGTGGACTAATTGGTTTCCGGGGTGAATTCATGCGGATGACTCGTGGTGAAGGCATCATGAACCACAGCTTCTTAGACTACCGTCAACTAAGTGGTGACATTGAAGCCCGTAACAAAGGCGTTTTAATCTCCTTTGAAGAAGGCGTTTCTACCTTCTACGCCATGAGGAACGCCGAAGATAGAGGAGCATTCTTTATTACTCCCGGTACAAAGGTTTACAGAGGCATGATTGTAGGCGAACACAATCGTCCGCAAGATTTGGAATTGAATATCTGTAAGACCAAACAGTTAACCAACCACCGCGCGGCTGGTGGCGATGAATTGGTTCAGTTGCAAGCCCCGATAGACATGAGCCTAGAGCGTGCTTTGGAATACATTGGCCCCGATGAATTAGTGGAAGTTACACCCCAATCGATTCGTCTAAGGAAGATGTCGAAGAAGTTGGCGAAACGGTAAGCAAAGCAATAACTTAATTGATTTGCAAAGCCCACGCAAGTGGGCTTTTTGTTTTTTATTTATCTTGGATTACGCATCTACATGATTTTAGAGAATGATATCCAGAAAAATTATGGATATGATTTTTAATAGAGTGTATATACGGTAATTTTACGTGTAATAGCTACTTAGGCAGTGTAAACTCGTTAACATTAACTCATATATTGAATTAGCTCATTATGCAAACAGATATTAACTTGCTCGGAACCCGCAGCCTGAGTCTGCCATCAACGATTTCAAATTCTCAGGCTTCGACAGAAGTACAAGTTAAATCGAGTGTTGTCATAGTTGGGGCTAACGGTTCAGGTAAAACACGTTTTGGCGCTTGGGTTGATTTGGAATCACCACAAAAATCTTTGGTACACCGAATTGGAGCGCAAAAATCCCTTTCGATACCAGAATCCTGTTCTACTTCTTCGATTGATGCTGCTGAAAATAACCTTCGTTATGGCTATTATCAGCATAATATAGAGCCTGAACAGTTAGAAAATTACAAAATTGGACATAGATGGCAGTCTAAGCCCAGTACATTTCTTCAGAGTGATTATGATAAATTGCTCACCTATTTATTTACAGAAGAGTTTGATAAAAGTACGAAATATCGGCAACAGAGCAGAATTAAAGGGCAACCAGAAATACCTCCAGAAACTAAGCTTGATATCATCAAACGCATTTGGGAGTTTGTTCTTCCACATCGTGAGCTTATTATTGGCGCAGGAAAAATAGAAGCCCGCCCTAAAAATGGTGGAACTTCGTATCATGCCTCTGAAATGAGTGATGGAGAACGCGTAATCTTTTATCTTATTGGGCAGTGCCTTGCTGCTAAAGAAAACGGCATATTAGTTATTGATGAACCTGAACTTCATCTACATAGAGCATTACAAAGTAGTTTGTGGGATGCAGTCGAAGCTGAAAGACCAGATTGCATATTTGTATATTTGACCCACGACTTGGATTTTGCAGTAACTCGCGTGAGTGCTACAAAAATCTGGCTTAAGAGCTATAACAGCAATCAGTGGGATTGGCATTTAATTCCTGAGAATGAAGATATTCCTGAACGGCTTCTTCTAGAAATTCTAGGAAGCAGAAAACCGATTTTATTTGTCGAAGGTGATAGAAATAGCTTGGAGTACTTCTTCTTCTCGCATTTGTTTAAAAATTATACTGTGACTCCATGTGGTGGTCATGAAGAAGTGATTCATTCAACTTGCTCATTCTTGAAACTTAAAACTCTCCATAATCTTGAATGCAAAGGAATTATTGATCGTGACTTTAGAACAGATGAACAAGTCCAATATTTAAAGCAGCGAGATATATTCTGTCTTGATGTCTCAGAAATTGAGAATCTTTTTCTTTCAGAAGATGTATTGCGTACTGTGGCAATAGACTTAAACAGACCTGAAGATGCAAATAGCCTCGTTGAGCAAACCCAGAAATTAGTATTTACTCACATGGAAAAAGAAAAGGAACGTCTTGTATCTGCTATTGTTGCAGCTCGTATTGAAGAAAATTTCTTAAAATTCAACGCCAAAGCTGTTGGAGAGTCAGAACTTGTAAAAGCATTGAATGATATGGTTAGCAGTATAGATATTCCGTCTTTATATGCAGAGACAAATAATTTAGTAGATTCTATCCTAATCCAGCAGAATTATCCCGCTGCACTACGCCTGTACAACAATAAAGGCTTGTTGCCTCAAGCATCTAGTATTTTTGGATTCAAGACTAATAAAGATAGCAACGAGTTAATGAACTATATAAAACGGCTGGTTAAAAGTAAGAAAAGTGAAAGGATTATAAGGGCATTTAAAAAATCAGTTTCTGAGTTGGCAGACCTAACTTTTTAAATTTTTTGGTATAAATTTAAAGTCCTGTATCTGCTGAGAAGCGATTGCTCAAGACAAGTTAAGGCTTCAGCCTATACTATAAACAGGGCAAACGCATCATGTCAACAAGACCCTTTTATTATCAATAAGCTGAAAAATAGTCGCATTAATTACTGCTTATTGACAAAGCTTTTGGCGATCGCTTTAGGCTTAGAAAACAAATCAAACGAGAAATGCAGATTTTTTCTTTGGTTTTTAAGATTGGTCGTGATCAGGAGTAATTTAGATGCGTTTGCCCTGATACTATAAAGGCAAAGCTACAACAATCTTAATCTTAAAATGTTACTTGTTCCAAAGACTGACCCGCTTTTACTTATAATCCGAATTATGAAAAATATTGGGTTGACGCAAGGAAAAATTACAGTTCCAGAAATCACCACTCTAGAAGAGTTCTTAAAACTTCCATACATTGAGGAGTCACCAGCTTGGGAATATATTAACGCAGAGGCAATTCAGAAACCAATGGGAGGGGCTAAACACAGTTTATTGCAAAAACGTTTAGTTACAGCAATTGATGCATTGGGCAGTAACTACGAAGCCTTTCCTGAATTGCGCTGTACCTGCGGTAATCGTTCAGTAGTTCCTGATGTAGTTGTTATTTCTACCAATCAACTCCCACTGGATGAAAACGGTGAAATTATCAGCAGTGGTATTGATTTTGCACCCGCTTGGGTAATAGAAATTCTTTCTCCGGCTCAAAGTCAAACTAAAGTAACTGGAAATATTTTACACTGTTTGAGAAATGGCAGTCAGCTAGGATGGTTGATTGATCCAAGTGAACGTTGTATTTTAGTTTATCAGCCTAATTCTTTACCAGATTTATTATCAGGACAAGATATATTACCAGTGTTAGAAGATTTGAATTTGACGCTTTCTGTTAATGAAGTCTTTGCTTGGTTACAGAGGAAAGTTTGACAGCAACTCACAATCACCAAAAAATCAGCATCTTGTGTGAATATGACTTACTGTGTTTCCTAAATAAATCCTAACTGAACGAAAAAGCAGGGTATTTTCTACAGATTATTAGATGATGGTATCAAAATTCTACTGGTTGTGAGTGGTCGTCGTAACTTTCCGTCTCTTTTTGAGGAATCCAACTAAAAGTTTTTTAGCCAAGCGCGATCGCCATTGCCACATTCTCATAAAATGTGATGTCTACGACGGGCTATTCGGCGTCGCCCCTGCCGTACATTTAGTCAAATTTTTGAGTAAAAATTCAAGAGAACTGAAAAAGGATTATTCCCATGACTATTTGTGAAACTGCGATGCCTTCGGCGAGCTTCGCTAACGCAAAATTGTAGCATCAGCCCTGATGGAAAAACTCTCGCCAGTGCCAGCAGAGACGGTATTATCAAATTTTGGAACCTTTACACTGAGGAACTACTACAAACTCTCTCTGGTTGTAGTCCTGTTGCTTTCAGTTCTGATGGCAAGACGCTGGTAAATGGCGGTAATGGCGGAAGCATCAAAATTTGGAGTCAAATACCAAGCTTTGATAAATTTAATCTTGATGTACTATCTGGGGAATGGTCGGAAGTCTTGAGTGTAAATCAGAGCGATCGCCCCAAAGATGTCAAACTTGCCTACCTTCGATTAGCAAGATTGTATCATCATGATATCAACAGTTCTGTGATTGCAAAAGCTTCAATGCAAGCAATTAATTAAGCTTATAAAGAATTCCAAGAGTAGTTAAACGCTCACAAATGTCAGTAAGGTAAAATATATAACTCTTGAGAAGTATTGACATCTGAACTTTTCAAGTATTTATCTTGCATATTTTGAAAAAACGTTATAAATTATTAGTTTATAGGGGAATAATCTGATCTCTTAGTGTCAAAAACTAATCCTGCTCAAGTAAATATACTGCAATCAGTTTTAACTTCATGCAAATCTTAAACAGCACTGAAGATATATTTTTATTTGATAAAGCAAAGATTCTGTATATTAAACAGAACAATAAATAATCTAAAAATATATCTTGTGTAACTGTTTTTAAAATCATGTTACTGCTTGCGGTGATAAATAACTAAAATTCACCAGAAGAGTAATCTATTATAAGCAAATTAACTAGCAATAAAGCTGCATGAGTCAGCAGATTTATTTGTTTTGAGTTGATTAATTTATCTCCAAATTATATTTGCTATTCAAAGAATCGTTTTTGTTATGCTGAAAATGGCAAAATAATAAATGAAGACGCATCTACCACAAATTCACAATCCAAATGGAGCTATTCTGGCGATGCACATAAACGAATTGGAAACTACTGAAAATTTCAAAGAAGTTGAAGAGGCGTGGCGAACACTAGAAAAATCAATTCTCTATTATCAGGGGCGTCCCGTTGGGACAGTAGCCGCTTATGATGCATCTGTAGAGGCGCTCAATTATGACCAATGCTTTGTTCGAGATTTTGTATCTTCAGCTCTAATTTTTCTGATCAAAGGTAGAACAGATATTGTTCGTAATTTCTTAGAAGAAACCTTAAAGTTACAACCTAAAGAAAGGGCATTAGATGCCTATAAACCTGGACGAGGATTAATCCCAGCTAGCTTTAAAGTTGTATCAGATAATGGACAAGAATATTTAGAGGCTGATTTTGGTGAACATGCGATCGCTAGAGTTACACCTGTAGATTCTTGCTTATGGTGGATTATTTTATTGCGTGCTTATGTAATGTCCACAGAAGATTTTTCTTTAGCATATCAACCTGAATTCCAAAATGGCATCAGGTTAATTATGGAAATCTGCTTGGCAAATCGTTTTGATATGTACCCAACGCTGTTGGTTCCAGATGGTGCTTGTATGATTGACCGTCGGATGGGCATTTATGGGCATCCTATAGAACTACAAGTTCTCTTTTACACGGCATTGCGTGCATCTCGTGAACTGCTAATTTGCCAAGGAAATTCTGATATTGTTGCAGCCATTGATAACCGTTTGCCTCTTTTATGCGCTCATATTCGCCAGCATTATTGGATAGATATTAATCGCCTGAATGCAATTTATCGCTTCAAAAGTGAAGAATATGGTAAGGGTGCTGTTAATCTGTTCAACATATATGTAGATTCTGTTCCCTATTATGAATTAGATAAGTGGTTGCCAAAAAAAGGTGGTTATTTAGCAGGTAATGTCGGGCCGTCGCAGCTAGATACTCGCTTCTTTTCGCTCGGAAATTTAATGGCAATTATTTCAGACTTAGCCACTGAAGAACAGTCACAAGCAATTATGACTCTCATTGAAGAACGATGGGATGATTTGGTGGGAGATATGCCAATGAAAATTTGTTTCCCAGCTTTGGAACATGAAGAATACAGAATTGTAACTGGATGTGACCCCAAAAATATCCCCTGGTCGTATCATAATGCTGGTAGTTGGCCAGTTTTAATGTGGATGTTAGCGGCGGCGGCGGTGAAAACTAACAGAACAAGTCTTGCACAAAAGGCTATTGAAACTGCCCAAGGTCGCCTCAGTACAGATGAATGGCCAGAATATTACGACGGTAAGAAAGGGCGACTAATTGGCAAACAAGCTCGAAAATATCAAACTTGGACAATTACTGGGTTCTTATTGGCAAAAGAATTGATGGCAAACCCCACTTATTTACCATTAATCAGTTTTGGCAAATTACCAGCAGAACAGGTTTCTAGAGCATGTGAGCTTGAAATCGCCACTGTAGACCCGTATATGCAATAATTCGTAATTTATAATTTATAATTCGTAATTAAAAGACAGTTCCAAACAGGAATTTAGACTCGGACTGAAACAAAACTACCTATAAACAAGAGAAAATTAAATCCGACAATTACGAATTACGAATTACGAATTAGTAAAGAGTTGGGAGTTAGAATACAAAAGCCTTTTGACTCCTGAATCAAGTTTCCATGACAAACTCCCGTCAACTAGCTTTTATTGCCCTGCGAGATGTTCATAAGGGGGCTTATGCTGATATTGCTCTAGATAGAGTGCTGCAAAAAGTTAATTTGGCTGATAGCGATCGCCGCTTGCTGACAGAATTGGTTTATGGCAGCGTCAGAAGGCAGCGCACGCTTGATACTCTCATTGATCAACTTGCTAAAAAGAAATCTCATCAACAACCACAAGACCTCCGCACTATTTTACAT
This sequence comes from Nostoc sp., assembly GCF_036916735.1. Taxonomy (GTDB): domain Bacteria; phylum Cyanobacteriota; class Cyanobacteriia; order Cyanobacteriales; family Nostocaceae; genus Nostoc. Next base: position 110,076 of record NZ_JBALFV010000025.1, read on the forward strand.
CTGGGTTTCTATCAACTGCGTTATCAAGAGCGTATTCCCCCCTCAGCTGCTGTTAACACCACCGTCCAACTCGCTAAAGAAAACGGTTTTTCTGGACTCACGGGTTTTGTTAACGGTCTATTACGCCAATATCTTAGAAAAGCAGGGGAAGCAGGGGGAGCAAGGGGAGCAGGGGAAGCATGGGAAGCAAGGGGAGAAAGCAGTCCCTTATCTCCCTCATCCTCCTCATCTCTCCACACCGATCCGTTACAACTTCCAGAAAACCCAGTGGAACGCTTGGGTATTTTACACAGCTTTCCTGATTGGATTATTCAAGTCTGGTTAGAACAACTGGGTTTGGTTGAGACAGAACAATTGTGTGAATGGATGAACCAATCACCAACAATCGACTTGCGTATCAACCCACTTCGCACTTCCATCGAAGAAGTTGAGGCGGCTTTGCAATCTGCTGCTATTTTGGTGAGACAAATTCCTCATTTACCCCAAGCTTTACGATTGATTGGTAGTGCTGGGTCAATTCAAAAACTACCTGGTTTCAAAGAAGGTTGGTGGACTGTACAAGATAGTAGTGCCCAATTGGTAAGTCACTTGCTTGACCCCCAACCAGGTGAGTTGGTAATTGATGCCTGTGCTGCACCAGGGGGTAAAACAACCCACATCGCTGAGTTAATGGCGGATAAGGGTAAAATTTGGGCTTGCGATCGCACTCCTTCTCGTCTTCGCAAACTCCAACAAAATTCGGGGCGGCTAAATTTACAATCCATTCAAACTTACACTGGTGACAGTCGTCACTTCAACCAATTTCAAAATACCGCAGACCGCGTATTGCTTGATGCTCCATGTTCTGGTTTGGGAACTATGCACCGTCATGCTGATGCTCGTTGGCGACAGACACCAGAATCTGTCCGGGAACTTTCGGTACTGCAAAAAGAATTATTAACACATACATCAACTTTTGTCAAACCTGGTGGTGTACTAGTTTATGCCACTTGTACATTGCATCCAGCAGAAAACGAAGAAGTAATTTCGGCATTTTTAGCTGGGTCACCCGATTGGCAAATTGAGTCTCAGAGCGGCGTTGAGTTGCCTACTTCTGCACATAGCACGCCTCAAGGTTGGTTTCAAGTCTGGCCCCATAGACAGGACATGGATGGCTTTTTTATGGTGCGCTTAAGAAAAACCAATGATTCCGAATGAATACTGTTTAGGATTGTACGATTTGGTGGAGGCCTGAATCTACCAGAGGAGGCAGCAATGGTTACCCCTAACAATGTCAAAAACTTAGTTAAAATCCTGATTGGAGCCGCCTGGATCGATGGCAGAATCCAACCAGAAGAACGGCAATATCTCCGCGAAATCGCTCAAGCAAAAGGTTTAGCTAACGATCCAGAAATTAAGCCTTGGCTGTACGAATTAGTTCCTGTACAGCCAAAAGAATGCTATGACTGGGTGCGGGAGTATTTAGGCGATCGCCCCAGTCATGAAGATTGTGAAAATCTAATTGAAGCCATCAGTGGCTTAATTTATAGCGATGGCGAAGTTGCCGTCGAAGAAGCCAGACTCCTGACCCAATTGCAGGATATAGCCAAACCGAATGATTCAACTCAACCAGCTCATACTGCACTTCTTAAACAAATTCAAAAGCTTTATCGGCGTTGGGTTGACGTGCAAAACTAATCATAGTCAAAAGTGCATAGTCTAATAACTAATGACTAATGACTAATGACTAAATTATGACTTCGGATCGCCCAGACCCGGAGTTTCTTCTTTATCAACCTTAGGCACAAAATCAGGACGTTCTTTGCTTTCCCAACCTGCGGGACGTTTAGAGTTGTACCAAGCTATTGAACCAATGGTTACAGCAGCAATAAAACCAACGACATACACTAAGGTGAAAGCAAAAGGAAACTGACCACCACCTGTTGCAACTGAATCTGCTGCCTGCATCAATATATGCATGAGTATATTCTCCAATGTTAAGTAACACTACTTGACACACTATAGAATGAGGAGCGTATCACTTAACATCCCTCTGGAGTTTAGTTTCAGCAACTTCATATTGCATAGAAAAGTCGATGGGGAGCAGGGGGCAGGGCAAGAGGGGAGAATTACTCCTAACTCAGCACTGTTTTGCCCAATGCTCACTTCTCAATTAGAAGGTCTAAGTCTATCCCGCCAGGATGGTTGTGATGATGAAGAATCTGAAGAACCGGAACTATTTGCCGGAGGCAATGATCGCCTAGTTCTTCGAGGCGGGGGAGAGGAATCAGATTGTACTCTTGTAGATCGTCGCCGTGGAGGAGATGATTCTGAGGAAGAGTTATTGGAACTTGATTTTTCGGTGCGATCGCGCCTTCTCCGTCTTGGGGTATAATCGCTCGATTGCTGTTCTTCTTGAGAATAGCTCCTTCTTCTATGTCTCCTAGATGAACCACTATCTTCAGAATTAGAATTTCTAGCAGTTTCCCTTTGGCCTTCTGAGTCATCATCATCTGAAGAAATAGAATGATTCAGCACTTGTTTGGGCTTGAGAGGCTGGGCTTTGATAATGCCTTTACGACCTTCTAACTTGGGACGTTTGGGAAACTTTTCTACAGGCATCCCCTCTGCCGCTTTTTCCATAAATTCGTGCCAGGTGTAAGCAGCACTACCACTACTGCCATCTGTGGGGTGGTTATCATCGTTACCTAGCCAAACGCCTGTTACCATCTGGGGAATGTAACCAATAAACCATAAATCGCGGGCTTCGTCGGAGGTGCCGGTTTTGCCTGCAACTGGTCTATTACCTAATTGAGCAGCAGCACCAGTCCCCTCTTCTACGACGTTGCGTAACATCCAAGTCATGATGGCGGCACTGTCAGCGTCAAGGGCCCGTTCTGGCTTGAAATTAGCTGACCAGATCACCTTGCCTTGACGGTTGAGGATGCGGGTAATACCATGAGGTTCTGAATGCAATCCCTGAGTGGCAAAACTGCCATAGGCGCTAGTCAACTCTAGCAAATTCACTTCATTTGAGCCAAGAGCCAAAGAATAGGTAGGCTTGAGTTCAGATTTTATTCCCATATCATGGGCAAGTTTAATTGTTGGCGTAAATCCCACATCAATCAACACCTTTACCGCAATAATATTAACAGAGCGGGTGAGGGCATCTCTCATGTTCATTGAACCGTGGAAGTTTTCGCTGTAGTTTTTCGGTTCATAACCATCTACGACAAAGGGCGCATCCTCGTAGCTATCATACGGGCTTTTACCGCTAGCGATCGCAGTAGCATATACAAACCCTTTAAATGTCGATCCTGGCTGCCGTTGTGCTTGAGTAACCCGATTAAACTGGTTTTTACCAAAATCTTTTCCCCCAACCATTGCCTTAATTTCACCGTTGCGGGGGTCAATGGCTACCATTGCTCCTTGCTTAAAGTTCTCCCAGCTTCCTTGATTTCGCAGCGTTTTGGCAACTGCCTCTTCTGCGACTTTCTGCCAAGTCGGGTTCAGCGTGGTTTCTACTACTAATCCCTCACTTTTTAGCACGTTAGGAGAAACGTACTTCGGCAATTCTTTTTGGATGTAACTGGTAAAGTAGGGTGATTCTACTTCCAGTCGCTTGGGTAAACTGCTTTTGAGAATCAGTGGTTCTTGGACTGCTGCCTGCCTTTGTTCTGGCGTAATTATTTTATCTTCTTGCATCCGTTGCAATACCAAGTCCCGCCGCCGTTTTGCCGCTTCAGGATTCTTGTCTGGAGCGTATAAGCTAGGAGCAGGTGCTAATCCAGCAATCGTTGCCATTTGGGCTAAAGAAAGCTGGTCTGGCGTTTTACTAAAGTATACCCAGGATGCATCTGCCACACCATAAGCTCCACCTCCCAAATAAACCAGATTTAGGTAACGCTCTAAAATCTGATCTTTGGTTAATTCATTCTCCATTTTTTGTGCTAGGCGGACTTCCTTGAGTTTGCGCCAGACCGTCTGTTCTTGTTTCAAAAACAGAATCCGCACTAGCTGTTGGGTGATGGTGCTACCACCTTCAACCACACCTTGCGATCGCAAATTATTCAAACCCGCTCTCACAATCCCTTGGGGATCGAATCCATTGTGTTGCTTAAATCTTCTATCTTCTGAGGCGATGAAAGCTTTTTTTAAATTATCTGGTATTTGTTCCAGCTTTAGCTGTTCTCTACCCGTTTCACCTTGTTGTTGTAATATGGTTCCATCAGCAGCTTTGATGGTCAGTGTTTGTTCTCGAGCCACGGCATTCAACTCGGACTGATCTGGCAAAGTCCGATCTATTAAACTGATGCCGTAAATAAAGGCGACTATCCCACCACCTAAACCCAAGCCTGCCCAAAACCAGATGCGACGATAGAGTGGTTTACCGCGACTTGCCTGATTAGCTTTCATCCTAGATGGAAAAATTTTCATTTGCTCAGTAACTGCCTCGCCTGCGCCAGATGTGCTGGTGGTAAGCTCTCATTTGTTCCTCCTTGCCAGAGTCACTCAAATTAGTTGGTCTTCGCTTGAACCAGGAGATAAGCTTCCCCACGTCAGTTCCTCGCTCAAAGTAGTAACTGTATAACCACCATTAATCAGCTTTGGGGTTATAGCACTACCTCTGTGTTAGTATAATATCCTATAAATAATTAACTAAATTTACTATAAGAAAATAATCTCTTTTAAATTTGGTTAATTGGGTTTTGTAAAAAAATTGCAATTTTGATAACTATATCGGAATATAAAAATTATTGGCATTTTCTGTAACAGGTATACCTGAGTATCCGAGAATACATACTAAAAACAGCTTATTTAAGGCAAGCTACGCTGAAGTAGAGCTAAAAAGAAGCGCCGTTGCCCTTGGTAGTAATATCGGCGATTCCCAAACAATTTTAGAAGCAGCTATAGAAACTTTAGCCCAAACGCCAGGTATTGTCTTAGAAGCCAAATCCAATTGGTACCAAACCAAAGCCGTAGGGCCACCACAACCAGATTACCTAAATGGCTGCGTCACATTGCAGGTAGAAATGCTACCCCAGCAGCTATTAGAAATTTTGTTAGGAATTGAACAACAATTTGGGCGTGTGCGTCAGGAACGCTGGGGCCCACGAATCCTGGATTTAGATTTGTTATTATTTGATGACATTGTTATGGATACACCCAATCTCCAGATTCCGCATCCACGAATGCGGGATCGTGCCTTTGTCTTAGTTCCACTGGCGGAAATTGCCCCAGATTGGATAGAACCAGTATCCGGGTATGTTATTAAAGAACTGGTGAAAGAGGTAGACTGTTCTGATGTACATTTATTGATGGGCAATTAAAAATACCATCCTTAAACGCAGAAGAACGCTGATTCCACCTCTGTATTCACAGATAATCAGATTTTATTATGCCATTAGGTAGAGAATTACCACAACTACTGAGACAACGCCTGTTTTATAAAGGACGCAAATTTGATTTTGAAGTTAATCGCTTGCGTTTGCCTAATAAATCAGAAGGAGAATGGGAATGTATTCGTCACCCTGGTGGCGCTCTAGCTGTGCCGATAACGCCAGAGGATAAACTTGTACTCGTGCGCCAGTATCGTTTTGCAATTCAGGGACGCATATTAGAATTTCCGGCGGGAACTGTGGAAGCAAATGAAGAACCTTTAGAGACGATACAGCGTGAAATCGAAGAAGAAACTGGCTATAGTGCCAAAAAATGGGACAAATTAGGCGAGTTTTTCCTAGCTCCCGGCTATTCTGATGAAATTATCTATGCTTTTCTGGCGCGAGATTTGGAAAAGCTGGAAACACCACCACCACAAGATGGAGACGAGGATATCGAAACTGTGTTTTTGACTCCCGAAGAATTAGAGAAGGCGATTTTGGAGGGAGAACCGATAGATGCTAAATCAGTTTCTAGCTTTTTTATGGCGCGTCCGTTTTTAATTTAATACGAATATGCTGCTAGAGTTAGCGATGCCTACGGCGGTCACTGAGCTTTGTTGTTCGCACAGCGTCTCGTAGAGAAGTGCGGGCTACGCCTATACGGATACTTACGGTGCAAGCTTTGAATATGCAGACGAGATAATGAACATTCGCGTTTTCGACTCAATCTAGGCAGCTACACCGACGAAACCCAGATGAGCATTGCGATTGCTGAAGTCATTGTTGCTCAAGCACCGTGGACGGCAGAAATTTTAGCCGATGATTTCGTTAGAGTCTTAAAACGCGATGAGAAACTAAGGTTATCCTCAATGCTTGTACCATTTTCTCAGAGAAATTAAAGATGAGGAAGAGTTTTTAATCAAAATTAACCTTGATCAGCTGATGCGCGTCTAGATTGTACATTGCAATTGTTAAGACTGTCATGCAGTCAATGGTCATCTGTCCTTTGAAATACAAATGACTAATGACAACCCTCTCCTGAAGGAGACGCTGTTGCTAGCTTGCTTGCCCAGAGGGGTACACGAGTAAATATACAATTTTATTTGCGTAACAGCTTAGTGACAATCGACTTAGATAAGCAGCTAATGAGTTTGGTAAACAAAAAGACGAGCTAAATGTAATACATGGGTTAGAAAAAGTGTGATTTGCCCTGCTTTACTCAATTAAAAGCAACTTACCTTTTCAAATACTACGGTTTTTAGATATTATTACAGTAACTTATGTAAATATAAAGCTATCCTAACTTTCAGTAGCTCCAAGTTAGGGTAATAAAGTACACATCATCCACCTAACTATATAGCTGTATATGCAACATATTAACTGCTCAATCAGGGACTTGCTATTTATTGGTAATACTGATTTGTTACCTTGTTTAAAGTGATATGAAAATTGACTTAGAGTCAAAGTTATAAGAGGATGACGGGAAGAAGCTTACAACTTCTAAATATGTGTCTCTATTCAAGATACACACATGTTTCAAATAGATGAAAAAAAATCCAACTTTTAACAGTGCCGGTAAACTGACTGCTCTTTTGTTCCTGATAACTCTCTTTCTCACGCCTTGTGTGATTGTAAATGCAGGTGAACGTGGTGTCTTGATGAAATTTGGCGAAGTACAAAACCAGATATTAGGAGAAGGACTTCACCTAATTATTCCTGTAGTTAATACTGTGAAAAATTTGAGTGTTCGAGTTCAAAATCAGGAAATTTCAGCTGAGGCTTCTTCTAAAGATTTACAAAATGTTTTCACTGATGTTGCTCTCAATTGGCATATTATCCCCCAGGAGGCAAATGCCATTTTTCAAGAAATTGGAGATGAACAAGATGTAGTTATTCGGATTATTAACCCAGCAGTTGAAGAAGTCTTAAAAGCAGTCATGGCAAAGTATACTGCTGAAGAAATTATTACTAAACGAGGAGAAGTCAAAGGTGGAGTAGATGATGCCTTGTCTACACGCTTGAGTAACTATCATGTTGCAGTTGATGATATTTCTCTAGTTCATGTCCATTTTTCAGAAAGATTTGGTGAGGCGGTGGAGGCGAAGCAGATTGCTGAACAAGAAGCAAAACGAGCAGAGTTTATCGCCTTGAAAGCAACAAAAGAGGCTGAGGCAAAAGTTAATTTAGCCAAAGGCGAGGCTGAAGCGCACAGATTATTACGTGATGGTTTAACTCCCGAAATTCTGCAAAGGCAAGCAATAGAAAAATGGAATGGCAAATTGCCATTAATTGTTAGTAAAGAGGCTCCAAAATTGTTTAATTTAAGTGAAATTTTAAAATTTGATAAAAATTGAGATTCTTTTTAAGGACTTACGCAAAAAGTACCAAAAAGCTTAATTTATCGAACCGCCAAGACGCCTTCTCTGCGAGAGGCTTCGCCAAGTATAGCGTTTCGTTAGAGAAGAATGCCAAGAATTGTAGAGTTTGCGTAAGTCTTATTTTTAAGAAAATATTTGCTTATACATAGATAGGGATGCACAGATGTACATCTAGAGCATCCCATTTTTGCGAAAATATCAAATCGCCAGTTCACCATTAAGACAGGGACAGCGCAGTTGTAGCATTTGTGTTACATGAGATTTACCTTATAAATAGTTTTTGAGATAGTGCTACACGTCTTAACATAAACTTTTCAATAATTCAAGATAAACCTTATGCTTAACCACATCAAAATTTTTAGGTTTAAAGCTAAATAATTAGTAGTAGACATAATTAAACGTAACTATATTTTTATGAATTTTTATACTTAATGCCTTATATTTCATACCTTATGCTTCCTCCTAACCAGTGATATTTATTTATCCCCATGCACCTAACTTTAGATTTTTAACTCTATGACTGAAATTTTGCTATTAGCTTGACGACTACTTCATATAAATTTTATAAAAGTTTTTTTAGTTTTATAACGAGCGGTTTTTAGATAAAATGAACTACTAAAAGAAGGAGAATATATGCGTTTTTTTCAATTATCAGGGATTCTTGCTTGTACAACAGCAGCTTTTATATCAATTGCACCTATAGAGGTAGAAGCTGCAACTTTTAAAGTGATATCTGGAGTCACTAGCATTGATCGTGACCACGAAGATATTCTTAGAAATATCGGACTAATCTTGACAGGTAGTAATAATACAGTCGCACCAATTCCCAGCAATTATTTAGTTGGCTTTAATATAGACTCAGCCACCAACTTCACATTCAGTGATGAAGGCGGTTTTACTCCGCTCTCAGGTACAATAGAGGGTACTGGGACTGTTACCTTCAACGATCAAATTACTCTGGGTGACTTTTCAATTGGTTTTGTTCCAGGACGTACCGTTAAAGATACTAGCGGATTTGTTTTAAGAGACACATTTTCTTTAAATACAATTTTGTTTGATTTGAGTCTTCCAGAACCTGTGGCATTTGATAATCAAAATTTAACCATCCCTGATGTTAAATTGCTGATTTCTCCAGAGTTTGCTAATATCCTGGAAAAACCTGAATTGACAGGTTTGTTTGCTGGAACTGCCCGAATTGATGCTAAAGTTGCTGCCGTACCTGAACCTAACAGTGTACTAGCAGTTTTGGCGGCAGGTGCGGCTCTGTTGGCAACTAGATTTTATACTCGAAAAATTAAATACACTTGATATCTTGAAGCATTGCTAAATGCTTATTAACAGGTGCAAGTGTATTGGCAGCAATCAACCCACTGGCGGCGACTGCTGGTAAACCAATGCCGGGAAATGTCGAGTCGCCACAGCACATCAGTCCTGCTAAAGGTGTGCTGGGGCCAGGAAACATAGCGCTTCCAGCCTGAATTGCTGGGCCGTAGGAACCTTGGTGACGGCGGAGATAACGTTCGTGAGTTAGAGGTGTACCAACAAGTGTGACTTCGCAACGAGAGCGAATATCTGGAATAATCCGTTGTAGCGCTTGCCACATTATTTCTGCACGCGATCGCTTTTTTTCGGCGTATTCTTGGTTCCTTCTATCCATTCCCTGCCAGATAGAGTATGGCTCATTACCAGGAGTATAAACATGAATTACGTGCTTACCAGGTGGTGCTAAAGATGGATCGAGAATTGAAGGAATTGAAATCACCACAACATTCTGAGGTGCTGTTATGCCCAATTCCCAGTTATTAACCACGATGTAATGACAGCGCAAATTTGACTGTAATCCTTGAGCATCAATGCCTAAATGTAGATGCATAAAGCTATCACACTCAGGCGTTGCTTGTCGTTTAGCCCGGTACTGTTTGGGTACTGCTTTTTCTGGTAATAACTTCAGTGTGTCCCAAACTGATGCATTAGAAATAACTGCCCGCCGCGCCCGAATTTCTTGGCGATCGCGCAGACGCACACCCACCGCCCGATTACCTTCCACAAGCACTTCTTCCACATGAGCGCTTAGAATCAACTTCCCACCGTGACGCTGCAATCCTTGTACAAGGGTGTCAACTAAAGCACCACTACCACCAATGGGATATTCAAGTATTGCATCTGGTCGATACCAGTCTGCAAACATAAATCCTACCTCTGCGGCGCTAGTGCCATCTGCTGGCAATCCAGAAAGCAGGAAACACAGCAAATTTAGCCAGTTTCGGGTAAACGGGTCTTTAACAACACCATCCATAATCCGGCTAAAGGGACCCGTCAGCTTAATTATATTTGCCAGATGTTTTGTCAGAGATGGGATAAACGGGCCGACAGTTCTAGCAGCACCAAAATCAAAGCGTAATGCCGCCGGTGGCATAGAAGTTGCTGCACTAGCGAATGGTTCCATAATGCGCTGGAGTTCCTGCCATTGGGCTACCGCATCATGTCCCCGGAATTTCATCAGCACTTCACAAAATTGCTCGGTACCAACCGACGTATCAAAATCGCCTTCTGGCACACAACAACCCCAAGTATCATAGGTTATGCATGGTAATTCCGAACCAATTGCATCTAACACTTGTCGCAGAGGGTTAGCAGAGGGGCTGTAAGACAATCCAGAGTAGAGAGACGGGCCTGAATCAAATTTGAAACCATTGCGCTCAAAAGCATGAGCAGCCCCTCCAGCGATGGAGTGACTTTCGCAGACTATTACATCAAAGCCATAGCGTGCCAAAACAGCAGCACAACTCAAACCGCCAATACCGCTACCAATGACAACTACATCTGTTACTTGCATATATGTTTGCAACAATGAATTAAAACAGTTGTGGAAACTTGGATAATATCATTCGCTTCTCTATCCATAAACCACTCTAATTGGTTAAGAAGCTGTTCCACATTTAACTTGCACAATTAGGGCGGGCAAGATGCCCACCCCACAAGAGTTATATTAATTTTGAATATGCAAACTAGATGTGGTTTAGCTTATCATCACAAACGATGGACATTAAACCGCCAGTGCCGTCTTCTTCAGATTAAACCTTTAATTCAGACAGACTAATGAGAAACTTAAACTAGTAATTTCTTTTACCCAATACAAAGTAAAATTTATGACTCAGCACCAGGCACTAGGGACTGGAAACTAAAAAAGGAAGACAAGGAGAATAATAACTCTTCATCACCAATGACCAATGACTAATTCATAATGGAGAGAGAAATTTGAAAAATCAGCAATTGGGAAATTGGCAAAGCACAGTTTTAGGAATTGTGTTAGCAACACTAGTGATTTTGGGGCTAAATTCCTTTATCATTATCAACCCAGGGCAAGCAGGAGTGATCAGCATCCTGGGTAAAGCGAAAGATGGGGCATTATTGGAAGGGATTCATGTAAAACCGCCTTTTATCTCTGTGATAGATGTGTATGATTTGACTGTCCAAAAATTTGAAGTGCCAGCAGAGAGTTCTACTAAAGATTTGCAAAATTTATCTGCGAGATTTGCGATCAACTTTCGCCTCGATCCCATACAGGTAGTTGAAGTTAGAAGAAAACAAGGAACCTTAGAAAATATTGTATCGAAAATTATTGCACCCCAGACTCAAGAAGCATTTAAAATTGCAGCAGCTAGAAGAACAGTAGAAGAAGCAATTACTAAAAGAAGTGAATTGAAAGAAGACTTTGATCGAGCATTAGGCGATCGCTTAGACAAATATGGGATAATTGTGTTAGATACTAGCGTAGTTGATTTAGCATTCTCACCAGAATTTGCCAGAGCAGTGGAAGAAAAACAAATTGCTGAACAACGGGCGCAAAGAGCCGTTTATGTAGCACGCGAAGCAGAACAAGAAGCACAAGCAGATGTGAATCGAGCCAAAGGTAGGGCAGAAGCTCAAAGACTCTTAGCAGAGACACTCAAAGCCCAAGGAGGGCAGTTAGTTCTGCAAAAAGAAGCAATTGAAGCTTGGAAGACTGGCGGCGCTCAAATGCCCAAAGTCCTCGTTATGGGTAGTGACTCAAAAAGCGGTATTCCCTTCATATTTAACCTTGGAAATGTTCAAAATCAACCTTAATTCTAGTAAATAATATTTAAATAAGTTGGGTTAGTACAGGAGCGCGAAAAGAAATATACCATGTCAGATCATGCAAGAACTTGGAATCCAATTCTCTTGACTTTTGACACTTCGACTTCCTCAGTGTTAACTTTTAACTTTCGCCTTGCGGCACTAGTCCCAACTCATACACAAAAGAAAAACCAATAACACAATAATCAAAGTTTATGTCAACCCCCAATCCTCAGAATCTCACCGCCGAAGAAGCGAAAAAATTACTGAATAAATTCAACTGTCTAGATATTGCGCCTGTCCTCAAGCCATCGGAAAAATCAGTAATTCGTAGTGCCTTAATTTTGATCGCTAAACTTGCTGATTATCAAATTTTAGGAATCTGTGCTGATACAGCAGAAGAAGGAATACTTGCCATGAAGACTTATTCTCTGGCTTTGGGTTATGAACCACCAGACAATTTACCTGCACCTGAAGGCCCAGTTTATATCAAATTAAATGGGAAAAATGGCTTATGTTATCTTGATTCTTATGCTGGACATCATCGTGGCGTATTAGTATCTTGTCAGTCTTACCACGAAGACGGAATCAACGAAATGTATGGACATCTCCCCTTGGACTTATTTCTATAGAATTCAGCGAATGTAGGTAAGGTATTTGCCTTACCTACCAGCGCAAGGTGAAAGTCAAAAGTTAACACTGAGCAGACTTGTGCCGAGCGTTCGCGTAGCGTCTCGTAGAGAAGCCGAGGTAATCGAAGTGTCAAAAATCAAAAATTTTGTATATTAAGGTTTTTGCTTGTTTAAAATTCTAGTTTGATTTATGCCGTGCTGTACTACTAACTAATAATCAATAAAAAAGTTTCTAAATCTTATGAGTATTATTACACTACAATCAGTAACAAAAGACTTTGGCATCAAAGAAATTTTAAAAGATGCCAGCTTTAGCCTCGATGCTACCGATAAAGTTGGCTTAATTGGTACTAACGGTTCCGGGAAATCAACCCTATTAAAAATGATCGCCGGATTAGAATCGATTGATAGCGGTCAAATTTTAGTCAACTCTGGTTCTAAAATTATTTACTTACCCCAGCAGCCAGATTTAGATGAAAATCACACAGTTTTAGAGCAAGTTTTTGCTGACAGTGGCGAACATATTGCTTTAGTGCGTGAGTATGAAGAACTCTCTGATAAATTGGTTCACTATCCAGATGATAGCCAACTGATGTCTCGCCTTTCTGTGGTGATGCAACAGATGGATACGACTGGTGCTTGGGAACTAGAAACTAATGCCAAAATCATCCTCACCAAATTAGGAATTTCTGACTTTGATGCCAAGATAGGCACTTTATCTGGAGGTTACCGTAAGCGTATTGCTTTAGCATCAGCATTGCTATCAGAACCAGATGTTTTGCTCATGGATGAGCCGACAAACCATCTTGATGCTCTTTCTGTAGAATGGTTACAAAGTTATTTAAATCGCTTTCGCGGCGCACTTTTTCTCATCACCCACGATCGCTACTTTCTAGATCGCGTTACCAATCGGATTATTGAAATCGACCGAGGCGACATTTACACCTATACAGGTAACTATTCATATTACCTTGAAAAGAAAGCTTTAGCTGAAGAATCTGCTGTAAGTAGTCAACGTAAACACCAAGGCTTGTTGCGGCGTGAGTTGGAATGGCTCAAAAAAGGGCCAAAAGCCAGAAGTACCAAGCAAAAAGCTAGAATTGACCGCGCTCACGCTCTGCGGGATACTGAATTTAAACAAGTTCAGGGTAAAGTTGATATTTCGACAGTCGGTCGTCGCATTGGCAAAAAGGTTATTGAATTAAATCAAATTTCTAAAGCCTACAATGGACGCACCCTAATTAATAATTTTACCTACGAATTTAGCCCAGAAGACCGCATCGGTATTATTGGCGCTAATGGTGCTGGTAAATCCACTTTAATGGATATTATTACTGGTCAGATTAAGCCAGATTCAGGTGTTGCAGAAATTGGTACTACAATTCACATCGGTTATTTTGACCAGCATTCTGAAGAATTGCTTACAGCTTTAAATGAAAATCAGCGCGTGATTGACTACATCAAAGAAGAAGGAGAGTTTGTCAAAATTACCGATGGTACTCAAATTACTGCTTCGCAAATGTTGGAGCGGTTTTTGTTTCCTGGTAATCAACAGTATGCCCCAATTAATAAACTTTCGGGTGGCGAAAAACGCCGTTTATTTCTATTGCGGGTTTTGATGAGTGCCCCCAATGTCTTGATTTTAGATGAACCGACAAACGATTTAGATGTCCAGACATTGGCAGTACTAGAGGATTATTTAGAAGATTTTGTCGGGTGTGTAATTGTAGTTTCTCACGATCGCTACTTTCTTGACCGCACCATCGACACAATATTTTCCTTTGAGGAAGGCGGTAATCTCCGGCAATATCCAGGTAATTACTCGATTTATCTGGATTATAAGAAGGCTGAAGAGGCACAGCAGCAAGCTGCTACCACTAAGGAGAAGCCCAAAAATGCCGAAGTCCAAAATGGTGCATCTTCATCCAAGAATACCGAAAATCAAAAGCGGCGGAGGTTATCTAATTGGGAAAAAAAGGAATTTGAGCAGTTGGAAGGTAAAATTGCCCAGTTAGAGGCCCAGAAGGCAGAAACCGAGAAAACACTAGCGAATGTCTCACCGGGGAATTATAGCCAAGTGCAGAAACTATATGATGAAGTGGAATCTTTGAAGCAGGCGATCGATGTGGCGACTGAACGCTGGTTAGAATTGGCAGAGATGGAGTCTTAATTTTTTAACACGACGTGAATTAAGACAACAGATGCGATGAATCGCGTCTATGTGATGATTTATTCAGCGTAGGTGCGTTACGGCGTTCCGTTAACACACCTACCACTTCATCTTTTACTTTTGAGCTTTGGAGAATCGTTTTTCTCCCTTTTATCCTGCAAGCTACGAAATTTAACCAGCACTGGAATATACTGTTGAATCATCCAAATCAACGCCTCAATGGATGAGTTACCTTCGTCGATTCGGCTTTTAGCTTGTAAACCAATCAAGAATAGTTGCATTGCCAGTAATAAAGCAATGGTTTTACTGAGAAGATTTTGACGCTTACCTTGCATTTGTTTGTACCCCAAAGAGTTGATAAATACAGGTTCTCTTTGGGGTTGTGTCCCTAAGCAAATACCCTAATCTTGCTGAAAATGCCTTAGAATCTGGATTACATGAGTTTGGGGTGGTAGTTTCAATATGGGGTAGCCTCAAACTTCTTACTCAATTTGGATGTAATGCCACGAACTACCTATGGGCCTGAGATTCAAAAGCGAGTCAAGCGTCTTCTAGAGGCGCTGCTTTGTTTTGTCGATAGAGAATTTGAGGATGGTAACTTTAAAATTGAGTACGACTGGAAAGAAGAAGACAGCGCTAACCCCAAGCTGACTGTGCAAACTACATTAGTCACCTTAGAGTTGCTGACTCAAAAAGACAAATATCCTGGCAAGTTAACTAAAGCACAAATTCGAGAAGCGCTGAATTTGCTGAAGGATTTCTTGAAGATTCTGGAAGATAATCGTCTCCAAACTCAAGGTTCTGATGACTGGCGCTTTACTTTAAAGCTATGGTCAAAGGATAGAGAGAAGAACCTGAAAGGGTTTGATGAAGCGTGGGAAAAGAAAAGACCAAATAAATCGAAAAAATTAACAGCCAATTCTACCCAAGATGAGGGTGTTGCTACTGTACCCCAAATTAAACTTACTCTATTTCAAGCACCACCTTTACCTACATACTTTGTAGAACGCCCAGAGTACAGCGATGATTTAAAGCCTCGTCTCCTCAACGGTTCATCATCTGATAGTCGCACTTTAGTAATTACTGCGATTCACGGTTTGGGTTCGGTGGGCAAATCTACTTTAGCTGCGGCTTTAGCCCATAATGCAGAAATACAATCTCGTTTTTGTGATGGCATTCTTTGGGCAACATTAGGTCAACAACCCAATGTGCTGGCTTTACTTAGTGGCTGGGTGCAAGCATTAGAAGACTATAGCTTTAAACCTACCAGTGTTGAAGCAACTTCCTCGCATTTGCGGACTCTGCTTTATGACAAGGCTGTGTTGCTGGTGGTGGATGATGCTTGGAATACCGAAGATGCACGAGCATTTAATTTTGGTGGGGCGCGTTGTCAAGTTTTAGTAACTACTCGTGAAGGTCACATTGCCGATGCCTTAGCAGCCAGCACCTACAGCCTGGATATAATGAAACCAGACCAGGCAATGGAATTGCTGACGAAGAAATTAAGACGCGAGATTACAGGCACAGAACGTCACTCAGCAGAAAACTTAGCCAAAGGCGTTGGTTATCTTCCCCTAGCATTGGAACTCGCAGCCGCCGAAGTTGCCTGTGGTACAACTTGGAATGAACTGTTGGCGGATATTCAGCAAGAAGTAGCCAGATTAACAAGTTTTGACCGACCGGAAGCCGAAGAAATTACTGATGAGGCTAGTTTAAAACGCTTGAGTTTAACCGCATCATTAAATTTGAGTGTCAAGAGAATGCCACCAGAAAAGCAGCAGCATTTTTCTTGGTTAGGGGTATTGCCGGAGGATGTCAACATTAATAAGATGATGGCGGCAACGCTGTGGCAGATGGATAAGCGTGATGCTGCCAAGATGTTGCAATATTTACGGAATAAAGCATTGCTATTAACAGGAGTACCGCTTGCTGATGGTATGCCTACCTATCGCTTACATGACTTATTCCACGATTTAGCTTGTAATTTGTTAACTGCTCCCTCCCAGCCAAAGCGCCCAGGAGATTTGGCTGGGTTGGGTTTAAACCTTGCTGATGTTCACGCTGGTTTGTTGGAGAAATATCGGCAGAAAACCCAGAATGGTTTATGGCATACTTTACTCGATGATGGTTACATTCATCAGTATTTAGTTTGGCATTTGGAAAAGGCTGGACAGTTAGAAGAGATTCACACCTTATTGCGGGAAGAGTCTGCAACTGGAAACAATGGCTGGTATGAAGTGCGAGAACAATTAGCACAAACTGGCGGTTACATCACAGATATTTCTCGTGCCTGGGAACTAGCAGAAGCGAATCGGACTGAATCAACACTAAGCTTGCAGTGTCGTTATGCTTTGATTACCGCATCGATGAATAGTTTGGCAGCTAATCTACCAGCAAATCTGCTGCTAGCGTTGGTCAAAAACAAGATTTGGACTCCCGAACAAGGACTAGCTTATGCCCTGCAAAAACCAGAACCACAAGAGAAAATTGACTCGCTGACAAAACTAGTCAATTATTTAACACCAAATCTTCAAGAACTAGCATTGCAAAAAGCCCTTGCTGCTGCCAGGGCAATAGAGTCTGAGTATTATCGTGCCAATGCCTTGAGTGCCTTAGCTGAGAAACTGCCACCAGAGTTATTGCAAAAAGCCCTTGCTGCTGCCAGGGCAATACAGTCTGAGGATTATCGTGCCAATGCCTTGAGTGCCTTAGCTGAGAAACTGCCAGAAGTTTTGCCAGAAGCCCTTGCTGCTGCCAGGGCAATAGAGTCTGAGTATTATCGTGCCAATGCCTTGAGTGCCTTAGCTGAGAAACTGCCAGAAGTTTTGCCAGAAGCCCTTGCTGCTGCCAGGGCAATAGAGTCTGAGTATTCTCGTGCCGATGCCTTGAGTGCCTTAGCTGAGAAACTGCCACCAGAGTTATTGCCAGAAGCCCTTGCTGCTGCCAGGGCAATAGAGTCTGAGTATTATCGTGCCAATGCCTTGAGTGCCTTAGCTGAGAAACTGCCACCAGAGTTTTTGCCAGAAGCCCTTGCTGCTGCCAGGGCAATACAGTCTGAGTATTATCGTGCCGATGCCTTGAGTGCCTTAGCTGAGAAACTGCCACCAGAGTTTTTGCCAGAAGCCCTTGCTGCTGCCAGGGCAATAGAGTCTGAGTATTATCGTGCCGATGCCTTGAGTGCCTTAGCTGAGAAACTGCCACCAGAAGTTTTGCCAGAAGCCCTTGCTGCTGCCAGGGCAATAGAGTCTGAGTATTATCGTGCCGATGCCTTGAGTGCCTTAGCTGAGAAACTGCCACCAGAA
>NZ_JBALFV010000026.1:0-65616 GCF_036916735.1 Nostoc sp.
CTTGACCGTTTCGACTAATATCTTTCAGGCGAGCGCGCTCTGCTTCACTGAGATTGACGATGTACTTGTTGGGGTTCATTCGGTAGTCGTCCCTAACCTCTTTACCCAATATTTTAAGCTTGCCGCGCTACTACAATTTTCCACAGAGCCAAGCATATTGGGTTATTGATTACATATTATGTTGATATCGCTTTATAAAATTCTGAAAGCCTTGCTAGACAAAAAATATAAAAATTTTCTACTAAAATTTTATGATTGTGGCAATGATTTGGGCTTTTGACTTTTGACTTCCCCAAAGCAGATGATCTTTACTTTTAAGCCAATTTTTGATGTTTAACTAATTTAGCATAATTCAAAATACAGAATACAGGAGTAAAACACGCTTTATACCTGGGGTAACAGACGAATCGTTGTGTACCTCACCAACTTTAAATCTGCTGGAATTTGCATAATAAATACTGAAAAACCAGATATTTTATAAAATCCCAAAAGCAGCAACTTCAGTTTGAAGCTTAAGAGGATGTTTGAAAAGGGTCGGCTTGAGCTCAAGTGCGACTCAGAGGTGCGATCTCAAATTCCAGAACTCCGATTCTCTCGTAGCAGTTTCTCGGTAGCCAGGGTCGTGAAACACACGCTGGAGGACTTTTCAAACATCCTCTAACTATATATCTACCAAAATGAGATGCACTCGTTTGAGTTTCCTTCATTACCTTAGCTCGAAGTAAACAAATGGCAACGATACATACCTCACATTTCCAAGTAAATCCTACAACTTCCACTTCCTATGTTCATAGCTTAGTTTTCATCGACATGGCGGTTGAAGACTATAGCGATTTGGTCAATGGCGTGCTTGATAATGCCCAAGTGTTCGTGCTTGAATCAACACAGGATGGTATTGAACAAATTACAGAAATTCTAGCGAGTTGCAATCGTCCAAATTTAACTAATATTCATATTGTGTGCCATGGTGCCCCAGGTTGCTTACAATTGGGCAACACCCATTTAGGATTGGATACTCTCGACGAATACAGCCAGCAACTGCAATTATGGCAAAATCTATTTTCAACCTCTGCCAAAAGTAATAACCTTTGGAACTTACTCATCTATAGTTGCAATGTGGCTTTGGGTGATGCTGGGACAGAATTTGTAGACAAACTGCACCAACTCACCAAAGCAAATATTGCCGCTTCTCGTCAGCAAATTGGTAATGCAGCATTAGGCGGTAACTGGCAGTTAGAAGTCCGCACGGCTGATATGGAAGTGAGTTTAGCATTTGCAGAAACTACGCGGCAGGCTTACGCAGGGGTACTGGCGACGTTCACGGTAAATAATACTGGGGACACAGATGATGGCGATCCGAACAACGGCATCACAACACTCCGGGAGGCAATTAACTTAGCCAACGCTACTGCTGGGGATGATACGATCGCTTTTGGGGGAATATTCAAAGATACCACCCCAGATACCATCACGCTCACCTCTGGGCAACTGACGATTACCGATGATGTTACCATCTTGGGGACTGGGACATCTAAGCTTACTGTGACTGGAAAGAATGCCTCTACAGTATTCGAGATATCAGGATTAGGGACAAGTGTCAATATTAATGGACTGGCGATCGCTAGCGGCAGTATTAAGGTTAATAGAAGTTCCATCCTCAACCTAGCTAAAAGCAGTGTGTCTGGTAATACAGCAGGAAATGGCATTTCTAATAGCGGCATCCTCAGTCTTGCTTACACCAGCGTCTTTGGCAATACCCAAGGCGGTATCTATAACAGTGGTACTCTGAGCCTAACTAACAGCAGTGTTTATGGCAATACCGGGGCAAGCAAGATTTATAATGGCAATACTGCCGGAGGCGGCATTTTTAATGATGCTTCCTCTGGTAAAACTGGTATTCTCAGCCTAATTAACAGCAGTGTCTCTGGCAATACGGCAAACTCCGGTGGTGGCATCTATAATCAAGGCGGTAATCTCAGGCTGACAAATAGCACTGTCTCTGGCAATACTGCAACCTCCGGTGGTGGCATTTTTAACGGAAATGATGATGGTTATAGTTCCGGATCAGCTACTCTAACTAATAGCACCATCTCTGGCAATACTGCGTTAGAGGATGGCGGTGGCATATACAATGACCAAGCCTACGTCGGTGACAACAGCCTCACCCTAATTAGCACTACAATTAATAACAACACAGCTGACTCAGATGGTAATGGTACTGGTAATGGCGGAGGCGTTTTTAGTTCCTTGGATTCCTCTGATGACGTTAGTGTTAGTAACACCATTATTGCAGGCAACTTCGACAAGTCCACCTCCGGTGATATACACCCTGACGTAAGTGGTGGCTTGGTTGACTCCGGCAATAACCTGATTGGCAATAATACTGGTAGCACTGCCTTTACCACCAGCACCCTCGTCGGCACAAGTGGTAGCCCCATTGACCCCAAACTCGGACTGCTGCAAAATAACGGTGGTGCAACTTTTACCCAGGCGTTACTTGCGAATAGCCCTGCTATTGATGCTGGCAAGAATTCCCTAGTTACTACTGGTGTCACCACTGACCAACGCGGCGCTCGATTTAACCGAATATTCAACGGTGTTGTTGATATTGGTGCTTACGAAGTCCAATCCCCTGTCACCCCGCCACCTGTTAATACTGGCACATTTGTGGTAACTAATACCAACGATTCTGGATCGGGGTCATTGCGGCAGGCTATCCTCAATGCCAATGCCACCGTTGGGGCAGATACGATTACCTTTGCGGGCGTGTTCACCGATGCCACCCCAGATATCATCACCCTGACCTCTGGCAAATTAACCATTACCAATGATATTACCATTTTGGGGACTGGGGTATCTAACCTTATTGTGAGTGGGAATAATTCCTCAGGCGTGTTTGAGATATCAGGTTCTGGGACAGATGTCAGCATTGATGGCTTAAAGATTGCTAATGCTAATGATCCTTTAGGCAGTATTTTACTCAATAGCAATACCAGCCTCAGCCTGACTAACAGCACTGTCTCTGACAATAGAGGGGAAGTAGGCGGCATATTTAACAGAGGCAACCTCAGTCTCCTTAACAGCACTGTCTCTGGTAATAGAGGGTCATCATTAGGCGGGGGCATCTTTAACAAAGGCAACCTGAGTCTGACTAGCAGCACTGTCTCTAATAATTACGCATACGTCGGTTACAACACAGCCTATGGCGGTGGCATATTCAACACAGGCAAACTCAGTATAAATAACAGCACTGTCTCTAATAATAGGGCGGATGCCAGTGGTCTTAATCGTTATGTTCCTGACCCTTACCCATCTTACGGCGGTGGCATTTATAACTCAGGCACTGTCGATATCACTACCAGCACTGTCTCTAATAATAGTGCGGCAGACGGCGGTGGCATCTCTAACTCAGGTACTTTTAGCCTGACTAACAGCACTGTCTCTGATAATAGTGTATATTATACCGGCGGCGGCATCTTGAACAGCGGCACTCTCACCCTTACCAATGACACCATTACCAATAACACAGCAGAGGGCTTTTACAATGTTTATGGCAACGGTGGGGGTGTTGTAAGTAATGGCGGCACTGTTATCGTTGGCGATACCATCATTGCAGGCAACTTCTACATAGGCGATCCTGATGATCCCCGCGATTCCAGTAATTCCCGCGACGTTTTTGGCAGCTTCACCGACGCTGGTAATAACCTAATTGGCGACAACACTGCTAGCACTGGCTTTACTACCAGCACCTTCGTCGGCACCAGAACCAACCTCATTGATCCAAAACTCAGCCCCCTGCAAAACAATGGTGGTACAACCTTTACTAATGCCTTACTTGCGGATAGTCCCGCCATTAACGCTGGCAATAATGCTCTCATTCCAGTAGGTATCACAACTGATCAACGGGGTGATGGATTTAACAGAATATCTCAGAATACAGTTGATATTGGTGCATTAGAGTTTAACGGTCTAAATGGAACCAATGGCGCTGATAATTTAGTAGGCAAGAACAACGGTGACATAATTAACGCTCAAGCCGGGAACGATACCATCACAGGTAATCAAGGTAACGACATCTTAACTGGTGGCGGCGGCAAAGATAGATTTGTTTACAACTTAGGTGACGGCGTTGATACCATTACCGATTTCGGTGGGCTAGGTAAAGGCTCAAATCCATCAGCAGCAATCATTGCCGAAGTGGATACCCTCAAATTTCAAGGTGCTGGATTGACAGCCCGAAATCTACTACTCACCCAGAATAGTAACAATCTGGAAGTTACCTTTGAAGGGGTGGCTAATGATAAAGTTATCCTACAAAACTTTTCTCTGGAAAACCTAGAGAACGTATCAGCAGTAGGCAATATCCTATTTAATGGGCAAACCAGCATTAGTGAAAGCTTTGATGTCTTCGATGCCAATTCCACCCAAAGCACCATCTTCAACAAAAACACAGTTACCTTTCTCAATGATCTAAACAACAATATCAATGGCTTTGACAATTCAGCAGATGTTATTAATGGTCAAGGGGGCGATGACCGCATTGACGGCAAGAGTGGTAACGACCTGCTGCGCGGTGGTGCTGGTAAGGATACCCTGATTGGTGGTGATGGTAATGATACCCTGGTTGGTGGTGCTGGTAATAATAACCTCATCGGAGGTGCTGGTAATGACATCCTCATTGGCGGTAATTTTAGTAATACGCTGACTGGCGGTAGTGGTAATGACCAGTTCATTTACCAAAACATTAGCAATGGTGATACAATCACTGACTTTAATAAAAGTGAGGATAAGTTAATCCTTACTGGCTTATTTAAGAGTCAAGGCTACAGTAGCAGTAATCCCATCTCAGATGGTTATCTGCGGTTTGTGCAATCCGGTACTTCTACACAAGTTCAATTTGCCTACTTTGGTGACAATTTTTATACTTTTGCAACTTTGAATAATTTCACTGCGACAAACCTGGTAGTCGGTACTAATGTCATCGTCTAGCGCTGAACTCTAGTCTGTAGGGACTGTTTTAAGATTGAACCTCACACGACTCTGGGAGTTTTTCCAATTATAAAAAGCCGGAAGGGTAAATTGATGATAGAATCTGACCCCAAAGTATCAGCTGACGCTTCGCTATCAGGTTCTATGAGTACCCTCATGAAAATTTGGGAGTTTACCCGAAGCCTACACCGTACTGCCTAGCAGTCGATGTAGGTACTTCACTAATTATTGGGCAAGATAAGGCAAAACTGTGATCGCATATTGAGGCGATGAAGAATATTAATTTTGGGTTACTGTAGCGAAAGAAGTTTCGGATTTTAGATGTCTGTGAAATCTAAAATCCAAAATCTATAACTCTTACAGTTGCCGCACTAATGGTTGACCATCTTTAACTTCACCAATCAAAACTAAATCAACACAGTTAACGAAAATACCATTTTCCAGGACGCCGGGAATATTATTCAATGTCTTTTCTAGGCTGACTGGATCTTCAATAGATTCAAATCTGACATCTAAAACAAAGTTACCTTGATCGGTGATCACTGGCCCAGCTTTTTTTACACCCATGCGGAGTTCAGGTTTGCCACCGAGTTTTTTAATGGCATTAGTCACAGGAGTAATTGCCATTGGAATCACTTCCACAGGTACAGCGAAAGTAGAACCCAAGCGTTCTACTAACTTACCACTATCTACCACGACGATAAACTGTTCTGCCAGGTAGTCCACGACTTTTTCGCGGGTATGTGCTGCACCACCGCCTTTAATCAAATTCTTCTGCGGATCGACTTCATCTGCGCCATCAATGGCAATATCGATGTGGTCAATAGCATCCAAGGTGGCCAGAGGTACACCGTATTGCTTCGCCAGTACTTCTGACTGAAATGATGTCGGTATACCAATGATATCTTTAAGTTCACCAGACTTGAGGCGATCGCCCAAAAACTGAATCGTATATGCTGTCGTTGACCCCGTACCCAATCCCACAATAGAACCCGACTTTACTAAGGCGGCGGCGGCTTTGCCAACTTCTTGCTTCATCAACTTTACGGGATCTGCTGCTGCGGTCATTGCCAAAACTCCTGAAAAACTGACTATAGTCCATAGTAGTGGGCAGATAACCTCAAAAGATGAAAGGTAAAAAACAAGTTTTTGGTAGTTTCTACTTCCTTGATTAGAGACTTTTAAAAAATAAAACATCCTAGTGTCCGGAACAAAGGAGATGACTAATGTATATAATGTATATTAATATACGATGAACATGAAAAAAACACAGGATACTGATCCGACTTTTAAGCAGCTTTTTGCTGAGATTGACCCGAAAATAGCAAATACCTTCACGGTAGAGCAATTAGAAGCGATAAAAAAGGGTTTGGCCTCTCGTGCTACGAAACGTCATTCTATAGACATAAGAGTTTCAGTACCAATTCCCAGATTAAGATTTTATCTGGTGTTGCTAGCAGGTTCAGAACGCCGCTCTAAAGAGCGTTTACGCTCTGAAAGAGGTTTATATCCTTTTTGGACTCCTGCCAATATCTTATTTCTTCTAGGATTTCTAATTATTCTATCGATTTGTAGCTACACTATATTTCCTTTTGCATTGTCTTCACTTACTCCCACATCTAGCTCGTATTACCCTACTTCAATTCCTTGGATTGACGATAAAGCAGAATGTGAACACACTGGTAGAATCTGGAATGATGGGAAGTGCTGGGATCATGAACATAGTCCTAATTTTTAAAATTTCTAGCTACATAGCTACATGGAGTGTAGCTAGAGCAACATTGCCCAGCCTAAATTCGTCATTACCTGAATTACAGGTTATAAAAAATACTAAATTTTGCTTTAGCCTCAGTAACGTAGTTTTTTAAATTCACTTACCAACTAAAAGTGGTTATTATGATGCGTCAGCTTTCAATTATTCTATCTTTAGTGGCACTCCTACAAAACTTACCGACAATTGCTCAGACCTCAGTGCCAGAAAATACTTCTCAAGTCCCATCTGATGCCATTCAACAGGTAACTGCTGTCAAATGGATGACAAACTTTTCTGATGGCAAGTTTTATCCAGAAAAGTTACTCAGTAGGGCCGAATTAGCGTCAATTATGGTAAAAGCATTTGGGCTAAATAAAAGACAAGGTGTTAGCAAAGAAAATTTAGCTATTCCAGATGTTCCTCGTTCTCATTGGGCATTTAATGATATACAGACAGTGTTAAAAACTGACATCATGAAAGGCTATCGGGGCAATGAATTCTTCCCTAACCAAAAGGTGACAAGGGCTGAAGCTCTTGCTATTTTCGCCCAGGCTTATGGTGTATTTCAATTTCCCGATGAGGCTGTGAATGATATTCTGGCTTCATATCCAGATGAAAAGTCTATCCCAACTTGGGCTAGAAAAGCGATCGCTACAGTCGCTACTGAAGGATTTCTCAATACAGATGCTCAAGGCTATATTTCCCCATTAAAACCTGTAACCCGTGGAGATATGGCTTATGTATTGAGTAAATATTTACAACGACAACAGAAACAACCCGAAACACCAGAAGTTCCGATTATTCCAAATAGTCCACAAACACCTTAGCTAGACTTTATCCAGCCAAGGTGCTTACAAATCACCTTTGATCTGAACCTCTATACCTGTCTCGAATCTGGCGAAGATATAAAGAATTAGACTGTGTTGGTTGCTGCAACACGTAATTAGGCTGTACTGGTTGCGTCGGTTGCTGCAACCCATAATTCCCATAAGTAGATTGTGGTGGTTGCGTCGGTTGCTGTAACCCATAATTCCCATATCCCACAGGATTTGTAGAGGTGACAACACCTTGATTTGGAATTTGGCTAGAGTAAGGTGCAATATTACTTGGTGCAGCATAAGTACCTGGGGGCGTTAATGGTGCTACATTAGGCACGACCTGACCGTTATTTAAATTATTGTAGGGATTTTGTGGTAAGTTCGTACCCGTTGATGTATAACCTGTAGGAGTATTTAACCCATTACTAGGCAATATCTGACCGTTATTTAAGTTATTTACATTACTGTAGGGATTTTGCTGCAAGTTCGTACCCGTTGAGGTGTAGCCTGTCTGAGTAGTTAACCCAGCACTTGGTAGAGAATTCTGACTGGGTAAGCTTTTAATGGGTGGCATCAACGTTGTTCCTGGCTCAGAGGCTTGGCTTAAAGTATTTGTCTGAGTTGCAGTCCCATTGAAGCTAGAATATTGCTGGTTTGTCGATTGGTTGAGTGCTGGTTGCAGAGGGCTGGTGGAGACAGAATTTTGATTCTTGTTGGTTTGATTCGTTAATCCAATACCCAGGCTAGAAGATGTTTCCCCCTCTGTTGATTCAGATGTCGTAGTTAAGGGCTTAATACCTAAAAACTGGCTATTATTATCAACCGTCCCAGTCCGCAATAAATTTTCTGTTTGTACAACAAAGGGATTTTTCACACCTGGAGAGGTATTGGCATTAACGCCTAGACTAGGATTTAATTTGGTATCATTAGCAGAATTTTGTTTTTTAATTACATCCTCTAAGGAGTTTTGACTATTTTTTGCCTCAGTATTTTCTTTGGAGTTATTCGGGGTTACTGAAGGAGTTGCTTGATCAAAGTCATTAAATAAAACTGGTAGGTTATCAATATCTGCTGCAATGGCTTTGTTTTCTTCTGAAAGTGAGTAATCAGCAGGCTCTTGGGAAGCAACTTGGCTTTTTTGCTTATAAACGAAAATATCTGGGTTTGACCAGTATTCCCAAGTTACTAGTCCGACTACTGATAAAAAAATTGCAGTGCCCCAAAAACCAGGTCGCCCCAAATTCCATAACCTGGCTTTGAGATAGCGTAAGTAGGCGGGAGGATAATCACGATTTGGCATGGGTATTAATAATTGAAATTTACTTGAAATCGGTAAAACTTGATGGAAGCTGATGGCGTTGCTGTTTAATTTTTTTACTTTCCTTAACAGGAAATATCTCAACTGAAGTTGAATAGTAATTTTATCCTAACTTCTCCATCAGTTATTAGTCAGTACCAATAGATATGTAGTAGTCAAAAATTTACTTTTTAGGGGCTGAAGTCCTTTGGGGAGATTTTCTATAAAGTTATGGCAATTTATGCTGATTTTTGGGTATCGGTCAAATTGGATAACATCAGGAGTTGACAACTGGTCTAATTTATTGTTGTAGCTGGACAAAAGTTCAACTTTTTTATTTTCTAGTTAGGAAATTAAACTGTATGCTGCAATGCTCCGATATGCCTCTGAAGGCACTGTGCTGCACCGTACTATTAACCAGGAGACTACAGCAATGATGAAAGCTGAAGATATCATGACCAAAGATGTAGTTACCATTCGCGGTTCGGCGACTGTTGCTGAAGCAGTGGGGCTGATGAAGGACAAAAAATTGCGGGCGCTAGTTGTAGATCGTCGCTATGACAATGATGCTTATGGCATTGTCACAGAAACGGATATTGTTTATAAAGTAACAGCCTACGGCAAAGACCCAAAGCAAGTGCGGGTTTACGAAATTATGAGCAAGCCTTGCATTGTGGTCAATCCTGATTTGGGCGTGGAATATGTAGCGCGGTTATTTGCTAACACTGGTATTCATCGAGCGCCTGTGATTCAAGGTAAGCTGTTGGGCATCATTTCAATTACC
Organism: Nostoc sp.; assembly: GCF_036916735.1. Classification (GTDB taxonomy): domain Bacteria; phylum Cyanobacteriota; class Cyanobacteriia; order Cyanobacteriales; family Nostocaceae; genus Nostoc. The sequence goes on from NZ_JBALFV010000026.1 coordinate 9,642, forward strand.
GACATTTTGACCAAAAGCGATTTTGTGGAAGCGCCAAAAGCCCTATTGCTGGAAGAGAGAATTCAAAAAGCCATTGAGCATTCTCGGGCTATTTGTACCGAACAAGGTGCTTATTCTAAAGCCTGTGCAGCCGCCTGGGATGAAGTAGAAGAACTTCAAGCAGAAGCCGCTCATCAGAAAGCTGAGGGTATGGTATCAGCCAAAGTCTCTTTTGAAGAATACTGTAAAGAAAATCCAAATGCACCAGAATGTCGAAATTATCATCCGTAATTGAAGTGTGGAGATGAAGAGGAAGGGGCATTGGGGATTGGGGACACTTTTCTTCTCTACGAGAGGCTGCGCCAACGAGACGCTCCACGAACGACAAGTGGTAGTTGAGCGCAGTCGAAACTCAGTGCATCGCTGCGAATTGGGGACTGGGGATTGGTCAATAGTTCTGCTTGCCCTGCTTCCCCTGCTCGCTGCTATTTCAATTTACCGATTGGCAACTCGCATCAATAAGAACAGACCTATTCCCAAAAAAAGAAAGTTGGGCAACCAAGCCCCTATAAAGGGAGAGAGGACACCTGCTTGCGCGATCGCACCACTAATAAAGAAAATTAAGTAGTACGAAAAAATTACTACAACACTAATCCCAAAGCTTGTACCTCGGCCAGTTCGCTGAGGTATGCTTCCCATTGCTGCACCTACCAAGCCAAAAACTACACATACAAAAGGTAAGGAGATTTTTTGTTGAATCCGCACTTCGAGTTTACGAATTTTTTGGCGATCGCCACCGAGAAGTTCTACTTGTAGTTGATCTAGTGCTTCAGCAATATTCATCTCACCATAGTCTCGACTTTTTTCTGCCAGACTTAGTGGCGTGCGCGGTAGTTGCAGTTGTTGGTGTTCAAATCTGACGATGTTGCGATAAGAGCGATCGGCAGCGACAAAATAGATAGTACCATTGTAAAAATCCCAGACATTTTGAGAGGGATTCCATTGGGCAGATTCTGATACCACAATTTGATTCAGACCTTTTGTTGAACGATCTATAATCGTCAAACCTAACATCCGCTTACCATCAAATTGGTCAGCATAAAACAAGCGTGTCAATATTTTATTATTAGAGCCATCTGGCTGTGTAACATCCTGGTATTCAGGATAGAAAATATTTTGCTGTTTAAAAGTTGGCTTATCTGATTTAAGGGCGTTATCCAAAGTCATCGCTGCTTGGTAATTTGCTGCTGGTGCAATTTGTTCGTTAAATACAAATGTCATTCCTGTGACTACAAAACTCAATATCACAGCAGTTAGTGCTATGCGATAGGCACTTACTCCACAACCACGCAGGGCAATTAGTTCGCTCTCGCTAGAAAGACGACTGTAAGTCATCAAAGTAGCTAGCAGTGTAGACATGGGGAAGGCTAAAACAATAAAGTTGGGAAACTTTAACAAAAAAACCTGAATGGCAATGCCTATGGGTAGCCCAGATTCTACAATTTTTCTGACTAAATCAAATACTGCATCGATAGTAACGCCAATTGATGAAAAAGCTCCGACACCAAAGAAAAACGGCGCTAACAATTCGCTAGCAAGATAACGATCCATGATCGTAAAAGGCAGCAGCGAATAGAGGTTGTAGAAAGACGTAAGTTTCTTTGATATCATGATTAACTTGAAAATTTAAATGTTAGCAACCCTGGCAAAATAAAATATATTTACTATAAGAATCGTATTTGATTTTTGAAATTATCTACGTGGTGCGCGTTCGCGTTGGCGTTCGCGGAGCGTGTCGCGACAAGCCTCTGGTAGAGAAGCGTCTCGCTAAGAAGCGCAGCACAAGCGCGATAGGCGGGGAGTGGAGAATAGGAAATAGGGAATAATAAATTAAGCTTTTCGAGTTGTACCGAGCTTTTTCATAAATCAAATATTAGTCCTATATTTATTTGAAATTAAATTTTAAATACTTGAAATCTAACTAATAAATTCATGTTTAACATTTCAAAATAGCCTTTGAAATTATTAAATAAATAATGATAAATTTAGACTTGAAAATTATTACCTAAATAATATTGCCGCACCAGGGGGTTGCCGTAGAGTTCGTCAGCAGCGCCAAAAGCGAGAATTTGTCCCTCGCGCATGATGTAGGCGCGATCAGTAATGGATAAGGTTTCGCGGACATTATGATCTGTAATTAGGATTCCCATGCCGCGATCGCGCAGTCGTGCGACAATTTGCTGAATTTCTGAGACTGCGATCGGATCTACTCCTGCAAATGGTTCGTCCAAAAGTAAAAATTTTGGCCCTTCTTTTCCCGCAGCTAAAGACCTTGCTAATTCCGTCCGCCGTCGCTCACCACCAGAAAGTTGAATTCCTTTGCTATTAGCTAATTTTTCCAACCGAAACTCCCGCAGTAAAGTTGTGAGTCGTCTTGCCCATTCCCATCGTGGCACATTCGTTTGCTCTAGCACCAAGAGAATATTATCCTCTACCGAGAGTTGGCGAAAAACACTTGGTTCCTGTGCTAAATAGCCAATACCCAGTTGCGCCCTTTTGTGCATTGGCATTTCTGTAACATCTAGATTACCCAACCAGACTTTTCCTTGATTGGGTTTTTCTAAACCTGTGGCAATGTAAAATGTTGTCGTTTTACCAGCCCCATTGGGACCTAGTAAACCAACGATTTCGCCCTGAGCAACAGAAAGACTGACACGATTGACAATTACTCGCTTGCTATAAGATTTGTGGATATTCTCTAAAACAATTTTCACGCTGGAGCCGCCCTTTGTTAGTGGTAAATGCTAATTAGAAGGCTTCAAAGGTGGTGTTTTTGGGGCAGGTGTTGCAGTTTGTCTATCATTATCTGATTCCTCGATCATGTAGATGGACTCTACTTGACGGTTGGATTGAGGTAAGGCAACAAATCGCCCTTCGTCGATTAAATAGGTTACCTTCTCCGCCCGGATACTGTTACCGCCTTGTTGCAAAATATAGACGTTCCCACTAAAATCAATTCGGCGTTCTTTGCTAAAGTACTGTGCTTGGGCAGATGTTGCCTGAAGCTGGCGAGCAGGATACAACATTTGCACATTACCACGAGCAGTAATTACTTGGTTTTTCGCGTCATATTCTTGCACATCAGCGCGGATAGTCAGGGGACGATTGTCTCTAGATGTTTGTGCAGTGGCGGTTTGCACTTGGGTAGGGAAGACAAAAGCGCCCAAGAGTGCAACTGGCAGCATTAAAGCTAATCCAAAGCGACGCATCTGGGATATGGGCAATTGATAGCAGGGCATCATAGCAATTAGGGATTCACGATTTCAGCTTGCATTTTAATTATCTCAAGTACTTTATCCAGATATGAAATATCCAATCTGGAGTGATTTCCGATAACTACTAGCTGAAATAGTGACGCTACCCCCAACCTCAAGGTTTCAAGAAATTCACATCTGAGTGAAAATAACGTAGACACAATACCCTGCCTGAAGACGCTTTACATTTACATGAATTAATTGTGCCTACCAAGGATTTCAGGCAACGCACAATTAATTTACCAGATGTCTAATCAGTAGACATGATAATTCTAGGCAAAGATAAGACTTGATTTTCACCCAAATCACCAGCTGTAATCTTATCTGGCCCTATTTGTTGTAATGTCGTCAACAACACTGCGCTCTGACTCAATAGCTCATCCACGTCAACGCCGCCATAGCTAGATGGGTAACGGCGTAGGCGATTGCTGCCTTCTCCCAGTAGAATTACTGCACCTCGCCAGTTGCGATTCTCCAAATGATACAGCGCCACAGAAATTTGCAGAATGCCTTGATAAAAGGTTTTTTCCGGCTCACTGGCTTCGATCCACAAAGCCTCTAAAGTGTCATGACAGGCGTAAAACTGACCAGTATTGAACTGTTCTACGCCTTGCCAAAACTCTTGGGGGATGGTTTCGCTCATCCCATGCTATCTCGCACTTCTTTAATTGTTGCGAGAGAGATTTCTTGTTTTTCCCCAGCAAACTCGTTCTCAGGGGTGAGGAACAACATGCAATGGCACTCTTTGCGTTCTCTCATTGGCACACACGGGCAGTTCCAATATGTGGCGTGAACCTCAGCCTCTTTATCTTCGTAATGGCGACAGGGGCATAAAGGCGCACCTAGATCATCTTTATGTTTGGCTAGTCCTTCAATGACAACTGCGGTGACAGAAGGTTCAGAACAGAAGTATGTTCCAGTACGCTTGGCGTATTGTTCGGAAAAATGTCGCATTGCCTCTAAGCTTTTATCGCTGGATTTTGTGTTATTTTCTGATGTGATCATGTCGCTCATAATTTAAATATTTCTTTGCATTGTACCTCAGCCTCACTAGGGGATTACGGTTGTATTTCCCTAACTTTACCCATTCAAATTGTTTTACCTTTGTTTAAAGGTTGATATGTTTGGTGTGCTGGGATCAGACAAAATCTAAAAAACCACACAAGCTTAACTTCTAAGCTAATCAAAATTCAAGTTGCATCTTGAGGCAGACTTTAAAAGTCAAGAGGTTGATTTATTCTACTCAACAAACGACGCTGTGACGCGTCTAAGTGAAGATGCCAAGGGCAATCCTTCTATTAGACTTATGTCAGGCTTTATTTATACATTGTATTGAATTCTTTTTATCATAAACTTTATGAGACTTTATAAAAATTACTAAGTAATAATACTTATTTGCCTGTGAGTTAATGTATATTATGAAATGTTGTAATCACAAAGCAAAAATTTATGAAGAGTTACAACTACTAGTATGAGTATTTCATGTGCTGCAAAAAAGTTATCGACTGCTGCGATCGCAGCAACAGTCATTGTGTTGGGAATAGAAACAGTAGTATAAGCAACTGTTTTAATCTTTGATGATATAGCGCCTGTTTCATTTTATGATCAGATTCCTAATGGTTACGGAAGATTTAATTGGGACAATTTTGGCTACTTAAATGGCTCGTATACTCCTGTTTCACTTTCAGGCTCTGACAATGGCAGAGTGTCAGGAGACTACGTGAGCTTTAATCAGTACGGAAACCTAGCCCTAGTAAGTGATAGTGTTTTTAACTTCAACAGTTGCTTACCTAACAGTTGCTTGGAATGATGGTCTTTCGGTTACTGTAAAAGGTTTAAACAACGGTACAACCTTGTATTTAAAAACTGTGGTTGTAGATACCACACAGCCAACTTTAGTTAATTTTAATTATTTTGATGTTGATGAATTAAAGTTTACGGCATTTGGTGGAGTTGAACCAGATTATCTTATAAGCAAGGGTGTCCTGGGACACTGTTTACACTAGATAACTTTACCTTTAATGAAAACGTTACATCTGTTCTTGAACCTAGATTGCTACCAGCGCTACTGTCAATAGCTACTTTAAGTGCTGGTTCAGTATTAAGACGTAAACAACTAAAGCAAAGTTAACTCAAACCTTGCACTTTGCCCAAACGACTAGAAGTTATGGCTACACAAACAAGAGCTACACCTGTGTGGGCTAAAAGCTTTACAATCTGTAGAGTAGGTTTTGTTCCTATATAGCAATTCGATTTGATTCGGTGAATTACTCGTAGAGACTCAATACTTGGGACACAACGACAAGCGGTAGTTGAATCTCGACTTTGCGGCAGTTGAGCGTAGCCGAAACTCGATTACCACGTAGCCGAAACTCGATTTTTGCAAAGTCGAAACTCACTGCATCGCTGGGAAGAAAGAATAAAGGTGTACTAAGTTTTTTTCACGCAATCAAATATGAGTCCTATAGCCCTCCTAAGTGTGTTTTTTGCCAAAAGTTATTAATTAATACGAATTTAATGTTTTTTGCAGTTGGGGTTGCAGTGGCCGATCGCTTTGCAAAACTATACCAGGTTGTTCCCAATTGATTACCTGTTGTTCTCCTGGTGAAGAAATATTTGGCCACAAAATCCAGCGACTGCCTTGAGGAAGAGTAGCAAGGCTTAGGGGGTTTTGAGTTAGCCAAATCAAAGGATGGCTTTTAGGAACTACTGAACTGGCATCTTCTAATACTGTGGTTGCTGCTAAGGTTTCTAAAACATAGGCATCGCCTTTAATTAAATCAGTTGATCCTGTCCATAATTGCACCTGTAATTGCTGTTGCTGTGCATAAAAATACAGTGAAGCTGCGGCAATTACTGCTTGTTCAAAGTTTTCTTCTTCCCAATTGCTAGCGCTGTCAAGGGCAATAACTATTTCTTGTCCACCTGTAACCATTTCTAACTCCCGCACCCTTAATTCTCCATAGCGGGCGCTAGTTCGCCAGTGGATTAGACGGGTAGGATCTCCGATGCGATAAGGGCGGAGCGATCGCACTAGCCCCGTTGTCGCTGTCTGCAAGGGTTTACCACGAGGATCGCCCCTTTTGCTCTCTTCTTGCCCCATTTCGTCTACTAGCGGGCAGGTAAGCAAGGGTAATACTGTGGGATAGACGATCGCTCTGGCAGCAGAATCACGCTGACGGCGACACCAAAATAACCCCAAAGGCGCACCAGAAGCCAGTTCGACAGTGTGCCAACGATAAACTCCCCGACGCTGGGTAGGGTGGTAATATACCCAACGGTAACTACTTTGGCTAGGAATTGTTTCGATAGCCTTTTGTATTGGTTTCCCTAAGACGAAGGGCAACATATCCTCAACTTGCAATAAACTTACAGGCTGCTGTGTTTGATTGCGGATTTCTAATTCCACAGTTAAATCGTCGCCTGCTGACACAGGTTTAATGGGACGCCTGGTGATGGATAGATTTGTGAGCGATCGCGGCGGTAAGATGGCTGCTACACCCAAAAGGGCAAAACTAATGCCGCTAATGGCGTACAGCCAACCAGCCATCGTATTGATACCTGCGCCAAAAAAACAAATAGCTGTTGCTGCTAGTACCCAACCGCCATAAGCAGGAGCACTGGCGCGAGTTTCTAACCAATTGGTGATGGATTTAATAATTTTCATGTTTCTTTTTTAACCCAACACTACCCTCAATTCACAGTGTCTTGGTGCTTGCGTCCATCCTCTTCTTGTTCAATCTCTATCGTCAAGTTCGTAGCCAGTGAAGGTATTGTAATAAAAGCAATTCCTGGATCAAACAAAAAATTTATATGACCTCAATTTCTCCTCACAAAAAAGCTAGAGCCTTAAAATCTACCAGCCGCCGCCCTGCTAAAGAACTCTGTAGCGAGTGTGGACTATGCAATACATACTATATTCACTATGTCAAGGAAGCCTGCGCTTTTATTAATCAGCAAATAGGCAAACTTGAAGAAGAAACGCACACGCGATCGCGCCATCTCGACAACCCTAATGAACTGTACTTTGGTGTTCACCAAGATATGATGGCAGCGCGAAAACAACAGCCTATCGAAGGCGCACAATGGACGGGTATCGTTAGCAGTATTGCCATTGAAATGCTCAATTGCGGCATGGTTGAAGGTGTCGTCTGTGTACAAAACACCAAAGAAGACCGTTTTCAACCTATGCCCATCATCGCCCGTACCCCACAAGAAATACTAGCAGCGCGGGTAAACAAACCAACTCTTTCCCCCAACCTTTCTGTATTGGAACAGATAGAGAAATCGGGGATGAAGCGGCTGTTGGTAATTGGTGTTGGTTGTCAGATCCAGGCGCTACGAGCCGTAGAAAAACAACTTGGTTTAGAAAAGCTGTATGTTTTGGGTACGCCCTGCGTAGATAATGTTAACCGCGCCGGATTGCAAAAATTCTTAGAAACCACCAGCCGATCGCCTGAGACAGTTGTGCATTACGAATTTATGCAAGACTTCCGGGTTCACTTCAAACATGAGGATGGCTCATCAGAAACTGTGCCTTTCTTTGGCTTGAAAACCAATCAACTCAAAGATGTCTTTGCCCCATCTTGTATGAGTTGCTTTGATTATGTCAACTCCTTAGCGGATTTAGTTGTTGGTTACATGGGCGCACCCTTCGGCTGGCAATGGATTGTAGTCAGAAATGATACTGGTAATGAAATGCTGGATTTGGTGAAAGACCAGTTAGACACCCAACTAGTAACATCTAAAGGCAACCGGAAGGAAGCTGTACAGCAAAGTATTCCTGCTTACGATAAAGGGGTGACTCTCCCCATGTGGGCTGCAAAACTTATGGGTGTGGTGATCGAAAAAATCGGCCCCAAGGGTTTAGAATATGCACGGTTTTCCATTGATTCTCACTTTACTCGGAATTATTTGTATGTAAAGCGAAATCATCCTGAGAAATTAGAAGCACACGTTCCTGAGTTTGCCAAGCGTATTGTTGGGCAATATAAGTTACCAGAATAGAAAATAGTCTGGGGTATTGGGCATTATCACTGGGATTGCACCACCCAACAATGTCAAAATTGGTCACATACTGTAGCTCCTCTTGAACTACTTGCATCACCATTGCCACACTGCGGTAAAATGCTTGAAAAGGAGAAATTTCAATTATTTGCATATACCTTAAAGTAGCAAATAATAACAAAATTCTCAGAGGTTGTTTGAAAAGTCTAAAAGTATACTAGAAACCTCGCTTCTATTTCTTTCTCCGAAAGGTCAAGAGGCTTTGAAACCCCCATTCCCTACAAGGTAATGGGGGTAGGGGGTTTAGATTTGGTAGCTTTTGGTATTAGCAATAATACTTTTCAAACATCATCTCAGTCATTTGCCGTAATTGAGGTATAAACCTCACTGTGGGTTAGTTGATTTCTGGAAGTTCCCATATTCTAATTCTTTGAGGTTCACAGGATGATGTATCGCTCTTTGCTTGGCAACGTATCCAAAATTAGCAAAGTCAGTAAAATAGCCATCTATTCCTAAGTTAATGAACTGTTCATACTCACGAAGTGGTTGCCCGTGGTAGTCAGGGGACAGAAAATATGAATCGCTGCGGAAGGTGTAAGGATGGAGTAGCAAGCCAGCATTATGAGCATCACTAACTAAGGAAGTTGGCTGTTCGAGGAACTTATCAGCATCGCTAATTTGCCCATCTCCATTAATATCAATCGGTTGACCTTGCTTATCTAATCGTGCAGAGGCAGGCACAATTAGCCGTTTGTCAGGACCAATTCCTGTTGCGTAAGTTTTAACTTGGGTCAACCCTTTAGGAGTGATTAGATCAGCGTAGGTTTGAGGAACCTTGTGGTAAATAAAGTCATAAGGAGCGCCACTGCTATCAATTAACTGAATCAGAGGAATATCGACTCCAGCAGCTGGCATGATCTTATTTTTTAATTCTTTAAGATTAGAGACTTCAAAAGATTGAAGAAAAATGCGATCGCGATTGGTGTAGCCGTTCGCAACCAACTGATTAATCAGAAGTTGCGAAGTATTGACATGAATCGGAGTGCCATCTAAATATTTACCAGCTTCAGCAAAATATGTCGGGTGCTTGGTTTCGGGATAGATACCAATTTTCCGACCAGTTTTTGCTTCGCTACGTTTGGCAAGGTTAATAACTTCATCAAAAGTAGGGATTTGGAACACACCATTATATTGAGTATTCTGAGGGCGAATCTTTGGGAGGCGCTCGATTGCCCGCAGTTGCTTAATCTCAGCTAAAGTAAAGTCTTCTGCAAACCAACCTGTAACACGATTCCCGTCAAGGACTTTGGTTGTCAAACGTTTAGCAAATTCTGAAACATCGGCAACGTTTGTTGTGGCTTCTTGGATAGTAGGTTTCCCATGAGCATCGTAAACAATATTGCCATTATTATCTGTTTTCACTGTTGCCAATAGAGGTTCGTGGCGAACAATCAGGACTCCATCTTTGGTTACTACCAAATCAGGTTCAATATAGTCTGCACCAAATTCAATTCCTAAGTTATGAGAACCAATCAGCTCGTGGCCAAAATCTCCCACCGTATGTTCTGGACGATAACCAGTTCCACCGCCGCGATGACCGATTACTATCGGAGGTTGTCCGTATAGAGTATTTAGCTTAGGAAGGTTTGGGTTGTGGCTGTGCAAGTCAATAGCGTGAACAAAATTGATACTGCCTAGAATTACTGAAACAGATAATGCTAGAAAAAAGCAGAGAAATATTACATAACTTTTGAGACGAAGCATATTTTCAAACCTCGAAAATCTATAACTTTATAGTTTGAGAGTTCGAGGTTAAAACAAGATTCACGAGAGTTTAAACTCTGCAATCACCTGTCTTCTGGGGGATAAATCCTATTCCTGATTACCCTCTCTGCTATGCCTAATGGCAGGCTAACCCTAACAAAGAGGGGTTGGGGGTGAGTTTATGCCGGATAAATCCGTAAGCGGCGATTTGGTTCTTCACCAAAACTATGCGACTTGAGACGATAGTGTTCTACCAACTCATGTTGCATTTTGCGAACTTGGGGAGAACGTGGCAATAACTCGACCGGCTGTCCTTTTGGAATCACAATTTGCTCAACAGCAAGTCTCGCTTCTTCCAAGGCATCCATTTCATCATCGCTACCATTGTGCAAAAACAGTTGCAATTCTAGGTCATCGGCCATTTCCGGGTCGTCCATGTTCAGCAACCGCCGCAAACCACGGGTAATTTGGGGAATGGTACTGGACTTAATCATGTGGATGGGTACATGACGGGCTTTGGCCATTTGGCGTAATTTGGCGTGGTTTTTGACGTGCGATCGCAGTGCTAAAATTGCATCAGCACTATCTATATCTTTTGTTAATACCACGGGCAAAGTTAGCACACTAATTACCTGTTCTAGTTGATGGCGACTAACGCCATAAGGGTAAACGTGCAGTGGTAAATCTTCACCATTCGGCCCTGGCTGTCTAGTAGCAGCATCAAAATCAATGCTCTCAGAATAATTGAAAGATTCATCCAGCAAACGATCAAATTCACTGCGTCCAGTTACCCGCTCTACAGGCAATGGCGGCAGTGCTACCATTTGTCCAGATGAACGCCAGCCATTAGACGGTCGCGCTGGTGGGAAAGATTCTTCCACTGTCGCTAGCTGTCCACCGCGACCATTGACAACAGCTAACTGCCTGGTAACAGCAATTTTACCTTGATCATCAACGGTTCTCGTTTGTGGGGTAGGCTGACGCCCCCGCAGCAGATTATCTACTGTGTCAGCAACACTTTCGTGTACTGTCCAGCGTTGACGCTCCAACATTTCCACAGCAATCTCGAAGGTAGGAGGCGCTTTCCGCTCCAAAACAGTTTTTTGAGAACCTCGCCGTCTAGCTTCATCGTCTCCCAGCGTCACAGCTTGGATACCCCCAACTAAATCAGCTAGGGTGGGGTTTTTAATCAGATTTTCGATCTGATTTCCGTGGGCAGTACCTACCAACTGTACACCCCGTTCTGCAATGGTACGAGCCGCTAAAGCTTCTAGTTCCGTACCAATTTCATCAATGACGATGACTTCTGGCATGTGGTTTTCCACTGCCTCAATCATCACCTGATGCTGTTGATCTGGATGAGCCACTTGCATCCGCCGAGCGCGACCAATGGCGGGGTGAGCAACATCACCATCGCCAGCTATTTCGTTGGAGGTGTCAATAATCACTACTCGCTTTTGCAGATCATCCGCCAAAACACGGGCGATTTCTCGTAAGGCAGTAGTTTTGCCCACGCCTGGACGCCCCAGCATGAGAATCGATTTACCAGTTTCTACCAAATCGCGGATCATGCCAATGGTTCCGAATACCGCTCGACCAACGCGACAGGTCAAGCCAATAATCTTACCCGTGCGGTTGCGGATGGCACTGATCCGATGCAAAGTTTGCTCAATTCCTGCTCGATTATCTCCGCCAAAGATTCCAACTCGTTGAATACAATCATCTATCTGTTCTTGAGTAACGGGTACTTCGCTTAGATACTCAGCTTGATTAGGAAACCGAGCCTCTGGGCGACGACCCAAATCCAAGACCACTTCTACTAAACTATCTCGTTTGGGATGACTCTCTAGTAATTGTTGCAGGTCTTGGGGCAAAATGTCTAATAATTTTTGGAGATCGTCTGTAATCGTCATGCTTTCTATGGTGACGTTTTTAGAGATAGCGAGGACATTTACGTGCAGGAGAAACCGCTCTGGGTAATTTCCCGAAACGAGCAATTAATGCTCCTGCTGTGACTTGATCTGAGAAACGAGAGAATGGGCAAGTTTTACAGCTTGCCAAAGTAATACGTCATTTTCTTCAAGGCGAAGATTCGCTTGTACATTGGTGTTATTTACCTCCTTATTCTCTAACTGTTCGAGAATTGGTGACAGCAGTACACGGGCATAGCTACCGTAGGCGACCCCAGAAATCGAGGCAGAGGGGCAGGGGGCAGGGGGCAGAGGAGAAAATTCCCCCTTGCTCCCTGCTCCCTGCTCCCTTGCCTCTTTGAGCAGTCCCATTGCCTTTAACTTAGCAACGGTATAACTATTAGTGCCGCCTGCTAACTGCACATATCCCGGTAACTTAGCTGCCAAAACTTTTTGCCCTAATTTCACCGCAGCTAAAGTAGTGCCATCGCCAATATCACCACTCATGGGACGGCCATCGGTTTGCCAAATTAAGGCACTCTTGAGTGGGGTAATCAGGTCATATAATGCTCTTAGGTAGTCAATCATCCCCTCGCCATCGGGACAGCTGATAGCTAGTAGCTTTAATTGATCTGCCCACGGTAAAATTGCCTGCCATAATTGCTCAAATTCTGTCAAACGCCCGACTTTTGTATGGATTTCTACGGCATCTACTCCCGTTGACATTACCAATGGCGCGATCGCTCCCGGCGTTGACATATATGAACTTGTATCAATTATACCATAAGGGCAAACTGGTATACAACGACCGCAGCCATAGCACTTTTGTGATATTACTCCCGAAAAATTTTCTTTTACAACATTGTTAAACACGATTGCTTGTGCCGGACAAATCCGTTCACAGGGTCTAGGACACTCAGTAGGACACTCAGTAGGATTAAATTCTGCTTTCCGAAAATGGGGGTCTTCTCCATCGTTCAGGCTTACCATCAAAAAGGGTGAGTTACCTTTGTAGCTAAAGCCTCGCTTTTGGGCATCCGTAGCCAGAGATTTGGCTACAAGTACCCCTGCTTGCGCTGCTGCAATTACGGCCGGATCAGCTGCAACATCTATGCAGTCAGCGCCCGCCAAAGTATAGGCTAACGTTAAACTTCTGACTGCCGGTAAATGCTGGAAGCTAGCTCCGCAGATTAGCTTGAACCAGTCACCTTGTTTGAGAGATTGTAAAGGGGCGAACAGATCAGTCACTATTCTATTATGCGTTTATGCGACTAAAAATAGTAGTCCGCGATCAATAAAAAGTCCGGATTTCTTGATTCAGGGCATTGGGCACTTGTACTGAGTTTACGGTGAGCATCTCGGCTTTGCTCGATGGAACCGCAGTCGAACTGCAACTTGCCTTGAGCGACTTGTACTGAACGTAGTCGAAGTAAGTCGAAAGGAGCCGAAGTATTGGGCATGGGGGATGGGGTACTTGTACGTAGGTTAAAACGCTAACAATTACAGCTAATGCAGCAGCTAAAACAGCTACAGGAACAACAAAAGTTAATTGGAGCGATCGCTCTTGATATTCGCAAGTCCTTGAAGTTTCAAGATATCCTTGCTACCAGTGTCAAAGAAGTCTGCCAGTTACTCAAGGCTGATCGCGTGCTGGTGTATCAATTTACTCCTCAAATGCAGGGTAAAGTCGTAGCTGAGTCGGTTTTACCCCAATGGACAGCAACCTTGGGACTAGAGATTGAAGATAGCTGTTTTCAGCAAAGCCAAGGGGAAGAATACTGCCAAGGAAAAATCTGGGCAGCGACGAACATCTACGAAGCGGGTTTAAGCGATCGCCATATTCAAGTTTTGGAACAGTTTCAGGTCAAGGCGAATTTAGCTGTCCCCATTTTGTTAGACAATCAAGGGACTCCAGCAGTTGTGTGGGGGTTATTCATGGTGCATCAATGTTCTGCACCGCGACAATGGCAGACATTTGAGGTGGAATTGCTCAACCAATTGACGGTGCAACTAGCGATCGCTATCCAACAAGCCCAACTTCACGACAACCTGCAAACCCTCAAAGCTGAGTTAGAAGCCAAAGTGGAGGAACGCACTATTGCACTACAGGAAAGCGATCGCCGATTCCGGGCAATTTTCAATAACACTTTCCAATTTACAGGACTGCTAACGCCAGATGGTATTTTATTAGAGGCGAATCAGACTGCGCTCAGTTTTGGCGGACTGAAGCTTGAAAATGTGATTAATCGCCCTTTTTGGGAAGCACATTGGTGGACGATTTCACCTCAAACTCAAGAAGAATTAAAACAAGCGATCGCTCGTGCAGCTCAAGGAGAATTTGTCCGCTATGAAGTAGATGTTCTCGGCGCGAATAACCGAGTAGCAACAATCGATTTTTCACTGCGCCCGTTGCAAAACGAGATGGGCCAAGTTGTTTTGTTGATTCCAGAAGGACGAGATATCACTGAACGCAAAGCAACAGAACTCGCCTTGTATGAGCGTAAAGTGATGTTGTACTTAATTGGAGATAATCTGCCTAATGGCGCGGTTTATCGGGTGATCCGGGAATTGGATGGTAGCGATCGCTTTGACTACCTGAGTGGGGGAATTGAAAAACTAATGGAAGTCAAGGTAGAAGATGCACTCAGAGATTCATCTCTGCTTTATCGCCAGTTTATCTCAGAGGATATCCCCCGCCTACAAACAGCCGTTGCAGAGTCCGCCCTAAATCTATCTGTATTTGATATTCAACTGCGAATCCGAACGCCCAGTGATCAACTCAAATGGTTCCATTTTCGTTCTACGCCACGTCAATTGAAAGATGGGCGTGTGGCTTGGGATGGACTGGTGGTAGATGTCACCGATCTCAAGCACAGTGAAGAAACACTACGCAAAAGTCAAGCCTTGCTAGAAGAATCCCAGCGAGTTGCTGGTCTTGGTAATTGGGAGTTTGAACTTGGTAGTGGCAAAATTACCTGGTCGAAGGGGCTTTTCGACCTCTTCAATCGAGAACCGACACTTGTTGAGTTGAACTATGAGGAAAATCTGCAATTGTATCACCCTGAAGATCGAGAGAAATTGCACCAAGTTGTTAAGCGAGCGATCAGCACGGGTGAGTCCTACAAAGAAATTCTCCGTGTACCCCAACTAAATGGTTATAATCGCTACTTCGAGGGCATTGGACATGCAGAATTCAACGCCGATGGACAGGTAATCCGCCTTTATGGTACTGCCCAAGATGTCACTGGACGGGAAGTTGCATTGCGTGATCGCCAAAAAGCTGAAGAAACATTGCGCCAAAGTGAGGAACGTTGGCAATTAGCGATCGCAGGTACTAATGAAGCAATTTGGGATTGGGACATATCTACTAATCAAACCTTCCGGTCTGAGCGTTGGTTCACAATTTTGGGATATAAACCTAACGAAATTAGCAATTGCGATGATGAGTGGAGTATTCGCATTCATCCTGATGATTATACCAGAGTTATGGCTGCACAAGAGGCTTATTTGCTCCAGCAAGTTGCAGACTATAACGTTGAGTATCGTCTGCGGTGCAAAGATGGCAGTTATCGCTGGGTGCGAGCGCGGGCCAAAGCTATCTGGAATCAGCAAGGAAATCCAGTTCGATTGGTCGGTTCACTTGGGGACATTAGCGAACGCAAACAAGCTGAGGAAAAACTCCAACAAAGTGAAGAGAGATTACAATTAGCATTAGAGGCTTCTGGGGATGGTTTGTGGGACTGGAATATTCTCACTGGAGAGGTATATTACAGCCCTCGCTATTTAGAAATGCTTGGATACAGTTACGATGAACTTCCACAGGATTTTAGTACCTGGAAGCCATTAGTTCATCCAGACGATCTGCCTTGGATTGAGAAAATCTTGGCAGATCACTTAAAGGATAATTCAGTACCCTACAAATTTGACTATCGACTCCGAACTAAATCGGGTGAATATAAATGGATTGCCAACTATGGCAAAGTTGTAATGCGAGATGAACAGGGTAACCCTTTGCGGATGACTGGTACTCATCGGGATATCAGCGATGTCTACGACGAACTTTGCTTACGCAAACAAACCGAAGCAGCCCTAGCCAGAAGTGAAGAACAACTGAGACTAACGTTAGAATTTAACTACATCGGTATCTGGGATTGGAATGTTAAAACAAATGAAGTTATCTGGAACGACAACCATTTTCGTTTGTTAGGTTTAGAGCCAGAAACATTAACAGCCAGCTATCAGCGATGGCGAGATTGTGTTCATCCAGAGGATGTTGACCGAATTGAACAAGCTGTATTAAATGCCCTAGCACAACATACTAATTTTCAAGGTGAATATCGAGTGATTTATCCCAATGGCAGGGTTCACTGGCTGATTGGGAAAGGGCGCGGCATTTACAACGAAGCAGGCGAACCTGTTCGGATGTTAGGGATAATTATTGATATCAGCGATCGCAAGCAAGCAGAAGCAGCCTTGCAAGAAAGTGAAGCCCGGTTCCAGGCATTTATGAACAATAGCCCCGTGCTAGCTTGGATCACTGATCCGGACGGGCGTGTACTTTATTTAAACCAAACATACCTGCGGACATTTAAATTACTACCCGAACAGGTGATTGGACGATCCATTTTTGATCTCTACCCAGATGAAATTGCTCGGCAGCATTTTGATCGCATTCAGACAGTTATACAGACAAATCAGGTGATTGAGGCGATCGAAGTTGCTTCCCGACCAGATAACACCCTTGGAGAGTTCTTAGTATATAAGTTCCCGATTCTGGGATTGTCTGCACAAAAGCTAGTGGGTAGGGTGGCGATAGATATCACAGAACGCAAGATTTTAGAGCGAGAACTGGCTCACAAGCAAAAGTTATTGGATACTTTCATCAATAACGCACCTGTTGGTATAACCATTCTGGATCAGGAACTGCGTTACTCATTGATTAATGAAGGATTAGCAAAAATTAATGGTATTCCCGTAGCCACGCATATTGGCAAGACACCGTGGGAAATTGTCCCTGATGTGGCATCAAAGCAGGAGCAAATCTTTCAACATGTTTTGAGAACGGGTGAATCGATTTTGGATTTGGAAATCAGTGGAGAAACCCCAAAATTCCCAGGTGTAATCAGGACTTGGCTAGCTTCCTACTTTCCGATTCAGTCTGAAGCCGATGAACCCATTAGTATAGGCGTTGTTGTAGTTGAAATCAGCGATCGCAAACGCGCTGAACAAATGTTAGAACTGCAAGCAGTGATCGCCTGCAATATGGCAGAGGGAATTTACCTAGTTCGTGCCACAGATGGCGTGTTTGTCTACGCCAATCCTAAATTTGAGCAGATGTTTGGCTATGAATCTGGTGAATTAATCGGTCAGCATGTATCGATTATCAACTACGGTGACAAACATAATACACCTGAAGAAGTTAACCAGGCGATTAGGACTGCTGTCTTGCAACACGGTGAGGCCACTTATGAAATCCATAGTGTTAAGAAAGATGGCACTCCGTTCTGGTGTAGGGCGAACGCTTCGATTTTTGAGCATCCTGAGTATGGAAGCGTTATTGTGGCTGTCCAACAAGATATCAGTGAGCATAAGCAAGCAGAGGAAAAAATCAAAGCCTCTTTAAAAGAAAAGGAGGTATTACTTAAAGAAATTCACCATCGGGTGAAAAACAATTTAGGAATTGTCAGTAGTTTGCTGCAAATGCAGTGCAGACGTACACAAGATCCTCTGGTAACTGCAATTTTGCGCGATAGTCAAAACCGCATTGCCTCCATTGCCTTAGTTCATGAAAAGTTATACCGCTCTGAAGACCTTGCTGATATTGATTTTGCTCAATACATCCCAGATTTAACAACTCATTTATTTGATTCCTATAACGTCAGTTATAGCCAAATTCAACTGAAGATTCAAGTTGATAATGCTAGCCTTGAAATCGAAACCGCCATTCCTTGTGGCTTAATTATTAATGAATTGGTTTCCAATGCTTTGAAATACGCTTTTGTTGGTAATCGTAGAGGGGAAATTGAGGTTAAATTTTATCAAGAATCCCAGTCTACTTTGGCACTCATTATTGTAGATAATGGTATTGGTTTACCTGAAAATTTTGATAGCAAGAAAGCTAAAACACTCGGCATAACCCTTGTCCAAGGTTTAGTCAAGCAACTAAGGGGAAAGCTCGAAATTGACTCTCACGAGGGAACACAGTTCAAAATTACTTTTACAAAAAGCCGGGTATGAAAACGATTGGCATCCCATCAAATTTACATACAAAAGAGACGGTTAGAATCCTTGTTGTTGAAGATGAATATATTCTGGCAATCAATTTGCAAGAAACTTTAGAGTCTCTGGGATACACTGTTTTAGATATAGCCGATACAGCACAAGGGGCAATTGCAAAAGCAAGTGAATTAAGCCCAAACTTGATTTTAATGGATATCAGGTTACGGGGTGAAATGGATGGTATCCAAGCAGCAGAGCAAATTTGGGATAATTTACAAATTCCTGCTATCTATGTCACAGGACACTCCGATAAAAGTACTGTAGAGCGGGCAACGCTAACATCCCCCTTTGGATATATTCTCAAACCAATCAAGGAGCAAGAACTCTACGTTGCCATTCAAACAGCACTCAATCGCTATGATCGCGAGCAATTTTTGAGTTCTATCCTTCAAGGAATGGGGGACGGGGTGATTGTAGTCGATCTTCAGTTAAGCATCAAGTACCTAAATCAGGTCGCTGAAGCATTGACAGGGTGGCGATGGAATGAAGCCAAGGGACGAATGTTAACCGATGTGTTCAAGCTCATTGATGAACAAACTCAAATCCCTACCCAAAATTCAATTATCGCAGCCCTGCAACAAGAAACTACTATCTATCTAGGCAGTCGCATCTTACTAGTTGCTAGAGACGGGACAACTATACCAGTAGCTGATAGTGCTACTCCCTTGAGAAATAATAGTGGTGTAATTACAGGAGCAGTACTAGTTTTTCGGGATGACACACAAAGAAGGCTAAATGAAGAACGAAATATTGCAACTGAACGTGCCCAACAACTAGAAATTCAAGTGGCAGAACTCCAACGGCTAAACCACTTGAAAGAGGATTTTCTCGCAACTATTTCTCATGAAATGCGAACGCCCTTGTCAAATATCAAAATGGCCATCTCCACCCTAGAAAATCTTCTTGATCGGCAGGGCATCTTAAATTCAAGCACACCTTCTCCATCTGAATCTGTTGCCCGCTATTTAACTATCCTGCGTGAACAGTGCGAACAAGAACTAGATTTAGTAGACAATTTGCTATATATGCGAATGATTGATGCAGATGTCTATCCATTGGAATTAACTTCAATTCAACTCCAAACCTGGCTGCCTCACGTTGCCGAGTATTTTGAGGAACGGGCTGGAGTTAGGCAACAGACTTTGCAACTTAGCATTCCTCCAAATTTACCACCTTTAATTACTGACTTGGCTAGCTTGACCGAAATTGTTTCAGAGTTACTCAACAATGCTTGTAAATTTACTCCGCCTGATGAACAGATTAGAGTAAATGTTTGGGTAATCAATACCACAAAAAGCTTAATAAATAAAGATGCTGAATCTGGTGTATTAGATAATATTCAATCTTACTTGCAAATTACAATTAGCAATTCTGGGGTAATAATCCCTAACAAAGAACAATCTCGAATCTTTGAGCCGTTTTACCGAATTCCTCAAAGCGATCGCTGGCAACATGGCGGTACAGGATTAGGTTTAGCATTATTGAAGAAGTTAGTAGAATATCTCCAAGGCACAATTGAAGTTACCAGTTCTCAGGGCTGGACAACGTTCACAGTTCAACTGCCGTTGAGCTTGTCAGAGTGATTAGTGACACAATAGGTTGATCAACAGTTAAACTCAAGGCTTACCAAGTTCGCTATTGGCTAAGGCTCTTTTTGCTCAATGGGAATTTCGATCGCAAACTCTGCTCCTTGCCCAATAGAAGAAGTACAGGTAATATTTCCTCGGTGTTTTTGGACAATAATTTGATAGCTAATAGATAATCCTAGTCCACTACCTTTACCCACAGGTTTTGTAGTAAAAAATGGGTCAAATAAACGCGATCGCAACGACTCTTCAATACCAGGGCCATTATCTGCGATCGCAATTTTGACCATATTCAAGTCTGTCACTTCTGTGTGAACACAAATTTGGGGAGTAGGGAGTAGAGAGTAGGGAGTAGAAGATGGCTTCCTCACTCCCCACTCCCCATTTTCCAATCCCTCTTCTATTGCATCAATAGCATTATTCAACAGATGCATAAATACTTGGTTTAATTCACTCGCATAGCAAGTGACTAGGGGCAAATTACCATAATTTTTCACTACAACAATTGCAGGACGGTCTGCTGTTTTCCTGAGTCTATGTTGTAACATTACTAAAGTATTTTCTATGTCTTCATGGATATTTACCCGCTTCATCTCTGCTTCATCATGGCGAGAAAAGTGTTGTAGCGCTAGTACAATTTCCTGAATGCGATCAGATCCTCTATACATTGCACCTATAAGGTTTTGCAGATCCCTAAGCAGAAAATTCAGGTCTATATCTTTGGCTATTTGCTGAATTTTTGGTGTTGCTTTAGGATATTCCTCTTGATAAGCCTCAATCAGACTCACTAGGTCTTTCACATATTGACCAGCATATTGGAGATTCCCATAAATAAAATTGATAGGGTTATTAATCTCATGAGCAAGCCCAGCCACTAAGTGTCCTAACGCCACCATCTTTTCGTTCTGAATCTGTTTAACTTGAGAGGTTTTCAAGTCATCAAGAGCCTGTTGGAGTAAAAAGTTTTGTTCTTGCAGTTTAACTTGAAGTAAACGTAAATTAATCTGATTTTCAATTCGCAACACAACCTCTGCCCCATGAAAAGGTTTTGCAATATAATCTACACCACCAACATCAAAGGCTTTTACCTTATCTAGAACATCATCTAGTGCGCTAATAAAAATTACTGGGACTTCACAAGTTTTCTTGTCAGCTTTCAATTGTTGACAAACTTGATAGCCATCCATATCTGGCATATTGATATCCAGCAAAATCACATCTGGCAAAACCATTTGGCAAGCAGTCAGTGCTATTTTTCCATTTAAGGCTTTGCGAACTTCAAAACCTCGTGCAGTCAACATTGCCGATAAAAGCCGCAAATTATCTGGGGTATCATCGACCACTAAAACATTTCTTTTATAATGGTTAGTTGGATTTAAATGCATTATGTATTAAAAGCTATTTTTGTAAAAATTAAGAATAGTAAATACTTATTTTAAATAATCCTGAAAATTTTTTATAGCGGTTCTCGCTTGGGTGCAGTACAGTTTTTACCTCACTTCCATTCCTCTCTCCTAAAAGGAGAGAGGCTTTGAATCTTACTCCCCTTCCCTTCAAGGGAAGGGGCTGGGGGTTAGGTCTGTATTCTATACAATTGGGAACCGCTATATCAATTTCACTGAAATACTTGTATTTATAGTCTAACTCCCACAGTGCTTGGAAAGTTCTATAGGCTACCACAGCGATTAGTCAATTAGGAACTTTGCGAACTTGATAGCTCGCTTATAGCAGTATAGTAGATAATACAACCAGATTATCTAGCCAAGCGTCAACAATAAAATTTTGCCAGGTATTATTTGATAGTTACCATTGAGGTGATTTAGCAAGTAATTTAATAACAAATTGTTGTGCTATGGGTTGAGAAAAAAGATATCCTTGAGCAAAATTACAGTTTAAACTTCTCAATTGGACTAGTTGTTCTTGTGTTTCGACACCTTCAGCGATCGCACTCATTCCCATTGAGTTGGCAATGCCAATCATTGCTGGTACTAGTCCCATATTCTCTTTGTTTTCCTGCATCCGTTTAACGAAAGATTTATCAATTTTGAGTGCATTAAAAGGAAAGTTATGTAAGTAACTCAAAGAGGAATATCCTGTACCAAAATCATCCATAATTAACTTTATTTTCCGCTCTTTTAGTTGTTCAATAATTATTTTAATTGCATGAGTATTTTCCATAATTACACTTTCGGTAATTTCTAATTCTAAGTATGCAGGATTTATTTTAGTTTCATAAATTATTCGGTCAATTTGCTCTATTAAATTAGGCTGTAAAAATAACCGGGCGCTCAAATTGACACTCATAGTTAGAGGTTCTGGTGTCACTGGGTAATGTTGCCAGATGCTCAGTTGATGACAAGCTGACTGTAATATCCAAGTATTGATAGCATTAATTAAACCTGTTTCTTCTGCCACAGGAATAAATTCTATAGGAGAAACCAGACCGCGAATCGGATGTTGCCAGCGTACCAAGGCTTCAAATCCAGAAATTCTGCCTGTAGTCAGGGAAATAATTGGCTGATAATAAACCAGGAATTCTTGTCTTTCAACAGCCCTTCGCAGATCATTTTCTAACTCTAAAAGCTGAATGGCTTCTTGATGCATCGCTGGATTGAAAACGTGATATTTGGCTCTTCCTTGAGCCTTGGCCCGATACATTGCTGTATCAGCATCCCGTAGTAAATACTCTGGGCGGTCGTAATCTTTATTACCCCAACTAATCCCAATACTGACATTCATAAATACTTCATATCTGGACAGCTTAAAAGTAAGTGATAGCTGTTGCAGAATCTGTTCGGCGACTTGAATGGCCATATTGATATCTGTGATATTTTCTAGGAGAATTCCAAATTCGTCACCGCCTAATCGTGCTAGAGTATGAATAGGTATCAGACATGCTTGTAGGCGGTGAGCGATTGCTATGAGCAATTCATCTCCCACCAGATGTCCAAGGGAATCATTGATAACTTTGAAGCGATCGCAGTCCAAAAAAAGCAGAGCAAACTGATAATTAGATTCTTGCTTGGTCCGATTTAAAGCATTTTCTAATCGTCTAATAAACAAAACTCGGTTTGGTAATCCAGTCAGAGAATCATGCAGCGCTATGTCTAACAGTTGACTTTGCAATTTTTGGCGGGAATTGATTTCTTCTTGGAGTTTTTGGAGAGTTTTTTCTAGCTCCCCAGTTCGCTGTTTTACTCGATCTTCCAATTCGACATTTAGCTTTAATATTTCTAAGCGTGCTGACCTCAATGCCAGTTGATTTTGCACGCGCACTAAAACTTCTTGGAACTCAAAAGGTTTGGTAATGTAGTCTACGCCACCTACCCTAAAGGCTTTAACTTTGTCAAAAACATCATCTAAAGCGCTAATAAAAATCACCGGAATATCGGCTGTTAACTCCCAAGCTTTTAAAGTCTGACAAACTTCATAGCCATCTACTTCTGGCATCATAATATCGAGTAGAATCAAATCCGGTAATACTGTCTGAGTTGCGGTCTGTGCCATTTGCCAGTTCAAGGCTTTACGAACGTTATACCCTTCCCTTGTCAATATGGAGGATAAAACCCGGAGGTTATCCGCCATATCGTCAATGATCAAAATATCTTTTTTCTTAGGGTCTAAATGCTCGTAATTCATTCTACGTTTGTTTTAGTCAATTCCATGATTTTCTCAAACTGGTAGTTATTCGCTAAATCCCTGAGAACTTTGAAAACTTGACTATTATCTGATGGAATTTGCTTGAGTAACTCTAAAATCAGTTCATCGCTACAGCTAGCTGCGGCATAGTAAATCTGTTGGAGCCATTCAGGTGACATTTGTGATAAACGACTCAGGAGTTCGGTAACACTGAACTGTGTAGGTTGATCAACAACTGTTGTGTTTGTGGTTTTTATTTGGTTGGTATACTTTACACCTAGATGTTGGCTCAGTTTTTCCAATAATACTTCTTGTGTGAATGGCTTGCGAATAAAATCATCGCAGCCAATAGATAAAATTTTCTGGCGTTCTTCTTCAAAGGCGCTAGCAGTTAGGGCAATAATGATCGTGTGTGTATTGGAGAAACTCTGCTCTGGTGTCTCAGAGAAGTCACAAGGGGCAGCCAGGGCTGTTGGCGATTGCTTTGTGGAGGCATCATTTCCTATGACACCAGTTGCTTCTGGTGTGGGAGACGCTGCACCTAGCTGGCTTTTTAATAGGGGTACAACTTTCAGAACTTCGCACTCGTCGGAATCAGGGAACTCGGGCGCAAGGTACTGGCTCCCTGACGACAGCAGCTGTTCCGAGTTTGGGAACTTTCGCAACGCATTGGTTGCCCCATACCCTCTTTGGTTAGCTTTAATTATTGTTGTCGCTTCGTAACCGTCTATGACCGGCATTCGCATATCCATAAAAATCAAGTGTGGTTGCCAAGATTCCCAACTAGCAACTGCTTCACTACCATCTGTAGCTTCCATGACTTCAAAGCCAACAGATGTGAGTATTTTAACTAGCAATAACCGACTTTCTTTGGAGTCGTCAACTACTAAGATACGGTATGCTTTCTCAGTAGGTGCTAAAGCTAGAATTTGGGATTTAATTTGGTTTGTCGGGATTTCTCTAGGGCAAGCTAGAGCAATCTGAATATCAAAGGTAAATCTACTACCGACACCAGGTATACTGTCGACAGTAATATCTCCTCCCATCAGTTGCACGTATTTTCGGCTAATCGCCAAACCCAGTCCCGTCCCTTGTTGGGATTTTCTGCCGATTTCGGTTTGCTCAAAAGCTTCAAACAACAAGTCAATTTCTTGTGGGGCAATACCGCAGCCAGTGTCTTGTATCTCGAAGATTAGGGATTGGGGATTAAAGATTGGGGATTGGGCTGAAGAAGCAGAGGGGTAGGAAGCATCAGGTAAGGGTAAAAACGAAAAATTCTCTCTTTCCTCGCTCTCTCTAGTCCCCAGCGATGCACTGAGCTTGTCGTTGGCAAAGCGTCTCGTTGGCGCAGCCTCTCGTAGAGAAGATAAGTGTCCCCAGCGATGCACTGAGCTTGTCGTTGGCAAAGCGTCTCGAACAGAAGTGTCCCCAGCCCCTAGTCTCACCTTTAGTGTTACCCTCCCAGTATTAGTAAATTTAATGGCATTTCCCAACAGGTTGAGCAAGACTTGACACAGTTTATTTTCATCCGTTTCTATGTACTTAGGAATATTTTGTGCATATTCAAACACTAGTTCTAAATTTTTAGATGCAGCACTTGCGTGTTGCATCTCTTCTAACTTCTTCAATACATGAATTAAGTCAAAGCTGCTCTTATTTAATGTGATTCTGCCAGCTTCGATTTTAGACATTTCTAGAATGTCGTTAATTAAGTTAAGTAGATGTTCGCCAGCACGATTAATAATTGCCAAGTTTTCTTGATGTTCGCTAGATAGCGAATAATCTCGGCTCATAACTTGGCTAAAACCAAGAATGGCATTGAGTGGGGTACGCAGTTCGTGGCTCATATTAGCAAGGAATTCGCTTTTGGCAAGGTTGGCGGCCGCGCTTCGTGCCGCTTCCCGAATGGCTGCTTGTTGTTCTTGTGCGGCAATTTTTTGCGATTGAATCAGTTCTTGTTGGGTGATTTGCAGTTGCTTGATCGCTTGTTGGAACTCTTCAGTACGTTTTTTTACTTGAGCCTCTAGGGTACGATTGTATTCTGCTAATAAGTTTTCTGCTTGTTTGCGTTGGGTAATATCAAAAAATGTAGTGATCGCAAAAGCAAGATTTCCTGATTCATCATAAATTGCCTTTCCCAAAACTTCAATAGGAATAATCTTGTCAAAATGGCGAATTTCCATATTATCAATCCTGGTGCTTTCCCCAAGCAATGCTCTCAATATCGGCTGGCGATCGCTGGGGTAAAGTTGATCTGTCCCAGCAAGGTAAGCTTGATATACCTCTGATAATTGTTCGGCGCTAACTTTTGCGATCGCTCCTTGACCAAGAATTTGCTGCCCAATTTTATTTGTGTAATAAGGTTCACCTTCAGCATTTATAATAAATACACCTATCGGCATGGCTTCTAAAAATTGAGTTAGCCGACTCTGACTGTGAGATAGCGCCTCATTTAAGACTTGCATCTGAGTATTCTTTGCTGACAAAGTATTGAACGATACTTGGAGTTGCTTTGCCATAGTTTCAAATGACTTGGCTAGTTCCCCCAATTCATCAGAACGCTGAATTTCTGGTATTTGCTCCCATTCACCTTTAGCAATTTTCTTCGCTGATGTGTTTAATTGTAAAATCGGTTTAATTACCCAGCGAGCAGTCAAAATCCCAATTATTGTCGCAACTAAAAAAGCAACCATACACAGCAAAATAGTGATGCGGGTGTTGACGTTAATTTGCTCCATAAATTCGCCTTCGGGAATCACCGCCACAATTAGCCAATCTAAACCCAGTTCATCCTTCCAGTTTTTTACTTGCACAAAATAACGCATTCCATCGGCGGTAAAACTTAGCTGTTGCTTTTTTCCAACAAACTTAAGACTGCCAAAGCGTTTGATCAAAGACTGGGTTGTGAGTCTAATTAAAGAATTTTGACTATCTAATGCTGATAGACGTTTTCCTTTACCATTAATGACGGTATATGGTGGATCGCTAGTAGAAGAAGCCACTATTAACCCAGAACGCTCTAAAATAAAAGTTTTACCCAAATCATTAATCTTTAAATTGGCTAAAAATTTGCCGATTTGTGATAATAGCAAATCAACACTAATTACCCCAACAAATTTGTGATTTTTATTGTAAACAGGATAGCTGGAAGATATGGATATAATTTCTGGTTTATCTTCCCATTGATAAATTTGACTCCAAACTCGTTTGTCTAACTTGACTGGATCTGCATACCAAGCTTCTAGGCGAGGATCGTAATTTTTAATTTGCTGAAGCTGGCGGCGATTTCCTTGGTTGTCTGTAGGGTAAATATAAAGTTTGCCTATACCATGCTTTTCGTTAACTTCATTAATCAAGAGGTTGCCATTATCTAGACGTTCAACACCGATAAATTCACCTTTAGGATTGGCAAAGCTGTTGTAGCCAACATTAAAAACTTGCATTTGTTTCCAAAAGTAATTGCCGATGGTTTGAAAATCCGAAAGGTTAAGCAAATCTAGCTCAATCGCATCTAAGTTGATTTGATTGATTTGCTTCGGGGTTGTTAAATAGCTATCAAGATGCTGTTCAATGCGAGCGCAGATTTCATTTTCTAATTGAGTAGCAAGCTCCATTACCGCTTTTTGACCATTTTGATACGAAAGATAGCCCACAAGTCCCACCGCGCCACAAATTTGCAATATAAAGGGCACAATCAGAACATACCTTAGAGGCATATTGGCATAAACTTTGCCAACTAAGCGATTAATAGATTTGATAGGCTGAAGTTTGGATAACATTGTTGTTTAATTCTTCCCCAGCATAGATTAGGGGTATTTTTGCCATATCAGCTACATTTTATATCAGGATAATTACGGCATATTATGCATTTACTATGACATAAATTTTAAGTAGTTAGTATAAAAAAATACAAAAATTTATTTTCTACTTTTTTGACTGGCTAAATTCCTCTAAGGTCTAATTTTCAGATTTAGCGACGCCCATAGCGAGTCTTGCCTACGGCACGCTACGCCAACGAACGTCATAGCCCGTCGTAGACATCGCACCTAAATTTACTCAGTTTTATCAGATTTTCTCGGATGAAATAAAATTTAACCGATAAGCTACAGTATGCCATTTTAAAATTCAGGTCGTCATTAGTACCTAATCCTAAATTTAATTTTTAACCTAAGTAAGTCGGTGTAATAAAACAAAACTGTGTAAAGAAAAGTAAATAAGGCTTAAACTCTTTTCCCCCTGCTCCCTGCTCCCCTTGTATTGACCGCAGTCGAAGTATGCCCCCTGCTTTATGCCAACAATAATTATTTACGCCGACCTACTTAGTTTGGGGGTTTAAGTTTCCTGCACCTATTAAGCAGCGCGTTTTTTGTCTGGGTCTAAATTCCCGTTATAAAACGTAATTGCTCTCTTCTCTACGAGGCGCTTTGCGAACGTAGCGAGGCACAGTCCATTGCTTTAGCGAAGTGGGGCGTGGCCTATTGCGTTAGCGAGTCTTCTGCCAAGGGCGAACAAGCGTCAACCCCTTTCCTACAGGACGCTGCGCGTAGCTTGCTTCCCCGCAGGGGTACGGCGAAGTCACGCATTCACGCGTTTACGCATTCAATAATTTACCAAGCTCATACTTCGGCTACGCAGTTCGACTGCGGTTCCATCGAGCAAAGCCGAGATGCTCACTATAAACTCAGTAACCATAAATAAATTTACTTGCTCTGTACCTTTTTCTTTCTAGTCATTGCGAATTGCGAATTAGTTTAATTGCTGATGTCTTAATTTTCTGGTCTTAAAACCTTTGGACTTATACAAAAATAAATACAACAATTTTCAGATTTTCATATAAATACAGGGTAAATCTAAAAAATTTACTTAATATTTTTTATTTTAAATAAATGTTAATTTTATTATGGAAACAAGTCAATTTCATTGCCGATTTGTAAAATTTTTCCGGCTGAGGATGGGGATAATTGGGTATTGACGCTCAATCTGTAAAAGTGATTAAAAGGCGATGAAGCAATCCAATTTGGTAGAGTTACTTGTCGCTGGGTTACAAAGATTTTTTGAAAGTTTGGGTAAGCTTTGCCTAAGTAAGAATCGCGTGTTGGGACTATACAACGCTGACATGGATTAACTCCAAAAAAATCCACATCTCCCACTCGAAAGGAGACTAAATCACCTTGTTCACTAAATAGCCGATCTTCCCAAAATGCTGGTACACCATCAATCTCGATGTTGGCACGCATCCGACGGCGTATTTCATCTACAGTTAAACCGGGAAACCAAGAAGCTACTTCTACCAATGTTCCTCTACTAATTATCGTTGGGCCAGGTGAGTGTGTATCGTCAGGAAAACCCATCAGAGAGTTTTGCCTTAATGTGACACCAAACTCAAAAAAATCACTCAAACTTGCTTCTAATGCTTGCCGTTCCTCATCCAGATGAAAAATTTGTTGTGAGTCGCCGCCTGGGATGTGCAACAAGATAGTTCTATTTAACAGGGCAAATTGCGCCCTTAGTAAATGGATTTTAGCATGACGCTTGCCATTGACAAATCTATCGTGTTTGTCAAAAATGGCAAACTCGCGGTCATGCTGTAGTGCGCCACTGGTAAGAACTCTAGCGTTATCAACTTCAACACCATCTAGTGACTTAACTGGATACAGTAAAATCTTGGCTAAGTAAGGCATCATAGCAATTTTGGATTTTAGATTTTGCGAAAAGTCTGAACAAAGTCAAACTTGGTGATTTAGCACCCCTCAATCTAAAATCTAAAATTTTTTTGTTACTTATACCAGTGGCTAGCTGAAAATCCTTCAGAGACACGGAACGCTGGGGAAGAATTTCTAACTCTTGACAAATAACTAATGACCAATGACTCCCCTGATTTTCCGAGAAAGTAAGCACTCGCGTTACTTGTTAAACTAGCGGAGTGTCAATAATATTGTCAATCATGGATATATTGGCGATTTATCTATTCCTCCAATATGATTTAGAGGCCAGAACCGAACTACAGCCCGTCCAATAATATTTTCGCGGGGCACAACACCCCAGCAGCGACCATCGTAACTATTGTTACGATTGTCACCTAGTACTAAATATGAACCGATTGGTATAGTCTGGGGTTTCGCCAAAAAAGGTGGCTGTGGTCCTGATTGGCAAACATCAATGACTGTAGTCTGACCAGAACTGAGGTAATTGCCTTCTGGGAGAGGTTTGTTGTTGATATAGACTTTGCCATCCTTAAGTTGTACTTTTTCTCCAGGTAAGCCAATTACACGTTTAATAAAGGCATCTTGATATTGTTCTTTCTGTAGCTCTTTAGTAGGTGAAAATACTACAATATCTCCCCTTTGCGGGTCAGCAAATTTATACTTCAACTTATCGACAATGATTTTATCTGCCTCCCACTGGTTTGGCGTACCATGCAGAGTTGGTTCCATCGACCCAGAAGGAATCCAGCGTGCTTCAGCAACAAAGGTGCGAATTCCCAGAGCTAGAACAATGCTCAATACAATTGTTCTACCTAGCTCTGCGATCCAAGAATTATCGGGCTGTTGACTAGAGTTGTTATCAGACACTTTATTTTGCATGAAATTACTTAACTGAAGGAAAGATGTAGGTAATTAACTCGCCTAGTGAGACTTTATCTGTTAATCTTAACGGGAAAATTTAATTTCCTAGTCATGCTCCCATCTTGACTACCAATTTTAGATTGTGGATTTTAGATTTTGGATTAGGGTGTTTGTTCTAGGTCATGACTCGCCTCTGGTGGGCGAAACCAATGTAAAATACCCAAGCCGCATCCCTTTTAGGCTACGTCAATCCAAAATCCAAAATCTAAAATCCAAAATCCAAAATTAATTGACGAGGTTCTTCATACAATTAAAAATAAACTTTTTTTTAACGTGCAGCAAAAATTGGTTACTCCGATCGCAAATAAGTTTAACCTAAAAGCATAATTCTCTGTAATACATAGCTTTCTGTCTCAACTTTGTTAACTCTATGTCATCTCCACAAATTTTACTGATTCGCGGCGCTCGCATAATTCTACCCAATGGTGAACTGATGATTGGGGATGTATTGACCCGCGATCGCCTAATAGTCGAAGTTGCACCAAAAATATCCCAAACGGCACTAGCCACTGAAATTGACGCAGAAGGGTTAACTTTGTTGCCAGGAGTCATTGATCCGCAGGTGCATTTCCGAGAACCTGGACTAGAACACAAGGAAGATTTATTCACCGCCAGCTGCGCCTGTGCTAAGGGGGGAGTCACTTCCTTTTTAGAGATGCCCAATACGCGCCCTCTGACAACGACACAGCAGGCTTTAGACGACAAGCTACAACGTGCCTCACAAAAGTCTTTGGTTAATTATGGCTTTTTTATTGGGGCAACAGCAGAGAATCTACCAGATTTGCTCTTGGCAAAGCCAACACCGGGAATTAAGATTTTTATGGGGTCGATGCATGGTCAGTTGCTGGTTGACGGCGAAACAGCGTTGGAGGCGATATTTGCTAAAGGCGATCGCTTAATTGCCGTTCATGCCGAAGACCAAGCTAGAATTAACCAACGCCGTCAAGAATTTGCCAACATCCACGATCCAGCTGTTCACTCGCAAATTCAAGATAATCAAGCGGCAATGCTTGCAACCCAACTGGCATTAAAACTTTCTCAAAAATATCAACGTCGTCTGCATATTCTGCACATGTCAACTGCCGAAGAAGCAGATTTGCTGCGTCAGGAGAAACCTAGTTGGGTAACAGCAGAAGTGACACCACAGCATTTGTTGTTGAACACCAGTGCTTATGAGAAGATTGGTACTTTGGCACAGATGAATCCACCATTGCGATCGCCCCACGATAACGAAGTTCTCTGGCAAGCTTTGCAAGATGGTGTGATTGATTTCATCGCTACAGATCACGCGCCGCACACCTTAGAAGAAAAAGCTCAAGAATATCCCAATAGCCCTTCGGGAATGCCTGGGGTGGAAACTTCCCTAGCTTTGATGTTAACTGCGGCGATGGCAGGAAAGTGTACTATTGCCCAAGTTGTTAACTGGATGTCAAAAAATGTAGCTGCGGCTTATGGTATTCCCAATAAAGGAGCGATCGCATCTGGTTATGATGCTGATTTAGTACTTGTAGATTTAAACACATATCGTCCAGTCCGGCGTGAGGAACTTTTAACCAAATGCCGTTGGAGTCCCTTTGAAGGCTGGAACCTTACTGGCTGGGCTACAACCACCATTGTCGGCGGTAAGATAGTTTATGACAAAGGTCAGGTAAATACACAAGTGCGGGGTCAAGCTTTAACTTTGTTATAGGAAATATTTATTTAACCTTATGTAGTAGACAAATAATTAGACATCAAAGCCATACTTGAACTGGCAATATTTTCATCTATAGGACTCATATTTGATTGCGTAAAAAAAACTCAGTACACCTTTATTCCTTCTTCCCAGTCCCCAGGGATACACTGAGCAAAGTCGTTGTGTCCCCAGTCTCTACGCATAATTCACCGAATCAAATCGGATTGCTATATTCCAAGTTAAGACTAGATCAATGCCATTTGGTTAAAGCTAAAAGACGACAATCCTTATTTTTTATCTTTACTTTTTTAACCCAAGGATATTGACTAGTCGCAGGATCAGAGATTGCAACTTGAAACCCTGAATTTATTTATAAGTGTTTCAAGCCAAAACTTCAATAACTACTTCCTTCTTGATATCAAATTACCTATTTATTTTTCTTTTCCCTGCTTGGTGTCTTTGGCGTCCTTAGCGGTTTGTAAAAAAACTTAGATATTCTTTCATTTGGATAAGAGTAAACAAGCAAATGGAACCGTATTGTGATTCATTTCATGATGCTTGTTCCCAGAAACTATGCCCGTAAACATAACCATAGAAATAATCAAAGAGAATTGCTATGTCCTTCAAAATTTTAGCTTTAGACGGTGGCGGAGTTCGCGGAGTCGTTGCAGCACGAATACTTCAAGAAGTAGAACAAGAAATTAGAAACCAGGGAAAAGGAAACTTTTTACACGAATACTTTGATCTAATTTCTGGTACTTCTACTGGTTCAATGTTAGCAGGAGCTATTGCTTTAGGAAAGGAGAGTCATGAACTCATTAAACTGTATAAAAATAGAGGTAAAGATATATTTCCGCTTGATAGAAAAGAGCGCTATAAAAACTTGCCGCCTATCATAAAATCAATTTTTGATGTATTTTCACCACCTAAATATTCTCATGATGGAATTATTAGCGTCCTCAAAGATACATATAAATCCACAAGAATAAAAGACATTGAAAAACCGATTATTTTGATTCTTGCTTACGATACACTATATCGAAATACAACCTTTTTTACAAATTGTCATCCCGATTTAGGAGACAGATGGTACGATGAATGTTATTTATGGCAGATATGTACTGCTTCTGCCTCAGCTCCTACTTTTTTTCCACCATATAAATTAGAACCTATAGATAAAGAAAAATTTGGTAATTGGGAATTTCCACACATTGATGGAGGAGTTTCTGCTAACAACCCTTGTTTGGCAGCTTTGAGTCTAGTTATGAGGATCAGTCAATCTTCAGTCTCTCCAACAATTAAGCAAAAATATAAACTGGATAATCTACGATTAGAAGATATTTCTATTCTTTCTATTGGTACAGGTCAAACTGGTGAACCATATCAATATAAGCAAATAAGCAAATGGAGAGGCTTAGACTGGGTACAAAATCTTACTAATATCTTTATGGAACCTACATCTGAGATTGATAGTACTATTTGTCGGCAAATCATGGGTGGATACGATTCTAAACGTTACTTACGGCTTCAGTTTGACTTAAATGAGACATTTAAAGCCAAGCCAGAAGAGACTTATAAAGATCCTCGTATTGTATTACCTCCACAAGATCGAAAAAATCGATTTACAGGAGAAAAAGTCAGTCAAGAAATAGATAACGCTAGTTTAGAGATTATTGAGCAGTTAATAAATACTACTTCTGCATTCATTGATAAAGGTCTTACGTACTATACCAGAGACGACTCCGGTTCTCCGATAAAAGAAGCGATCGCCTCTTTTATTAAAGATAACTAGTGCATCTACGTAAATATATTTCCAACTAATATAAAACAAATATTTTCGTATTTATACATAATTATCGTATAAATACGAGATGTTTTATTTAATTTATTAATATCAGTATTAATTACAGATGTTAATAGAATAACTTATTGCTATTGAAAATTATTTAAACTAATTTTAAAACATTTAATAAATCAGTATTTTTGTGTATATATTATGACCGAAAGTTGGGTATATTAGGTATAAGGAAAAGTTAAACAACTTTTACAGAAATGGCTTGATGTTGTTTAATCTTCCTCTACTAACTTGGGCTACGAAGTAATTCAAATTTGTTCTTTTAATCACAGTAAGGAACTAATTGGGTAAAACCAAGCTGACTAAGTTCTGTGAAAACTCTCATTTAACCCAACAACAGTTTACATTTTCTTGATTCATACTCCATCTAAATCAGCTTTTTAACTGAATTATTGCAGCAATAAAGCTGCTGTTACAAAATTTTTTTATTTATTTTGGGTTGAGATAACAATGTTAGTGATTTGCAGTGGTGAGCGTGGTAGCGGCAGATAGAACGAGTGTGAAGTTCTCCCTCGACTGTTTGTAGAAATTTTTTCGTGTTGTATGTGCTAAAGAAAGTGACTTTTGATTTGCCAGAAGCAAATCTATGTTGAGCAGAGTCGTAACACAGCGTCTCTAAGAGCTGGGGCTGACATTTCTCGTATTTAAATAGGCAGATGAGCTCAAATTGCGGCAATGACTTTGCTAATGGCCCAATTGAATGGGATGAGTTCGACTTGACGAGTGCCCTCATTTCCATAAGTCAAGCTCACACTTAGATAGCTATCTGGCTTGTAGGGCAATCGTTTTGCCCATTCAACTGCCACAATTCCTGGTATGACTTCAACACCTTCCCAGTAACTCTCTAAATTCAGGGCTGCAACTTCTTGTGGTTCTAGGCGATATAAATCTAGGTGGTAAAGGGGGAGGCGTCCTTCTGTATACTCATTAATCAGGGTGAAAGTTGGACTGACAATAGGTTCAGCAATTCCCAAACCCTTGCCAATACCTTGAACTAGGGTAGTTTTACCAGCACCTAGATCACCCTCTAATAAAATTACACTACCAGGAGTTAGGGATTCACCGAGAGTAATACCTAAACGTAGGGTCGCCTCTGTATCTGCAAGAAAAATTTTCATAATTAGTCATTAGTTATTAGTCACTAGTCCTTTGTTTAGACTAATGACTAATTTTCATTTTCCTTCATTTTGAATTTTGAATTTTGAATTCCCCGTTCGCATAGCGTCTCCGCAGGAGAAGGGACTGACCTCTACCGTACCACCGCAACAACACTTGTGCTAGTTTCTGCGGATTGTGACGGATAACACCTGTTTCATCTTCATACAAAACATTAGCTGGAACAATTCTTCGCCCTAGCTGAGTTACCGCTTCTCTATCCAGGAAAACGGGATGGGAGTTTTGTTCGGCGTAGCGCATGAGTGATTGTTCTGAGGGGGATTTTTTGTGGATTAGTACAGCATCGAATAGCCGTCTTTCCCCACAAGCAGCATCAATTGCTCTAATGTGATCTGAAACAGTGTAGCCTTCAGTTTCTCCTGGTTGAGTCATTATATTGCAGATATAAATACGGGGGGCATCTGTTTGAGCTATCGCATCGGCAATTTCTGGTACTAATAAATTAGGAATCAAGCTTGTATAAAGGCTACCTGGACCAATAATAATGTAATCAGCTTCTTTAATTGCCTTAATAGCTGCTGGTACTGCCGGAGGATTCGCTGGAATACAGCCAATTTTGACAATTTTACCGCCAGCTTTGGGAATGCTAGACTCCCCATCAATGCGGCGACCATCGGCTAATTCTGCCCAGAGACGAACATCACTGAGAGTTGCTGGTAGTACTTGTCCCCGTACTGCTAGCACTTTAGAACTGGCTGCGACTGCTTGTTCTAAATCTCCAGTAATATCACTCATTGCTGTTAAAAACAGATTACCAAAACTGTGACCCGTTAACCCATCTCCAGCCCGAAAACGGTATTGAAACAATTCTGTTAATAACTTTTCTTCATCTGCTAGTGCAGCCAAACAATTGCGAATATCCCCTGGTGGTAACACTCCAAATTCTTGACGCAACCGCCCTGAAGATCCACCATCATCGGCGACAGTGACAATAGCAGTAATATTCGCACTGTAGGTTTTTAGTCCCCTCAACAACGTAGAAAGTCCCGTACCACCACCAATTACCACTATTTTTGGACCTCGGTACAATCGATGATGAGCTAGCAAGACATCAATGAGTTCTTCTCCGCCTTCTGCTCTCAATACTTTAGTAATTGAGCCTACAGTGCGAGTTTGTCCCCAAAGCACTAACAGCAAGCCACCAAGCAACACCAAAGGCCCGCTAACATAGTTGGGTAAAATGTTGGTGATTACTCCCAGGAGGCCCCTAAAAAACTCGATTATCCAAAAAATTGGGGTCAACTTAATCCAGATAGCTAACCCCAAACTCGCCAGTAGTACACCCCCAATACTGATTAACAACCAACGTTTTACTGATAGTCCAGGGGATAACCATTTGAACCACTGGTTAACACGATAGGAAGTACGAGAGCGCGACTGCTTTTGCAGGGCGTTGAGGGCTTGTCTGAGAAAACCAATTGACATACCTGATTTACAGCAGTGCTACAAACAATAATTAACAGAAAATTTACACCACTTGGTTTAAAACACTAGGTGTGAAACTATTATATTTGCCTATCCCATTAGACTAAGAGCAAGTGGTCAAGATTGCCAGTATTCCTAGTTAAACAATACCCTAGCTTGGTAAAAGTGAATTTAATGGAAAGACGAATTTTAGGATTAGATCCAGGACTGGCAATTTTAGGATTTGGGGTAATTACCTGCACACAAATTCCTAATAAGATACAAGAGACTACAGTAAATATGCTGGATTTTGGGGTAATAAAAACGTCAGCAAATGTAGAAATGGGGCAGCGCTTATGTACCTTGTTTGATGATTTACACACCCTGATGGAGGAATTTAAACCAGATTTGGTTGCGATCGAGAAACTATTCTTCTATCGGATGTCAAGTACAATACTGGTTGCACAGGCGCGAGGTGTACTTATTCTGGTGTTGGCCCAGCGTCGTCTTCCCTACGTAGAGTTTACTCCTGCTCAAATTAAACAAGCTTTAACAGGGTATGGCAATGCTGATAAGTCGGAAGTGCAAGAAGCGGTGGCGCGGGAGTTGGATTTAGATGAAATTCCAAAGCCAGATGATGCTGCTGATGCTTTGGCGGTGGCTTTGACAGCTTCTTATCAGCTGTAAATTTGTACGCAAACAATAAAGTTCTTTACTGGTTCGTAAAGTTCTTTACTAACTGTCACAGAGTAAAAATACTTAGGGTACGATACGAGCGTAGGCGTAGCCCGCCGTAGGCATCGCTTGCAATAAGTTATGTTCTTTTAGAAGATTATCCAAATACATGACACTCTTGCGGGGTGCATCAAATCCAATCAACAGTTGCTCGTAGATGTGGTTGGACAAGATTTATCAGCAATTAGCGGTTAAATTGGACAAGTAAACGATGAAGTCAAGAAAAATAAGAGATGAGCAATGAAGCGAATACTTGCCGTAAGTATGTGGAGCCAAAGTTAAAGGATGCAGGATGGGAGAGAGAATCCCATGCTTACTATGAGCAATATTATTTTACTGATGGCAAGATTCGCCCGAAAAATAAGCGCCAACCCCGTGGGAAACGGAAGTTTACAGACTATTTGCTGCTATATAATGGAGAATTTTCCTTAGCCGTGGTGGAAGCCAAGCGAAAACATAAAACACCAGATGAGGGACTGGAACAGGCAATAGACTATGCCAATCTTCTAGGGGTGAAGTTTGCTTACTCCACTAACGGACAAGGAATTGTAGAGTTTGATTTCATCACGGGTAAGCAGTCTGATGTGATGGAATCGTTTCCTAGTCCTGATGAACTTTGGCGACGATTAACTGGGGAAGCGAAGGAGCAAATTAGAGAGGACATAGGCGATCGCACAACACATTACTAGATTTTTTGAGAAGTGGTGATCGCTATGCCAAAACCATTGTCTTTTGCGTGGATGAGGAACATGTTAAGACAATGATCAAGGAATTACGCAACCTCAACAGCGATATCACCAAAACAAATCCTGACTACATAACTCGCATTACCTCTGATGGTGGTGATGTAGGTAAGGGACATCTCTATAAATTTAAAGATGTCTTAGATGAAACTCACATTATTGCTGTTACTGCTAAGTTGCTAACAACTGGCGTAGATATTCCCACCTGTAAAAATGTTGTGCTTGCTCGTGTTATTCGTTCAATGACAGACTTTAAGCAGATTATTGGGCGGGGAACTCGTGTACGAGAAGAACGGGATAAGGGATCGTTTAATATACTCGACTATACCAATAGCACGGTGTTGTTTGAAGATAGAGATTTTGATGGGGAACCCGCCCTGATTAATGAATCAGAAATAGATGATCAGGGGAAAATACTTTCTGAACATGAGGAGGAGTTGGAGTCAGCAGAGTTAGAAGAGGAAACAGACGACTTGGAAGAGGATAAAAGGTCTGGATTTTGGGGAATCCCAGATGATGATGACGAACCACCTCGGAAATATTACGCTGACGGGGGAAGCGAAGAAATTATTGAAGAGAGAATTTATGATTTAAATCCAGATAATCAACTGTGCTTGTCTCAACTAATTGACTACACCAGAGAGCAAGTTCGTATCTTGTATCGTTCTACCATAGAAATACAGCAACGCTGGGCAGATCCAGAACAGCGTACAGAAATTATTGAGTTGTTGGCAGATCGGGGAATTGATTTTGATGAGTTAAAACAAGTCACTAAGCTTCCTGAAGCTGACCCTTTTGATTTACTATGTCATATTGCCTTTGATGCTCCAGTGCTGACTTGTAAGCAACGGGCTGAAAGGTTGCGTCGTCGTAAGGCTGATTTTTTTGAGGAGTATGGGGAAGATGCTAGGGCAATTTTAGAGATTATTTTGGACAAGTATGCAGAAAAAGGAGTTGAGGAGTTTAATATTCCGACGACTTTTAAGGCTAACCGCGACTTTGATAAATATGGCAATGTGGCGGAAATTGCTCAACGGTTTGGAGGAGTTCCGCAACTTAGGGAAGCAGTGAATCAAGTACAGAATCTATTATATTCTGCATAAGAAATTGAATATGCAAAGTAATGCTAAACAAAAATTTGATAAAAACTGTGAAGATATTAATAAACTATTAGAGCTTCATGAGTCAAGTGGTGGAAGTAGTCGTGGGAGACGTTATGGACTTGAAGTCCTGAATAAATCTGCTGTTGTTTTGATTTGTACCATCTGGGAGGCATATTGTGAAGATATTGCAGCCGAAGGATTAGAACATATAGTAAATTATGCAACATCCTCAGATAATTTATCAATAGAAATCAAAAAACAAGTAGCTAAATCGGTAAAAGATGATCAAAATCAATTAGCAGCTTGGAGTCTTGCAGATGATGGTTGGAGAAACTATCTCAGAAATAGACTTACGCAATTACAAGAAAAAAGAAACAGACAACTAAATACACCCATAACAGTAAATATTGATAAATTATTTGATGAGTCGTTAGCGATTAAAAATATTTCACACTTATGGCGTTGGAAAAAAATGTCAGCCACTCAAGCGGCTCTAAAATTAGATAAATATATTAATTTACGGGGTTCAATAGCTCATAGAGTAAGTGCCTCGGAAACTGTTAAGAAGCAGCAAGTAGAGGCTTTTTTGAAGCACGTACAACAAATTGTTGATATTATTGAATCGGTCGTATTTACTTATATCACTCAAATTACTAGTCAAGATAGTTATTAATTGTTATTAGAAAGTATAAATACAGTACATAAATGCCAAAACGTTCCACAAAACAAAATAATCAACCCACAACCACCGCCCAAAAATTGGGTAGCGTGGTTAAGTCAGCGCGTGACATCATGCGGACGGATAAGGGATTGAATGGAGAATTAGACCGCCTTCCCCAGTTGACTTGGATCATGTTTTTGAAACTTTTGGATGATTCCGAGAAACTGCATGAGGTGGAAGCAGAATTAGAAGGAATCTCCTATAAACCAACTATTCAACCGCCTTATCGCTGGCGAGATTGGGCAGCTAATGAAAATTTTACTGGCGATCGCCTGAAAAGTTTCATCAACAATGATGAGGCAATTTTACCAGATGGCATCAAAGGTGCAGGCTTACTCGCCTATTTGCGGAATCTCAAAAGCAAAACCGGACGCGATCGCGCTGATGTCATCGCCAAGGTGTTCAAAGATGTCGCTAACCGCATGATTAGTGGTACTTTGCTGTGGGATGTGCTGAGTAAGGTAAATGATATTCACTTTGATAAATCAGAAGAAGTGAATCTCCTCAGCAACCTTTATGAGTCGATGCTGAAGGAAATGCGAGATGCGGCGGGGGATTCGGGAGAGTTTTACACCCCGCGTCCGGTAGTGCGATTTATTGTGCAGGTGATGGAACCGAAACTGGGAGAAACCATTTTTGACCCTGCTTGCGGAACTGGTGGTTTTTTGGTCGAGGCGTATGAATACCTGAAAAAGAATTGTAGCGCCCAAGATTGGCAGATACTGCAAAGAAGCATTATTGGCGCTGAGGCAAAATCCTTGCCTTTGATGTTAGCGCACATGAGTTTGCTGTTACATGGGTTTGAATATCCCGATATTGATGATGGTAATAGTCTGCGGTTTACCCTTTCGGAGATGGATGAAAAAGATTGGGTAGACATCATTCTCACAAATCCGCCGTTTGGGGGTGAGGAAGAAGACAGAATTCAAAAAAACTTTCCCCCAGATAGAAAAACCAAAGAAACGGCGTTGTTATTCCTTCAGTTAATTATGCGTCGTCTCAGACAAAGACCCAAACCAGGATGTGCAGCAGTAGTATTTCCCAATGGGGTGCTATTTGGGGATAATACTTGCGCCAAGCTGAAGGAAGATTTACTCAAGGATTTTAATCTGCATACCATTGTCCGTTTACCTAACGGGGTGTTTGAACCATATACCAAAATTCCTACAAACATCTTATTTTTTGACCGTTCTGGACAAACGGATGAGATTTGGTACTATGAGTTACCTTTGCCAGAAGGACGGAAAACTTATACCAAAACTAAGCCGATACAGGATGAAGATTTTGCTGAATGTGTGGCATGGTGGAAGAACCGAGAAGAGAATGGACAGGTTTATAAGTATAACTTTCGTGAAGCTTATAAGCAGGCTAGAAAAGAAGCAACACCTCATTGGGATGCTGCTAAAAAAGCAGAAGAAACTGCTAATCAGCTTGTAAAGATAGTTAAGCAATTAACTGAAAAAATCCAAGGGTTACAAAATTCAATTTTGGACTTTTCCCCAGCGAAAGATATTGCACAGATTAAAAATCAGATTCAGGTTGTCAAAGATGAGGTGAAACAGTCTCAAACTAAAGAGCAAATTCAGCGCCAGATTGCTAAAGATGAAAATGCTAGAGGAGATGCTATTTACTGG
Source organism: Nostoc sp. (assembly GCF_036916735.1). GTDB lineage: Bacteria > Cyanobacteriota > Cyanobacteriia > Cyanobacteriales > Nostocaceae > Nostoc. The sequence continues at coordinate 50,792 of NZ_JBALFV010000026.1, forward strand.
GCGATTTATAACCTTGACCGAAAAAAACCAAATATTCAACAGGATTTTGAGCATTTACCGCCTGAACAGTTAGTGGCTGATATCTTAGAAAAAGATAGGCGAGTAGCTGAAATTATGGGGGAGATTCAGCAAGTTTTGGCGGGAGCAGAATGAACAAAGATTGGAATTACGTAAAACTAGATAAAATTATTAAATATAGGAAGGAATTCATTGAAATTGATGATTTTCAAAAATATAAGCGATGCCGTGTCAAGTTACACGCTCAAGGAATCGAACTAAGAGATATAGTTCAGGGTACTGAAATTAAAACTAAAAAACAACAGATTTGTAGAACAGATGATTTTTTAGTTGCTGAAATCGATGCCAAAATAGGTGGATTTGGTATTGTGCCTACAAATCTTGATGGTGCTATTGTTAGCAGTCATTATTTTTTATTTGAAATTAATGAATCACTGCTGGGTATAAAGTTTTTAGACTATTTTATTCGCACCCCAGCATTCCGCGATCAAGTATCTGCTCAAGGATCAACTAACTATGCAGCAATACGACCAAACGATGTCCTTGGATATACAATTCCTCTACCCACGCTAAACGAACAACGGCGGATTGTGGCACGGATTGAGGAACTGCTGGGAAAGGTTGAGGAAGTGCGATCGCTGAGGCAACAAACGCTAAAGTAAACTGAGGTACTTCAGGTTGTAGAATCTACAAAGCTATTCAGCAATATTCCGACCAATGGTCACTTAGCCGATGTATTGTATGGTAAACCAAGAAATGGCTGGTCGGCTCGATGTAATAATATGCCAGGAGGTATTGCTGTACTGTCACTCGGTGCTGTCACAGGTTTTAGTTACCGCGAAACAGAATTTAAAAGAACATCTGAGCTTGTCTCACATGATGCACACTACTGGTTAAAACTTGGTGACCTTCTCATTACTAGAAGTAATACACCTGAATTAGTTGGACACGCTGCAATTTACAATGGTTCGCCATTCCCTTGTATTTATCCAGATTTAATGATGCGTTTGGATATTAATGAATCCAAAGCAGATAAAAAATTTGTACACCGTTGGCTTACCTGCACACCAGTTCGGGATTACATCAAGAGTAAAGCAAAGGGAACAAGCCCAACGATGAAAAAGATTTCGCAAGAAGTTGTAATGAATATTCCTTTCCCTTCTGATGTACCCCTCTCCGAACAACGCCGTATTGTCACCTATCTGGATGAACTCCAAAGTAAAGTAAACACAATGAAACGACTCAGAGAACAGGCGATGAAAGAACTTGATGCACTGCTACCTTTCATCCTTGACAAAGCCTTTAAAGGTGAATTTTAAGAAAAAATAAGAGTATAAACTTTGTCCATAGTTGGGAAATTTAACTAAGCCATAATGAATAAAGTTGACTAACAGAGGTCTGTGAATGGACTTAGAAACGCTACTCCAACGCATTAACCTTGGAGAAGACCAAGAAATTGAGTTTAAGTCCGCACAAGGGGGATTACCCAATGATATATGGGAAACAGTATCTGCATTTGCGAATACAGACGGAGGCTACATTGTACTAGGTGTCAGCGAAGGCAAAGGTGGACTTGCCATTTCTGGAGTACGCAACCCAGATGGATTATTAAAAAACTTTTGGAATAATCATAACAACCCACAGAAACTCAACAAGCCAATATGTTCCAACTCTGAGGTACAAATTGTAAAGGTTGAAGCACACAATTTGGTCGTTATAAAAGTACCTAGAGCTACACGAACACAGCGTCCCGTGTACATAAATAACAACCCAATGACTGGCACATACAAGCGGAATTTTGAAGGAGATTACCGTTGCACTCCAGAGGAAGTGCAGCAGATGTTTCAGGATGCCAGTAATGAACCTCAAGACATTAAGATTTTAGAAGGGTTTGATCTCAGCGATCTTGATCCAGAAACACTCAAATCATTTCGTCAAAGGTTTAGTTCTAGGGAACCCGATCACCCTTGGTTAGCGTTAGACGAGAAAAGTTTGCTAATTCAGTTAGGTGGCTGGCGGTACGATCGCTTTACAGCTAAAGAGGGACTAACACTAGCAGGTTTACTGATGTTTGGTCGTGAACGAAGCATTTTAGATGCACTTCCTCACTACCAACTTGATTATCAGGAACAGCTTTCTAAAGATCCAGAAACTCGGTGGACTTATAGGTTGACGCTTGATGGCAAATGGGAGCCTAATCTTTTCAACTTCTATTATCGCGTTTACAGTCGTCTAGTCAACGATATAAATGTCCCATTTCAACTTGATAGGGATGCTGTGCGGCGAGGTGAAACTCACGTACACGAGGCACTTCGAGAAGCTCTAGTTAATTCCCTTATCCACGCAGATCATGTATCTACTCGCCCTCTAGTAGTTACCAAATTCACAAATAGTTTTTTATTTTATAATCCCGGTCGCCTAAGAATCTCTCTTCAACAACTTTATGATGGTGGTATTAGCGATCCTCGCAATCCCAACCTGCAAAAGATGTTTCAAATGCTTGGTTTAAGTGAGAAGGCCGGCTCAGGTTTTGGAAAAATTCTCCGCGCTTGGGAAGAGCAGCAATGGTTTTACCCCCTGGTATCAGAAGAATTAGATTTAGAAATGACATCAGTTACATTACCAATGGTGAGCCTAATTCCCGAAAATGTCGAGAAAGAATTAAGGGAGATTATAGGGGATGACTATTGTGAACTAACAGAGCTAGATTGCATTATCTTGGTACTAGCGCATCAATTTGGAGATATTTGTAACAGTGATATTCAGTGTTACAGACGCGAACATCCCAGAGACATAGGAGACTGCCTTAAGCGTTTGGTAAATAATGGTTGGTTAGAACGCTCTGGTCGCGGTCGTGGCACATACTACGCTTTAGTCAACCAACAACAATCGGATTTACTTGCGTTGCTCCCAAGCTCCGAACATTACGAGCCAAGCTCCGAACATTACGAGCCAAGCTCCGAACATTACGAGCCAAGCTCCGAACATTACGGACTAAGCTCCGAACATTACAAGCGTCTAAAAGATATTGCCGTCCCTGTTCGTGAGAAAAGCCGCGTAGATCAAGAGTTAGTCGAGCGTGTGATCTTAGAACTTTGCTCCGAACATTATCTAGCACTCCGAACATTAGCTCACTTACTCAACCGTAAACCGGACAGCATTAGGAACCACTATTTAAGCCTAATGTTAGACCGGGGATTAATAGAACTGCGATACCCCGAACAACTAAATCACCCTCAGCAGGCATACAAAACGGTATCTTGACCAAATACAGAAATTAACTAGGCTTTTGAGACTCCGCCATCTGTGCAAAACTCATAAAACACCGCGTTGACACCAACCATCCACAGCTTAACTGGCGATCGTACCCTTGCATAACCGTCAACTGCTACTCAATTTTGTGGCAAGGTGACTCAAGATAACTAGTAGCACATAATCGGATAGGTTTTATCAATATTCACTAGTAGCACTAATTGACTTTCTCTGTTGACCTAAGCCGGGGGGCTTCTGCTGTATTGTATTTTACGTCAGAAAAATAAGCCTTGTAAAAGTTCATCTCTAAATAGCTAAGAGAATATGTTTAGACAATTACCATTTATAATGGGTATTTTTTAAGGGACTACAGGCCACAAAATCATTAATTGACGTAATCAAAATAAACCAGTCAATGGAACCACTGGAATACTGCCGTTTGTACGTTAAAAGCCCAAAGCTAGAAAAAAGAGGGCATAGAGCAGCGTGCGTGCGAACGTCGATGGGGACTAATGGTCTTGAAATTTTCACCGTTAGCTGAATGCAAACCTTGGCGCATCAAGAAGCAATAACCGTTTGTTCCTGACCAATTGGCAATTTATTATTGGATAGCCTGCTCAAATGTATAAGCGTCTGAGTTTTATGATGAATCATGAAGTGCAGTATGCAACTGCTCAACAATCCTTCCCTGGTTCATTCTCAACCTGAATGCCGTAATTAATGAACATTGCCGGAATGGATATGTCTAGGGCGTTTGTTAGCTTTTCCATAGTTTCTAACGAAGGATTCAACTCACCTCTTTCCAGGTTGGATATATAAGTACGATGAAGTTCGGCTCGTTCTGCTAGCTGCTCTTGAGAAAGATCCAGTTCACGCCTACGTCGTCTGACCGCTTTGCCAAAGCGCTGTTTAATACTTAGTTCATTTTTTTCACTCACTGCACAATGTTCAAAAAGTGCAGGGAATAAGTCTACATATTATAAATAACTATTTGTAGTGTATAAATAACATTAGAGATTAGTACAAAAATTTTATGCCTGAAATACTCCTTCAAATACCGCCAGTTACCTTACCAGAGCTTATTCCCAGCGAATTACCTCAGCAGAGATTTCATCTCGGCGAGTGGGTGCGCTGGTTTCAAGTACCCAACGGTGACTTTGGCCGCGTTATCGGAGTAATCTACACCCAACAAGCCAGTTGCATTGCCACTGGCTTACATTACTTGGTTCTTTTAGATGAGCGCAGCCCCTCTCGTAAAATTTGTACTTGCGACTTCGCTTTCGAGGATGATATCGAATTACTAAAAAAGTCATCATTGGAAGGGCTTCAAGGCAATCATGTCTGAAGCTCAACAACATCAACAGTTGCTAGAAATACATAACCAAATGTTCATGTCTCCCCAAGAGTTTAGTTACCGTTGGGGATTGGGTTATGAGGAATTAGCAAAAATCTGTGCCATCTCTAAATCGACGGCTTATCACTGGTTAGGTGGACAAGCCAGCCGCCGAGAAGCTGGATTACCTTATCAGAGAATTATGGCTGTGGCTGATTTTCTTTTCGCCAATGCTGAAGTAATTAATCCTCTGTTGTCACAGTGGCATAATTCTCAACCACCAAATTAATTCTTCAGTTTTTGCAAATTGACAAAACTTTTGTTCATCACCTTGACCGAGATAAAAAATAGGTAGTAGGGTGCAATTTATCGTCACCAGCTTACTTACTGTTCATAAACCGCTCCAGCAATGCTTGGTTGGTTTCCAGATCCTTATCCAGATGAATTATTTTACAGTGTTTGTGCGCGGTACTCTGAACGGATGAATTACAAGAATAACATGCACATATGCCAAGACCTTTTTGGACAAAGTTTTTCTCGTGTCTATCTATATTTAGTTACTAGGTTAGATTATCTGATTACATCTTTACCCGCCGAAAATAATTACACAGCCGATCGCTTAATTGATGAGCATACTTCATTGTCATTTTATAGTGCATTTTATCCACCATACTTAATCAAAATGCTTCGAGATGCAATGAAACAAAATAATCCATAAGTTACTTTAAATCGTTTTGAAATTTTTATGAGACATCTGAATTATTTACGTTTTTGTCCTCAATGTATATTAGGAGATAAAAAGCAATTTTGTGAATGCTATTGGCATCGCCTACATCAAGTTCCTGGAGTCGAAGTTTGTCTAATACATAACATTATTCTACAAAAAAGTGAGGTAGGAACAGGTGCTCACCGTCGTGGATTAGTTTCAGCAGAAGAAGCAGTAAAGACCAAGATAAATAATTATTTAGAATTATCAGATGTCAATTTAAAACATTTTATACAATTGGCTCATAATGTTGATTGGCTTTTAAAGTATCCAAATGTCATTTTTTTGGAGATTCTGTACGTAAAATTTATATAAATATGTTATACAAAAAATCTGGAGAGTTTAATTTTAAAGATAAAAATTCGTTAGCTAAACTTATCAATGATTTTAGAGAGTACTACTCTCCTCCACTTCTAAAAATGCTTCAATGTGGTTTTGGTAGATGTAGTAACTGGCTTATATACATATTTATTTTAGATGGTAAAATAAGACATCCTTTACATCATTTATTGTTGATTATTTTTTTTGAATCTACAGTAAATATTTTTTTAAGACTTCTTTGGAGTATAAGCCTTTTGGAACAGATTATTGTCCATGCGTCAATCGAGGGGGTGAATATTTTCAACAGCTATTAATTAAGGATAAATACCAACATACAGACTATAGTAACAGCACTAAAGCTGTAGCTGAATTTCGCTTTCGCTATATTTGTGGTTTTGTCTCTTTCAACAGAGATTTTGATAGAATTAAGAAGTATCAAGTACCAATAGCAACAAAGAAAATAGAATACGGTTATGCTTGGGAATATGCTTTGAAAATTTTATGGCAAAATCAAGCATTGAATTTTACAGAAATTGCTCAATATCTTGGTGTTAGTGAGGAGACAATTGAGCGCCAAGTACGTTATTTGAAATTATCTTTGTTAAGGTAAATGCAAAATAAATAGTTTGTATAGCACTTTGTAAGTAAATAAAGTGTGTTTCTCGCCTTTATAATGGAAAAGTTCACGACACCATAGGTGGGTTATTTAATATGTGATAAACTTGAAATATGCGGTACCTAAAATTATAGTTCTTTGTAATTTTTAAAAGAAAACATATATTTTTTAAAAGGTGCTAACAATATACAAATGGTGTTCAATAATTAAGCATTAAAAAGTTTCACAAGATCAAATGACTTTTTACATTTTTTAAAAGGACATGGGTTGGGCTTGGCTTCTTTCCTAACCCTTACCCAAATGAATTGTTATATAGTATTTGCGCTCGCTTTCAAGAGAGAGTCTATTGTCCTAGTCAAATTTCAGTAGTTCGAGATTTATTCCAAACAAAAAATGCGATTGCAATTGTTGACCTACCAAGCGGATTGAACAGATTTGTTGCTGCTTTACCCACCGGGCATTCTTACACAGTTGATGATTTCATAGACAATCATACTTTATTACCCTTTTATAAACCTTTCCTGCCACTAGAGCGACTTCAATTAGTTCGAGAGGATATGTGCGGTGATAATGGCTCAAAAATTCATACACGCTTGGGAATTGTCGCTGGATTCATTGAGATGCCTTCTCATTTGTGCTTCTGTCCATTGTGTATAGAAGATGATCAGAAGCAGTTTGGTGAGTGCTACTGGCATCGTCTTCATCAGTTACCTGGTGTTGAAGTCTGTTCCACTCATGGAGTTTTTTTAGAGAAAAGTGCTGTATTAACCCACAATCGTAGACGCATATCTGAATTTATTTCCTTAAAACAGACAACTCAATTAGTATCTCTTCGTCCAGTAGACCCCTTAAATCCTGGTCACAAAGTTCTGTTGAAAATTGCCACAGATATAAACTGGCTTCTGAATAATTGCCCCTTCGTCCCTAGCTTGGAAGCTTTGTACCAAAAATACCTATCTTTGGTAAAAACCAATCTAGAGTTAGTCACTTACACAGGTAGGATTCGTGTTCAGGAATTATTGAGGCTCTTCAAAAATTACTACCCTTCGCAAGTGTTAGATTGGCTGCAATGCCCACTTGATGAGCAGATACGCGATAACTGGCTTGCTCAATTAGTGCGTTTCCCTAACAGAGTTCACCATCCACTACGGCATCTGCTATTTATTCATTTCTTAGGATACACAGCACAAGAATTTTTTGAACTAAAAGAAGCACCAAAACCATTTAGTAATGCTCCCTGGCCCTGCCTTAACCCTGTTTGTAAATATTTCAAAAAACTACAGATAAAGGAATGTTTGATTACATATAACCAGGAAAGTCGCAAACCAACTGGTACATTTTTTTGCAGGTGTGGTTTTGTTTACTCTAGAATAGGTGCGGATCAATCAGCAGAGGATCAATTTCGATTCTCAAAAATCAAAGTTTATGGTTCTGTTTGGGAAAAATCCTTAAAAGCTTCCTGGGAAGACTCATCACTCACCCTTAAGGAGATTAGTCAATGTCTGGGAGTTCAAGTGAAGACAGTCTTCGTCAAGGAGATAAACTAAAGCTTACCTTTCTCCGACCTAATACTAAGGCGAGAGCAACTGAGTTATGCGCCTCACTTAAGCCTCGTATATTTTCATTTATTCCGGCTCCAGATATCCTCGAAAATTGCCGTAAGCAATGGTTAGAGGTAATTGAAGCTAATCCTGATGCGGGAAGAACACAATTACGAACTAAAGCACCAGCAATTTACGGTCAATTATACAAATATGACAAAAATTGGCTTTTGAAGCATCTGCCGCCACCATTAACAAATAATGGCACTCTAGATGTGGACTGGAATAACCGAGATGTTAAAACGGTGGAAGCAGTAAAGGTTGCTGCATAGCGCTTGAAGCAAGATGTCAATCGACCAATTTGGATTAGCAGGACAGCGATCGCTAATTTCCTCGATCATCCTGCAAGCGCTTGGGTAAAAAGACATTTGAATAGATTACCTATAACCGCAAAGGTTTTGGATGAGTTGGCACAAACCAGAGAAGAGTTTGCGGTGAGAAGAGTGCAGTGGGCAGCAAATACTTTTCATCAAGAAAATATTACTCGTTAAAAGTGGCAACTAGTTCGTCGTGCAAGTCTACGCAAAGAAACGAGAAAGTTACCTTTGGTCAAGGAAGCGATTGCAGCTGCTTTGGAAGTTTTAAATTCGCTGATATAAATAAAAAGAGATTATTTATCAAGCTTAAAACCTTATATTTTGTGGTGAGTAAGTGTTCTCCAAGAATAAAAATCAACCTATATCAATTAGTACATACGAACTTGTGACAGTAAAGAACTTTATTGTTTGTGGCTCACATTGTATTGCGGTTAGCATTTTTTTCAGTAAAGAACTTTAACAAAAAATTGGCAACGCAATAACCAGTGTTTCAGGCGCTGCCAGTAAAGAACTTTATTGTTTGTGTACAAAATTTGTAAAATGAAGGCGGTAGTCATCATATATTTGATGTAATAACCAAAACAATTGTCAATTCGCTTTTTCGCCCATTCGCAATTAAATACAAGAAATCACTTAATTGTTTAATTGTTAATTAATGGGTCTCGAGCAAGCACTGATTCTTTGAATCAGTGGTGGGTTCAGAGCAAGCACTGATTTTATAATTGCTCTCTTCGTAACAGAGCGTAGCCCATTGCGAATGGGAAAAAGCGAATTGGAGTTGACCTTACAGGTAATTGTTCTTAGGAGTCCTGACTTCTGACTCAGTTTCAATAACTTAACTTTTCTTAAAAAAATATGATTCAGCAGTCAATGATTATTATCCTAATGGGTGTATCCGGTTCTGGCAAAACCACCATAGGAAAACTGCTAGCAGAATCCTTACAATGGGAGTTTAGTGATGCTGATGCTTTCCACTCCCCAGAGAATGTTGAAAAAATGCGGCGCGGTATTCCTCTGAGTGAAGCTGACAGAATGCCTTGGTTACAAGATTTGCAAACAGCCATAAAACATTGGCTGCAAGAAACTAAAAATTTAGTACTGGCGTGTTCTGCTTTAAAAGACAGCTATCGGCAATTTTTGGTATTGGATAGCGATCGCATCAAGCTAGTTTACCTCAAAGGGTCTTATGAGTTAATTCAAATGCGGTTGCAAGAGCGTAGCAATCATTACATGAGCGAAAAACTGCTTAACAGCCAGTTTTATACTCTTGAAGAACCGTTAGATATCATATCTATGGATGTTGCACAACCACCCCAGGTTATTGTTCAAAATATTAGAACAGCTTTAGGAGTTTAATACTAACAGAAGATTAAGATTAATCACATCTTCACGAAAACACGAACTTTTGGTAATCAAATTACATCATATATAAATCTAAAGAAATTTTAAAAAGAATTCAGATAAGTGGAGTGGTAGGAGAAAACTAATGTTTTTAAGATTAGCGCAACAACATCAAGAATTCGTGCAAGACTTGGTAATGAACCTGCAAGCCTTGACAATTACACTTGAGCAGAGTGGCTATAGTGCGTCTTGTTATACATGCGGTGAACAAATGCAGAGTGCTTCATTTATGGTTAACCTGGCAGAAAAGCACCTGATTCGGTTTTTAGTGTCTGATTATGGGATTACTTGGTTGGAATTGTGGGACGATCGCGAATTAATCAAGTTGGAGGGTGCAGAAGCCATAAACCAATTACAAGAGTTGGCTAATATTGTCAAGTATTCTCATGCTATACAATTGACAAATTAATACTCCTCTGAGTGAGGTTGACAAAAATATTAACTTTCCACTAATAGTTAACTCTCGAAAGAAGACAAAATGATTTTTATCTATGGTAATAGGCTAGATTTTTCTACGTCTATAAGATAGATTTAAAATCATAATTTTTACTCCTATAGGATTAATTTTTATCAATTCGAGTTGAGCTAAATTTATTAAGTTTTTTAAACTTAACTTTGGCTGAACATTACTGAATTTTCACAAATGCTCTAGGTTAAATCTTAACTACATAGAGATGAGAATAGTTTTATTGATTTGTAAAGTTCGATAAACCGGAATCGCATTTGCGGTAATGCAGGTTAAACTAAAATAATGTAAAAGGAAATACAAATTTCTAGGCTAACATCAGGTTCTAGTAATTTTAGTTAAAAGCTATTTTTAGCTTACACACTTCTAAATGTAGTTTCACCAAAAATGTGATTTTTTGAGGTAGTGTAGCGCATATTGTTTTGCTTTAAAAAGAAAATATCTAATTTAAAGCAATTAATAGCGCTAACTTAAATTAGGTTACATTGTATAGACATTTGAAAGTAGTTGAAACTGCAAAAAATAGCATTATTAGCAGGTTATGTCTGAAGTTTGTAGACCTAGCCCATATTGTAATAGCTTGGACAAAATATATTTTAATCACCTTTTTGAGATTGAAATCCGTTGTGAAAAATAGATGAAAATGAAAAGAATTTCGCTCATAGTTAGCATATTAGTTTTTGCTGTTGTTGGTTGCAAAAGTGGCGCTCAGAAAGACAACACAGCTATTAATACTGATACTAACACCGCAATCAATACTAGTGCAGAAACTAGTATTTCCACTGAAAATAAAAAATTACGAGCGGTTGGCTTTACTGTTGGCGATCTAAGTAACCCTTTCTTCGTCGTTATGGGAGAAGCAGTTGAAGCAGAAGCGAAGAAAATTGGCGGGAAAAATGTCACCGTTATTGTAGCTTCCAGTGCTTATGATCTTAACCAACAAGCCAATCAAATTGAAAATTTTACTGCTGCAAATGCTGATATCATTGTTTTAAATGCTGCTGATAAAAGGGGAATTAGACCAATAGTTGAACGAGCAAAAAAAGCAGGTAGAATTGTTATTGCCGTAGACACAGGCGCTGAAGGAGGTGTGGATGCCACCATTACCACTAATAATGTCCAAGCTGGAGAAGTTAGTTGTAAATATATTGCTGACCACCTCAAAGGTAAAGGTAATGTAGTAATAGTTAATGGGCCGCCAGTAGACTCGGTGATTCAGCGAGTTAGTGGCTGCGAGAATGTATTATCCAAATATCCTGATATCAAAATTCTCTCCAAAAACCAGAATGCAGAGGGTAGTAGGGATGGAGGACTCAGAGTTATGAGTGATTTGCTCACAACTTTTCCGAAGATTGATGCTGTTTTTGCCATTAACGATCCGAGTGGACTTGGTGCAGAACTAGCAGCAAACCAAGCACAACGTAAAGAATTCTTTATTGTCGGGGTTGATGGTGCGCCTGAAGCAATCACTGCGATCGCTGCTAAAAACAGTTTATATGCTGCAACTGCTACTCAAAATCCCCGAGGAATGGCCCAAAAAGCAGTTCAAGTTGGGAACAACATCTTAAATGGTAAAAGACCTAGTAATCCCACCATTCTGATTCCAGTTAAGTTAATCACAAAAGATAATGTCAGCACAGAAAAAGGCTGGTAAATAATAAAAATTGTGAATTTGCAATTAACAATTATGTCTAATCTGAGTTGAGTCTTTTGGTGCATTGACAGACTTTTTGCAGATACTCATGATGTATATATTATGCATCTGGGAAAAGCTCTAAATTTTGGAATACAGCCTTTAGAAGTTTCCAAAATAGTGGTCGATTTTTAAAAGAAGACTTTGTGATAATTTTAATTTCATATTAAGTGTGAGTTGATTGATTGATCACTCACAATTGTGAATTTTCAATTCTTTTTAAACGTTCTGCTCATGACAACAACTATTGAAAACTCATTTTCTGATGCACCAACCACCACTCCGGTGTTAGAAATGCAGGGAATTACAAAACGATTTCATGGTGTATCTGCACTTCAAAATGTCAATTTGACAATTTATCCGGGAGAAGTTCACGCCCTGATGGGTGAAAACGGAGCAGGTAAAAGCACATTGATGAAAATCCTGGCTGGGGCTTACATTGCCGATGAAGGAGAAATTCGCATCAATGGTCAACCCCTGAAAATTACCGATCCGGCGACAGCACGTAAGGCGGGTATTAATCTCATCTATCAAGAACTGAATGTTGCACCTAATTTAACCGTTACCGAAAATATATTTATGGGTAGCGAGTTGCGGCGAGGTCAGCTTTTAGACCGTAAAGCTATGCAACTAGAAGCAGAGCAAGTACTAGAAAGTCTTGGAGCCAATTTTACAGCGCAGACTGTGGTTGGTATCTTATCGATCGCAGAACAGCAGCAAGTAGAAATTGCCAGGGCGTTGAAGGACAAAAGCCGCGTTTTGGTGATGGATGAGCCAACAGCAGCACTGTCTGACCGCGAGAGTGAGCATTTATTTGAAGTAATTCGCAAACTACGGCGTGATGGCATTGCCATTATCTACATCAGCCATCGCATGGAAGAAATCTATGCCTTAGCTGACCGGATTAGCGTACTGCGTGATGGTCAATATATTGGTAGTCTGACACGCAGTGAAATTTCTCCACAGCGATTGGTGCAGATGATGGTCGGTCGCTCTATGCAAGACTTTTACGAACATCAACGACAAATGCAGCCAGGCCCAGTCGTGCTAGAAGTCAGAAATATGAGCGATGTGCGTAAGAAGGTTGAGCCAACTAGTTTTAAAGTTCATGCTGGAGAAATTGTTGGTTTAGCGGGGCTGGTTGGTGCAGGACGCACAGAACTATCTCGGCTGGTTTTTGGTGCAGACCGCAAAGCCAGTGGTGAAGTATTCTTAAATGGCAAAAAACTGGAAATTAATACCCCCAGTGATGCCATTGCAGCAGGAATTGGCTACGTTCCAGAAGACCGCAAAGACCAAGGTTTATTTCTGGAGATGAGCGCCCGAAAGAATATTGCCATCAATACACTCAAGCAGGATGCAAACGCTGGAGTTGTTAACTGGGGTTCAGTTAATCGGCTCTCAACAGACGCAGTGGAAAACTTTAATATCCGCCTAGCCAATTTGGAAATTAGAGCGGTGGATCTTTCTGGTGGTAATCAGCAGAAACTACTGCTAGCGCGTTGGTTAGCCATTAAACCGAGAGTTTTGATGTTAGATGAGCCTACACGCGGCGTAGATATCGGTGCCAAAAGCGAAATTTACCGAATTATGAGCGAATTAGCAGCACAAGGTGTAGCTATTTTAATGGTTTCCAGCGAACTAGCGGAGATTGTTGGCATGAGCGATCGCGTCTTAGTGATGCGAGAAGGCAAGCTAGTAGGAGAACTGAACGGCAGTCTTGGTCAAGAAATTACCCAAGAAAAAATTATGCACTACGCAACTGGAGCATCAGAGGTATTAGAATCATGAGTCAGACAGTTAGACCGCCTGCCAATAAATTAGCCAACAATCCCGCATCTCATAACCGCAAATCAATTAACAGTCTACTAGAAGTTGCAGGTATTCTGCCAATCCTAGTAATTATCTGCATCTTATTTGCATTTCTTTCTCCCAACTTCCTTACAACCGGTAACATTGTAAATATTTTGCGTCAGGCATCAATAAATATTGTACTGGCGACAGGAATGACCTTTGTGATTCTCACCGGAGGTATTGACCTTTCTGTTGGTTCAATATTAGGTGTTTCTGCCGTAGTTGCCTTACTAGTATCGTTACTGCCAGCTTTGAGTTGGGCGGCCGTGCCTGCTGCTTTGCTCGCAGGATTGCTTTTAGGCTTAGTCAACGGCGCTATCATCACCTTTTTGGATGTACCACCTTTTATTGTGACACTGGGTTCACTTACAGCCTTGCGGGGTCTTGCCTTTTTAGTTGCCAAGGGGACAACGCTGATTAACCTGGACATAAATTTTGCTTGGGTGGGTAATACATATCTTGGCCCCTTTCCTTGGCTAGTAATAATTGCGCTACTCGCTGTGATAGTTAGCTGGTTTGTGCTGCGACAAACTGTTTTAGGAGTGCAGATATATGCAGTCGGTGGTAACGAGCGAGCAGCCAGATTAACAGGGATTAAAGTGAATCGTGTCTTGCTATTTGTCTATGGTATTAGTGGATTACTGGCAGGTTTAGCAGGAATCATGAGTGCCAGCCGTCTTTATAGTGCTAGTGGCATCTTAGGTCAAGGTTACGAATTAGATGCGATCGCTGCTGTTATTTTAGGTGGAACTAGCTTCACAGGTGGTATTGGTACCATTGGCGGCACACTTCTAGGTGCATTAATCATTGCTATTCTCAACAACGGTTTAACTCTGTTGAACCTATCTTACTTCTGGCAACTAGTCGTCAAAGGACTAGTAATTATTTTGGCAGTAGTAATTGATCGACTCCGCAGACGTTCTAGACGGTAAATAATCAAAGTCTTTGGGAATTGGGCATCCCTTCGGCTTCTCTACGAGACGCTACGCGAACGCTCAGGGCAAGTGGGCATGGGGCATTGAGAATAGGGGATGAGTCTTTAATACTCGCCAACCAGTCTTTAATACTCGTGAATGAGTCTTTGATACTCGTCAACCAGTCTTTAATACTCGTGAATGAGTCTTTGATACTCGTCAACCAGTCTTTAATACTCGTGAATGAGTCTTTGATACTCGTCAACCAGTCTT
>NZ_JBALFV010000027.1:0-29878 GCF_036916735.1 Nostoc sp.
TCTAGCTTAGGGAAAATTGACCCAGGCAACCAAAAAGCGATTGATGCTTTGGTAGAGTTAATCGGCAATCCACAACTGGATGATCTTATCCGATGCCAAGCGGCATCTAGCTTAGGGCAAATTGACCCAGACAATCAAAAAGCGATTGATGCTTTGGTGGAGTTAATCGGCAATCCACAACTGGATGATTCTACCCGATGCCAAGCGGCATCTAGCTTAGGGGAAATTGACCCAGGCAACCAAAAAGCGATTGATGCTTTGGTGGAGTTAATCGGCAATCCACAACTGGATGATTCTACCCGATACCAAGCGGCATCTAGCTTAGGGGAAATTGACCCAGGCAACCAAAAAGCGATCGCTGCTTTGGTGAAGTTAATCGGCAAACTACAATTGGATGATTATACACGATTGTTAGCGGTATCTAGCTTAGGGAATATTGGCTCTGGCAACCAAAAAGTGATCGCTGCTTTGGTGGAGTTAATCGGCAAACCACAACTGGATGATAAAATCCGATGGCAAGCGGCAGAAAGCTTAGGGCAAATTATGTTAGAGAAACAGATGCCGAGTGTTGTCACCGTGTTGAAGGATTACTTATCACCTGAAATTTACAAAAATGATTTTAAGCGATTTGATAATTGCTACAAAGTTATCTGGAAGTGGGCCCAAAGTATGCCCTACCCCGCTTTTTATCAAGCTTGGCATCAACAAGAGAAAGTGAAAGATGGAGAGTAGGAAAGAAAAATACTTCCTCTAGCCAAAACATAAGGGAAATGTGGAAGCAGCAATCTCTTGTAAAGACGTGATTCTTTGCATCTCGTAAGCGTCTCGTAAATCTATCGCGTCCGATATTTCCGCAATTCAGGGAATGCGTAGGCGTAGCCCGTCGCAGACATCGCCCCTAATAAAACAGATATCGTGAACAGAATAGAAATGCGATCATTTTTGCGATCGCCCCTTGTAGAGACGTGATTCATCGCGTCTTGATTTCCCGCATTTACATAGCGCGAATAATTCCGAGTTTTTTGGGTTGGCAATTACATCAATGCAAAGCAATAATTGCATAAATTTTTGTATTAACAAAAAATGTAATTATGAATAATGATGAGCCTCAACCAAAAAACAACAAGCCGAAATACAAAGGGAAATATCGAATTGATTCAACCCGTTTGCCAGCATGGAGTTATGCTAGCAATGCCGGATATTTCGTTACTATTTGCACCGACAGTAAAAAATGCTTTTTTGGTGAGGTTGTGGATGGTGAAATGCAGCGATCGCCAATGGGAGAAATTGCTCAGAAATTGTGGTATGAGATTCCTAATCATTTTTCTAATTGCCAGATAGATTCGTTTTGCGTCATGCCTAATCATATTC
The DNA here is from genome assembly GCF_036916735.1 of Nostoc sp. Classification (GTDB taxonomy): domain Bacteria; phylum Cyanobacteriota; class Cyanobacteriia; order Cyanobacteriales; family Nostocaceae; genus Nostoc. Next base: position 1,372 of record NZ_JBALFV010000027.1, read on the forward strand.
ATGGGATTTTGGTTATTAATCAAATACGAGAAGGAGACGTGATTCAAAAACAAGAAGACGCGATGAATCGCGTCTCTACAAGGGGGGATGGTCAACGGGGTGGGGTTACTGGGTTATTTAATCCGATGTTGTCTAAAAATTCCCTTTCTAAAATTGTTAGATGGTACAAAGGACGATGTACATTTGAAATTAATCAAATATATGAAGGTTTTGGATGGCAAGAAAGGTTCCATGACAACATAATTCGTAATGAATTCGCCCTCGATAAAATTAGACAATATATTATCAATAACCCAATCAATTGGGAACGCGATCGCGAACAACCACCCCATTCCCCCTTGTAGAGACGCGATTCATCGCGTCTTATACTATTGACGGGTATAACGATGTTTCACCCCAATCGGAAAATATTCAGCATCGCCCATTACCGCTAATGTAACCTGTGGTGTTTGATATTCTACCGGAACATAATTAGCAAACTCGCTATTTAGACGTAGCAGTTGTGAAAGAATAGAAGATGCGATCGCTTCTCTTCGATCTTCACTACCCTCTACCCCTGATCCTAACTCCACAACCACAGATAAAAATCGATTTTTGTCATCATCTTCCTTCACCTGCAATACGAATTTACCCGTCACCCAATCTTGAATTACTGGTTGCTCTAATCCCACTGTCACATTTTCTGGATAGATGTTTGCGCCAAAGTAGGAAACTGTAAAGTTAGAACGCCCGAAGACATAAACGAAAGGTAGCTGATGAATACCTCTAGGTGAGTTTTGAGCTTCAGAACGGAGATTTTCGAGTGGGTTAAATCCCCATTTTGCTAAAAATTGCAGCATGGCATCATAACTAATTATCCCGCCAGTATCTAAGATGTCATAACGTACTAAGGGAATACCGTTATCTCCCGAAAACAGCAATCCGCCATCTTGAACTTCAAAAAAGCGATTGCAAGGATCGTATTGTACTAATGTGGGTAAACGCGATTCCCCAAATAAAGCTCTAGCTGCATCAGGATTTTCTGCCAAAAAACGGCGAATGCAGATACTTAACGGTGTTTCATTGCCCAAAACTCCGGCATCCGCAGTGCCATAGAGTGATGCAAAATCATAACAAGGATTTTGTGAACCAACTCTTTCACCAACTAAACTCCGCCATTCTTCACTAAATACTTCTCCCGCCATAACTAACTTAATCTGATATTGCTGCCACTCCACCCCACGGGCAATACCAGTATCAATCACATCTTTTAAAAATGGCGGGTATCCCAATAACACCACTTGCTCAAATGCTGAACCTAGTTCTTGGACAACTCGCAAGATTTCTTCTTTGTTGTTACCAGGAGTAATTACAGTGATAGGATAACCTTTGCTAGCAAGATAACGACAGCAATTAGTAGTAAACATCCCACCTACCCAAGTGCCCAAAGTGAAACAAATCACTGCTAGAGTACGTCTGGTATCTGCATAGAAACTATCGTGAAAAATCTGTTCAAAACGTGTGGCGATTTGAAGTTCATCTGTGAAAAAACGAGGCCAAAATGTCGGTTTACCACTAGAACCAGAAGAAGCAGCTATCATGTCGCACGCTTGGAGTTGCCCGTTGTGGCACAAGTCAGCTAAGGGGTAACGCAGGATATAATTTTGTTTAGTGATCGCTGGTAGTTTTTGAAACTCCTCTAAGGTTTGAATAGTCGCAGGATTAATTTCCCTTTCTGCTAAAAAAGCCTTGTAGGCAGGTACATTAGCCGCCACATCATGAAATAAACTCAAAGCTGCCGAAGTCTGAATGTTGAGATGGCGTTGCAGTAGCGTTTCTAGGGGAGTAGACAAAAAATCTTCAAATGCTTTAATTACTTGCTGCTGTCTTGATTTTGGGTTCATGACGCTTGTTGTTTATTTTGAAGTAAAACCAACACGGTTAAAATAATTCGTAATTCGTAATTCGTAATTCGTAATTCCTAAAATATCCGAAAATAAGGGTATACGCGTTGTAGTTATTCAATAAAACCTTAATTTATCCTTCAGCACCATGCAGCTCTATTGCAGTAAACAACACACAAATAATGGTGAGAACCGCTTTTGCACACTTTGTGGTGAACCATTACCTCTTGCTGTGGGGCAGATTGTGGATAATCGCTATCAAATTATCCGTCATTTAGGGCAGGGCGGCTTTGGACGTACCTATTTGGCGGAAGATAAAAATAAATCCCATCAAACATGTGTGCTGAAGGAATTTGCACCCCAAGTTCAAGAAAAGCAAGATTTACAAAAAGCTAAAGAGTTATTTGAACGAGAAGCAAATGTTCTGAAAACACTCCAGCATCCACAGATACCACATTTTCACACCTCGCTACAAGTGAAGATAGGTACTAAAGATTTTTTCTTTCTAGTGCAAGATTATGTGGATGGTGATAATTATTACCAATTATTAGAACAGCGTGAGAATCAAGGAAAAACCTTTAGTGAAGAGGAAGTAATCACCTTACTGCAACAGATTTTACCCGTCTTATCTTACATCCACTCACGAGATGTAGTTCACCGTGATATCTCTCCCGATAATTTGATTTGGCGGCGTTCTGATAATCTGCCAGTGCTGATTGATTTTGGTGGTGTCAAGCAATTGCCAGCTTCTCAAGGTTTTTGGCGGACTAAGTTGGTTGGAAATAACACTTTGTTAGGTAAAAAGGGCTACGCTCCAGAAGAACAGTTACGACAGGGAAAAGCATTTTTTAGCAGTGATTTATATTCTTTAGCGGTGACATCACTGGTGTTGCTCACAGGTCAAGAACCACAAAAATTATACGACAGCTATCAGGGAATTTGGTCATGGGGAAAAGAAATTAGAGTTAGCCCACAACTGGAAGCTGTGTTAAAAAAGATGCTTGCTTATAAACCGAGCGATCGCTATCAACGAGCCGAGCAAATCCTCAAAGATTTACCATCGCCAACTGCAACTAAATCCCCAAGTAATTATATTACTACCAAGATTAAGACGATGGTAGTTGCTCCGGGAAGACAACGTGCCAGTGCTATTGTGAGTCGATTCCAGAAAACGCAAGCAATAGCGAAACCGATAGATTGGCCTGTTTGGATTCGCCCTTTTGTGATGAGTTTAGGGGGAACAGCTTTAATTGTTTTAACTGGTGCAGGTACTTGGGCGGTGGTAAATACAGTCATTCGTAGCGTAACTTCAATTACTATCCCATCAATATCATTACCGCAAATTCCCCAATTTCCAAATCCAATCGGTAAACCAGTCAGCGATAAAGGAAAAAATCGCAATCTCCAGGAAATTATCAGTCGTCGTCAACAGCTAGAAATTACTGAAGGATTTTTTACTCCCTTTGTGGATGATTTATTTTATACAAAAAAACCAGAATTAAACAGACGTAGCCTAACATCTAAATCTGAAGACGCTGGTTTACGAGATGAATGGTCTGGTATTGCTGATGATTTGTTGGATAAACTAGAACAGGCTGACCTCAGTACAGCATCTCGTCGGAAATTGGGTAAATATAGTCAAAAAGATTATGTAACATGGAGACGGCAAGCGCGATCAGGGCAGTTTGGAAACTATACAATTGATCAGCTGACCAAAGAAACAAATGAAAAATTTGATCGGTTGTTTCCCGATCAAAAGCGTGGGAAACTCAATCAGAAGACTTTCGGTCAAATTTGGTATGCGATCGCAGCCGATCAAGTCAGTAAAGTACAATCAGGCAAGTAAGGGAATTGGGGATTGGGGACACAACGACTAGCGGTAGTTCAATCTCGACTTTGCGGCAGTTGAATCTCGACTTCGCTCGATTACCGCGTAGCCGAAACTCGATTACCGCGTAGCCGAAACTCAGTGCATCGCTGGGGAAGAGTCACTAATAACAAATGACAAATACTTCGGCTTCGCCCTTACTTCGACGCGCGAGAGTACAAGTCGGCTTGCTTCGACTGCGCTCAGCAACCAACGCTCAGGACAAGCGAGCGTACAAGTGACAAATGACAAATAACAAATGACTAAAATATATTGTTCTCAAGGACATGAAAATTCCCCAGGTAGTCGCTTTTGTCTCCAGTGTGGTGAAAAGTTGTTGGATACGCCCATGAGTTATAATATCCAACCGGGACTAACTTTAGGCGATCGCTATGTGATTGTGCGTCAAATTGGCCAGGGTGGTTTCGGACGCACTTATTTAGCTGAAGATGTCAATCGTTTCCGCGAACTTTGTGTTTTAAAAGAATTTTCCCCCCAAGTTCAAACCGCTTACGTTGTTCAAAAAGCTGAAGAACTGTTTGAAAGAGAAGCGAGTGTTCTTTATAAACTGCAACATCCCCAAATTCCCCGCTTCCGGGAACTGCTTCGGATGAACTTAGGGGGCAAAGAATATCTATTTTTAGTGCAAGATTATGTAGAAGGGGAAACTTACAACTCGTTGTTAAATGCCCGATTACAACAGGGTTTGCGCTTTACAGAGGCAGAAGTACGCCAATTATTGCTTTTAATTTTGCCAGTGTTAGAGTATATCCACTCCATAGGCGTTATTCATCGAGATATTTCTCCAGATAATTTAATGCTTCGCACTGTTGACAAACTGCCAGTATTAATTGATTTTGGCGGTGTCAAACAAGTAGTTGCAACTGTTGCTTCCCAATATTACCAACCCGGCGCAGTTGCATCTTCCCCATCACCAACCCTATTGGGTAAAGTCGGATTTGCTCCCCCAGAACAGATGCAAACTGGGTTAGTATCTCCCCACAGCGACTTGTATGCTTTGGCCGCAACAATGTTGGTTTTACTGACAGGGAAACAACCACAAGAATTAATTGATACCTACAACCTTACCTGGCAGTGGCGACGGGAAGTAAGCCTGAGTCCGATTTTGGCACAAGTATTAGATAAAATGTTATCTGCCAGACCAAGCGATCGCTATCAATCAGCCCGTCAAGTACTCCAAGCTATCAACCCGCCCCCAGCTAATCCTCCAACTCAATACCCTACCCCACCACAACCCACAGCCGCCACCGTCGCCGTCTCTCCACCTCCCCCATCTCCCACCCTGCGGGAAGCTAAAGCTACATATCCCCCATCCCCTCAGCCGACAAGCTGGTGGACACCAACAAAAACCTTCCTAGTGGTGGCGGTGATAGCCGGTACTGTTGGATTACTTTGGTGGGGACTCAATAGCAACCGCTATATAGGAGACAAACCTAATCCTACAGCCAGCCCAACCCCAACCAGTAAGCAATCGACCGATCCTTTAGCGCAATATTCACCAGCCGAACGGCAGCGTAAAGAACAATTAAGCGATCGCCGTCAACAATTGGGTATTAATTATAACTTTTACGTAAACTTGGTGAATGAAGTTTTTTGGGACAGAAATCCCAGTTTGCGAGGACGTACTCTCAGCGATGGCCCTGAAGATGCGGGTTTACGGGCAGAATGGGATAAAACAGCCTCAGAATTGCTGGAAAAATTATCGCTACTGAGTTCCAATACACGCCAACAATTGGGAACTTATACAAGTGCTGAACGCGATCGCTGGAAAGTAGAAGTCAACAAAATCAACGTTGGCAGCCGTTCATTGTATGATTTGGGAGATGCTGCATTTTTCAGTGTATTCCCTGAACAGCGTGATAAAGATTTTCGAGATCAGCCCATTGGACAAGTTTGGTACGGATTTGTTAGCGATCGACTCAGTGCTATCCTCGCTGGTAGCGCTTTTCAGAAACTTGTCTTTGATCCGGGCGCTATCAGCAAAACAGTTAGCGGTACTCTCCAATCGGGTGGTGGTAAAGTATTTATTGCTGGACTTGCCAAAGAGCAATCTTTGGAATTAAAACTACAAGCAAATTCCCAAGTTTTGCTATCAGTCTATTCACCCTCTGGCAAAATCAAATTTTTAGAAGATTCTAAAGAGCGAAGTTTGTCAACTAAATTACCAGAAAACGGATTTTACGAGTTTGTCGTGGTTTCCACAGCATCGAAACCAGTAGATTATCAACTCAGCATTACAGCAGAAAATCCCACCCCTGCCCCATTGCCAACACCAACGCCCACGCAAACACCAGCGCCCACTGAAACACCCACGCCAAAGCCAACACCTACACCAACTCCCACAGAAACCCCCACTCCTACACTGACACCGATACAAGAGACAACGCCTCAGTAGGAAACGAATGTAAAAGATACAGACAGCTTGACTTTTACTGCCGATAGCGTGACAACATCTTCTTAAATTGGCTTTCACCTTTGCTTTATACAGATGACATCTATACGCCCCAACTCATTTGAGCATTTAAATTTATGTGTTATCCACTACACCTAAACGCAACGCAATTCGCTTATATTTCGTTGCATCATAGGGTCTACCTCTGTGCATCACCTGGGAGTTGTCCCAAAAAATAATATCTCCTGGCTGCCAAACATGGGAGTAGATTGGTGTACAGTCTAGAACAGTCGCAAACAAATCCTGCCAGAAACGTTTTGCTTCCTCTGGTCTATCTTCCATACCAACTGCGATCGCAGTGTCTGAACCTAAATATAATCCCTTTTTACCAGTGACTTTGTGAGCAGACACAATGGGATGCACTTTCCTCGGTACATCAGTCTCTACATTGGGATTTTTAGAAAACATTGGTGGCGAGTGATACATCGACATCTGCTCTAATTGCTGCTGATATTGATGATCTAAGTTATTGTACGCTTCTACCATATCGAGGAACTCAGTAGTGTGAGGTTGCCCATCTACACCTTTTGGAACTTGTATTCCATAAAGCATCACAACATATAATGCGTTCATATCCAGTCCCTCTGTACTCGGGAGTCCATCTTTATCATGATGCCATTGCCACGCATATTTCTCGGCTGTACCAGGAACTAGCCCCTTCGGATTGCCCAATATATAGACATATTGGCTTTGTAAGTCTGGACTAATATCAGGATCTAATGGTTTAGGAGGGCCGCCAAACATAAAATCGCCAAAGGTCTGCTTGGCAAATTCTTTTAATTGTTGTGCGGTCAGGTGTTGCTGTCTGACTACTACAACGCCATGTTTCCAAAGTAATTCCTTTAATTCACGCGACTCTAGATTTGTCAGGGAGCTAAGATTGCAACCCCGTAGGGCTTCAACTCCGAGTCTTGTTTGGTGTTTAGTTATTGGAGTCATTGCTATGCACTTCTTTTTGAAACAAACTATATAGACAATCAGTATAGATAGGAAATTTGTGTAATAGTATCTTACCGAAGAAAGTTTGCAAGTAAAAAAATGTTTTACTAGAGTTATCCTCAACGGTCTATCAGGACAGTGACATCGGGAGATTAAGTTCTTGGACTGTTTAACGATACTGGGACTTTGCTGCAAACTGATGACGATGGTGGCGGTGATAATTCGTCATTAATTACTAGTTCGTTGAGTGCGGGTACATACTTCATTTCAGTGAGTAAATTTCCTTTCTTGCCTGAAGATGGCGGAACTTTCTCTGGTAGCGGCTCTAGACCTGATTTTTCTTATACGCTAGAAGTCAGTGTGGCATAAGAACGTTGTTAAATTAAGAAAGTAATTCCAGGCATTTAGTTTCCAGAGTTTTTCCTCTATTTAATGTAAAGACGTTACATATAAAGTCTCTAAATAATTATAAAGATGGCTATTAACCATCATCTAAAGCCGCAATTCCAGGCAATACCTTGCTTTCAAGTAACTCCAAGCTAGCGCCGCCGTCGGTAGAGATGTGGCTCATTTGGTCGGCTAAACCGACCGAATAATTATGTAATCCTTAAGTATTATTAAGATATACATAAATTCTAGATTTCTATATGAATTAAAGAAATGCATTCTAATATGCATTTCTTTTATAGAAAATTATTTTTTGGTATAAAAAAGATTTACTACCAAAAAATTTGACTCGGATTGCTATAGATTACGCAAATGGCAAGTAATCTACATTGAACTGATGAATAGTTCTTTAACTAAAGCTGAACTTACGTATTAGTGAGAAATTCAGGAGAAATAACATGGCATTTATTTTCGGCAAAACAACTGATGATAATCTTTTTGGGACTTCGGGAAATGACACGATAGTTGGTTGGGCTAGTGGTGGTAATGCCAATAGTACCTCCGGTAACGACACTTTGAATGGTGCAGATGGTAACGATTCTCTTGCAGGTGGAACAGCAAACGACAGTCTAATCGGTGGAAATGGCAATGACACACTCGATGGTGGCATAGGAAACGACACTCTAATAGGTGGTGCAGGCAATGACTCTTTCGTAGGCAGTCAGGGTAACGACAGCATTAATGGCGGAGATGGTATTGATACGGCAGACTACAGTCAACTAGATCAAGTCATTACCTTGTCAGGTGTTGGAACCATTCAAAAATCTGGCGGATTTGGGCAAGACCAACTCTTTAGAGTAGAAAAGGTTATTGCTAATCCTAATGTTGCTAACAACACCATAGATGCATCCCAATCTTTGGCTGGGGTATTTATTACTGTTAACCTGCGAACCCAGAGTTTGGCTGCCAATAACGTTCCTGGCTTGGGAACATTGTCATTTACAGCAGTCAACTTTGATAATGTCATCGGCACAAATGGAAATGACAGCATTGTTGGGGATAATCAAAATAACCGATTATCCGGTAATAAGGGCAATGACACACTTGATGGAGGCTTGGGTACTGACACTTTGATTGGGGGAGCAGGCGACGACACTTACCTCGTTGACACTACTCTTGATACCATTACAGAGGCTGCGAATTCAGGCACAGATACCGTCCGGTCTTCTGTCTCCTACACACTAGGCGCCAATCTAGAAAACCTGAGGCTGAGGGAAGGTGGCGACATTAGCGGGACAGGTAATAGTCTTAGCAACTTTATTTTTGGTAATACTTCTAACAACACTCTAAATGGTGGCGATGGTAATGATACTCTAGATGGTAATGATGGCAATGATATCCTCAATGGTGGCGACGGTAATGATAGTTTACAGGGCGGGCCAGGCAATGAGGTACTTAATGGTGGGGCTGGAGACGACATTCTCATCGGTGTTTTCCCTGGTAGTCCGCTTCCACCTGGAATAGGGGAAACTGATATCTTAACTGGCGGGGCTGGGGCAGATAGATTTATCCTGGGTGACGCTGCAAATGTTTTCTACGACGATAACAACACTACGAATCCTGGTTTTGGGGACTTGGCTAATATTACAGACTTCGACTCTAGCCAAGATCGAATTGAACTTAAAGGAGCTCCACAAGACTACCGTCTGCAAGCTGTTGGAAGCAACACACGAATATTCTTAGACAAACCGGGAACAGAACAAGATGAAATTATAGGTATTCTGCAAGGGAAAACCAATCTCAGACTTGATAGTGATGACTTCCTTTTCTATGAGCGGGAAAATGCTGGAGAAGCTACAAACAACTCACTAGATAGCGCTGAAGGATTAGGTTCCTTATCATCAGGCTCAGAAGTTAATCTCTTGGCGCAGTTAGCAACAGTTCAACCAGGGGATAATTCCGATTTCGACTTTTTTAAATTTTCTGTAGCAAATCCAGGAACTGTCACTATCAAAACAGTGACATCTGGAGATACAGTTCTCGGTCTGTTTAACGGTGGTGGTAATTTATTAGAAACTAACGACGATAATGGCTCAGACCAGGCATCATTAATTACTACTTTCCTAGATGCAGGTACGTACTCCATTTCAGTGAGTAAATTTAGTTTCTTACCTGAAGATGGCGGAATTCTCTCTGGTAACACCTCTGTACCTGATTTTTCTTATACGCTACAAGTAAGTTTTGCATAAGAAAGTTGTCAACTTAAAGATTATACTGACATCAGAATGCAGATTAAAGGATAATTTTCCTCTTAGCTAAGGGAACACGGCAACGTGTTTCCCTTTACTTGACAAGAGACTTTGACCCATCAATTCTTTCTTGACAGACCACTACGTATGCTGAATAAAAACAGGTTCAGTACCAGATACCCATCTTCCTAATGCAGAGGTATTTAATCAAAATCTGTCAGTAAATCTGGTTGGCGATAATGCTGGAAAAGTCGCGTGATTTGCGCTGGTGTCACACGTCCGATGGAAAGTTCTGGTAACGCATCTTCAGCAAAAAAACCTACTTCTTCAGTTTCAATACTTGATGATGGAGAACCACCAATAAGTTCACACTTAAAAAACAGCTTGTAGACATAAAACGGAAACGGTGGATGTCCCTGTTTGTCTCTGTCGTAGACTGCTAGTAGTTTGATCGCGCGTGCTTGATATCCAGATTCTTCATATACTTCTTTCACAACTACCTCACTGGGCGACTCCCCGACATCAGCCCATCCACCAGGTAAAGTCCAGCAACCGTCTGCTCGTTCCTTGACTAATAATATAGTATCATCACGAAAAATTGCTCCTCGCACATCAACTTTGGGAGTTGCATATCCTACTTCACGGCTAAACAAATCGAGAACATAGCTGTGTTCTACATTTGAGTAAGTTGCCATAATTTCTGTAGCGATCGCTCGTAATTGTTTGTAGCGTTCGATATCATAAACACCTTCAGAATAAGTCAAACCATTTTGAGCGATCGCTTGTAACTTTTGTGCCCATTCTAGCCATTTAGTTTCCAAAGTTTTTTCCAAGTTTGTGTAAATTAGTGCAAGCAAGTATCTGATTAATAAATTCTATTTGATAATATTTCTTAGTCCATATTGAAAAATCTGAAAACTTCTAGAGAGGTTATTTTCTACATCCATGTGTGGAGAAACTTTCTCAGCAAAGTTGATTTTTTGTAAACCTGTCTCATAGCCATATTTTTTTAGGATTTTATCTAGTTGCTCCCATGTACCACCTTTGATAGTATCTGGATTCCGAAATTTGGCTTGCTGGGATAACGAAACAGGAATCTTTTCATATTCTGCCCTAATTGCTGTTACATCACCTATAAACCATGACTCCAGTTCTTCTACAGCAATTCTATGGAGAACAATATTTCCTTTGTGTTTAGTCACAACACTGCTAGCATCACAAAGTTTCCTCTTTAATTCTTGACAATCACATCTATCTTCATCTACTATAATCACGATCCGCCAATCATCAGGCACAAAGTTAGCATAAGCTTTCATCCGCTCAGGCAGTTTTTTTAAAAGTCTATCTTTATTTTGAAAATTATGGATTTTCAGCGTATGAGTATAACCTATAATTTTAGTAACAATAAAATTTAAAGTAACTTCAGTAGAAGGTTATTCTAGTAAAAACTCTATATGCATAATTGCTACTACTAGTAAGGTAATCCTCTAAGATATCCCTCAGACCAAAGATCACCTAAGCCTGCTTGGGATTCTATAAAATGTTTAGCATCATGGATTTGGTCAGCCCTTGTAACAGTTGCATAACCTTTATCAGCGCATTGGAAAATCCAAAGTTGTCTAGCATATTTTATTGTGTTAACAAAAAATGGCGAGTGGGTAGAAACAAATATTTGTGCGCGTTGCGAGTAAGCCTGGGCTTCCTCACTCAAAGAATCAAGCAGTCGATGGTGCAGTCCGTTCTCTGGTTCTTCAATGCAAAGTAATTGAGGAGGATTAGGGTCATTTAATAATATCAAATATGCCAGTAATTTTAGCGTACCGTCTGAGGAAAACCTTGCTATAAATGGTTTACTAAAAGGTGCATCTTTAAATAAAAGAGCTAGTCTGCCATCAATTGTTGGCTCAGATTCCACTTTTTCTAACTGGGAAACACGGCTAACCAGTAACTTCAAAATTTCGGATAAAGTTTCTTGATGTTCATCGGCAAGGTATTGAACTACATTGGCAATATTATCTCCTTCACGAGAAAGATGTTCCATTGCACCAGCAGTCGCTAGCTGACGAGCTTGATCTGGTATAAAATAAGAGAGAAACCATTCCTCAATAAAACGGCGTAAACTAGCAATGCGTGGGTTATCTGATAATTGACCTATAGTTTTAATAGCTAGGGAACTGGGGTCATCCATTTGATAGTGAATTCTTTTGTCATTAATTTCTGGATTTTCACCACTAATTACTTCACCTCCACCATTTTCAAACTTCAGAAAATCAAATGGTTTTCTATGAGAACCGCACTTACATTTAAGAGTTTCTCTTGAAACAATTGGCGCTCTATTTTGTAAAGTAATAGCAACTGTATAAGTGATTTTAGGAGATTTATTATCTTCACGATACTTAATTAATTAAAATTTCAATTTCTTGACCTTGACAATCAGGCGAGATAACTTCTTGAAATCTTCCTAGCTTTTCTAAGGCTTTGCGAACATTAGTAGTAAGGCAATCTGAAAGAAAACCTATCACATCAAAAAAAGTAGTCTTGCCACTACCATTAGGCCCAAGAAAAACGGAAAAAGGTTTGATATCTTTTAGAGTAATATTTTGCAAAACTCTATAGTTTTTGACTGAAATTTCTTCAATTCTTGCCATTACAGTTTCACCTCCACAATTTTGGTGGTATAGTTGCCAAAAATGCTAATAAATATAGTAAGGGTACGGTATACCGTACCCTTACCACAATTGTCAAAAACTACCAGATTTTTTTCAGTAGCTTAAGAGCTAATTTTCTTAGGCATCATCTAAAGCTGCAATTCCAGGCAATACCTTGCCTTCAAGTAACTCCAAGCTAGCGCCGCCACCAGTGGATATGTGGCTCATTTGGTCAGCTAAACCAACCTTTTCCACAGCCGCTACTGAGTCGCCACCACCGATAATGGTGGTTGTGCCAGTTTTACCAATTTCAGCGAGGGTATGAGCGATCGCTTCCGTACCTACTGCAAACTTATCAAACTCAAACACACCCATTGGCCCATTCCAAATTACCGTTTTGGTATCTGCAAGGGCATCTTGGAAAACTTTCACTGAGTCTGGCCCAATATCCAAACCCATCCAGCCATCTGGGATATTCTCAATGCTAACAGTTTGAGAATTGGCATCAGGAGCAAAGTTATCTGCCAGTACCACATCTGTGGGAAGCAATAAAGCAACGCCTCGTTCTTTAGCCTTAGCTTCCAAAGACTTCGCTAGTTCTAGCTTGTCTTCTTCTACCAATGACTTACCAACATTCAAACCACGGGCTTTGTAGAAGGTGAAAATCATCCCACCACCAATGATCAGTTTGTCGCACTTCTCAAGCAACGTTTCAATCACGCCAATTTTGCTGGAAACTTTGGAACCGCCAATAATTGCTGCCAAAGGACGTTGGGGATTCTCAATAGCATTTTGCAGATATTGCAATTCCTTCTCAACCAAATATCCAGCCACAGAAGGACTCAGGAATTTAGTCACACCTTCAGTAGAAGCATGGGCGCGGTGTGCAGTACCAAAAGCATCATTTACATAAAAATCAGCATTAGCTGACAGTTTTTTTGCAAATTCTGAGTCGTTTTTCTCTTCCTCTGGGTAAAAACGTACATTTTCCAGTAACAGCACTTGGCCATTTTGCAACGCACCAACTTTAGCTGCAACCTCATCGCCAATAGAGTCATCAGTTTTAACGACTTCTTGCCCCAGTAACTCAGACAGACGCTTGGCAACGGGAGTTAGGCGTAATTTGTCATCCACACCTTTAGGACGACCAAAATGGCTAGTGAGAATGACCTTAGCACCCTTCTGCGTCAAATCTCTGATAGTTGGTAGAGCGGCGCGAATGCGAGTATCGTCGGTAATGTTGCCTTGATCGTCCACAGGCACATTAAAGTCAACCCGCACTAAGGCACGTTTCCCAGATATATCGGCCGAAGATAAACTTGCTAAACTTTTTTTGGACACACCAAACTCTCCTGATTGCCTTTTTGTTATTGTTTTGAAAGTAGAACCATCAAGATTTTACCGGAGTCAGGGGTACCCAAGTGACAGAGATATTTAAGACAGTACTATTTCCTATCGATCAAAGCCGAGAAACGCGGGAAGCTGCTGATGTGGTGACCAACGTAGTCAAAAAGTACAGCAGTCGCTTGGTGCTGCTGTCTGTCGTAGAAGAACCGCCTCCAGATGCGCCTAGTGCAGATCCGATGGTGTCACCAGAGGTAGTTGCCAAGCTGCTGGAAAATGCTCAATCTTTATTTTCTGGGCAAGGAATTCAAGCTGAAATCATGGAAAGGCAAGGTAAACCAGCTTTTACTATCTGCGATGTCGCTGATGAAATCGGCGCTGATTTAATCATTATGGGCTGTCGGGGGCTAGGCTTGACTAATGAGGGAGCAGATGATAGTGTTACTACTCGCGTGATTAATCTTTCCCCTTGCCCAGTGCTGATTGTGCCCTAGCGGTGATCGCAAGGCGGAAGTTAAAAGTTAACACTGAGCGAAGTCGAAGTGTCAAAAGTCTTATGGAATAAGCTCTTTAGGGATTTTAAATACTTCCTCTATTTCCGCCGTAGTGTACTATTAGCGCAAGGCGGAAGTCAAAAGTATTATAAATTTTTCTTAAGAAATAAAATGCGTTTACTGTGTATTAGCCCCTCTGTACGGTACGCTGCTGGAAAATCACGACTACGACTAGAAAGCTGCCGCAAAGTACAAGCTGCTACCACGGAATAATAGTCCCTTCGAGATTCATAAGGTTTTACATCATTCCTAACAAAAGGACATCGGCAAGCGTCGGAAACACGCTCCCTTGACAAAGCAGAAATCGAATTCCTATAAAAATACTCTACTGATTTATTTCCTCAGTAGAATATATAAATGTACATGTATCTTATGCCTTTAAGCATGATCTTATTCACGAGCAAATTTTTATACTAAATTTAAATACTGCTGTTTTAAACAGCAAGCGAATTGTGACGGGTGTGGACACGAAAGCGACGCAATCTTTGGAAAGCAATATCTGATTTGGGATTTGGATAGCCATACAGTTATACATTCACTTTTACTAAATCCACATCGGCAAGCCAGATAATTCTACTTTGAGCCGATGCCATTTCTGACAAAATTGGAGAACGCCATTCTACTGCATAAAGCCAATTGTTTTTCAGGCTGAAAATCCCTTGAATAATCCGACGTGATGGTTCTTCACTAAAATCAACTTCCACCACATCCCCCAATTGAAAAGCTGGTGTAGGAACTGTGGCTTTTTTTACTAAGTTTGTTCCAGAAAATTCTTTTTGAGACAAGTAGAGTATTTCACGACAGCAGACAATGGTATAAATCCACTCGTCTCTCTCCCATTGGACACCACAACAGTAGCCTGATATATCAGAGTTTAGTAAGAAAACTTTTTCTTGGATTTGAACTGCTAATGGTGGCATGGCTTTTCCCCACGGTACAGAACTATGCCAACAAGATTCTAAAGTGACAATTTGATTAATCATGCAAAGTAATCTCTTTTTTATACATAAACTACTTGGCACTTGTGTAATCCGGAGTAATTTTAAAATCCAGTCACAGCAGCATCTTAATGAGCTACTCCAGAGAGGCAGGGGGCAGTATATATTATCCGCTTCAAGGGTGCTTGACCAGTCAGGCGATCGCTTCACAAAGTACTGCGATCGCCCGAAAGAAAGTGTTCTGGCTCGATAGGTTGAAAAATATAGGGTTTTTTTAACGTCAGTCTTTTAACCCTGTATGGAACGGAAAACTACCTTTAAATAATCACGGGGTCGGGGCGTGGGTATCATTACTAAATCTAAATCTTGCCCTGGTACAAGTTCCCATGCATAACCACGCAATAGCAAAGCAGCAAATATTTTCATCTCTAATTTAGCAAATTCCTTACCTAAACATTCTCTTATCCCACCTCCAAAAGGAACGTAACCAAAAGGTTTAGATTGATCCTCAGCCCTATCTATACCAAACCTTTGCGGCTCAAAATTCTCAGGATTTTTATATATACTCTGATCCTGATGGGTTTTACCTATTTGATACAATACAGACCAACCTTGGGGAATATGATATCCATTAAACTCACAATTTTGGATAACCGAACGAAAACCGCCACCAACTGGAGGAATAATTCGCAAAACTTCCTTAAGTATTTGGTCTAGATAAGTCATTTGTTTTAGATGTTCAGATTTTAGCTCACCTGCACAACTTATTTGTTGTTGTTCTCTCCTAGCGGCTGCTAAAATTTCTGGATTTTGTGCTAATAGCAAACATAAAGAAGATAGTGCAGAAGTTAAGGTTTCATGCCCAGCAAATAGTAAAGTCAGAATTTGGTCTTTTAATTCTTCTAGACTTAAACTATTACCATCTTCATCTTTTGAATTTAGTAATAAACCTAAAGTATCTTGATGATTATTTCCTTGTTTTTGACGCTGTAAAATAATCTCTTCAATTTTTGCTAATAACTTTTCTCGGCATTTTAATGCTTTACCAAATTTCGTCCAAGGTAACTGAATAGGGAGAGTAAATAATCCGGCACCCCATTCTTCAAATACTTCAATAAAATGGTTATCATTAGTAACATCTATTCCTACTAATAATTTACAAGCTATATCAAAAGTATATTGCCTTAGCTCAGGATACCAAGCAAATTGATTCAATCTTTCCCATTTTTTGAAGTAGCGATCGCTAATTTCTTCCATTGCTGGTAGATAACTTGCCAAAGCTCTCGGTTGAAATGCTTGTGATAATAATTTGCGTCTTTTTTGATGGATGCTCCCTGTTTGCATTGATAAAGAAGCAGGGCCGAGTAATATTGCAACGCTCTCTGGCCATTTAATTACAAAATTCTGGTTTTCGTGGCTAAATAAATAACGATTAGCTTCTGCTCCCAATATCATAATAGTTGGTGAGCCAAATAAATTAGTTTTAAAAATGTTGCCGTACTTCTGTTGTCGTTTGGTAGCAAAATCAGGGTCACGCAAAAAGCTAATTGTCTCGCCAATCAACGGTAAGCCTAAGCTTCCAGGAGGTAAAGCGAGTTGATTTTGAGTCAAAAAATCTTGGTTTTGTGATTGTTTTTTTTGGATTTTCATGGGTTTAACCCTTCAGCCTCGCCATCTACAAGATTTGTCTGTATTTAGGGTAACTGAACAGGTTGCGTTTTGCATCTAATAATCGAAGCGATCGCTAATTAAAAAATAAAGGAAAGGGGTATACGCCTCTCCCTCATCTCATCAGAAACTCAAAGCATAGTTTATTGGGGAGCAGTGCCAAAAAAGGCGATTTCCTCAACATTCAAGACATTAAGGGTGAAATCATCACGTTTAATGGTGTAATTGTTAGAGCTGCCTAGAATGGTGTAATCACTTTTGACATCAGGCAGAATTAGCTTGTCCCATCCGCAGCCACCATTGATTGTGGCATTACCGTAACCAACATCAAATGTGTCGGCTCCAGATCCACCCTTAATCACGACATCGGCAATAGCGCCTCCTTGGTCTGAAACAGGATTACCGTTATCATCAATTCGACGGGCTTTGAAGTAATCGTTACCGTTTGCGCCATCAATCGTGCCACCTTAGATGCCAATGCTGGTGCCATACCCAGTAAGGGTATCATCTCCTGCTCCCCCAGTTGCGCGTGATGCAGAGTCTACCGCTAACTTGCTAGATTACTTGGTAGAAGAAATGGAATTGCGATATCATCAGGAATTTGAGCGCCACAGCAGTATTGAAACGATCGCACAGTACAACTTGCGGTTTGCACCTAATTTTGTCATGCCGCGAGTGATTTGTCTGATGACGAGTGTTTTGATCTGCTTTCCGATGATAACTACTGCGATCGCATTGAGACTGCCCTAATGAAGTTGCTTGCAAAAGCGCCGTGAAGGGTGATGGTTTTCCACTGAATGGAGCCACTAGCTAATCCTTTGTGTCGTCTAGTTTTACTAGGGCTATCTTTACTGGGGGGTATTTCCGACTGCTCGACATCGTTACTAGGGCTATTTTTACTGGGGGGTATTTCTGATTGCTCGACATCGTTACTAGGGCTGTTTTCCATATCCCCCAGTAATGCTTTTTTACTAAGGCTAGGCACAACACCCAGTAATGCCAAAATTTTTATAATTGGGCGCTTCTTGAACTCTGCTTCTTGAATAACCCCAAGTATTTGCTTGGGAATGTACTTGGTCTTCTTTCTCCCTTTTTCTTGCCAATGATAATAAGCCTGGGGGTAGTCCTTTCCACCCCTAGTAATGGTGCGCCAATAAATAGTGCCGTTACCCTCACCCCAATTTCTGCGCTTTTTACTAGGGCTATTATCAATACCCCCCAGTAAAAATTCTGATACAGGAGGCGGATGGTTTCGACAGGAGTTTGAGGACTCCAATATTCCATCACCGCAAATTCTGGATAATTCCATAGGACTTGTCAAAAAATACCGTTGCTGTGCCTGTTTCACCGTGCCGTGCTTTAGCCATGATTAGCTCTAATATTCCTTGCTCTGTAGTGTCTGGGTTGTAGTACTCATCCCGGTAAGCAAGTATTATGTTGTCTGCCACCATTTCTAAAATTCCCGATTGGCTAAGGTCGCTCATCATTGGGCGCTTATTCTGTCTGCCCTCAACTCCCCTAGAGATTTGGGACAGTGCTAGCACGGGTACATCCAGTTCAAGAGCCATTTTGTAAAGTCCCCTGGCCATATCTCCCAGTTCATAGCTGCGGTTCCCCCCAGAATCCTCTGCCATCATTTGCAGGTAATCAACTACAACTAGCCCCAGTTTTCCCTCTTTAGCCTTAATTTGGCGGCATTCTGATGCAATTTGTGAAACGGTAATGCCCCTTGAGTCATTCATATAAAGCGGCAGTTCTGAGGCAATATCAACAATTTTGGCAATATTGTTGTATTCCGAGTCTACTAAGGGTTGAAATTTGGCTCGATGTCTGCGGATGCGATCGCTCCTTAGTGGCGTTAACCCTAAATGTTTATAGGCATTGGTGACGCTAATTAAACTCCACAGCCTGTACTCTAATTGTTTCTTTGTCATCTCCAGCGAGAAGATAGCCACAGGTAAATCGTGGAGCAATATCATCTTGAGAGCTAGTTGCAACAAAATCTGGGACTTTCCCATTGACGGTCTACCCGCAACTATGGTGAGCGTACCGCCTTCAAATCCGACCATTAAATTATCGAGTTCATCGAGTCCTGTACAGTAGATAGGGCTTCCTGAATCTAATTCCTTGTAAGCAGCAATACTAATTGTGCTGTTGTATTCGGTGTTTGAACCAAAGCTTTGGTTAGAAAGCTGGAATACTTTCTGTTGCGATTGATCAAGGATTTTGGGTAACTCAGTTTCAATTTCATAACCCAAATGGACAATCTCATTGCCAGCTTTGATTAACTGCCGCCGCAGGTATTTTTCCATTACTAACCCTGCCAAAGCGTCGATGTTCACAGCTGACACCGTGCGGTCTACTAGAGTTGCTAATTTATTTCTCCCGCCAATACAGACTAGTATTTCATGG
The DNA here is from genome assembly GCF_036916735.1 of Nostoc sp. GTDB lineage: Bacteria > Cyanobacteriota > Cyanobacteriia > Cyanobacteriales > Nostocaceae > Nostoc. Next base: position 20,734 of record NZ_JBALFV010000027.1, read on the forward strand.
TCAGTCAGCCAAGTGGTGACAGAGAGCAAGTCTGTAGGTTTACCCTGGCTGTGAAGGCGCAGCGCTGCTTGATAGATATCTTTGTGAGCGCTGATGTAAAAAGCTTCTGGAATCAAAGAATCGCTCACTCTACCTATTGCTTCTAGGTCAAGCATGATACCGCCTAAAATCGCCTCTTCCGCCTCAATGTTTTGGGGTGGCAGGCGTAGTTTACCGCCGTAGGCATCGCTACCATCACCTTGGAAACTTAGTTATTCTGTCATAAGCAACTTGAAACTTTAGATTGAGTTGGGCAAAGCTTCCATTGATTCATTTGTGTTGCCGTACATGGACATAGCTTGTTGTCGTTGTTGCTCAAGTTCCTCTTGAAACTTTTTCATTTGACTGCTAAGGCTACTTTGAGATTTTTTGGACTCGGCTTGTTGGCAGGTCACAAATTTTTTGTAATAAACTTCCCAGGGGTTCTGTCCAGCTTTAGTAGTGTGAGCTAACCAAGCCTCAATGTCGTTCACTGGCTGGCTGAGGTTCTTTGTCTTTTCCTCACAAAAATTTAAAAAATTCGCTCGCTCGGTTTCTGAGAGAGTCTATAAATTCTAAATAAGTCTTATTAATCTTAGGTGTGCTGGAATCTTTATCTGGCAATACTTCTGGCTCGTGCTTGTTGCGTGGCGATCGCGCAAGTTGCGGTCAGGCAACAAAGTTGTCTCATCGCAACTTGTTGCTTCATCGCAACAGTGCAAGCCTTTGGTGAGAACGTGAACCTTAACCTTAAGAAGCTCCATATCGACAAATCCCTTTTCATCCAACGCTTTGAGGGCACGCCCTACAGTGCTGCGGTGAACTGGCTTTTCTGCGGTAGATAAATCCTTGGCAATCCTTGAAGGTGATATTTCCATTCCGGTGCTGTATGGGTCGAGAGTGCGAAGGTAGTAGAGTACATCCCTCTGTGCTGGGGTTAATTCCCGGCAGGCTCTTAGCCATTCTTCATGTTGAAGCGGGTAGAACTTCCCCTGAATCTTTGTGTCTGTCATAATATGGATAAAACGAGTTTTGCCCTTACCCGCATATGCAAGTAGAGCTAGTTTGTTGTAAAAGTCGCTAAAATTTCACAAAACTGTCACCCCAGCACCATTAAGCCAGTGTGATTTTTGTTAAATTGTATTTTCTAGACAGATTTGATAGTATTCAATAACTTTAAAAAAAGCAAGTAGTGGCATATGGATAAACATCAAGAAATATTAATTACAGCAATTAGGGAAAGTTGCTTAACAGCAAGAGAGATTTCTGTTAGGGCTGGTGTCCACGAGAGTACTATTAGTAAGTTTCTTGATGGCAAAAACGACCTAAAAGCTGGTAATTACTTCAAAATCCTTCATGCCCTACCAGAAAATTGTAGAATTCCAGCACTAGCGAGAATAGGAGTAGTTGAGTTAACGCCTATTCAACTAATTGAATCTGCCACACCTAAAGAAAAGGCTGAAATACTACAAGCGATCGCCGCTTGGGTATTACAACCAGGGGCCATATCTGGAAAAAATACGGATACTACAGACCTGCAAGTAGCAGTATGATAGCCTGAGAAATTTTTGATATACACTTAGGCGCTTATTGTGGTAAATAAGGGTGGGGATGATTTTTTATAAAAATTAATGGAAAACTGCGATCACTTGGATGCCGAGGGAAAAGCTAAGTTAATCAAGCATCTAGTGGGTGAACCTGGGTTACAAGTGGTAATAGGGAGTAATCAAATTCATGCTACGAATGTATATCAAGTTAATTTAAATAGTCCCGATCAGATATCAACGATATTGGATGCGATCGCCAAAAAAATTTCTTCCCAGAATTCCTCAGAAGATAAGACAGAGGGAGCGGATTAATTTTTAGAGGAGGAGTGGGGCTAACAAGCTTATGCCTTTAGTTATTTTTTTGGCATGGTAGCGATGAGATACTCTTAAAGGGAAAATGCGACACCGAACAGCCCGCACAACGGACGCGCTCAGTGACCAGCGTGGGCATCGCACCCTTCACAAGAGCGATCGCACTGTAACAACTGCGGATCAGTAGCACTATCCCACAAGTGTAGTTATTGATTAGTTTTGAGGGATAATCAAAAGCTATAGTAAAGCTCAATCTACCATCTACCAGAAAATAACTATGCTAGATATCAAATGAGCAATGGAGCAATTCGGCATAGAAGACAAAAACATTACAATTATAATTTTAGAAAAGTTTGATAAGTTTAACTATGGTTGTTTCAGTTGCGGCTCATCTAGCGATTTACTTTATACAGAAATAGGTGAGGTTATCTGTAAAGACTGTAGAAAAGACCTTTGCATTAATGATGATGGACTTATAGATTCGGAGGAGTTACAAGAAGTATTTGAACTAGCTTTTGCTGAGGAAGATGATGACTGGCTAGATGATGATACTGAAACTGACTAGAAATCATCATCAAAGTCTTCACCAGACTAAAAAGGTGATTCTAAACCCGTATATCTGTAGCTTCGTCTTTTTGTTGAGTAGCCTTCCATGAGGTTACACTAGGCATAGCTTTCATCTGGTAATTTTTGTGATTTTTATAAGTTTGTTCGAGGACATTTTAGCTGAATAAACTCCCTACATTTTTGTATATATTTTCATCTTTTATCGCAAATCAAAGGGTTTAAGACCCTATGTCTACACGTAGCGTCAGTTTCAGTCGGGGTTTAAATCCCCGTTTGAAAATGTCTTTAATTTTGAATTTTTAATATACTTTAGGCAAACTAAATGAAATTTATTACTAATTTATATATCAATAAATATTGGTTAAATATTGAAGTTTTGTTGATTGGGTTTTTGAGATAAAGGTTATATACTAAAACCAATATATGTAAAATAAAGTAGTTAGGTTTCATTGAATAATGAGTATTTATTGGCTTCATCATATAGCTAATTTTTAGGGCAAGGATATGAGCATTTTAGAATTGATGCAGGCATTGACATTTTTGCATAAATATACTTTTGATTATTTATTCTATAAGTATTTATAGAAGGATGTAGCCATTTTATGTGGTTTGTTGAGAACCTGTATAATCAACTAATTTTATCATTAAAAGTTGCTTATATTAAATATTTTTTAACTATTAAAAATGAATTATTTTCTTCAAAATAAGGTTTAAAATTTTCGATTTACATCAAAAAAGTGTATTTGCTTTGTAGAGGATTGTTATGTCTCAAAATAGAAACAATAAGGGTAAAAAAGTCATGTCTGATGATAATACAACTAATAGTAATAATAGTAAACCTTAAAAGCGGCTAATAATTATCACAGGTGATAAAAGTGGTGTGGTAAAAAGCACCTTTGCACGAGTGCTATTTCAACTGTACATTAATAAAAGTTTACCCTGTGTTACTTATGAAGCTGACTTAAGAAATCCTCAGTTAGAAAGATATTTCAAAAAAGACTACCGACCCATAATACGTTACATTGATATTTTTCATAGAGGTGGTGCTGACGACTTATTAATTAATTTAGATGAGAGTGATTGTCCTATTACGCTATTAGACTTACCAGCACAATCTGGAGGTTTCTTTGAAAGTTATGTCAAAGAGCTTTCATTTTCAGCAGGCGGCTTCTGGATCTGCCATCTTACAACCCGAAGATAAAAAGCTTCTGGATTGGGCTAAATCCAATGAAGGTAAGGTAGCGCGTAGTATTTATGTTAAAAACGCCGCCATCATTAAAACTTGCCGCCAGCAGAAAAAGTATTCAGGTGGCTGTATAATTGCAGTTGATTAATTTTTTAGGCAACACAGCCTTTGTATCCCTTATTACTAGTTTTAGCTGTATCTTTTTGACTGTTTTGGTTGGTTTTGACTCTTGTGTGGGTTTCTTGAGTAACTTCTTCTTCGATTTTCATGTCTGTAAAGCTAAGGATTCCCAGGCGGATTGCTTCGCGGATAGCATTTAACCTATCTTTGACTCCTAGCTTGATAAATGAATTATGTAGATATGACCTTACTGTACCTTTAGAAACATACATTACATTGGCAATTTCATTATTTTTCATGCCTCCGGCAGCTAATTGAAGAACTGTGATTTCTTTATTAGAGAAATCACTTAACAAATCTAGTGCATTTCTATCGGGTGTGTCATTTGACCTGAGACTATCGATCAGAATACGATTAATAGTTGGGTCAATCCATGATTCATTATTGTACGCAGCCATTACTGCTTCAACGAATCTTTCTCCTACTTCTTCTCTAAGGCTATTTTTACAGTAGTAGCAGTCTGCATCATTACTAATTGCCACGTTAATGGTCTCTCGGCTGCTATTTGCAGTTATAACCACAATTCTAATTGATGCGTGTTTGGATTTAATTGTGCTTATTACATCAATGCCATCGATATCAGGTAAATCAATATTTATAATTACGATATCTGGCTTTTCTTTGTCAACAATTTATATTCCTTGTTTTCCGTATTTGGCAAGGACACAGACTTGGATTGCACTAGTTTCAGATAATATTGTTGCCGCGCTAATCCTAGATATGTTCTCATTTTCAATAATGACAACATTAATAGGTTTCATATTATATGCTTTTTTGGTTTGGTATTTGTATTGTCTCTGATAATAATATTTATAGCACTTACCTTTTTTATAATTTTTAATCTTTACAATTACTATAAACTAATTAGCTTCTTTAAAGTTTTTACTATTATTCTTAAAAACTTTACAAAGTGATTGGGTGGTTTATGTAGTTTTCATTAAGCAATATATTGACTAGATGATTTTATTTATCAGTACTGGTTTTAATAGTTATCAGCGAATTAATAGAGGAATAGATAATTTTTTATGAAGAGCGATAAACTTTTAGCATGGATAGAAAAGATTGTTGTTTGGTCTTTAATGGGGATGCTATGTTTGGTCGGGTTAGGCAGATTGCCTGTTAACCCGACGAGTTTGTTTAACTTTACAGCGTCTTTTTACTATTTTGCTGTTGCGGTTGTTATTTGTCCCAAGACCCCCCTGAGTTTTAATAAAAAGCTGATTTTTGGATTTCTAGCTTTTATGTATGGCGTGTGGTTTGGGTTGATTTAATCTAGCTCTTTAGCAGAATCCTGGTTTTTGAATTGTTGTTGACTATGTTTGCGGCGTGCTTGTTGCTCATTGAACAGAGTCTTGAAACGTTCAAATTCCTCTTTGGTGAGATTATTAATGGTGATAGAGTACTCTTCTGAATTATTGTCACGAGATGCCAAGAGTGCTTCTCGACTTTCTTCACAATCAGGCAAATTTCTATCAAGGCTAAGAGTTTGCGAATCTTCTTCTAATTTTAGACTTGCAGTATATTCTTCACTTTTATAAATAATACCTTGTGTCTCTTTATCTGATTTTCCAAATATATCTAATCGGTCTAAAATTACAGGAATAACAAACTGTCTAATTTGAGAATCGGCGGTAAGAGATTGTACTCTATCTTCTGGACTCTCTTCTACTAGGTTGCCATTATTGTCGTCATTTTTATTTGTGGGGTTTTTTATAACCTCTGGTTCAATCGTCGTTCCTGTGAACTGGCTTGCTTCGGCTTGTAAAGTTGACTCTTGATTAACTTGATTAATAAAAGTGATAGGTTCAAGTTCTGTAGAGTTTACTTTGGCTTCATCTTGCACTATTTTGCTGACTCTGTTCATTTCGGAATTTAACCTTAGCACAGCTTCTTTTCGTTCCTCAGCAGTTGGAGGCTTTTTTGCAGATTCTTCAAATTTATCATTAGGGATGTTAAGCTGTTTGATCAATTCTCTGAGGAGACTAGCTTGCATCGCTGGAGTTAAACCTTCTACTGGAAGTCCGATTAGTTCTTTCATACTAAAGTTACCTCTCCATTAAATCTTTTTTGACATCTTTGAGAGCATTATTGATACGGGAATTCATGAGTTGAAAGTCCTGTAATGTTTCATCACTGATGTTACTTACTTGGGTTTTTCCTTCTTTGACATATAATAATATGTTGTCATTTTTATCTTTAACTAAGTAAATTTTGTCTTGGGCTTTTGTAGCAATTTGGTATTTTTCTGTTTGTACTGACATAATGCCATTGATATCTTCCTGTCCAATGATTTTAACTAAACTTTGGGCAAGACTGGTCATTTTATTAATTTTTTCTAGCTCCTTAATATCTCGCTCCATTGCCTTAAAAGCGTTCTCAAGACTGATGTTTTCTTTGATATATAAATCAGCTACCTCCTGAATTCTATTGAGATATGTTTCTGATTTACCGAGCTTTTCAGCTGCTACATACCAGTCTTGAAGATTTTGCACTGTATTAGCTTTCATCCGCTCGATAATGTTATCCATCGCTCCAACTTGCTGTATTCTGGGTTGAGAAGGTGATGCGAGTGCTTGGTCAATATTTGGTTGTTGACTTTGTTGTGGAGGGAAAATGCTCTTGTCTTTAGCAATAAACGAGTTATGTAATACTTGTGTATTGGAAGAAATAGTGTTGGTACTAATTTTGATATTTTCTACAGAATTAAATACAGCGTATCCTTGGGAAATTTGTTCTACCTTGTACCCTTTTTCTTGAAGATAATTTTGAACTAATTGATCAGTTCCTTGTGCGTTTCCGACTATGAAAGAGCTTTTGGCTTCTATTGCCTTATTAAGTAACGGTTTGTAGTGATTTTCAAAAGTTTGAGCAATTTGCTCGCTTGTCACTCCGCGCCACGGGCCAGACCCGGATACCATAATGATGTCGTCTTTCGAGTAATTTCCTGTGTTGGCGCGTTCTCCCCATGCTTGCTCGAAATTCCGAGTGCTTGAAGGTGTATTGGGGGGTGCAGCTGATTTACCGATAAACTGGGTAGCTATTTGGGCCATCGCAATATCTTTTTTCATGTGTTCAGCGACGGGAGCGTTTATAAGTTCGAGTTTGGACAGTGGATTTGTTAGCGAACGATCAGTCTGTTCGGACTTTTCCTGCTGGGTTTGTACTGTAGTTTGTTGTGATTTTTCAATTACATAGATGTATGCTTCGCTGAGGGCTTGAATAAATGCGGATTCTTTACCCTTACCCTCCCACTGTTTGTCCTGAGCGTTAGTTATATTGGTGAGGCAATGCGTTATGGAGCCTATGTTGTGAGCGGGTTCCCCGATTTCAGGCGATTGGTGCGGGGTTACTCCCGTTGTCGCAACTGCTGTACAGTTCTCTAACCAATCGACTCCTCCGCGTTTGGCGATCGCCTCAGTTAGCCGGGGGTGTTGTTCGAGTTTAGCCTGAAGCACTTCTACCATTAGCTTGTATTCATCAGCTGATCGATGCAACTGCTTTTGGTGGTTAAATGCGTGTTCGGCGGATGGGTATGCTAGTCCTTCAGGTTTTTGGACATGGGTTTCTACTCTATACTGTCCAGCAGGGGCTTCTGGATTATTATTGACTGAAACTTGGTAATCGTTTTGCAGCTTGCCTTGTTGTTTTGCGAGTGCAGTGGCAAGATTGAGTGCTACTCCAAGCCCATCTTTTGAGTCGGGGCTGATATTTACTGGAGTTGGAGGTTGTTTTTGGATGGCTGGGAACGAAACAATTTTGCCATTGACATAATCCCCTAGCGGCTCCATGAATAAGCCATATACCTGACTCTTACTCGCCTGGGTTTGGGTAAGTTCTTTAGATGAATGTTTTTCCCATTTCGCCCAGGCTTGCTGGTAACTTGGATATTGAATCATTTCGGGGGTAATTTTGTACTGCTTACCCACTCGGAAAGCAACTTGCTCGCCGTTTTTACCTTGGGCGATCGCAATATCTCCCTCTTTGACACCATAAGTTTTTTGATAGTCTACACCTCTGGTGGTGTGTATCCTACCGTGTCCGCGCATAGCATCGATAGTTGTATCAGCTGGCACTTTGGAAGGTTCGCTGTGCAGATGCAGCGAATAAACCATTGGTACTGGTTTTCCAGATATAGTCGGGTTGTCTGGAATCTGAGGGTTAGCAGCGCGTGCGGCAGTGGAATTCCCGATGGCGATAATTTATTCTACAGTTGGTTGGTTTAAAGGGTGTGAGGGTATGTTTCGGGTGACTTCTCTGAGGCTGGTATAACTGCGTTCTACTTTAATTTCTCCCCCTGGTGTCCACTCGTTAGTTTTGATGGTGAGGTGGGTTTCAAGGTGCGATCGCAATTGTTTTACTTTTTCCTCGCTTACCTTACCCAATATTTCGATCGCTTTAGTTTGATCAGCTTGACGCGAGTTTGGTAGTAATATTGCTTGGTTTTTATGTTCTAATTTTGTGTGTTTTGATACTTTTGTTTCAACTGAGTTTTGATAAATTTGTGAAATTCCTGCAATTTTGGCGTTAATATTTGATTGAATGTTAGTTATATTCTTTTCTGATACAGCTTTCGCAGGAATAATTGGTACTGAAGAATCTTCTTGATTAAGCTCTCTGGGACGATTAGGTAGTGCTTGTAGAGCTTTTTTGTACTCACTATTTTCTGGAATTTGGTTTAATTGTAAAAGACTACCTTCAGCCGCAACTTTTTGATTTAACTCTGCACTAAGTTGTTCGTAACGGTCAAATCCATCAACTTCACTGATATTAATCGGTTCTCCAAGTAAACTATTTAATTCTTCGTTTATTTTTTCACCAATCTCATTTTTATTAAAAATGAATGTAGCTGTGTTATTCTCAATAAAATAATGATTTTCAGTAGATTTTAATTCTAGCCAAGTAGGTAGCTACAGCGATCGCGTCTTGTGCGGGAACAACTAATCCGAGAGCTTCTTTAGTTTATACCTGCGATCTATCTGGAGAACTATATTGTTGGTTTGGGTTATAAAAATATACAGTTTGTTCTGGAATGATTGGACTGATTTGTGATGATGTATCTGCACTCTTGATATTACTACCAGCCTGGTCAATAAAGGTTTGTTTTAGTTCGTTATTAATGGTACTTTCATCGAGTACGAATACAGTCATACCTTTTTTGGCTTCTAACCGAGCTTGTGATCCGGGAAGCTGTTCGTATGATACTCCTACTTTTTCTAGATATTTTTTGGTTTTTTCGGTTATATAGCAATCGCCAAGGCGATTAGGACAGACAGTATAATCGATGAGTAAAGTAAAACTAGATACCGATTAAGCGTACAGCCCAAGGAAAGCTGAT
>NZ_JBALFV010000028.1:0-94461 GCF_036916735.1 Nostoc sp.
TACTGCTTCTCTGCGTGGCGTAACCATCCCTACTAATTACTATTTCCGGTTTCCTTCCTGATTATACTCTCCCCAAAGTAACAAAAGAGGGATAATACAGGCAACCTCCGCAACTGCTGGCTCCACAACACACTGGCTCACCATTAAAAACTAATAATCAACAACCAATTACCTTCCAAGCTCTAAGCCACATCTGTCTGTTGGTCGGTCGGTTGTAGCACAAAGTCGAACTCAGCTGTATAGAAAGGTTTGCTTTGATTGTATGCGTTGAGTTTGTCGAGTGTCTCATGTTTTTGCAGCTTAATGATGGCAGTTCTGACCGCGAACGTTGTATCTGAATCGATGTGCGGATCTCCATCAATATGAATTTGTGTAGTCAGGGGTATATAGCCTACAGCACTCAACTTAAAATGGATATGGGCTGCTCGCTGGGTATGTCGTCCTAAAAGCTGCAATAACTCACCGCACGGTCCGCTTGATGGGATAGTGTACCCTACTGGCACAACCGTTTCAAATGCATAAGAGCCGTCCGAATTGGTTTTGAAACGACCTCGAAAGTTACCTTTTGCCTGGGATGTATCATGAACGTCATAGAGTCCCTTTGAATTTGACTGCCAGACATCAACAAGCGCATTGGCAATTGGTTTGTTGTTCAGGTCTAAGACGCGTCCTGATAGGAAGAGCGTATTGCCGTCGCGATCAATTCCGAGGCGATCGCCCATGTTGCGTTCTGGCGCATCCGCTACATAGAGAGGACCCTCCTGATTACTTTCAGTAGCTGCGCTACTCTTGTTATGCAATAGAATCACTAGCTCTGAGATTCCCAGCAAGTCGAGCAGCATATGAATTTCCCCATTCGGTATCTCTTTTGTGTAGCGATCTGCCCGAATTAGAAAATCGCGCAAGAGCGATAACTCCTGTTCCGTCAGATTCACCTCCTGCACGAAGGCGTGCAGATGTCGAATCAGGCTGGTATAAATCTCATAAAGGCGTGCATGAGTCTTGCCTTTATCACCGTGCTCAATCACGGCTTGAGTGATATTTTCGAGAGTAATGTTTTTTATCATTGGTTTATTTCCGGCGCTAGCGTCCCTTGCGTGTCTGGCACAGAAGCGTTAGCGAGTCCGCGAGCGTCTTGCAAAGAAGAGTGTGTTCTATCGTCCGTTCTTTCAGTGTCACTGCATCTGGGCGCATTTTTGTGTTTTGAGTTGAGATAAAAAGCAGTGATTTAATATAACATTAAACCACTGCTTTTAATTGGAATAGATAAATAGTGTCTACCCTCAGTTGATAGTTATTTCACTTTATGAGCTTGGTTGCTGATCGGGAAACATACACTTATCAGAGTCACAACCACTAGGGCCAGCCTCTGCCATTTCGCCTAAATCGTAGCGGCTTAAGACTGCACAAAAATCATCTGTTTTGCGCCGTACTTTCACCTCTTGATTTAAGCGATCGTAGGTTGGTTTATCTATCGGTTCAAATGGCAAACGTGGGAATGATTGCAAGTCGTCAAAACGAGCTAAAAGGGCTGCTGAAATATATCCCTCATCATTCTGGATAGTTTCGTAGATGCGCTGTCCTAAAGGTTCAATTTCATCAGAGCGAAGTTCTAAAGTAGCTGATGTGTTGTGAGTCACATACCAACGTTGAACCTGGAGGACAAAATCAAATTGAGCTAAGACTGAAAACTTAGAAACATCAATTTGATCAGCCCCTGGTAAATCAGCCCAAGGTACAGAAACAGGGATTTCTACTAACCATTCACTCACCCGTGAATCAAAGGGATCGTTGAGCAAATTGCCTTGTTCATCTTTATCTGATTGAGAGGGAATGACGTTGTAACCGTAGTCAATACAAGCTAAGGCTACTGGGTCATTTTTGCCGAAGGTGATGCGGCGAATAAATCTTTGCGCTTTTGGGGGATGCCATCCTGAACTAGCATTAGTTAATAAAGCTTTAGTGCCACTTGGTTGAACTGTAGTACAACGATTTGGACGTTTGAAATTGTGGCGATCGCAGTAATCCCAAACCACCCGATGTACAATATCTCTCCAGGAACTTAGATATTTTTCTTCCTCACGTTTGAAAGCTAACCCTTGTGGAGTTGCGGGTCTTCCTTCTGCCCACCAGCGCAGCCAATCAACACCAAAAGCATGGACAAAGAAATCAAATAAACCTGTAAAAGAAACTCCCACAATCGGGTCTAATTCACGGCTGTATTGATAGCGTGGTTCCAGGAATTTGTGATTTAAAAGTGCTGCTACAGATAGTGCTCCGGCAGTGAAAGCTTCTTCTTGTTCTTTGTAATTATGTGGATCGATTTGATTGAGGTGAACCTCAGACAAATTGCAGTTGCCAGTTAGGGTATTACCAAATACTCCTTTGTGATGTTCTAGTTCATTGAAGCAATAAGTATCGTGCAAACCTGGTAATTCTTCCACACCTCTGACTATTTGCCATTTACCTTTGTATTTGGCGTCACATCCTTTGCTCACATCCAAACGCTGGCAAGGAATTTGTCCACAGTCAGTAATTTGCAAGTAGTATAAATCTTGACTGCAAACACCATAGTTAGTTACTGACCCTTTATGAGCGCAGAGATTTAAAGAAGAACGGATACCGCATTTAGTTAGTAATAATTGCACTCGATACGCACGTTCGTAATTAGAGATGTAAATCCTAATGCCATTACTATGTGTATTTGTGCCATCGGTATCTGCTAAACCAGCGATAAAGTGCAAAATTGCTTGGCGATTCCAACTAGCAATTACATTCAGTGACTCTGGATTTGTTTTTAAACTTTTTAAAAATTCTCCAGAAAAACCTAAGTCTGTTACATCTGTAAAAGTCGGTAAGTAGCCATAGTTTCTTTCAGGAGACTTACTTCCAATTACAGATAAAGCTGCTTTCTGTTCATCAAGTCTAATGGCATTACCATTTTTGTCTGTAGTTCCATCTCCTACAGCTATTCCCAAAGTATAGGCATAACTTGGATTGATATTTAATCCATCTTCGTACTGAATAGTAAAAGGCTGAGTATGAATGTCATATCTACTAACATCCATCAAATCCTTAGTTTCTACTTCTTTGTATTCTTTATCGAATCTATCTTTGACAAAGAAGCGATGATATTCGGTTGCATCCAAGTAACTACCATCTGCAAATTTAACTCGATACAGCTTGCGTTGGCGTAGCCCACCGGAGGTATCGCTACCAGTTTTAAATGGTGTTACTTGGCTCCATTTTTGACCATTCCAAATATCAATTTCACCTCCAACAACATCTTTGATTTTATGCATTCCATCTCTAGTGATGAGCAAGGTATTACCACTCACACAATGGAAGTTAGCACCTACTATTTCTCCGCATGGATTTAAAGCATATCGCTGCAAACGGTGTTCTAACTCATTAGCATGAAGATTTGGATAACGTTCTTTTAACCACTGTTTTGCTGTTTCTTGTTGATAAGCTTGCAAAAATTCAACTTTGTCAAATTGTGTTGGTAGCAAATCAATATTTGATCGCGCTACGGCTTCACCAGCCCATTGAATCGCTCCCTCGCCACTATAATACTGTTTGCGGACAGCGTTAAGACATTCTTCTAAGGTTGGCTTGCGGTGAAAAACTCTCGTATGGTTTGCCATCCTGAGTGCATCGCGCTCTGGATCGATTCGCCAGTTGCCACTTTCATCTTGCTGCCATAAATTATCTTTAGCGGTGGCTCCTTGTTCATCGCCAGAATCAAACTGACGCATTCCAGCGCTTCTTCGGATATTACCTGCAACAATTGTTACAGCACCTTGGTCTATTAATAGACAGCATTCAACTGAATTTAATTGCCGTCCTACAGCTTTATTCAAGATGGAAGCACAACACTGATAAAGTCCGGGCAATTTTACAGGATTAGCAACTCCTCCAAAGCCGTTGAGAGTTTCTCCTGCTTTTCGCACATCGCTGATATCAACTAATACTTCAACTTCTGCTGAAAATTGTTCATCAGTGGAGAGTTCTAATAAGGCTTGATATGATTCAACCCAACCTTCACGGCTATCTCCAACGTGAATAGTGACGCTATTGCCTTCTATATGTGTTTCAGTATATTCACGTCGCTGTTGCACAGGAGTGCTGCCAATTTCGCCTTGTACAGTAACATTAAGTTGATTACGGATGGGGGGTAACTGGTTAATAAATTGTGGTTCTAAGACGGCTCCAGTACCACAGCCCATCATTGCCAAATCCATCATTAATCCGAAGGCACTCCAGTCTTCAAGATTGGTGGAGGTGCAATTATAAGCCCCGGAAAAGTTCTTTGGCTTGGTTATCCAGTTTGTTCCACCAACCCATAGCCAGCGTCCACTGGGCATAGCTTTCAAGTTGCGCTGCATCTTATCGAGTATGACAGCTTCTTGTTGAGTTAGCTTTCCCAACTCGACTAAGCCCAGTAGAGTGCGATCGCATACCTCATCCCATGTTTCCCTGAGTCCCGCCTTTGTTCGGCGGCTATAGGTTCTAAAAAATACGGGATTAGCAGCCGGTGCAGTTTCGGGAAACTTTGCACTCTGGCGTTTTCTTTCGAGTTCTCGAACCATATATCAAGTGTGTTGCGTGCGGACAGATTATGACTATACGCCAAGTAGTTTTAGTATTAAAGATTGTCAAATTGTCCACTTTACGCTAGCTATAGACCGTAGTAATTGCAACATAAATTTATGATGTATAATGTCTCTCACCCTTGGGTAGGATCTCAATATTGAGTTTTAATTGGCACAGATTAACTTATAAGTAAATTCTCTTTATACCAATTCTTATTCAATTACTTACCGGAGGCATAAACTTTGCTTAAAATTATCCAGGTAAAGACTGATGAACACAAATCTCATATACAAAAACTCTTTTGGGAATATTTTATCGAGACTAAGTTGATATTCAGCCATCAGTTCGGTATCAATTTAGATGTTGATGCATTCTTTGAGCAATATATGACTCAACTTCACGAATTTATACCCCCTTCAGGACGCTTGCTTTTGGGACAATTCGAGGCACAAATAGCCGGCTGCGCTTGCTTACGAAAAATTGGTGAAGATGTTGGCGAAATTAAAAAAATGTATGTAAGACCAGAATTTCGCTCAAAAGGAATCGGTCGGTCTTTATTAGAAGCTATCATCAATGAAGCTGTTTACATTGGTTATTCAAAAATACGTTTAGACAGTGCCCCTTTTGCAAAGGAAGCACAGGCACTTTATCGGATATTTGGCTTTCAAGATATCGAGCCGTATTTGGAAAAAACAGAGATTCCTTTAGAACATCGAGCAAACTGGGTTTTTATGGAATTGGTTTTAAAATGACGCGAGATTCCTAACATCGTCACTCTCCCGTTCATTGCTAGTATTACAGTTCTTAAAGTAGTTGAATTTACAAGCGAGGATGTCATGACTCAATATGACTATATTGTGATTGGTGCAGGTTCGGCAGGCTGCGTTGTTGCCAATCGGATGACACAAGATAGTGAAACAACTGTGTTATTACTCGAAGCTGGCAATCCAGATACTAAACCTGAGATTCAAATCCCGTTGGAATCCCCCAACCTACCTCGCTCAGAACTGGACTGGAAATATTTCTCTGAACCAGAACCGTACCTGAATAACCGCAAAATCTTTTGTCCTCGTGGCAAAGTCTTGGGTGGCAGCAGTTCGATTAATTCCATGATTTATATCCGGGGCAATCATCACGATTATGACCACTGGCAAGAATTGGGGAATCCTGGTTGGAGTTACCAAGATGTATTGCCCTATTTTAAGAAATCTGAGAACCAGCAACGCGGTGCCGATACATACCACGGGGTTGATGGTGAGTTGAGCGTCACCGATATTCAACCCCCTACTGTGGCATCGCAACGATTTGTAGAAGCAGCCGTGGCGATCGGATATAAGCACAATCCTGATTTCAATGGGATACAGCAATCAGGTGCAGGAATTTATCAGTTGACGGTCAAGGATGGTAAACGTCACAGTGCTGCTGCTGCATTCCTGATGCCAATTCTCAAGCGTCCTAATTTAACAATAACAACAGGAGCGTTAGTGACTCGGTTGTTATTTGAGGGAACCCGTACCGTTGGGGTGGAATATATGCACGAGGGAACGCTGCACCAAGCCAGGGTTAACAAAGAAGTGATTTTAAGTGCTGGTGGATTCGATTCGCCCAAGCTACTGATGCTTTCCGGCATTGGTAATGCAGAACAACTGCAAGCAATGGGGATTCCTGTCGTCGTTGATTTGCCAGGTGTCGGTCA
This sequence comes from Nostoc sp., assembly GCF_036916735.1. Taxonomy (GTDB): domain Bacteria; phylum Cyanobacteriota; class Cyanobacteriia; order Cyanobacteriales; family Nostocaceae; genus Nostoc. Next base: position 6,293 of record NZ_JBALFV010000028.1, read on the forward strand.
AAACCTCCAAGACCACTCTCTTGTTCCTGTGGCACACCAGATAATTACCAGTCCTGTGGCACAGGAGGTAATTGCTGGGTTAGACCCGGCAATTACCAGTAATGGTAACGCTGAAGCCGGATTATTCTTGCATACCGAAGGTAATCTGGATGCCACGCCAGATTTACAGTTTTTCTTCGGTCCCATTCTGTGGATATCTCCTGGCAAAACCCTCTCTGGTTTGGGATTCACTGTTACAGTCAGTTTGACTCATCCCCAAAACATTGGCAGTGTCAGTTTGCGATCGCCTGACCCCAAAGACCCACCAATTATTCGGATCAACTTTCTGCAAAGTCAATCTGATGTGCAAAAGCTAGTTGCTGGGATTAAAATAATGCGTAAATTATTTCATACAAGTGCCTTTGATCAGTTTCGAGGTGAGGAAATCAGTCCCGGTGCTGAGGTGATTAGCGATGAAGCACTCGAAGTTTACATCCGGGAATTTTGCGTTACGGGGTATCATCCTGTCGGCACTTGCAAAATGGGAACTGACCCAATGGCGGTTGTCGATCCCGAACTCCGGGTACGCGGTGTTACCGGGTTGCGGGTTGTTGATGCATCGATCATGCCAACTCTGGTCGGAGGCAATACGAACGCGCCCACGATTATGATCGGCGAGAAAGGAGCCGATTTAATTAAAGCCGCAGGCGGCGTTTCATCGCAAGTAGCTTCAGCAACGGCAAAGTAACTTGCTGGCGCGATCGCCTGGAGATAACATGAGACTGTATTAATTACAGCTTCAGCATTCATAATCACAACTGAAGCTGTATTAACTACAGCTTCAACATTTATAACCACAGCTTAAGCTGTATTAACTACAGCTTCAACATTTATAACTACAACTGAAGCTGTATTAACTACAGCTTCAACATTTATAACCACAGCTTAAGCTGTATTAACTACAGCTTCAACATTTATAACTACAGCTTAAGCTGTATTAACTCCCGCTTCAAGTTTACTTATAACATCATGAGCATTTGTAACTACAGCTTCAGCATCTATAACCACAGCTTAAGTTGTATTAACTACAGCTTTAACTTTACTTATAAAAAATTGAGTATTGCTAATGTATTGTCTTAAAACTGGTAAGCCGATACAGCGAAGCAGTGGGTATAGAACTCCTATTTGATTTTCAAGATATCGAGCCGTATTTGGAAAAAACAGAGATTCCTTTAGAATATCAAGCAAACTGGGTTTTTATGGAATTAGTTTTAAAATGATCAATATCCGTTGTGAAACTCTGCCAGACTATACAGTAATAGCTGAGGTGAATACATTAACCTTTGGGCAGGAAAATGAAGCTAAACTTGTAGAAGAAATTCGCCGTTCTGACCGCTATATTCCAGAACTTTCTCTGGTTGCAGAGATTGAGAATGTTGTAGTCGGTCATATTTTATTTAGCTACATTGATTTAGTGGATGAAAAAACACTACAGGTACTCGGTTTAGCACCTTTGGCAGTTCATCCACAGTTTCAAAGACAAGGTATTGGTAGCACACTAATAAAAGCAGGGTTAGAAATAGCAGAGGCAAAGAAAGAAGCCATAGTGATTGTCCTTGGTCATCCCCACTTCTATACTCGTTTTGGCTTTCAATCTTCAGTTGCTTATGAAATCGAGTCTCCTTTTCCAGTACCAGAGGATGTTTTTATGATTAAAACACTGCAAAGCTATCGAAAAAATTATAAAGGGAAAGTTGTTTATCCCTCAGCTTTTCATAGGGTGTAGTATTATTTTCCACTAATCAAGAATTCAGGAAGTTTAAAAAATACTATTTTGCCTATATTACTTGTGTTATCTCCAGAAAAAGAATTAAAATAACCTTGAGCTTTCAATTTCTAAAGTTTGAGCTATGTTTGCATTAGTCTCGCTTGAGAAAATTCAGCTACCTGTAGGAGCAGTTGTGCGGTTGCCTGCAACCTGGCAAGATTATCAGAGTTTGTGTCAGCAACGAGGTGGCAATTCAATTCCTCGCATAAAATACCAAGATGGAGAAGTCTTACTCATGTCTCCTCTTCCCAAACATGGACGTGATGCCCATTTAATTGCAAATATCATTACAGTTTTGCTGGATTATGTTGGACGTGAGTACGATGCTTTTACTCCTGTGACAATGGAATTACCAGAGGAGAGTGGAATCGAACCAGACTATTGTTTTTACATTGACCATTGGGAAGCTGTATCTGGTAAGGAGCGAATTGACTGGAGTGTTAATCCTCCTCCTGATTTGGTGCTGGAAATTGATGTAACGAGTTATTCTGATGTGAATGATTACCTCCCTTATCAAGTACCAGAAGTCTGGCTATACCGCAAAAAACAACTGTGTATTTATCAGTTACAAGGTACAGAATATCTTGCTCAAACTCAAAGCCAATATTTCCCAGATATAAACCTCCAGGATATAGTTGCTAGATGTTTTGAAGTTGCCTACGATCGCAATACCAGTGCTGCCATTCGTGAACTCAAACAGCGTTTAAATTGAATTCAGTTCTTTTTTTATATCGCGCTTGCGTTCTTGCTAACGGATCACGCGGGTTGTTTTAATTTTCCTCCCCAACAAGACAATTCGGGCAAGCAATATTATTGCAAAAATGGATCGCTTCATGAGCAATTGAAAATCACTGGTGCTGAAACTACACCCTTTACCTCTAATGCAGCCGCAACCCGTAAAATTAACGCTTCATTATATGGTGCTGCTATTAATTGCACACCTAAAGGTAATGCATTTTGGCGCTGAATTGGTACTGATAAAACAGGTAAACCAATAAAAGATAATGGTTGAGTAAATAATCCTAAATGAGGACGGACAAGAATTTCTTCCCCATCCAAAATCATGGTTTGTTGACCAATTAACGGTGCGGAAATTGGTGTAGTTGGGGCAAGAATTACATCAACATTTTGAAAGATTTCCCGAACGCGATCGCGATACCATCTCCTAAACCGTTGTGCTTGTATATACCAGTTACTTGGAATTAACGCCCCAGCTAAAAAGCGATCGCGTGTTGCTGAATCAAAATCTTGAGGACGCGATCGCAATTTATCCAAATGCAGATTTGCACCTTCACTAGCTGTAATCACAAACGCCGCAGCACGGGCGCGGTGTGCTTCTGGTATGGTTACGTATTCAGTGACTTCTATTGCATCAGCTACTTTTTGGACTGCTGCTAAAGCTTCCGGTTCTGCGCCTTTGGTGAAATAATCAGCTGCGATCGCAATTCTGATATCAGAAATATCTTGATTAAGTTGTGGTAAAACCAATTCAGGTGGACGCTTTGTGCAAATTGGATCGCGATCGTCTTCTCCCTGAAGCACATCGAACACCGTGGCGATATCTTGCACCGAACGCGCAAAAGGGCCAATATGATCAAAACTACTAGAAAATAAAGCTACGCCAGCACGAGATAATCTTCCATAAGTCGGCTTAAAACCAAAAACGCCACATAACGCCGCCGGAACGCGAATTGAACCATTAGTGTCTGAACCCAGCGTCAACGGTACTAACCCAGCAGCAACAGCCGCCGCCGAACCACCCGATGAACCACCAGCAACTCGTTGTAAATCATGGGGGTTGTGAGTAGCACCGTAATGGGAGTTTTCTGTTACAAACCCATAGGCGTACTCATCCATATTCAAAGCGCCAACCAGCACAGCACCCGCTTGTTTCAGCTTTCCTACTGCTGTCGCATCTTGGCTAGCTGCTGGGTTCTCTGCATTGATTTTCGACCCCGCTAAAGTCGTTAAACCAGCGATATCAAAGAGATTTTTCACCGCAAAAGGCACACCAGCAAGCGTTCCAGGATTATTACCTTGGGCAATTTCCCTGTCAATGCGGGCTGCATCTGTTAAAGCTGTCTCAGCAGTCACAGCCGTAAAACAGTTAAGTTGATTATCCCGCGCTGCTATTCGTGCGATCGCAGCCTGAGTAACTTCCACCGCGCTAACTTTGCCTTCGCGTATAGCAGTTGATATTGTTATGGCATCGGCTGAATCAAAATTCATGCTGGAATATTTAAGAGATAGCGCGTTTAGCTTTTTGAGTAATAGCAGTCTGCATCGAGAACTAGGACGCGCGGAATATTTAGTACTAAAAATTTTGATTAAGTTTTACAAATTCTTCAATCAAAACAAGTAGCTTCAACGATAATACTGCCATCTGGTAACGTGGTATTACAGTAGAGAGTATTGTCCATGAGATTGCCAGTCAAATCGGCTCCAGTCAAATCGGCTCCAGTCAAATCGGCTCCAGTCAAATCGGCTCCAGTCAAATCGGCTCCACCCAAATTGACCCAAGCAAGTTGAGCATGACTCAAGTTTGAACCACTCAAATTGGAACCACTCAAATTAGAACCCTCCAAGTCAACCCCAGTAAAATCCCTCTCCCCAGCAGCATATCTCCTCAACAACTCTTCAACATCCATACCTTAACTCCTAAATCAATTAATACCATAAAGAATACCGTACAAACCCTTTTGAACACCTTCCTAGCCCCCCAAACGCCCTTTAACATCTATGGTTCAAATATAGGTGCAACTTCAATTTCTTCAGCTAAAGGAAACTCATTAACAAGATTAGCGATCGCCCTAATTCTCTCAAAATTTTCCATTACACCATCTCGATACTCATCCTTTAGCTGCAAATCCAACAACAACGCCATAATATCAACGTATTCACCCACATTAAAAGCTTCCATCTTTTCTTTGCGTCCTTGGCGTCTTGGCGGTTCGTTATTCTAAATTTATAACCTCTTTCGGCAACACAAAAAATCCATCCTCCTCCGCCTCAAAATCAACAACCTGAAACACAGCATCAATATTTAACTCACCATAAATATGAGGAAATAAATTATCTACCTCCGCAGCTTCATAACGGATTTCAGCTTTAACTTGTTCAGAATCAATGCAAAGAATTACCAAACCCTTTTGATTAACAAAAAAACGATTCGCCACCCAGATAACTTGTGCTGCTGTCGAACAGTGAATAAATCCTTCCGAGTCTAACGTATCACCCCGATAGCTTCCGAGGATTTTCGCTTGTTCCCATTGTTCGATTTTGGTGATATGTAAAATAGTGTTCATGGTAATTAATTAACAAATGCGATTAATTTTATACAGTAAACCCGGCTGTCATTTATGTGAAGGCTTGCAAGAAAAGCTAGAACAAATCCAAAATCTCAGTTTCGAGTTGGAAATTAGGGATATTACGACTCGTGAAGATTGGTTCGCTGCGTATGAGTATGAAGTGCCGGTACTGTATTTATCGAACCACAGAGGCGCAGAGGGCACGGAGGGAGAAATTATAGAAGCACCATTGCCGCGTCCTTCTCCTCGTGCTAATGTTCAGCAGTTGGAGCAAATGTTGCGTAAGTATTTAGCCAATTAGAAAAAAATAATGCAGAATAAGCGCAAGATTAAGAATGTGACGAGGTTCACAAGATGAAATTGCGGGAATTATTAACGGCGGTAGACAGTGTTGAACAATTGCCTAGCCATCCGATAGAGGATGTGGAAGTTAAGGGTTTGAAGACGAATTCTCATGCTTGTAGTGTGGGAGATTTGTTTATTGGAATGCCAGGAGGGCGGGTTGATGGTGGGGAATTTTGGCAAAGTGCGATCGCATCGGGGGCTGTAGCTGCGATCGTTTCTCCTGAAGCTGCACAAAAAAATCCTCCCACAAATGAGGTAGTCATTAGTGCAAGTAACATAACTCAAGCTTGTGCCCAAATAGCCAGTGCTTTTTACAGTTATCCAGGCCAAAAACTCAAGCTGGTAGGTGTGACTGGTACAAATGGCAAAACTACAACTACTCATCTAATTGAATTTCTGCTGATTAAAGCTAATCTAGCTACAGCTTTGATGGGAACTCTCTACACTCGTTGGGCAGGTTTTGAGCAAACTGCTGCCTACACTACGCCCTTTGCAGTGGAACTGCAACAGCAGCTAGCAGAGGCGCTAAAGGCTGGTAGTGAGTTCGGGGTGATGGAAGTAAGTTCCCACGCTTTAGCCCAAGGTAGAGTGTTGGGTTGTGAATTTGAGGTAGCGGTGTTCAGTAATCTTACCCAAGACCATCTCGATTATCACACCGATATGGAAGATTACTTTGCTGCCAAAGCATTGTTATTTAGCCCTAATTATCTCAAGGGGCGGGCAATAATTAATGCTGATGATTCTTACGGGAAGCGCTTAATTGCCTCGTTAGATTCTAAGCGCGTTTGGAGTTACAGCGTAAACGACAACAGCGCTGATTTATGGATGAGTGATTTAAGTTACCAGCCCAATGGTGTCAGTGGTAAATTACATACACCAAAAGGTGACGTAGCTTTTCAATTGCCCCTAGTCGGACAATATAATTTAGAAAATCTTCTCGCAGCTGTAGGAGCAGTTTTACACTTAGGACTAGATTTGCAGTTAGTAGCGTCTGTCATCCCTGAGTTTCCCGGAGTTCCCGGACGGATGGAACGGGTACAAATTAATCCTGACCAAGATATTAGCGTGATTGTGGATTATGCCCACACACCCGATAGTCTAGAAAATTTACTGAAAGCTGCACGCCCGTTTATACCTGGTAAGGTGATTTGCGTGTTTGGTTGTGGAGGCGATCGCGATCGCACCAAGCGCCCAAAAATGGGTAAAATTGCTGCTGAGTTAGCTGATGTGGCAGTAGTGACCTCAGATAATCCCCGGACTGAAGACCCAGAAAGGATTTTGCAAGATATTTTAGCGGGAATTCCTGATGCAGTACAGCCAACTGTAATTTGCGATCGGGCTACTGCAATTCGTACCGCTATTTTACAAGCACAACCCGGTGATGGAGTGTTACTTGCTGGTAAAGGTCATGAAGACTACCAAATTCTCGGCACCGAAAAAATCCATTTTGATGACCGAGAACACGCACGCGACGCTTTGCACCAAAGACTGAACATACAAACCTAGTTTGGGCATTGAAAAGAGGCAGAGAGGGGCACAAAGCAGGGGGTAGAGGGGAATGAAGAAGCAGGAAAGCAGGGAGAAAAGTTTCCCCTGGAAAGCGGACCCTGCCCAATTCCTCTTTTCCGTCCCCCCTGCCCATTCCCCACTCCCAACTCCCTTATAAGTGTAGTTTTTTATAGTTCATGTTTATTTCCGTTGGAATTTTGTAAAAAATGCACACATAAAGGTGAAAATCGAAGACACAGTTATTTCTTGCTTCATCCAAGTTGTGCTTGACTCATGAATGTTTTTCTGGCTAAGGATCTGTCTGTTTATCAACTGGTTATGGGAGTGCAAGCGCCTCCTAAACCATTGTCCCTCAGTCCTGCTACTCTGCTATCACTAGTAAGAGCGCAAATTGACTTACTAATTGAGCAGCAAATTGCAGCCACTTTATGGGTGAAGCTACCACCAGAAAAAATTTGGCAATCAGAATTAGCGCGTTATCAATCCTCGGTAAGTGCGTCTAGTCTCATTTATACTTGCCAGATTGACGAGAGTGACAAAGGGGAAGATGAGGGAGCAGGGGAAGCAGGGGGAGAAAATATCCCCTCATCTTCCTCATCTCCCTCATCTTCCTCATTCCCTCATCATGTCCCTGTTCACCTATCACCAGATAGCCAAATGCGACGGGAAAACTTTTTGATAGTGTTGTCGCCCCAGTTTTGCAGTTTAATTTTGGCTCATCGACCACTTAAAAAACGCAAAAATAAGACGACATCGGAGAAGGTAAATACTAATAAAAATCAGCCGTTGCTAATTATAAATACTCTTGAGGGGAGAGTAATTCAGCAAGTATTAAATGGTATCGAACAAGCGATTACGCCAGAATCATCTCCAATACTTGTTGATTTCATTTGTCCAACTGCGCCCCAAGGCGCACTGATGAATCAACTGTTTGCAAAACAACTCCTGCGACAAGATGAAATTAATCGTCAAATCATCACAGTACGCACCACCAAGTTGCAGCAGCAAAATCAAGAGCTGCAAAACAAAGAGCAACTCAAAGACGAATACTTAAAAAATGTGTGTCAAGAACTGCGTACACCCTTGACGCACATGAAGACAGCACTTTCATTATTGAATTCCCCTAATCTTAAATCCCCCCAGCGACAACGTTATTTACAGATGTTAAATACCCAGTGCGATCAGCAAAATTCCCTGATTACTGGTTTGTTGGAACTGGTGCAGCTAGAACGTAATTTAGAAGGAACAGCTTTAGAGTCGGTGCGCCTCTCAGATATTGTACCTGGAGTAGTCAGTACCTACCAACCTCTAGCTCAAGAAAAAGGAATTATGCTAGCTTACACCGTACCCACTGAACTTCCACCTATTTGGTGTGTGAGTGGTGGGCTGAGGCAGATTGTGATTAATCTGCTGCATAACAGCATTAAGTTTACTCCTAATGGGGGTGAAGTATGGGTGCGTGCCAGAATTCAAGGCGATTATGTCCAATTAGAATTCCGCGACACAGGTATCGGTATTGCCGAAAGCGAGATTCCTAGAATCTTTGACCGATTTTATCGTGTGCGTACAGCAGCAAATGAAGATTATGGTGGTGCTGGGTTGGGGTTAACAATTGTACAGCAATTGCTGGTGCGATCTGGCGGTTCTATTTCTGTGAAAAGTAAATTATATGAAGGTTCCACATTTACAGTACAACTCCCAAGCGTTGGCGATACCCCAAGAGCGATCGCAATAGAAAATGAGTGATGAGTTACAATTATCCCCTGAGTTAACTTTATGGTGCTATAGCAATCCTATTTAAGTTATAAAAATTTTAGTCATTAGTCATTACTATCAATGACCAATGACTAATGACTAATGATCAATGACTAAGATTGTTAGCTAGACGTTTTTGGTAGCGCGGCACTAATTTGGCGGAGCATCATGACTTGCCAATAAGGTACAGGAGCCAGCAATACAGTACCAGTCCCCTCAAAAGTATTGACGAGAAACTCACCAGAAGTCATCGAACCTAAAAGAGATTTGGTAGCTTTTTCAACGCGATAATTTAAACTACTGGTGCGAGCGATGGCAAAATTTCCATCCACAACTAATCGGTCATTTCGTAAATTTATTACTTCTACAGGGCCCTGTGCTGCCATCACTACTGTACCCCTGCCTTTGACTTTTGTTTGAAACAATCCCTCGCCACCAATTAAGCCTGATACAAATTTGTTTCGTTCAACTCCTACTTCTACAGTGCCATCACTAGCCCAATAAGCGCCACTATCTAAAATCCATTCACTACCGTCTAATTCTAATATGTGATATCCCGATAAAGAAGGCTCTAAATATAATTCACCAGTACCTGTATACGTAGGACGGAAAATGTTTTCTCCCGTGGCTAGGGATTTTAAAAACCCGCCTGCTGAAGGAGCTTTAGATTGCATCTGAATATTGCCACGTATATAGTACATGGCACCAGATTCAGTACGAACTGTTTCGTTTTGTAAAGTTATCTTGACTAAACGTAAGCTTTCTTTATCGATTATCTCAAAACTTGCCATAATTTTTCTTTTTATTTTTGCACAAATGTGTACTTGGCTCTTAACTAGAATTTATATACATTTTTGGCATCTATTTTTACAGATGACAAGTCGGAAAAATTTAATTAGATTGTTAAATAAAGTCTATTTGATGAAAATAAATTATCTCTGTTGATAAAAAATAGGTCAACCTAATTAAACATAAAATCCTTAGTAAATAGATCCCCAACTTTTCAGATAAGTCGGGGATCTATTATTGTGTTTTATTTCTACTCACCTACTGTTTAATTTAACGTGAGTTATACGGGTTATATTGTGTCTGCATAAATTAGTCGAATAAAAAGACCTCTCCCTGGCTTTATCCCTCTTTTGTCACTCTCGGAAAACATTTGTCTTTTCTGAATTCTAGAGCTTCTATATAGCAAGCGATGGCTTCGCCGCGCCGTAAGCATCGCGCCATTCTTTTCTAATAACAAATACAAGACCTATTTTTTTATAATAGGAAAGCCTGTATTGACCGAATAATAAAACTTTCATAGATTAGCTGCTCGGAAAGTGATAGAAGAAGGTTATAGCAACAGCCTTGGTGATTAGGACATCAACAGATGATAAAATTTAGACACAAAAAGACTTTTCACCCAGTCCCCAGCGATGCACTGAGTTTCGACTTTGCTCAACTACCGGTTGTCGTTGTGTCCCCAGTTCCCAGTCCCTTGCCATACTATGTAAAATCTCTCCCTCTCCGAGTCGGAGAGGGAGAGGGATAGAATTGAACTAAAGTTCAAGGCAGGGAGAGGTTTATCAAACTTAGGTTAATTTAGAGTGAATATTTATAATTTTGAAAAATAGTAAATAAATCTTCACTCCTAAATTTTAGCTCCTAATTTATGTTTATTGCTAACTTCTAAGGGGAGGAAAATTGTCAAAACTTCCCCATAGTGTGGACGCTGGCGCACAATCAGTTTGCCGCCGATCGCCTGAAACAAATGCTTGGTTGCAGCAATATTCAAACTAATCGTACCCGTTTCTGGTTGGAACATCAGCAATTGGCCTAAAGCTTTGCGAATTGGTGGCGTTGCAGGTATGGCAGCTTTACTTGAATCTTTGCACCCGAATTGGGGGGATAATTGTAACTTAAGTTGATCTCCTGCCGGAATAACTTGTACTTGAATATGGCTACCAGCAGGTAAGCTGCGAGTGAAATTTTCTATCAAACCAGTGAGTACCTGATCTAACATCATGGGATTACTTACCACAGTTGGTAATTGCTGGGGTAAAACAACATTTAAAGTTAAGCTCCGCCGATGCGCTGCTTGTTCCCAACGGGGAATGCTCTGCTGCAACACTTGATCTAAAGACATCGGCGTAAGTTGAGTTTTTGACGATTTTGTTGAGACAGTAGTTTCTAGTTCTGCTGCCTTAAAGAGCAACTCCATGCGGTCAATTTGCTCGGTACATTCGTGATCGATAATTTTTAAGCGATTGATTACAGTAGCATCTAAGTCTCGCCGCTTCAGCAGTAGGCGAGTCATGGTGCGAATAGTTGTTAAAGGTGTGCGGACTTCGTGAGCGAAAGCTTGGAGCAATTCTACATCAGGATTTGGGGATTGGACATTGGACATTGGGCATGAGTTATTCTCCTTGTCTTCCTTCTCCCCCTTGTCTCCAGTTGCTAGTAAAGAGTCCTTAGTCTCTTCTGCTTCTGTTAATTCCTGAAGCAACAACTGGCTAAACTGAATCATGATGCGGCAATCTGGCGCTACCGGAGAATACTGTTGTACTAATGTATCCAAGTAGGCAAAAAATTCTGGATTAGCTAGCATTACCCTTGCTGCTACCGATCGCCAAGCCTGCTGCACGACTTCTGGCTCAAAAGAAAATGAAAAGGCTTTTTTACCGTTTTTGTGGGTTGCTAAAACCAGTACTAAACTAAATTTTTCTGTAAAAACCAAGCAAAACTGTTCTGCACCTAGCGGATCGGCAGGTAATAAGGAAAGTACCGATTCATGGGGAGCAATTTCTTCATTTACAGACGCGATTGTATCTGGCATCTGAAATGGCATCAGCGCCAAAGGATTAAATGGTTTTGCGGTAAAGGTTACTGTTTGTAAACTTTGAGTTAGTTTTGGCTGACTAAATAAGGGTGCTGGTGCAGCTAAAACTAATCCTTGGGTTGTGTCAACTGAAGCACCTGCTAAAGTATTTAAGAGCAAATGTTCAGTCGCTGCTAGGCTGACACGCCACTGCCGCTGTGCTTTATCAGGTGAACATTCAGCCACACTTGATTGATTTTCAGCCAAGATTTCGCTCATACTTGGCAATATCCATTGGTACACAGGCTTTCACCCCCTAATTCAAGAGCGACTAACAGCGTCTAGAGTAGACATTACACTACTATTTAAGAGGTTATAGCTATTTGTGTACTGATGACAGTGGTAGAACCGAACAATTCGGGCGCAATTCCCCCTATAGATTAGTTTTTTAGTAGTTGACGGACTCGATCAACTCAAAATTGCTAAGTAAGAGTGGAGTATGGGGAAAGACATAGCAGTTAGCAAAGAAAGCAGAAAAAATGATCTTTTCTTCCTCTTGGGCAATCTCTGCAGACTAAAATAATACCAAATTGCAATCAAACTTAGTATCTGTCATTAGACATCTCCAAAAATGAATGTAGAGATAAAATTAGCAATTTATATCGTGACATTCTCGGTCGAGAACCTGATGCTAATAGACTCCAAGTTGGTTAGATGCATTGGGTAGAAATATGACATTTCTATTTTGTTATGTCGGGCGATCGCCAATGTATAGCATTGAAAAATCTAAGTATATGTAGGGTGGAATACTACTTTACTTAAGCAAAAGCTGCTGTGCAATTTCCTCTATAAGTGCGATCGCAGTTATTAGCTGAAAAATAGTTGTGCTGATTTTCTTACCGAGCGTGGCGATCGCAGATTGATGATGGTGCTGATTTCGCTTCTCGAATCGGGATTGCAATGACAAACTCTGCACCCTATCTTGGTGAGAAAATGCATTGCAAAGATCCACCATGTTTTTCAGTAATTATCTGGTAGCTGATCGATAAGAATGACTGCACCAATTGTTTCACCCTTGCCAGCCTTAAAAGCAACAGCAATCAATCAAATCCGATTGGCGTACTCAGGGGTGGACTCAACATAAGTTCTTGGTATACTATCTTGGGCGTTGCTGATTGAAAGTATGAATTAGTCTCACACAAAGACACAAAGGCGCAAAGAATCGTTGTTTAGTTAGATGAAAAAGTTTAGTCAGATCAAAAATGTCAATTCATACTCTGATTCAGCAACGCCCAAATCTTTAATCTGGATCTATCTTTGGTGATAGGCTACGCCTCACCATAGGCAATCACATTTTTTAAGTAGATTAACAATAGACCATCTCAAAGGCAGTTGATCAATTCTTTTGATTCAGTTGAAGATTTGGTAGTAGTTGCAGGTGCTACTGGTGGCGTGGGGCAAATGGTGGTAGGCAAGTTATTTCGGGTGATACCAGCCATATTGATGTAGCAAACGCTTGTGTAAAATGCCTTTTACACCCAAGTAGTTCCAGGAAAATTTTTGAAATAGTCAACCAGGGACAAAGGCCGCCTGCAATTAACTGGGAAACTCTTTTCTCTAGACTTGAGTAAGTGCTGAGTGCTGAGTGTTAGTGCGGGCTACGCCTACGCGCCCTTTAATTTTGTTCTATCCTCAATACTTTTGTAATTTATTACTTTTAAAGACGGCAAACACGACTCTACCGTTACGGTTCACCCTAATTACTGAAAGTATTAATTCTCATACATTAGACAGAGTGAAGGCAATAAATCCATGAAATAACTAAAAAAACTATTTAGTTAGTTTAACCGTCCTAAGCAAGGTTCGGGAAACCACCCTTCATGGACTGGCTACCACTAAGCTTCAGTATATATATCAGCATATCTGGAGTTTTAACCCCAGAAAAGCCAAAACAAAGGTATTCATGCTGAAATGGCTGATTTATTGACCCTGTTGGTTCAAAATTTAGTCCTTTATATTCTCATTCATTCATTTGTAGTTATACGGAGCCAGCACCTAAAATGGCAAAAGTAGTTGGAATTGACTTAGGAACAACGAACTCCTGCGTGGCAGTGATGGAAGGTGGTAAACCCACAGTAATTGCTAATGCTGAAGGTTTTCGGACAACGCCATCAGTAGTCGCATTTGCGAAAAATGGCGACAACTTGGTTGGCCAAATCGCCAAACGCCAAGCGGTGATGAACCCCGAAAATACGTTTTACTCAGTCAAACGCTTTATCGGACGCCGCTACGATGAAGTTGGTAACGAAGCTACGGAAGTTTCTTACAAAGTCCTCAGCAGCAATGGCAATGTGAAATTAGATTGTCCGATAGCTGGTAAACCGTTTGCTTCTGAAGAAATTTCTGCAAAAGTTCTTCGCAAACTAGTTGAAGACGCCAGCAAATATCTGGGTGAAACTGTAACCCAAGCTGTAATCACTGTTCCGGCATACTTCAACGACTCGCAACGCCAAGCGACAAAAGACGCTGGTAAAATTGCCGGGATTGAAGTTCTACGGATTATTAACGAGCCTACTGCCGCTTCTTTGGCTTATGGATTCGACAAGAAGAGTAACGAAACCATCCTCGTGTTTGACCTTGGTGGTGGTACCTTCGACGTATCCGTGCTGGAAGTAGGAGATGGAGTTTTTGAAGTATTAGCCACATCTGGTGATACCCACCTCGGCGGTGACGACTTCGATAAAAAAATAGTTGACTTCTTAGCTGAGAAGTTTAGAAAAGCCGAAGGTATTGACCTACGGAAAGACAAGCAAGCCTTACAACGTCTGACTGAAGCCGCAGAAAAAGCCAAAATTGAGCTTTCTAGTGTCAGCCAAGCAGAAATCAACCTACCATTTATCACTGCAACCCAGGATGGGCCAAAGCACCTGGATACAACCCTAACTCGCGCTCAGTTTGAAGAACTTTGCTCTGACTTAATCGACCGTTGCCGTATTCCTGTGGAAAACGCCCTTCGGGATGCCAAGTTGAACAAAGGTGATATTGATGAAGTGGTGTTAGTTGGTGGTTCTACCCGGATTCCTGCTGTGCAGCAGATTGTGAAGCAAGTATTGGGTAAAGATCCTAACCAAAGTGTGAACCCCGATGAAGTCGTAGCAGTTGGTGCGGCCATTCAAGCAGGGGTACTGGCTGGTGATGTAACTGGCATTTTGCTCTTAGACGTGACACCGCTATCTTTGGGTGTGGAAACATTGGGCGGCGTGATGACCAAAATTATCCCCCGCAACACTACAATTCCTACCAAGAAATCAGAAGTCTTCTCCACTGCTGTGGATGGACAAACCAACGTAGAAATTCACGTCCTCCAAGGTGAACGCGAATTCTCTAACGATAACAAGAGCTTAGGAACCTTCCGCCTTGATGGTATTCCTCCTGCACCACGCGGCGTTCCTCAAATTGAAGTGGTGTTCGATATTGACGCTAACGGTATCCTTAACGTCACCGCTAAGGACAAAGGTACTGGTAAAGAACAGTCCATCAGCATAACCGGCGCTTCCACCCTGGATAAAAATGACGTTGACCGGATGGTAAGAGAAGCAGAACAAAACGCTTCATCTGACAAAGAACGTCGTGAGAAGATTGAACGCAAGAACCAAGCCGACTCTTTGGCATACCAAGCTGAAAAGCAGCTACAAGAATTAGGCGATAAAGTTCCGGCTGCTGACAAGACTAAAGTCGAAGGTTTGGTGAAAGAACTGCGGGAAGCAGTTGCTAAAGAAGACGATGAGCAAATCAAAAAGCTCACGCCAGAATTGCAACAAGCGCTATTTGCTGTTGGTAGCAATATTTATCAACAAGCTGGGAACAGTACTACACCTGGTGCTGAACCCCAAGATGGTGGTTCCACATCTAGCTCTGGTAGTGGCGATGATGTAATTGATGCTGATTTTACAGAGAGCAAATAATTCCCCTACTTCTTTTGGGAAGATTATCTTGTCCCACCTCATATTACCCACTCAAGCGTTTGCTTGAGTGGGGATTTTTTTAAGAGTTAGGAGTTACAGCAGTTTTCATCTATTTAAAACATATCTATCTGTCGTAGAGAACATTGCTGTGCCCGTAGGGCGTGGGTTTGCTTACCTGCCTTGGCGTTGCTCAACAGACCAGTTACAAACGCTTCAAGCACTCCTGCTAAAATGACCAGTGTGGTAACCAGCCCACCGATGCGTTGGATAATCCATGCTCGTTGCTGATAATCGAGATCCTGATCAATTTTCAAGTCTCCCACTGGCTTTAAGTTTGCCATTATTGCATTGCACTCGCTGGATTTCAAGTCCCTTGCTTGTTATCAAGAAAGAATTCTTTTTAAAGCTAAAGCCAGAATGAGCATATAAATTTTATGCGACTGGTAAAGCAGCGCTCTGGAGAGTAGATTTCCCTCATGAGTGACTGTACCAACTACGATCCAGTGGGAATAGCTAGAGCAATGGATTTGTCCATGGCTTTCCAACTAACACGATTATTACGTAATTTTATAGATTTATATTGTATTATTTATTACAAAAACCAAGCTTAAATTTATTCTTATATCTATCTTCAATTATTCCCTAGCTAGAGGCAGAGGTTCGACAACAAGAGTAAATGTTAAAAAACCTGAATAAAGAGTTACTAGCATCTATTTACTAGCGATCGTTAGATACTGTTGCAGCATAGTCGGCGTACCTATCCCTTCTAATAAATTAAGTGACAACTTCACAGAAGCAATCCTTAATGAATTGTGAAGCTTACATTGACCTACGCTATAGTGTAGGTAGTTCACTTAATTCCATTTATTCAGCGCAAAATCACGCAGAAGATAGAGGTATGGATCAATTTAATATTATTATCTTTATCAGTAGATAAAGAAATGTTAAATAAAGGATATCGCTATTATTACTCAACTATCAAAGGATGTTGTCATCCAGAAATCGAAGGATTCAAACATTGCTCTTGCTTTAGGACGTGCTAGGGAAATTGCTGAGTATTGTGCAGCTAATGCTACTAATATAGATAGCAATGGCGCTTTTCCTAAACGCGAGTTTGAGCTAATTGCTGAGGCTGGTTTATTGGCTGTACCGTTGGCTCAAGAGTTAGGCGGGTGGGGTGCAGGAATTGATGCTAATGTTACCCAGGAGGTGTTGATACTCCTAAAGCAAATAGGACGCGGTAACCTAGCGGTTGGTCGAATTTATGAAGGGCACGTTAATGCACTGCAACTGATTCAGACCTTCGGTACTAGAGAACAAATTGCCGCCTACGCCTGTGATGCTCGTGATCACCACAGAATCTTTGGAGTTTGGAATGCTGAAGCGTCTGATGGTGTCAAAGTTATCTCCCTTGAGAACGATCGCTATCAGTTAGAAGGTTCTAAAACTTTTTGTACTGGTGCAGGCTATCTGGAACGTCCTTTCGTGAATGGAGCATTGCCCGATGGGGGTTGGCAAATGTGCATTGTGCCGATGGATGAAGTGCAGACAGTTAGCGACCCAACTTGGTGGCAACCTTTTGGGATGCGAGCAACTGCTAGCTTTAAAGTAGATTTTAGCGGTGTGAAGTTAGAGCAGAGTGCATTAATCGGTCAGCCAAATGACTATTATCGACAACCGTGGTTGTCTGCTGGAGTAATTCGCTTTGCTGCTGTGCAACTGGGTGGGGCGGAAGCACTATTTGACCTAACTCGTCAATATCTCCAGCAGTTGAAATATACAAACGACCCATACCAAAAAGAACGGCTTGGTAAAATGGCGATCGCTATTGAAAGTGGTAATCTCTGGCTACAAGGAGCTGCGGATAGAGTAGCAGCGTATGCGCCTGTGTTTGGTGGCGATCCCACAGTTCCTAACGCCCAAGCAGATCAACTTGTCGCCTATGCAAATATGGTGAGAACGGCAATTGAACAAATTTGCATTGATGTCATGCAGCTGTGCGAACGTTCAGTTGGTACTCGTGGCTTATTACCACCAAATCCAATGGAACGCATTATCCGAGATTTAACCCTATATCTGCGACAACCTGCTTTTGATGCGGCTTTAGCAAACGTCGGACAGTATGTCTTGGATCAAAGTAACCCTGCATCTTTGCTGTGGAATGATGAATAAAATCAGTGTTACCTCACCGCTAACCAATCCCAGTATTTTGCCCTGGCGTTCAATTGAGTCAATCGCCTGTAGTCCGGTACTAGTCGTAGCACCTCATCCTGATGATGAGACGTTGGGTTGTGGAGGTGCGATCGCTCTATTGCGTTCTTTAAAGTGTGATGTGCAAGTTTTAGTCATTAGTGACGGTACGCTTTCACACCCTAAATCTCTGAAATATCCTGCACCTGCACTGCTAGCTCTGCGGGAAACTGAAACACTATCGGCGTTGAGATTGCTGGGTGTGGGAGTTAATGCTATTAGCTTTTGTAGAATGCAAGATGGGTCAATTACAGCACAGTATAAAAGCGCACTAGCCAGTTGTCGTGCTTATCTGACAAAAGTTGCCCCACAAATTATCTTTTTACCGTGGCGGTACGACCCTCATCCAGACCACCGAGCGACCTGGAAATTAATTTACACGGCGCTAGAAAACTTAGGTCTATCGCCCCGATTGATTGAGTATCCCATTTGGGACTGGGACTTAGAGCAAAGGGGGAGTTTACCAGAATCTTTAGAGGTGACAACCTGGCGGTTGAATATTGGCGCAGTGGTGGAGTTGAAACAGCAAGCGATCGCTGCTTATCGCTCCCAAATTACAGACTTAATTGACGACGACCCAGAAGGCTTTCGCCTCAGTGCGGAAATGTTAGCGAATTTTACTCATCCTTGGGAAGTTTATATAGAGGAAAACCGATGAACCCATTACAATCCAATTCCCTACCACCCAGCTTCTTTGATAACATCTACAGCAAAGACCCCGATCCGTGGAAGTTCGAGACCAGCGATTACGAAGCTAACAAATATGCCGCTACAATCGCAGCTCTACCCAAAGAGCGCTATCGGTCTGCCTTTGAAATCGGTGGTTCTATTGGCGTTTTAACTGAGAAACTGCAAAAGCGTTGTGACTCACTGCTCTCGATTGATGTGTCAAAGCTAGCGCAGGATAGAGCAATAGAGCGCTGTCAGCATCTTTCTAACGTTAAGTTCGAGATTATGCGTGTCCCAGAGCAATATCCTGATGAAATGTTTGATTTGACCCTAGTCTCGGAAGTTGGCTATTACTGGTGCTGGGAAGACCTGAAAAAATCCCAACAGCGCATTCTAGAACACCTGGAACCGGGAGGACATTTACTTTTAGTTCATTGGACACTCTATGTCCGTGATTATCCTCTGCGTGGGGATGAAGTTCACGACTCGTTTTTTGAGTTGACCCCAAAACTACGGCATTTAAAAGGTCAACGGGAGGAAGAATATCGACTCGATCTATTCGAGCGAGTCTAAAAAGGGACTGGGTATCAGGGATTTGGGACAAAGGGAAGGGAAAGCGATAAGGAGGAAAGGAAAAAATCATTCCTTTTCCCTTTTTACCTAGTCCCCAGTCTTTTAACCTCGACGCAAGTTTTCAAGGCGTAGGCGTAAGTCTTGAATTGCTTGCCTAATCTCTACATTTGGCCAACGCTTAAGCCAAATTTCTTCTTCGTGCTGACGCTGTTCAACTTGTTCAAACAACTGACCAAAGGTACAAGGTTGGATTAATTTTTGCACAAGCCATTGGGGTGAAACTCCTAACATATCTGCCAAGGGGACGACTCTAGTATGAGTTAATTGATAGCCATTAAGAACGCACCACCACATTACTCGTAATTGGCGACGTGCAGTAAAACGAGTTTCAATAGCAGCCGCTGACTCTACTAAATATGATTGCTGTCGCTGTCCCATTTTTGCCCACTCACTCAACTGGTACGCCAAACCAATGTTAACCCGTCCAGTTTGTCTTGCCGAAGTTACTACTTTTACTAATGGACTGTGGCGAAAACGAGCGTTGACTCGCACTAAAGCACGATAAAATGCTACATCTTCAAGAGTCCGCACAGGTGGTAAGCCTCCTGCCAGTGCATACATTTCTGCCGTCACTGCTAGACTTGCCCCATAGTGTTGAAAGTGCCGAGGAAAACCGTCATAAGGGTCGGGATCGAGGTAAGTTTCTAATTCTGCAATTAAGTAACGATGGCCTACATCGCGCAGATAGCAAGCTCTGGCATAGGAGTCTAGATTAGAGCGTTCAGCGCCATCGGTGAGAATTCGTCCTCCTACAGCATCAGCACCGCAAGCAATTTCGTACAGGGTTGCAGCGATCCAAGTTGAGCTAACTTGTGAGTCGCCATCGGTTGAAGCAATTATCCCCCGTCTGCGTCCCAAACTGTACAGACGGCGGTATGCCTCATCCATCAAAATCTGGCGTACTCGACCAATGTAAGCTTCTTCTGGAGGCAGAGTTTTTTCAACTACGTGCAGTGCTAACTCTGGATGTTGTTGAGCAAATTCTTTGGCGATCGCTGCTGAATTATCGCTGCAATTATTTGCTAACAAAATAATTTCGTAACGTTTAGGATCTAAAGGCTGCCCTTTAAGATCGACTTGATGCATTAAAGCAGCAAGGGTAACTGCCAACGTCTGCGCTTCATCACGGACTGGAATAATCACGCAGGCTTCACAATGCTGTAAGGGTGGTGTTTGGACTAAAGCTTGGGAAAAGTCCTTATATAGTTGTGTAGCTGGAAAGTCAACAACTTCTTGCAAACGCTTACTTTCCATAAAAACCATTTTTCCATCTCCAGGAAAACAGACAGAGTATATTCATTTAACACTTAATAAAAATTAAAATCTTAAATCTATTTTTAAAATTTTCTCATTTTCTTTCAATCTCTCTAAAGCATGATTAATACTGATTAAAACTCTATCAACAGATGTAATGAAAAACTCTCTTCAGCTTTTTTATTAGGGTCTGTGATCAATTAAGCCTGGAATCATAATCATATCTGGTTGAAGACTTGTTGTTAAGGCTGAGGTGAGCAAGCAAAGATACAGAGAGATTTTAATAAGAAGTGATTAACCAGACTTGATGTCAACCCTCTTTTATCATTAGTGACTATTTAAGATTATCAACTATTTGTCAATAAGCAATTATGCTGGAAATCTTATCAAGAATTGGAGTTGGGAACACAATTTTTAAGCTTGTGTTTAAGCTACACATCTTTATTACTATTTCACCTGTTGGTGTAGATTCGTCACAGATATTTAGTTATTTATTCTTCAGATAATTATACGCCGCATCGCAACCCACTTCATATTATGTCCGCTTAATCACTCACTTACAATATGACAAGTAAAATGCCATCAATGCTTCATAGTTTCACTGTTTTTTCACTAGTTGACGCGGTGTGCAACTTTCTCTCAAACCCAACCTCTAATCCCTTCCCTACAAGGAAAGGAGAGCAAGCTTAAAGCCTCTCTTTACTTCGGGGAGAGGAATGGAAGTAGAGTTTGAACAATAAGTTGCACATCGCGTTAGTTGAGGCAATAAGCTGACTGTCTGCACTAAAACTGAAGTTATTTTTGTAGTAAATGCTAGTTTTTGACTTACATATTGTCTAAGTTCCTAACATCTGTAAATTATGCAAAGTGGCATAAAGGCCTCCTTCTTGCAGTAATTGCTCGTGGCTTCCCTGTTCGATTAATTCGCCACGCTTGAGAACAAAAATTCGGTCTACATTCCGAATCGTAGACAGGCGGTGAGCGATAATAATAGCGGTACGTCTGAGCAAAAGCTGGTTTAATGCTTCTTGAACTAAAGCTTCTGTACCAACATCTAAACTAGCGGTAGCTTCATCTAGTACCAAAATTTGGGGATTGCGAATGGCAGCCCGCGCAAAAGCTAATAGTTGCTTTTGACCACTAGAAATATTTGTGCCCCGTTCTCGTAGTTGAGTATCATAGCCTTGGGGTAGTTCTTCTATAAACTGGGCAATGTTGGTTTGCTCTGCTGCTTGTCGAATTTGTTCAATGGTATAGCCATCCCCTAAAGAAATGTTGCTTTTAATATCGCCAGCAAACAAAAAGCCTTCTTGGAAAATTACTGCCATGTAACGTCGCAGTTCTGCCTGTGGTACATCCCGAATATCTACGCCATCTATGAGAATGCGTCCTAGTGTGGGTTCGTAGAGGCGGCATAAAAGACGGATAATCGAAGTTTTACCCGCACCTGTAGGGCCGACTAACGCCACTTTTTCACCCGGATGAATGGTGAAATCTAAGTCTTTAATCACGTAATCATCATTTTTGTAAGCAAACCAGACGTGATCAAAACGAATTTCTCCTAGTTCAGGTAAGGAAGTAAGGTCTGGGGATTCTAGATTGGCAACTATCTCGTCTATATAGCCAAATTTCGCATCAAATATTGAGAACCGGACATTGGCGCGATCGCGGATTTCTATCGGTTCATCTAATATATCGCCTACTCGTTCTATTGCAGTAAAACCTGCTTGAATGACAGTAAATTTTTCCGCAAAATCCCTTAAAGGGTTAAATAATTGCTGGGCATACAAGATAAATGCAGATAAAGTCCCAAAAGCTAAACTTTTTCCTAATAGTAACGAACCACCCATGCACAAAACAGCTGCGATCGCAATCAGACCAATCCATTCCAAGGTTGCTGAAATAAATGAATCATAAAATATGGTTTGATCCATTTGCTGAGTGTAGCGGCTATTTGTAGCGCGAAACAATTCAGCATTAAATTTTTCCCTGCGGAACAACTGCACTACGTTAATGCCAACCACATTTTCTTGTAACTGTGAGTTCAATATAGAAAGTTCTTCCCGCCCTTTGTAATTGGCTTTGCGGTACTGTTGCTGAATGTAAACAATTAACCAGCTAATTGGTAACAACATCAATAGCAGCAAGCAAGTGAGTTGCCATTCAATAGAAAACATAAAACCCAAAGTCATCAGCATGGAAAACAAATTAGACACAATGCCAATTGCCCCAGTAGAAAAGACATCGCCTAACACTTCCACATCGCTGGTGATTCTGGTGATTAATTTACCTATGGGTGTGCGGTCAAAAAAGCGCACTGCTAATGATGTCACATGCTGGAATAAGTCTTGGCGAATTGCTGCGGTGATTTTTTGCCCTAGCTTCTGTACTAAATAACCCTGATAGGCTGTTAAAATCAGTCGGCTTGCGATCGCAAATAACAATAATCCCTCCAAGATATTTAGCCCTTCAGACAAGGGGCGATTCCTGAGAAATTCGTAAGTGCTTGATTCATTGCGAATTAGGGAGATAACTTGGCCAATCAACAGTGGTTGTACGGCATTAGCTAGGGCAAGCGGTACAAGTAAGCCCATTGATAGCACCAACAGCCGTCCGTTACGACGGGCATAAGGCACTAAACGCAAAAACAACCGCCAGTCATTCTCAGGGCGATGGTCTTGCTTATAAGATTTTTTGAGAGATTGGTAGATGCTCATAGTAAGAGCATTATATTTAATGTTTGGAAAAAAACACGCATGTTTAAAGTAGCGTTTGTCTTCCTACTCTGATACCATGCCTGAGATATAAACCGCAAGACTAGTACAGGTCGGCAGAAGTTACGCATTCAAAAAGAGCCAGTGTATTTATTGAGCAGCTCTGCCGACTTATTCGCGCAGTGTCTTAAAGAGAAGCAACTGGCTCTCAAAAGTCAATACACACAACGGCAGCCGGATGATTCCCTTTACATTTTGCAATCTTAAAAATATTAGATTCCACAGCTTACACAATCATCGGCGAACCAACTGCTAAATATAAAAACCACTGCTGCAAACTCAATAAAGCTATAGAGAATACATGTTTTAGGTCTTTAGGAGGGGCGTATAACTGTGCATTTCTCTAAATTATTTGTATTAATTACTTCAAAGATATGCCTGTAAGTATGAAACAATACCATAATTTTTTATTTAAATATTATATCTAAAGATAGATGATTAAGGTTAAAATTTGGGAAATCTAAGAGAGGTTCATTCCTAAAAGATGTCCTGCCATTTATTGCAGAATGCAACTGAGGCCAGATGACGCAACCTTTAAATCAAGTCAAAGAATGGGAACAACGTCGTGACGAAGCAAGCCGCTACTACCAACAGGGAGAATTTCAAGAGTCTCTCGAGCTTGCAACCAAGAATTTACACTTGGCTAGATCAATTCCAGACCGAGCCAGAGAAGGTCATACATTAAATGACCTTGGTTTAGCTCACCTCAGTTGCTGGCAACCTCAAAAAGCATTAGAGCGTTTTCATCAGGCACTTTCAGTTGCTGTTGAAATTGGCAACGCACCAGCACAAGCAACTGCACTTAGCAATCTAGGTTCTACCTACAGCCGTCTTGGACGCTTTTGGCAGGCGTTGGAATATTTTGACCAAGCACTACCAATATTTAGGCGATCGCAAGATACTCAAAATGAAGTTTCTACTCTGAATGATGTAGCTCTAATTTATACCCAGTTAGGAGAACCGAAACGGGCATTGCTGTTACAACACCAAATTTTGAGGATGCGCCGATTGTTAGGTGACTTTTCTGGTGAGGCAACAACCCTAAATGGTATTGGGTTTGCTTACTACGTCTTAGGCAAGTTTGAGGAAGCTCTAGAATTTTTTCAAGCAGCGCTTCCAATTCAACGAGCTGTGAAGAATTTGGTTGGGGAAGCAACCACTTTAAATAATATTGCTTCTATCTATAGTAATTTAGGAAAACCCAAACAAGCCCTACTGCTCTACTCTCAAGTTCTTTTGACACGTCGAGCAATTGGCGATCGCTCTGGTGAAGCAACAACGCTTCACAACATTGGTTATACCTATAGCACTCTGTCAGAGCATCGGCAAGCAATGAAGTTCTATAAGCAAGGCATTGCGATTTATCAACAACTCGGCGATGGACTAGGAGAAATTTCAACGTTGCTGAATATGGGAAGCCTTTACGCCACAACGAAACGCAAAAAAATGGCGCGATCGTGCTACCAAAACGCCCAAGAGTTAGCAGAACAAATCGAACATCAGCCACTCCTGGAAAAAGTACAGCAGTTTATAGATTCTCTGTAGTTTGATGCAACAGGCTCAGATTCCCTACTTCTTCTTAAAGAAGTGGGAATTTTATTGTTCGAGTTGAAGCCCAAAAAGTTTGTAACTTCGTTACAGCCCAACACGCTTGGGTTAGGGCTAAAATTCTTTGCCAAAGTCAACAGTTTGGCTTCTCTACGAGAAGCCGAAGGGTCAATTTTTTTAACATAGACGCTGCATCGGTGAGGGAGTCGCAGTCTTGGCGGTTCCCGTCGATTGCGATAGCGAAGCGTTAGCGAGTCTTCGAGCGTCACCCCCGAACCCAAAGGGTTTGCCGCAGGCTACCGCCAAGGACGCAAAGATAAGAAGGAAAGAAATGCTTAACTTAACTGTATTGCGTTACAGCCAACCATATATTGCTCAACAGGTTACGATCAATCAAGAAGTCATAATTTTTTACGGCACCGCCAGGAGTCTCTAAATGTTCATTAATGAATTGTCACCTATATTCAGAGAATTTATTCAGCATCCAGTCTCATTTGTCGGTGGGCTATTCTCTGGTGTGCTTCGGCTCAATCTTGCAGAAGATCCTGTAAAAAGCTGGCTAGATCAACAGAGCCGCTCTAATAGCTACACTAGCACCACAACAGATGCACATAATGGCAAAGCAAGTGGGCCTCAACAGATTTCCATTGATTGACATACTCCTACTACAATGTCTAAACTAGTTTTGCAGGTTTGTAGTAAGCATTAAAGTGCTTAGAAAATAAGGATTAAAGTCCTCACTACGAACTTTTAACTTTTGACTTCCCCAAAGTGACATACTCCCACATTGTTGCAAGCATACAGTGTGGGAGAAGTTTATTTCCACCAAGCTCTACTAGTCGGTTGTCCCTTATTAAGGGATACTAAAGCTAGGTAAGTAGATAGGTAAGGAAATATGGAATCCCTAACCTCTCGTATGCAGGCGGTACAGTCGCCAATTATTCCTATGGTTGGGGAACTGATTAAAAACTCTCCTGGAACAATCTCTCTAGGACAGGGTGTTGTTTATTACAGTCCACCAGCAGAAGCGATAGAACTTTTACCCAAATTCTTAGCCGAATCCACTAATAATTTATACAAATCAGTTGAAGGAATTCCCCCCTTGCTGACAGCACTTGTAGAAAAATTGCAAACCTTCAACGGCATTGAAATCAATAGGGAAAACTGCATCGTCGTCACAGCCGGGAGCAATATGGGATTTATGAATGCCATTCTTGCAATAACTAACCCAGGCGATGAAATTATTCTAAATACGCCCTACTATTTCAATCACGAAATGGCGATCGCAATGGCTGGTTGTCGTGCAGTATTAGTAGCGACAGATGAAAATTACCAACTGCGCCCAGATGCGATCGCTCAAGCAATTACCCCTAAAACACGGGCTGTGGTGACAATTTCACCAAATAATCCGACAGGAGTTGTCTATTCAGAAGCCGCATTGCAGCAAGTAAATCAAATTTGTGCCACTCGCGGCATTTACCATATCAGTGATGAAGCCTATGAATACTTTACCTATAACGGGGTAAAACACATTTCACCTGGTGCATTTGAGAGTAGTAGCAAGTACACCATTTCTCTCTATAGCCTTTCCAAAGCATACGGGTTTGCCAGTTGGCGCATTGGCTACATGGTGATTCCCAAACACTTACTTGTCGCTGTTAAAAAAGTCCAAGATACAATTTTGATTTGTCCGCCAGTTATTTCTCAATATGCAGCTTTAGGGGCATTGCAGGTAAAAGATGAGTATTTGAAGAGTAATATAGGAGCTATTGCTCAAGTACGCCAACTAGTATTAGACTCCCTTAACCGTCTACAAAGCTTATGTAACATTATTCCTGCCAATGGCGCTTTTTATTTTCTCCTCAAAGTTCATACCCAGATGGATGCTTTTGAGTTAGTCAAAAGACTGATTCAACAACATAAAGTAGCAGTTATTCCAGGTACAACCTTTGGCATGGATGACGGATGCTACCTACGCGTTGCTTATGGGGCGCTGCAAAAAGAGACGGTAAAAGAAGGTATAGAGAGATTAGTGCAAGGTTTAGAAACTATAGTAAAGAGTTGAGAGTCATCCAATTCCTGCCTCCTGCCTCCTTTAAAAAGGCGTTAAGCTGTGTTAGCGTACCTCGTCTGTAATCCCAAATATAAAATTCAACAGATGTCAATTATTAATAAGTTAATTGAAATTGAAACTGAGCCAAAAATTAATATTCATAATATTACCCCACAAATTCAAGATTTTATTGCCTCAACATCAATTAAAAATGGACAAGCTTTAGTATTTTCTCGACATACGACAACAGCATTAGCTATCAACGAAAATGAAGTCAGATTATTAGAAGATATAAAAGTGTTCTTGCAAAAATTAGCACCTGAGTCAGATAGCTATTTGCATAATGATTTGCATTTAAGAGATGTTCCAGAAGATGAACCAATTAATGCTCATTCTCATTTGATGGCAATGATGCTGACCACGAGTGAGATAATTCCCATCGTCGATGGTAAATTAGCTCTGGGAACCTGGCAATCTGTGTTGTTTTTTGAGTTGGATGGCCCGCGAAAAAGAACGATATTTGTCCAAATTTCTGGTGAATAATGCAACTTCACACCCGCAGTTATCCCAAAACAACCTAAATCTGAGAAAATTACGAACACGAACAATAAATGTATCAGTTGAATTTATCTACAGTAATTTAAAACCTAAAAGAATGTTTTCTAACATCACCTTCCTTGTGTCAAAGGCAGACACCATTAAGTTATGAAAAATAACGATAATTTTGTATTACGTAATACTTGGTATTATGCTTTGCCCAGCAATCAAATCAAGCCGGGTACGATGATCAGCCGCATTTTCTTAGGAGAACCGGTGCTGTTAGTTCGTAGCGAGGATGGCAAAGTGTCTGCAATGACGGACATTTGTCCCCATCGTGGTGTGCCTTTGAGTTGTGGGAGATTCAATGGAGAGGAAGTTGAATGCTGTTATCACGGTTGGCGCTTTAACTCGGCTGGGCGCTGTACTGCGATACCTTCTCTTGTAGAGGAGCAGCAAATGGATTTGAGTCGCTTTGATGTGCAGTCATATAGTGTTCGCGAAGCCCAAGGGAATATCTGGATATATATGCCCGATCGCGATAACCCTCAACCGGCTTCTGAGATGGAAATTCCGGTAATTCCAGGGTTTGATGAGCGATCCCTACGGGGGGCTGCGCCAACGCACCAGTTTGTAGAGGTGGTAAAATTCCCTTGTTTTATAGATCATGCGGTAGTAGGTCTGATGGACCCGGCTCATTCACCTTATGTTCATCGCGCTTGGTGGTGGCGAAATGAGCAATTGCATGAGGAAGTAAAGCAATTCGAGCCTTCACCCTACGGCTTTACGATCCCACGACACCGAGTACCAGCGAATGCGGGTCGATTATACTGGTTGATTGGCGGTGGTGTCCCGGAAACAGAGATTTCTTTTCGTTTACCCGGAGTCAGAATAGAAGAAACCACTATTAATAATAATCGAGTCGTTAATTTAACGGCAGTTACACCGATTTCAGATACAGAAACAGAGGTAACTTTTGCTCTTTACTGGACACTCCCTTGGCTAGGATTTTTTAAGCCACTGATGCATGTGCTGACGCGGACTTTCCTTGGTCAAGACCGAACGGTAGTGGAAAAGCAACAGATTGGTTTGAAATATAATCCTGTGCTGCGGCTGATTAAAGACTCAGATATGCAGGCACTATGGTATTACCAGTTAAAGCGGGAGTATGCTCGTTCTGTGGCTGAAAGACGAGAATTTGTGAATCCTGTCAAGGGTCAAATACTCCGGTGGCGTGCTTAAAATTGAGATTTACAGCGTTGCTCCCTTTGCAGGATGATTTAGTAACTAAGGCTTATCTCTCCCTTTACCTCTCCTGCTTGCCCAAATAACAGCAGTTTTTATGTATTTGAACCACATCTGTTGTAGGGGCGCAAAGCCTTGCGCCCCTACCGCGTGGTCTATTTACCTGAAAATAGCTGTAATCCTACTGTTCTGCAACGCCAGATTTACTTCTCTTGCCATGTCGTAAACATCGCCTAAAAACCAAAACTGAGAATTTAGCCTCAAATAGACATTTGAACCCAGTACAAAATATTTTGTTTTGTTAAGGAATACTCAGTGAACTATCACTTTATTCAATAGAGGTGGAACAAACAGCAAGCCCTATGCTAAATCCACGGCTAAGAAGATGATGCAGCTATTTGGGAAAGCGTACTTTGTCTGATTTTTTCCTTATTTCCCCATACTCTTACCTGCACTCAACCTTAAATTATGTACACAATACTAAATAGCTATGCATATCCCTAAGTTCTCAGAATTACCGGATTATTCAATTTAGAAGTATGAATTATGGAAGACAAAACAAGGGCAGAAATAACATCCCAACCCGGTTTTTTGGGACAAGTACTGACTGCTGGAACGGCTATAGCCGCTCCCTCATCACTCAGTCAGGCAACTATAGCAAAGGAGGCTAGCCAAAGTAGCCCAGGTGAGATAAACGTGAAACTTACTGTTAACGGTGAGCAGCAAACCCTTGACCTTGAGCCGCGTGTCACACTCTTAGATGCCCTGCGCGATCGCTTGGGGCTAGTGGGCAGCAAAAAGGGATGCGATCACGGGCAGTGTGGGGCTTGTACTGTTCTAATCGATGGTGAGCGAGTTTATTCCTGCCTAACTCTGGCAGTGATGCAGGAAGACAAGGCGATCGTCACTATTGAAGGGCTGGCCAAGGGCGATACTCTCCATCCAGTGCAAGCAGCATTCATTGACAACGATGGTTTCCAGTGCGGCTATTGTACCCCAGGACAGATTTGTGCTTCTGTTGCCTTACTTGATGAAATCAAACGCGGCTGTGCCAGCGTTGTCACCCCAGATTTGACTCGTCCCCCACAGTTAACTGAACTCTCTGAAGCTGAAATCAAAGAGCGACTGAGTGGTAATCTCTGTCGATGTAGCGCTTACAACGGCATTGTGGCAGCAGTCCAGCAGGTAACGGGACAAAAACCGCCTTCTCCGGCCGCAGATGTGATGGTCAATGAACCCCAGGAGATGCTCAGATGAACAACTTCACTTACACCCGTGCTACCTCTGTCAAAGATGCAGTTCAACGGGCAACAAATGACCAAAATGCAATATTGATTGCGGGTGGTACGAATTTGGTTGACCGTCTAAAAGTCTTTCTGGATGAGCCATCGCAACTAATCGATATCTCTCGATTAGAGATGAAGCGCATTGAACGGACAAGTGAGGGTGGTCTGAGCCTTGGAGCGCTGGTAACTAACACAGCAGTGGCAGACCATCCTGATGTTCGCCGCGATTATCCAATATTGTCGCGGGCGATTCTTTCTGGTGCGTCTCAGCAAATCCGCAATATGGCAACCGTAGGGGGCAACCTACTGCAACGCACTCGCTGTCCTTACTACTACGATACAGCTTTCCCTTGCAACAAACGGCAACCGGGAAGCGGCTGTCCGGCAGCAACGGGGATCAATCGGATGCACGCCATCCTGGGGGCTAGTGACCAATGCGTGGCAGTTCAACCCTCAGATATGTGTGTTTCTCTTGCGGCTCTGGATGCTGTTGTTGTTGTGGAAGGCCCCAAAGGTAAGCGGGAGATACCATTGACAGACTTTCACCGACTACCAGGGAACACACCCCAGCGAGATACCAATTTAGAGCCAGGTGAGTTGATTAGCTCTGTGGTTCTGCCCCCAGTGCCGTTTGCCAAATCAGGGGTTTACTTAAAGTTACGCGATCGCACTTCCTATGCCTTTGCATTAGTCTCTGTGGCAGCTGCGGTTGATTTAGCGGGTGGGCAGATTCAGAATGTGCGCTTGGCAATGGGTGGCGTAGCCCATAAACCTTGGCGCTCAAAGGAAGCAGAAAAGTTTTTGCTCGGCAAGAGAGCCAATACTGCAACGTTTCAACAGGCGGCAGAAATTGCACTTCAAGAAGCTAAACCATTAACTTATAACAGTTTCAAAGTTGACTTGGCAAAGCGGGCAATTCGTCGCGCACTCGCGGTATCAGCCAAAGGAGGAGGCGTAGTATGAACAAAGTAATTGGGACTGCCGTCAACCGCAAGGATGGACGGGCAAAGGTTACGGGCACGGCAACCTACGCCGCAGAACATGAAATTCCAGGTCTGGTTCACGGTTATCTTGTCACCGCCAGCATTGCCAATGGGCAAATTAAAAGCATCGACACCAGGGCGGCAAAAAAGGCAGTAGGTGTGATAGATGTTTTCACGCATAAAAACTCGCCGAAAGTGTTTACGCCAACCAACGACTTTATGACCTCGAAAATCTACGAGGCTCGTCTACCATTGTCGGATGACAAAATTCACTATGCCGGGCAAATTATCGGTTTGGTAGTAGCAGACACCTTCGAGCGAGCGCGTGATGCAGCGCATTTGGTCAAAGTCGAATACACAAGCCAAAAGCCAGTTGTGGAAGCTGCAAAAGCCACCTTCAAGGAAGCACCACCGCAGATGGGTGAGGAGCTAAAGTTTGAAAAGGGAAATTTTGCGGCAGGGGTGGCGAGTGCAACAACAAAACTTACAGCTACCTACAAGACAGCCATCGAACTGCACGCGGCGATGGAACCCCATGCCATCATTGCTCACTGGCAAGATGCATCACTCACTGTTTACGAACCGTCTCAAGCGGTGTCGGCAACTCAGCGCACCTATGCAGAACTCTTTAAACTTCCGACTGAACAGGTTCATGTCGTCACACCTTTTTTGGGTGGAGCTTTCGGCTCTAAAGCTTTTCCCTGGCCCCACGGTATTCTCTGTGCTGCGGCTGCCCGTGAACTTCAGCGTCCTCTGAGAGTCGTCCTCAGCCGACGGCAAATGACAGCGAACGCCGGACACCGCTCCGAAACCGAGCAAACTATGCGTTTGGGAGCAACTGCTGATGGTAGTTTAACTGCGATCGCCCATGAGGTTAAATCCTGTACCTCACCAGTGGATGTGTTTACAGAACCCTGTACCTCAGTCACACCAGTTATGTACACAGCGCCGAATTTGCAACTGAAGCAGGAACTAGCGGTGCTGAACATGGGTACACCAACATTCATGCGCGCGCCAGGAGAGAATCCTGGGATGTGGGCGATGGAGTCAGCGATGGACGAACTGGCCTGGATGCTAAAGATTGACCCGGTAGAACTACGCCTAAAAAACCAAACTAAAGAACACCAGCGCCAAGGTCAGCCATTCTCAGCCAAACATTTTGCTGACTGTTTGCTCTTGGGTGCAGAGCAA
This sequence comes from Nostoc sp., assembly GCF_036916735.1. GTDB lineage: Bacteria > Cyanobacteriota > Cyanobacteriia > Cyanobacteriales > Nostocaceae > Nostoc. The sequence continues at coordinate 38,208 of NZ_JBALFV010000028.1, forward strand.
TTTGGCTGGAAAGACAGACCAAAACAGCCGCGTTCTTTGACACGCGATGGTAAACTCCTTGGTTGGGGGATGGCGGCAGCAACCTACCCTGGCAGGCGGGGAAAAGCATCAGTCAAGGTACGGCTGCTACCAGATGGTACTGCCCATGTTCTCACCGCCGGCAATGACATGGGCACTGGCGCATATACCGTTGTTGCAGCCACAGCAGCAGACGCATTGAGGCTACCCATCGAACAGATACACGTAGAGTTGGGCGACTCCTTGCTACCAGATGGAGGCATGGCGGCTGGTTCCATGATGACAGCATCTCTGGTTCCGGCGGTCATGTCAGCTTGTGAGCAAGTTCTGAAAACTGCTAATGCTAAGACCGCACAGGATGCGTTTGCAACTCTGAGTCAGTCCAGCCAGGCAGCAATTGAGGCCACAGCATCCTCTGCTCCTGGCGATGAAACCAAGGAATGGGCGTTCCAATCTTGGGGCGCACATTTTTGCGAAGTCAGCGTGGATGAAGAAATCGGACGTTTGCGGGTGACGCGCTGGGTGTCAGTGATGGATATCGGGCGAGTGATCAACTCTAAGACAGCAGCCAGTCAAGTCCGTGGTGGCGTAATCATGGGTATTGGGCAAGCCTTAATGGAGGATTGCCAAGTTGATCCAAACATTGGCTACCCCGTGGTTTATGACCTTGCTACCTATCACTTCCCAGCCCATGCAGATATTCCTCGCATTCAGGTGGCCTTCGTCGGCGAACCTGACTTCAACTTCAACCCAGCAGGTGTACGAGGTATAGGTGAAATTGGGATTACAGGTGTTTCAGCTGCGATCGCCAATGCAGTTTACCATGCCACAGGTAAGCGCATCCGTGATTTACCGATTACACCTGACAAGTTGATCTAAAAGGCATTGGGCATTGAGAAGAAGCTCTAGAGGCATTAATCCAAACTAAATTCTGCAAATTCTCTTTGCCCAAACAACATATTTCGGTCTACGGCTGACAAAATTTTATTATTCGCACGTTGGCTATTTAAACTGCGACCAATCAACTGGGCGACATCTGCACGATTGATGCTACCAATAATGTGCGGATCTTCAGTCAAAACGCCATTACCCGTTGCTGGTTCTGACTTTAGTCCACCAGGACGGATGATTGTATAAGTGAGTCCACTGGCAATTAAGTGTTGTTCAGCCTTGTCTTTCTCAGCTAAAACTTTTCCCAGTACCTCTAAAACTTGGGGTGAGGCAGCAACAACACTATTGCCAGCACCAATGGAAGATATAAGAATAAACTTTTGTACTCCAGCTTTAACTGCTGCATCAATCAGATTTCTATTACCAGGGTAATCGGGTCTTTCTACATCTGATGGTAAACCGCCAATTGTACTGATAACGGTGTGAATAGGTTCATCTGTTATCATTGCGCGTTCTACATCAGCAATATTCAAGGCATCTCCTTGAACTACCTCAATACCGATTCTTTCTAGTTCAGTAGCAATTGCTGTTGTTCTCAGGAGTGCTTTGACCTTTAGCTTTTGCGCTGTCAGATATTGAGCAATCTCTCGACCAACACCGCGACTTGCACCAGCTAGAAAAATATAAGATGCACTTGTCATAACAAACTTAACTATTTACGCTCAAAGGATTTTATCAAAGGATTGGCAGTATTTAATAATTGCTTAAGCGACTGCGATGCTTCTGGTTGATGGCGAACATGAGTGTCAATAAACAGACCAATAATTTCACTCATCAGCAAACGCAAGTTTTCTTGGGATTGAGTAGCTTCTAAGTCGAGAGAGGGTCCAACCGTAGTGGAGTCTGGCCGATCAATTATTGAAAAGTGATTTGCTCCTTCTAAAATTACTAGATAGGTGTCATTTCGTCCCCCAGTAATTGCTTCTTGAAATGTACGTATAACTGGGGTAGTAGCATCCCCAGGACTTAAACCATAGAGTTCGGTACTGTTAACTATGAATTCATCACGGGTTCCTCCCATTAGTAGCATTGGTAGAGAATCTGGTAAAGCCAAGATAGTTCCTGGTTCATACCCGATTCTTAAAAGTCCTCTGTTAGTTGCGCCATAAGCAAAAGATGCCGCAACTCCAGGGAAAAACCGAGGGTCAGCATTTTGGATAGATACCATACCACCCGCAGAGTGTCCACCGAGAATGATTCGTTGTAAATCCAGCATTCCTGCTAAAACTCCCTGATTTTGTAACTGTTCGAGTTTAGCTATGAGTGCTGGCAAAGCCGAAGCTGTGGGAGCAGTACGATAAATTGTGGGTTTCATCTTTTCCAAATCAATCCCAGGTATGAGGCTAATTACGCCTGGTAGACTTTCGGTAATCCAATTAAACAGAACCACTACCAATCCACGTTCAGCGAGTTTAACCGCTAGCCATTGGTATTGTTGAGCATCACAGTTAAAGCCGTTGAATAAAATTACTACTGGAAAAGGTGCGTTTTCTGGATTAGCTGGCTCAATTCGGGTACTTTTTTCTAGCTGATCCGGTATCTGTGCTGGATAGAGAATTTTCAGGTGAATGGTATCGTAAGGTGACTGGACACCCTCGACTTTGGCAGCTTCAAAAAAAGCACGAACTGTCATTTATACCTTCTCTTACTATGACTTAAAGAAAATCTTCCTCTCAGTGTACAACTGCTCCTTGCAAGCAAAATCTAATGATCTAGAATAACGAAGTAACTAAGTAGAAGGAAGAAGGCAGCAGTAGAGACGTGATTAATCGCGTCTGTATAGGAGTCAGGAAAATTATTTCGCCGATTGGCATTTTATGTTGAATTATGTTTACCTACTGGTAATTAAAAATATTAGTACAAGAATTATACTTAGTGCAATCTGCTGTAAGTATTGTAATAAACAATTGTACCAATCTGGCAAATAAGTTTTCAAGGATAAACTTAAGGATAAATTTATGGCTAAAAAATCTCAAACAAATCTAGAACAATACCAAGATGTCAGATTATCTGCCACCACAAGAATTTGGGTAATTACAGTCGCCATTCTCGGAGTTTGCGTCCCACTGTCAGCCGTTACTAAAAGCGGTGCTATTCTTCCTTTAGTTGCTATTGGTGGTGCAGCTGTTGGTACGGTTGCTGTTTGGCGTTCTGATGAGCAAAAATCAAAAACTAACTATTTGCAACAGCAGCAAATAGAACTTCTAGAGCGGAGATTAGCAAATTTAGAAACAATTGTTAGCAGTGATGACTTGAACTTGCAAATGAAAATTAAACAAATTGAAGCAAGGGATACTTTTGGCAACTCCTCTGATGTAAGTACTACACCCAGACAACCAAAACGCAAAGGTTAAAATAATTCGTAATGGGCTACGCCTTGCTACGCTAAGTAATTCGTAATTATTATACCGCAAAGGTTTCATTGATTTGGGATGGGTGGTTTACTTGCGCCGTGCTGTAAGCTGTTAAGCATTTAAGCAAGCACACTGAGGCCACAGGGGGGCAGTTCTTGCTGGGAGCAAGGGAGAGGGTTTGCAGCTTTTTTTGACAATGAAAATAGTGCAACTTGTAGGCGCAACAGCTTACTAGGTTATTTTTGTGTAGGGATTTGTTGACTTAAGGTTACGGCAACCTTTGAAATCCCTCTCAGATTAAACTTTCTTTTGCGGCTATAACTGTTTTGAGAGAAACAGTATCTCGCTCTCTATCTCCGTTAGAATTGACTGACATCATTTAATTCTATATACTTCAACTGCATCAGTTCATGAAATGTCTAAATGCTATCCATCTTTATCTTTTCTGGAAACATTTGCTAAGTGCTGTGTTTTATTAGACTACTAAAATTACTGAATTTTTAATTAATTAAGGTTATAAACTTGAGTAATTGCATTGGTATAGCTTACCTTAGGTATGCAATAGTTTGCCGCAGGAATGCAGATGGATTGGATTAGCTTACTCAAATCTCAACAAGCTGACTTCCTTCAACGTGTGAAAAAACCGAAAACTTATGACTTATCTTTGCTGGAAAGTCAAGTCAAGGGTTGTCACACTGAAATTATGGCTTTTTGGGGCGAGCCTTTGGCTCGACTCCAAGAACTTTCTCGCCAACAAGCAGAAGTTATTGCCAAAAATCCGCCGCCGACGCCGCCTGAATATCCTGAACCTCCTGACTGGACAATACCTTTTCCCAAATACTTCCAACAACAAGCCCAAGATTATCTTTTGCGGGAGTATATTGTTGACCGGGTGATAACTGAACGCCTGGGGAAATTGGTAAAAAAGGTATCACAAGATACCGTAGAAAATATGGTTTTAGATGATGAAGGAAATTTGTCTGGCGAAAGCAAATTTTCTTATGTACTAAAAGATAATCCTCAGCTAAGGGTTCAAGTTTATGTTGCTGATGGTGAAAGTTTTAATGGTATTAAAAAAGACAAAATTAGGTGGTCGGTTACTCAAGAAGATTTAAGAAAGTACCAAGTATTAATTTTTCTGTGTTTGTTTTATCCATCTACAGGTAAGCTAGGATACGATGAAAAACAGAGTATAATTACAGGCTTTTTACCTGCAAATCAAATTGAACTTACTGAACCAAAACTCTACATTAATCCGAGTAAGTTGTTGTATGCGGGGGGGTTGAATTGGTATTTAGAATCACTTATTGGTAAAAAAGACACGTTGCCATTAATTCATGAGAAAGCGATCGCACATACAATACAAACTCTACCATCAGAGCATTGCCTTAAGGATATAGTAGGTGATTGGGAATGCTGGCAGACTTTGCAAGGACACAACAGAGGCATTAATTGCCTAGCTTTCAGTACTAAGTGTAACAATGGCAAAGCCTTACCCATATTGGCAAGTGGTAGTCGGGGCGAGACGAAACTCTGGGATTTAAGCAAGGGTGAATTAATAGATACATTATCAGAGTATCCTTGGGTGATATCTGGGCTAGTAGATGAAGTGAATTCCCTGGCTTTTAGTGCAGATGGACAGACTTTAGTGAGTTGCGGTGCAGATTCCACAATTAAGCTTTGGCACGTAGGCGCACTAGACTTGATAGATATTTTGCATAAACATAATGGGGTAGTGCGGTGTGCTGCGTTTACTCCAGATGGCAGAATGTTAGCTACAGGCGGAGATGACAGAAAAATTCTCTTTTGGGATTTGATGCAACGTCAGGTTGCGATCGCACTTTCTTTAGATGATACAGCTGCTCATTCCCTAGTTTTAAGTCGAGATGGCGAAACTTTAGTTACAGGTAGCTACCGCAAAATCAAAGTCTGGCGCACCTTACCCAAAACGGGGATCAAAAGTTTAAAGGATGCACCACAACCCCTGCATACCCTTATGGGTCATTCTCACATCGTTCGTTCCTTGGCGATTAGTGCAGATGGTAAAATGCTGGTGAGTGGTAGCTGGGATCAAACGATTAAAATTTGGCAATTGGAGACTGGGGAATTACTTCATACTCTCAAAGGACATCAAGATAGAGTATATGCGATCGCTTTAAGTCCCGATGGACAAATTATCGCTAGCGGTAGTGCTGATAAAACCATTAAGTTGTGGCATCTACAAACCGGGGAATTGCTGGGTACGTTTACAGGTCATGGAAATATAGTCACAGCATTAGCTTTTACAGCTTCCGGCGAGATGTTGGTAAGTGGTAGTTTGGATAAGACAATTAAAATTTGGCAACGGAGTTAGTAGAGACGCGATTAATCGCGTCTGTTCATCCATTTTGAACTGGGTTAACGAGTATTTGAACTGGATGAATCCACCTTTTATCTCCGTTGACGAGTATTTGAACTGGATGAATCCACCTTTTATCTCCGTTGACGAGTATTTGAACTGGATGAATCCACCTTTGAACTCCGTTAACGAGTGTTTGAACTGGATGAATCCACCTTTTATCTCCGTTAACGAGTGTTTGAACTGGATGAATCCACCTTTTATCTCCGTTAACGAGTGTTTGAACTGGATGAATCCACCTTTTATCTCCGTTAACGAGTGTTTGAACTGGATGAATCCACCTTTTATCTCCGTTGACGAGTGTTTAATACTCGTTAACAACAAACTTTAAAAACTCTCTGCGCCAACAGAGGTTAATAACAGGGTGTTCGCCATTCGGCTTTAGTCCCTTTTTGCAATCGTATGATCTATGGCAGTGTCTTCATCGGTGCGATCATAGCCTTTACCTTTGGTTACAGTTTAATGAGCTTTTTCTCTTGAGTGCTAACTGGTGAATTAGCATTACAAATTAGAGTCAAGGGTGAATGTTTCGTGATTACAATCTTGTTAAGTTACTATGTGAGCTTCAGGAAAGAGGTATCTGGCTGATTTTCAACGTGTAAGCTGGTGATTTTTTCCCTACACACATATCCGGTAACGTCACAAATAAATTCTCTCCGTACTGTTGCCACTCAAGTTTACCTTTTGCCCCTAGCATTGTAATCTTTGCATTTTTCGGCAGAATTAGTCCAGGGATTGTCAGCGTCTGATTCATAGGAGTATCAAGCAAGACAGCATACAAATTACCTTTATTTGTGGTGTAGCGCACTCGGATGCCTTGAGTGGATACATCTTCTGAGCGTATCCAATAGCGCGAACCAAAGATGGCTTCACCATTTATATCTAGCCATTTGCCTAAGCCGAGCAACCGTTCAATTTGCAGTTTGGAGATTGAACCATCGGCATTTGGGCCAATGTTGAGCAGTAAGTTGCCGTTTTTACTCACAATGTCAACGAATGAGTCAACCAGTTCATCTACTGAAATCATATTCAAGTCGGTATCATTTTGGTTGTAACCGAACGAGTAACCTAAACCCCTTGTACTTTCCCATTTCTTTGGTTCAATTTGTTTGAGTTGATTGTATTCAGGTGTGGAGAAGTCGAAGTGTAAACCGAATTGCCCATTTGAATCAAAGCGGTCATTAACGACACCGTTAGGTACGTGATTGTAAAAGTAAGCCATAATCTCGTTCGCCTGACCAACAGGGTAGCCAAGGTCATTCCATAAGATAGACGGCTGATAGCGGTCAATGAGTTCGTGCCAGTGAGCATTAGCATATTCAGCATAAGCTTTATCTTGGATAATGGCTGCGACCAACGTGTTAAAGTCTGTCACCGTTGTATCTTGTTGTGACCAATCAATACCGCCAGAGTAGTACAGACCCATACGCATACCTTGTTTACGAACGGCTTGTGTCAGTTCGCCCACAAGATCCCGCGCCGCCACTCGTCCTAACTGGTTTGTGGTTTTGCTAGGCCATAACAGGAAGCCATCATGATGTTTGGTCGTCAGCACAACGTACCGCGCACCTACTTGAGAAAACAGTTTTGCCCATTCGGATGGATTCCACTTTGTGATGGCTGCGTTGAAGGTGGGGATGAAATCGTCATAGGTGAAATTTTCACCGTAGGTCGCACGGTGATAGTTATAAGTGTCGCTGCCCTCAAGTTTCATGGAGTTGTAGTACCATTCAGCATAAGGGTTGTGCTGAAACCAATATTCCCAACCGCGTTCTGCAACTACCTTGTTCAGTTCACCAGTCAGTGGTGCCCAAGCAGGTACAGAGTACACGCCCCAGTGAATAAAAATGCCGAGTTTAGCATCTTTGAACCACTCTGGAACTTCATGCTTTGATAGCGACTCAGTTGTTGGTTCATATATCTGTTGTGCAAAGGCAGTAGAGGCTGTCAGATTCAAAAAGCTACTTAGAATTGCTGTAATAATTACTATGGGTAGTAGATGCCTAAACATCACAATGCTCTTGACTGAAGGATATATAATTTTACAACTGTATCTCGTCAGTGGGGAATGGGGAGTAGAGAAGTAATTAGTACTAGCAGTAGGGTGTGTTATGCCGTTGGCTTTTAGCTTCCCGGAGGGTAGCGTAACGCACCCTGAGTTTTTGATGGTGCGTTACGAAGACAGCGATAACACCTTCTACTGACGTAGCAAGGTAAAAATGTTTGTTAGTTAACGATCACACTTTCTGCCAAAATCTTTGTAACTTGGGGATCAACTAAAATCAAACTAAAGCTATTGTCGAAGCGGTAGAAAAAAGGCGGCTATGACGGTAACTACGTATAAATGGACAATTGAACGCTATCACCGAGCAATAGAAGCAGGGATTTTTGATGACCAACCCATTGAACTATTGCGCGGCGACCTCATAGTTATGCCCCCAGAGCGAGAATCCCATGCCTATTACAATACCAAAGCAGCCGATTATCTCCGCACACTGCTAGGTGAACGGGCAAAAGTCCGCGATGCCAAACCCATCACCCTACCCAACGACTCAGAACCCGTCCCCGATGTTGCTATTGTCAAACCTTTAGGTGAAGTTTATCTAGAACACCATCCCTACCCTGAAGATATTTTCTGGATTATTGAATTTTCTAAGTCCACCTTGAGCAAAGATTTAGGTGAGAAAAAACACATCTATGCAGAAGCAGGCATTGCTGAATATTGGGTTGTCAATCTCAAAAATTCTCAGTTGCAAGTATTTCGAGACTTAAAAAATGGGCAATACACAACAGAACTGACATTAACCACAGGTACTATTGTCCCCCTAGTTTTTCCTGATGTATCCGTCCAAGTTCATCGCCTCAGAGGTTTCCCAAAAATATAATTTATAGCACCTGTCAAAAACGAAGGATACGAGGCGTAGCAAGCTTTAAGAGTAAGCGATCGCTAACGCACCTTAAATTGTCGATGGTGCGTTACAAAGACAGCGATAGCACCCTAATGGCTAACAGCATTTCCTACATAGCAACCACAGCGATCGCTCTTTGGTACTGCAAGTAAAGATTGATTGAGTTTATCAAAAAATATGAGACTTCAAATTCGATTATTTCAACTCATTATCTCTGTACTATCAACGATAGGAATTCTTGGACTAAATTTGATCTTGCTTAAGTCAAGTGGAGATTTAATAAGCTATGCGAAGACGAGCTCTCCTACTACTTATTTCTTTTATCTAGCTAAATATATTTTGAAAGTTTTTGGAGTAACTATAGTTGAAGTGGCTTTCCTATGGTTATTAGTAATTTTAAATCCTCTATCTATACGATCCGGTTTAATTATTACTTTGGTTTTGCTTATCTTAAATGGAATTTATATTTTACTGATTAGTATTTAAACTATATTCTGCCTCTAGCGCGCGCTTTGCGAGTTCGCCCATAATTAAACCATCCCCTCTATTTCACTCACTTATGACTATTGCTAGTCAACCCCAACTAACTTTAGACGATTTCCTCAAATTACCGGAAACTGAACCAGCATCAGACTTTATCAACGGGGAAATTATTCAAAAACCAATGCCTCAAGGTGAACATAGCTTACTCCAAACTACTCTTTGCGAAACAATTAACAGCATAGCTAAAAGCCAGAAAATTGCTTACGCTTTACCAGAACTGCGCTGTACCTTCGGCGGTGCTTCTATCGTCCCTGATGTGTCTGTGTTTCGCTGGGACAGAATTCCTAAAACTCCATCTGGCAGAATTGCTAATCGCTTTGAAATTCATCCCGACTGGGCAATTGAAATCCATTCCCCAGAGCAAAGATTAAAAAAAGTGTTGAGTAAATTATTGCATTGTTCGCGCAATGGTACTGAACTAGGCTGGTTAATCAACCCAGAAGATGAAAGCATCGTGGGAGTGTTTCCCGGACAGCGAGTGGAATTATACGAAGCTGCTGATAAATTACCTATTCTTGAAGGTATCCAGTTGGAATTAACAGCTGAACAGGTTTTTGGCTGGTTGAGTTTGACGTAAATAAAGCGAACGCATTTCCCAAAGAAAGTTAGAAAGGATTGTATCTGTAGGTTTATTGTAGAAACTGGGCGGTACAGTGCTTCGTGTGTACCACAAAAATTTGTATGCCGTACTTTTATGCAAAATCAACTAGGATTTGTTCTGAAACTGCTTTTACTCTCAGCTTTATTATCAGCATTAATTAAGTATGCAGGGCCAAGTCTATCAATTGCGGCGACAGCAACCAACGCGCTAATTATAGTATTGTTGCCGATCGCAATTATGGCGATCGCCTTACTGTGGCGATTCCAAGCACAGAAACAAAATTAACAAGGCAAGCATCCACGCACAAGTGACTAAAATCAGTTAATCTAGCTAAATTACCAAAAAATTGCATCTTGCCAACCGTTGGAAGTCAGCCTGTGAAACTCGGTCAATGGATCGGCTTAATCGCCATAGTTCTTTCTTTATACATTTTGTGGCAAATTCGGGAAGTGCTTTTGCTCATGTTTGCCGCAATTGTCTTAGCCACCACCTTAAATCGGCTAGCAAAACGCTTTCAACGCTTAGGCATAAGGCGTGGATTCGCCGTTCTCCTCTCAGTAGTTATCTTTTTTGCACTGATTATAGGTTTTTTCTGGCTAATTGTGCCACCTTTTGCCCAGCAATTTCAAGAACTAACCTATCGGGTTCCCCAAGGGTTTGAGCGCTTTAATAGTTGGCTGGACGCACTAAGGACTCGTATTCCTAACCAGTTGGTTCCTTACATTCCAGATATCAACAGCCTTATCCAACAAGTACAGCCCTTCGTCAATCGGGTACTAGGAAACTCGTTTGCTTTTGTATCTGGCTCGTTGGAAGTTGTTCTCAAGGTTTTGCTAGTGCTGGTTTTAACAGGAATGTTATTAGCCAACCCGATAGCATACCGCAAAGTCTTTGTGCGGCTTTTTCCCTCATTTTATCGGCGACGAGTGGAAGGGATTTTAGATAAATGCGAAATTTCTTTGGGAGGGTGGGTAATAGGCGCTCTCATTGCTATGGGTGTAGTGGGATTAATGAGTGTAATTGGCTTATCTATTTTGGGTGTAAAAGCAGCACTTGCTTTAGGAGTTTTGGCAGGATTTTTGAACTTAATTCCCAACCTCGGCCCAACGATGAGTGTACTGCCAGCAATGGCGATCGCCCTCTTAGATGAACCCTGGAAAGCCATAGCTGTTTTGATTCTCTACTTTTTTATTCAACAGGCTGAGAGTAATTTCATCACGCCCGTTGTCATGGCACATCAAGTCTCATTGCTACCAGCTGTAACCTTAATTTCCCAGTTATTTTTCGTTACTTTCTTCGGCTTTTTAGGATTATTTCTGGCGCTACCTCTGACTGTTGTTGCTAAGATTTGGGTGCAAGAAGTACTGATCAAAGATGTTTTGGATGAATGGGGGAATAACCATACAAAAGAAACTGAGCTTGTGATGGTTCCTGAATCTCTTGCAGCAGATGATAATTGGACAGCAGAAAATCCTGATATTAATCGGGAGCGGCGGATTGATGATATCTTGCAAAAAGAAGATTAAAACAATTCGCAATGGGCAACTCTTGGAGACGCTAAAAGCGAACGCCCCGCTTTGCTAACGCAATGCGCTTAAGGCGCAGCCTCTCGTAGAGAAGAGAAGGGGCTACTCATAACTGATTTTGGCGACAAATTCCAAATGCAGTGGTGTAGGCGTGTAAGAAAGTTCTGCCACCAACAGGGCCGATTTCACCACCACAGAAAAAGCCACTTACAGGAATATCGTTGAGGTAGCGCCGAAATAATTCAGAATCGAAATTGGGTTTACCATAGAGTCCTTCACCTCGCCCCAGACAGGCAAACATTAAGGCAGCTACAGCAGAGGGTTCAGAATCGCGTTGGTGTTGATAACTTTGGAGGAGTAATTCTAGGTCTTCAGCAGAGGCTTGGGCATCGCGGAGGTGGAATTGTAGCCTTTGTCCTGGACGGACACGATCGCCAATTGCGATCGCCCCAGCTGTTGGATCGACCCCAAGAATACCACGAATTAAAAAATCCCCCTGTTGCAAAGCTAGTTTAAATTCATCCATCGCCACGCCAACAAACAGAGAGTGCTGTGCTAAAATCCGTTCGTGTTCGCTGAGACTGGCAATCAAATCTCGCAATACCACTAGAGGCACTTGCTCATCTAACTCTAGAATAATATTGCGATCGGCTTTTGTAACTTGCAATGGTTTGCCAATCGGTCGGCATCCTTGGGCTACAATCGTCTCCAAAACAATATTTCCAGTCAAAGCTATACCAACAGTCCCTTCACGATACAAACTTTGGCATTCCCCGCCTTCAGTATTGTTACAAAAAAGGGCAACACGACCACCCATACCTCCACCACTAGCCTGTCCCCCCACTATCACCGATCCTGGATAAGCAAAATCCAACCCCTGTAATAAATCGTTGATTCCAGAAGCGAAAGAACTAGACAGCAAGATAAACTGGGGTGTCGGTGATGTTGGCACACCGATCAAATCAACCCAAGCATCTGGTGAACTGTCTAAATCAGGTAATTCTTCAGCAACAACATGAAAGACTTGAACTTTCACCCCTGGAAGATGAGCTAAAGTCAAGCTAATAGCTGGTTCAGCTTCTAACTCTTGGATTTCTCCGTTAACTGTCGTCCCAATTACACCTCCACCACTACAGCCAATTAGCACAGGCACAGAAAGTTTCTCAGCTAACAAAGGTAACAGTCGGGAATACTCACTCGTAAAAGCAGACGAAATAAATACCAGTCCTAAATCCGCAGGTGCTGTTAACGATGAGACAGCTCGTTCCACCACATCTGTAACAGCTGCTTCCAAAGAATGACGGGTTGATAGGGCGTTTGCCCACTGCATTTGGTCTGCCATGAGTTTTGAGCTTCTTTCTCTTTTTAGGCTAGTAGGTTTTGATTTTTGATTTTGGGAAGAATTGCATCCTACAAGAATTAGTGCCAGCCTTTTGTCTCCTCCATCCCAAGAAGCTGGGGTTGTCATTCCTTAATAGATGCATCTAAATATATTGTATGATTGTTTATCTATGGTACTAATTCCACAAAATCTTAAAAAATAAAGATGAATGCATTATAGATGCGGTAGTTTACTGTATTGGTTATAAATCAATAGGTTAAAGTACTAAGTTATGAAATGAATGGTTAGAATGGTTAGTAATCAAGCTAAAATCTGCCATTTCTGAAGTTTTTCTATACTAGTATTAACAACACACAACGAGACTAAAGCAATGACCAACATCCAAGAAACAACAAAGAGCGATATTCAAGAGAAAATCCAAGAAGAAGTGGAACAAGCGCGTACTGTCTGTGATACTAGCGGTAGCAACTCACCAGAGTGTGCTGCTGCTTGGGATGCAGTAGAAGAATTGCAAGCCGAAGCTTCCCACAAGCGCCAAAGCAAGCCAAAAAACTCTCTTGAACAGTATTGTGATGACAACCCAGATGCAATTGAATGCCGAGTTTACGACGACTAAAAATTTAGATAACTGAATTTTATGTTCGTTTAGTAAACAAGCAACCAAAATTGATTTACTCAAATCTTGTACTCTCACCTCACTCCCGTCTAAAATCTTACTCCCTCTCTTTCATCATTTGCCCCAATAGGTAAATAATTGGTGAAATATTTGGAGTTACGGGTGTATAAAAATTAAAATTTGAGAGTTTTTTATCTTACAAAGGAAATTTTTACACCCAAAAAATTGGGGTTTTGTCCGAGAGGGCCGAGTATATAGTGGGTGGGTGAGTTTTAAAACTCTTCCTAACGCTACTTACAAATAGGTGCAAAATCTGAGATGAGAATATTTGAGTTGCTTGTTTTTTACCAAATAGAGAGATTGAGGAAAGTGAATTAAACAATTTACCATTTAATACCTTTTCTAAAAATCTTTGCAACAAATGAATTGACTGTAGGGGCGTACATCTGTATGCCCCTACAAACGTATTTACAGTATAAATTCGGTGAAATAGTATAAATTGGGTAGCCACTTGCTTGCACAAAGAAGTTAAAGTGCAGTCTTGAGACTAGATTTTGTGCTTTGATAAAACTGTTATGTAATATAGGTAGACTACTAGCTAGCTAATAGCTTACAGTTTGTCAGTTATCGATCTTGTTCTTGGTTAAAATGTTTTATTTATCTTTTGAGAAAAACTATGGACTATAACGTTTCGTTTCGCCCTTTCGTCTGGATGGATTACCGACTGGCAGTATTGTTCCTGGTAGTTATTCCGCTAGTTCTTCTGATTTGGGCATTTGTGCAAAAAGCGGAAGGCATACAACGCTTATTGGCTATATACTGGCGAGTATCAAGCCTGGTAGCAATCACGATTTACTTAATGATTGCCCAATATCCAGTTAGCTTTATTTCTGGATTGATAGCTCAGATTTTGATCCCAATTTCGCTGTGGTTTTGGGTGGATATCAACGATGAAATTGAGTATCAAACCAGTGGCTCTTTGAAATTGATTTTTACTTCTTGGCGCTGGGCTACAACTGTTTATTGTATTTTGGGTACACTAGCCTTTATTCCTTTTTTGAATTGTGCTTTTTCTGGCAATGCGCTCAAGACTCCCCATTGTCGCGTCTGGTTTGAGGCTCCGTTGCTATTCAAAGAATATTTCCATGCTAATAGCAAAGCTGAGTTTTTAGGTTTTCTCGGCATAGCTAGCTTAGTAATTTATGTGCTTTACTTAAGCTACTTTGTTCTAATTAAGTTAGGCAAGCAGGGACGCTCGGCTACACCACAGTAAGCGTTGTTGCACTACCATACCCCTCTTTTAAAAAAATGGATTCCATTGGCAAGCGACTGGAACAATACACTGCTAAACGTCCCCAAGAAGTCCTAATTGTAACGGTGAAAATTGCTGATGAGCAAGATACAATTGCTATTTTCAAAGGCTTTTCCAGTTCTTTGATGCGCCCTACAGCATTTGATGCAGATGTACCAGTTCTACCAGATGAGGCAAACATCCTCAATATTGACCGAGTAGCCAGTCCTTACAATCCTGATGTACCCCGTTATATTCAACAAGGAATTTCTTGGGAAGCTATGGAAATTCTATTATCAGAAGTTGGAGTCTAACTATTTAATTGGGCAGTTATGCAAAACTGCTAAAATGGGTAACAAGTTATGTAATAAAGTGACATGCTCCACACCCTCCCCAACTCTTGGAGACACACTCGCGTTCGGGTGAGTGTGGGTTTGTCAACGACTCCTCTACGAGGACATTAGTTGAGCTTTGAGGGCGTGTGTCCTACGCACCTTGATGTTTATAGCCGCATTCAAATCTCTATACAAACTTGTATGACATATAGTGCAATTGTGCATTCTTATTGAATTTGCCGTAATTTAGAATAAAATAAAAAAATTCAAAACCCACAGTTACTTAGATGTGGATTTTGAATTGTGTGGCTTAGTTGCAATTGGTAACTTACATTGTCATTATCTAAAATTCAAAAGGTTGTTTTAAAAATCCAAAAAAGTATAATTTTGGATTTTAACTTGGAGCAACGACAACGAAAAAACAAGGTTTAAACCATATAGATTCGTTGTACTTACCATGAGAGTAAAAGACTCTTTAAAACATCCTTTTAGACAATTTTTAGACAACTATATTGATTGGGGCTATATGGTATTTTGTTGATCACGGAAGATGCTAGTTTACGAACTTAATCATTCCTATGAACTACTATTACTACTAAGGATTAGCCGGAGGACCCATTGAACCGTCAGCATTAACGTCGTTTCCTAAACATGTTCCAGTCCAACATCCAAAAGCATCTGTTCCATTGTAAGTAATAACACCGCCATTATAAGTAGCTATGACTCCAATTCCAGAATCTTTGGAAACATAAGTATCAAGTGAGTCGAATATTTGGTCAGTAGCTTCTTTAACAGCTGGTCCTACATAAGGAATAGCTGGCCCTAAAATTCCAACTATGTTTTCTAGAATTTTTGCTGCTGTAAGTGCAGAAACATCGATTGATTTATTATACAGAACAAACGCTGTCTTATCAAATTGTCCATGTGGATCAGCTGTACAACTAGTATCTTGCCAGTTACAACACTTATTTTGCTTTGGTCCAACAACCTGTTTAAAAGAGTCTGCGTCAATTGGCCATTGGAGCGCTGTAATATCATGATCTGAGTCGTTGTATATACAATAAGCAGCTGCTGGTTTCAGTGGAGATAGCACGAAACCCACAGGAAAAAGTCCAAGCAAAATTAGAGAAAGTAGTTTTTTCATGATTGTTACCAAAGTTTCTTGAAAGTTGATAATCTTGATATTTGCAAATGATAACTAACCACGTCAAGGCACTTTTGTGACAACATATTTGCTGACTTGTGCAAACTTTATCAATTTGTTTAGAAGTTTTTACTACACATATTGATATAGTCCATAAGGCATAAATAACCTTAATTTATTAGATTATAAAGGATGAATTTATTAGGTTATAAAAGGTTTTTAAATCTGCTAAAGTTTCAGTTACCCTGAAACTAATAACTTAGCACTGGCTCAACCATAGCTATCCGCTAATAGGACTCAAGACTGATGCAGAACAGACAAGAAAAAATTTCGCAACTGATAGTGACTGCTGTGCAGATGCGTGATATAGAAGATCGGATCTTTGCAGCAGGAATGCCTGTAGTCGCTTTGATGGAAAAGGTGGCGGGATTAATTGCCCGTCGCATTCAAGAGATCCCCCCAACCCCCCTTAAAAAGCAGGGGGGGTATATCCTTTCAAACACACCGTTTTTAAGAGGATCGCCGCAGGCGGGGGGATCGCGTGTTGGAATTCTTGTCGGTCCGGGTCATAATGGGGGGGATGCTTTAGTAGTAGCCCGTGAATTGCACTTTCGTGGGTATGAGATTTGGATTTATTCTCCTTTCTCTAAGTTTAAGGAATTAACTTCGCAGCACTTACAATATGCTCAGAGTTTGGGCATTCCAATTTATCAAACAATTGAGCAACTGCCAAATTCTGATTTGTTGATTGATGGCTTGTTTGGGTTTGGTTTAGAAAAAAACCTCACTGATCCCATCGCTTCTGCAATTAATCAGCTAAATGAATTGCCTGTGCCGATTTATAGTATCGATTTACCTTCAGGTTTACACACCAATACAGGTGAAGTATTGGGAACTGCCATTCGTGCCACTCACACTTTTTGCTTGGGTTTATGGAAGCTAGCTTTCTTCCAAGATCAGGCACTGGAATATCTCGGCAAAACTGAGTTAATCGATTTTGATATTCCTTTAGCTGATGTAGAAGCTGTTCTAAAAGATGCACCCAGTATTAAACGTATTACATCAGAAATAGCACTTGCTAATTTACCCCTACCCCGTCCACCAGTCACTCACAAATACAAGGAAGGACATTTATTGTTAATTTGCGGTTCGCGGCGCTATGCAGGTGGGGCAATATTATCTGGTTTGGGTGCTAGGGCTAGTGGTGTGGGGATGCTTTCGATTGCCGTACCCGAATCGCTGAAATCTCTTTTGGTGTCACACTTGCCAGAAGCGCTAATTATTGGTTGTCCAGAGACGGAAAGTGGAGCGTTCACCGAAGGTGTTGGCGGAGCCATCGCACAGTTGGAATTGCCAGAAAAAACCGATCTAAGTTCCTTTAATGCGATCGCTTGTGGCCCCGGTTTAACACGAGATGCTACGCCCATTGTGCAACAAGTCATAGAAAGCGATCGCCCTTTACTTCTCGATGCCGATGGTTTAAATATCTTGGCACAAATGGGAGCGATCGCCACGTTAAAAAAACGTCAAGCAGTAACTGTACTCACACCCCACACTGGTGAATTTGAGCGATTGTTTCTTGATGTTCCCGATGCCAAACATGACAGGGTGCAAGCAGTAAGGGAAGCAGCAGCGCAAAGTGAAGCGATAGTATTGTTGAAAGGGGCGAAAACTGCGATCGCAAACCCTGAAGGTGCTGTTTGGATGGTTCCTGAAAGTACACCTGCCTTAGCGCGTGGCGGTAGCGGCGACGTGTTAACTGGGCTACTGGGTGGATTGTTGGCGCAAGCAGCAACTAAACAGATTCCTGTAGAAGATATTGTGGCAACTGCTGCATGGTGGCATTCGCAAGCGGGTATTTTAGCATCCCAGGAGCGTAGTGAATTGGGTGTAGATGCGTTTACATTGACACAATATTTGATAAAAATTGTAAGTAATTAAACGGTTTCTAAATATGACTCTAAAAATCCAGACCCAAAAATAAAAATTACAGGCAACCATTAGTAGTCTGCCAAGGTAACAATGCTTGGTCATATAGTCGGATATAAGCGCTCCCTTTTTTTGTCCATCTGTGCTTTGAAATGGTATTTTTTGACTCCGTAATCATATAACTAGGACTTACGCACTGTACAAATTAGCCATAATATGTCTAACGGTATTTGTTCGTTTCGGCGCTTCTGATAACCCTTATTTATTCGCTTATTTGCATCACCGAATAGCCCGTCGTAGACATCGCTAGATGCTAAACATAGCTGAAACACTTAGACCCCTTGCAAAAGTCCTAAAATCAAGTATGTCATTCTGAGCAGAACGCAGTGGAGAGAAGAATCTCGCTAGATGTATCACTCCGCTCAGTATGACAATTTAAGCATTTATGCAAGAGGTCTCTTAAATTGCGTATAGTACTTATGTACGATGCCTAAGTCCTAATAATACAATTTGTTGGGTGATAAGGGTAAGACTTTTATCTCACTACCGTCTTCAGTAATGACTTTTAATGGAAGTGAATCCTGATGCTCTCGTCTAGATAATTGAATATATTGAAAACCTTTTTGTGTAGGCTTAACTACCATAAGATAGTGATTGCCTACCCACTTGATACTTATTGCTCTGTATAGCAAAACCCACACTTCAGCTATCTCTCCAGTGTTAATTTTATGCCTTGATGATTCACCACATTGCCATACAGGATTACCTATGGGTGTCCATAAACCCGCAAGATAATGATAATCAGCAAACGCACTACCACCAAAAATTGTAAACGAATAAATATTATAGCTCAACCATCTTTCATAACGCTCAGGTTCCTTAGTCACATCACCATATCTTTTCTTAGACAGCAGAAACTTTATTTGTTCTGCTTTAGTAGGACGCACCCATGTTTCGGATGAGTAGCAAATTTTAAATGGTACTTCAATCGCTTTACTGCCATTAGTGGACTGTGAGGCAGCAGGCTGTGGAAAAGTTATGCTGATAATAGTCTGAGCGCTTACAAATGCTCCTGTTAACAGGAACATGCTTACTAATTTAAGAAGTTTCATGATTTTGCTTGTTTATTTATATGAACAGTATTTGTAAGGAAGCCCCGTTTAAGGATAGCAGGGTATATGCGTGCCATCATTGTTTAGTTAGGAATGAGTGAAGTTAGCTTATGCATTAGACTCAGCCGCAACCCAGAAGCAAGAATAGACCAATTCCACAGCAATCAGCCGCCATCTGACCTCGAAATAGTTTACACTATCAAAGTTGAGGAAATAACCCTAGATTTTTTTATCAAGTTGAATTTCGTTTTCTAGTTGGCCCAGAGGCACTAATGTTAGCTGTGACACAGCGCGTTGCTGAGTTATATTCTGGCGGCGGCGATCAAGAAAGTGTTGCGTAATATATCCGTAGCGCTTACCTCGGTAAAAACTGGGTCTGGGAGTGTTATTGTTTCTCTTATATATCAGGGTAGAAGATGCAAAATCTTGAGCGATCGCAGAATCGTACACTTGTTGAATCAGATTAATTCCGGCGGAATTATTTGGATCAAAATTGAAAGATGTATCACTAGATCGATAATCGATCATTTCTTGGATCACCAGGTCATTAGGTGCCCAAACGTCAAAACTTAACTCGTTACCAAGGCACTTAGATGTAGAAGACAAATCGGGTTCTCCCGCTTGTAACTTGATGCTAGGCATGAGGAAAGCAATCAATTGATGATCATCTGACCATCGTATTACTGTCTGGACGTCTTGCCCTGGTAAAGCTGCTGCTGGTAGATTAACACAAGCGCTAAGGGCGCTGATTAAGCCTACTAAAAAACTAAACTGAAACTTAGACACGTTGGTGTAGATCAGTTGAATATGGGACATTATTGACTTATACTTAAAAATTTCAACGCTATAACGTTGCTTACAATTAACAATATATAAAATTTAGTAAAATATGGATAAAGACATTGTGTCAGTACCCGAATCTAACTATTAAATAGTGGGTAGTGCATAGCTTATTAGTTTTATTTAAAAGTAATCTGAAGCGTTGTTGTACATAAACTTATTCTTTAATATGTAAGCGACTGTGATCATTTTGAGTATGACAATTCTCCAATTGGACTAGTTAGTACGAATTATTTGAAAAATATCATTACTTAAACTAGAAAAATTCATATCTCGCCATTTACCATATAACAGGGTTTTATCTCTAAAAATGTCAGTTAATGGTAGTTAAACGACATCCCTGTGATATCAAGTTCGGTTAATCACTTATGATTACCGCATCTGTGCAAAAATCCCAAAAGCCTCTTTCCCCCTGCTCCCTGCCCCCTACGATCTAAATAATAAGTCTTTACCCGGACATGATATGAGTGAGGAAGCAGCACCAAAAACCGTGATGGCGTACCCGCCCGTTGGAAGCGATCGCTTTGCTCCAATCAGAGGTTCAGCCGGGATAGCTGCAAGTGCGATTCATTGTGGATAAACCCAATGGCAAGCTTGTAAAGCCGAAACACAGTAGGTTGATTGATGTGTGAGCAGAGGCAGAACCTTTAAGATGGCATTCCCAGTCTCTAACTGGGAACGAGGAACGAGGAATTTGTATCAGCCATTGACTAAATACCAACGCTGTAGGGCCAACCGTTGAATTTCGCGCCAGGGAATATTATGCTTTCGGGCTAAGTCTGCACAATCTTCATATTCTGGCTGCACATTTGCAATAACTTTTTCTGGTGATTGTCCTTTCCATGCTATTTTGACACGGACTTTGCCATATTCAATTTCCACTTGTTGAATTTCCCGTTGTAAAATGGCGCGTTGCTGAGTTGTTCGCCGAATGCCCAAAGTTGTGGTTTCGCGGAATACAACTGCTTCACAACTGAGTAAATTTTCTGGATGACAAATTACAGTTAGCAAAATCCCTGGACGGGACTTTTTCATAGCGATCGCTTGGGTAAAAACATCCACTGCACCAGCAGCAAACAACGCCTCAAACACATAGCCGATCGCTTGCGGATTTAAATCATCAATTTGGGTTTCTAGTACTGATATAGTTTCTAAATTTTGGCTAGTATCTTCAGAATCGCTAAAATTGGACTGTAAATTTGTGCTTTCACCCACCCAAAGCCGTAAAATATTGGGAATGGGTAAATTTATGGTTCCTGCTCCCAGTCCTATCTGCTTGATAGCGATCGCAGGTGGTGAACCAAAATCTCTTGCCAAAGTAGTAGCGATCGCAGCTCCTGTTGGTGTCACTAGTTCTCTGTTAATCCCATTGCTATAAACTGGACAACTCCGCATTTCCCACAGCTTTAATACTGCTGGTACTGGTACTGCCATCTGACCATGTGCAGCCCGAACAGTGCCGCCACCAGTCGGGAACGGCGAGCAGTAAAGTAAGGGCAATCCTGACTCATTGCTCTCAATGCCCAACCAATCTAACCCCAGGCAAGTACCCACAATATCTACGATCGCATCTACAGCACCCACCTCATGAAAATGAACTTTTTCAGGAGAAATTCCATGTACTGCCCCTTCTGCTACTGCTAGCTGTCGGAATACCGCCAAACTCCAAGCTTCTGCCCGTGATGGCAACCCCGCTTTGAGAATCATCCGCTCTATTTCTGGCAGGTGGCGTGTGCGATCGTGACTGTGTTCGTGTTCGTGTTCGTGTTCGTGGTCGTGATGGTGATGGTGGTGGTGGCGATCATGTACCAAATCCACATGGACTTTAGTCGCCTGCTGACTATTCCGTTGAACAAGTTCTGCTCTTAACTCATATTCCTGTTCAATACCCAATCCATTGAGTTTTTCAATTAAATACTCCACAGGAACACCCAAACTTACCAAAGCACCCAAGCACATATCACCAGAAATTCCTGTCGGACATTGAAGATAAGCAATTTTATTCATAATAAATTAGTCATTAGTCATTAGTCATTAGTCATTAGTCATTGGGCACTTGTACTGAGCGACTTGTGCCGACTTGTGCCGAGCGACTTGTACTGAGCGTAGTCGAAGTAAGTCGAGGTAGCGACTTGTCCTGAGCATAGTCGAAGGGCATAGTCCAAGGGCATAGTCCAAGGGCGTAGTCGAAGTAAGCCGAGGTAAGCCGAAGTATTAGGCATTGGTTATTAATTATTCTCCTCTGCTCCCCTGCCTCCCCTGCCTCCCCTGCTCCCCAGTCCCCAATCCCCAGCGATGCACTGAGCGCAGTCGAAGTGTCCCCAATCCCCAGTCCCTAATCCCCCGTCCTATGGCAAAAATTTTCTCAGTTCATCCGGATAATCCTCAAGTTCGCCGAATAGAGGAAATAAAGTCAGCGCTTTCTAGTGGCGCAGTCATGCTTTACCCTACTGATACAGTCTATGCGATCGGTTGTGATTTGAATGCTAAGTCGGCGGTAGAACGAGTGCGGCAAATTAAACAGCTAGCAAATGATAAACCACTGACATTTTTATGTCCCTCGCTTTCAAATGTGGCAACTTATGCCTTCGTAAGTGACACAGCCTATCGGATTATGAAACGCCTGATTCCAGGACCATACACGTTTTTGCTCCCAGCAACTAAATTAGTACCGCGATTGGTGCAAAGCCCCAAGCGAAAAAGTACTGGAATTAGAGTACCAAACCATACTGTGTGTTTGGAGTTGCTAGCAGCCTTGGGTAATCCGATTATTTCAACTTCAGCACATCTGCCACCAGATGAAGCAGATAATGGCATGATTCGGATAGATCCAGAAACTGTTCAGTCGCAGGTAGAGCTATTTGACCGTTTGAATAAGTTGGTAGACATAATTGTAGACACTGGCGAAGAACCTACTTATGAAGTATCTACCATCTTGGATATGACCGGAGATGAAGCAGCAATTATACGGAGGGGTTTAGGTTGGGAAGCAGCAGCAGCATGGGTATAAAAATTACACTTCACAGGCGCACCTCTCCGTTTCGGAAATTGTGATAAAAGGGACTCCAGTTTTTAAATTGTCATATTTTAATGCGATGTCTACGACGGGCACAGATGCAATAACAGGATGGTAGCAAAAGTTCGTACAACAAGGGATTTGACAATTTTGAGAAAATGGTGGGTACTTGTGTCCTAGCGTCAATGTGGTGGCTTGTGAAAAAACCGACACATTGGCATAACTCTAACTCTCTCGTATTTCCTACAGTTTTATATATGAGCTTTAGATGTGAGCATTACATGCGGCAAGCCTTAATGGATGAATGCCTAAAGATTCGTAAGCCAAGGCCGGCCTTGATTGCTGTGTCTGCGTTGTAATTACGGTGCAATACTACTCCCTGGAAAAGTCATGAAATCTAACGTCATTAATCTACCAAATTCTACACCCATTTTTGATAACCACCTTTCGACTGAAGAATTTTCAGACAACAGCAGCGAAACCTTGATTGAATTGCTGTGTCAGGAAATGCAAGCACAAGTGAAAGCAGCACCCAGGTGCGTAGAAGCTTTAGCAAAGCGCATAACTATAGAAGTAGAACGCATTTGTGACAAAAGCTCACGTATCCAAACATCTGGGGAAATCAAATCCTGGCAGATTACCTTGGGAAGGCATCGGATGCACAAGTGCTTACGTTACTACCAACTAGGCTCAAAACAAGGACGGGTGGAATTACATAGCAATTTGGGTGCTATGGTTTACCGCCATGTAACTGTATCCGGCTCTGAGTTGGGTTTTGAGGCTCGTTACAGTCTGATTGAAGATTTTTTACAAGCATTTTATATCGAAGCTATCAAAGCTTTCCGCAGAGAAAACGAACTACCTAACGATCACACACCGCGTACTCAGCTGCAATTAGCTGAATATATGGCGTTTACAGAGCAATATGCCAAACGCCGAATCAATTTACCTGGTGGTGCAAATCAGCAATTGATTATCTTGCGGGCCCAAGGCTTTGCTCGTCGTCAGCCGCAAGAAACTACCGTGGATATTGAAATGGCGGTAGAGTCTGCTAAGGGTGAAGAAGCAGAATCTTACCAGCGTAACTCGGCGGTGCAACAGCTGCGATCGCAGATGATCGCCCAAACTAACTTCGATCCATCCGAAGAGTCAGAACGCGATCGCGTCATCACTGAATTGATGAAATACCTGGATTCTCAAGGACAATCTGACTGTATGAACTACCTCAGCTTGAAACTTCAAGACCTCTCAGCCCCAGAAATTGACCAAATTCTCGGTTTAACCAGCCGTCAGCGCGATTATCTCCAACAACGGTTTAAATACCATGTAGAAAAGTTTGCCAAACAACACCATTGGCAATTGGTACATCAATGGTTGGGCGCGGGTTTAGAGCAAAAATTGGGTTTATCTTCCCAGCAGTGGGAAATCTTTGTGAATCAACTCACACAACAGCAACAGCAAATATTACAGTTAAAAACTGCACGACAAAACGATCAGGCGATCGCTAAAAGTATCAAATGCACCCCCAAACAGCTACAAAAGCGCTGGACTCAACTTTTAGAACTAGCATGGGCTATCCGCAACGGTCATACTGAGGCACAGACAGGTTGAAGCTAAGGTGAAATAACTAAAATTCATCCAAGCTAAATTCCCATGATTAGAAATGTTGTTATAGATATGGCGGTTTCGGGGTGTGATACGGCATAACTAGAAATTAACTATCCTTACAACCACAGAATTAGACATTATCGAAGCTTATGACTGGTAACAGGGGCGCGAATTTGGGTTATGGGCTGAGTTTCTACACTGTATTGATGCCTGCCTGAATTTATTCAGCCTCACCCCAGCATATACCAGATTGTTTATGAAACCTATCACCGTGCTACAGTCAAGTGTTTAACTGACGTCGTTTTTTACGAGTTTAATGAACAGGAGATTATTATCTACACTGTTATCCACTGTTCCCAAGACCTAGAAAAATGGCGTAATCGCTTGCAATAGTTGGTTTTTGAGTCAATAGAAAAAATCTATTATTTTAACTATTATCTGAATTAGTAACTCGTTCCTTATCTTAATTATTAATACATTTGTATTTATTTAGTACAAAAATACTAAAATCTTCGGATTTTTTACCTATTAATCCAACCTTATTTAGTCAAAATTAAAAATTCATATTAAGCAGCTGCCCCTTTTTTACTGCTTTTATGAAATCCTATAATAAGCAGGACTTTTGGCAAAGGGATTGAGAATGGCTCTGACTCAAGGCGGAAGGGCAAATAAGGCTGGGAATATTTTAGAAAGAAATGTAGAAGCAATCTTAAATGGGCATAATTATTTTCAAGTTGGGAACTATGTCCCAAAAGAATTTATACTAAATGCTGCTTTATTACCAAAACGTTATGGAAAAGAAATTTATATTGGAACTGGAATTTATCATACCGATCTGAAAGTTGATTTTTATGTTGTTGGCTCACCTGCAATGCCATCTGGTTTAATTTTTGAATGCAAATGGCAAGAAAGTCCCGGTTCGGTTGATGAAAAGTTTCCTTACTTGAACATGAACATCCAGAACTATTACCCTGCACCAACTATTGTAATTTTAGGTGGTGAAGGTATGCGAGAAGGCGCAAGCAAATGGCTAAAAGCAAGAGTTAATGATAACCATAATTTATTAGCAGTTTATAGTTTAGACAGATTCATTGCTTGGGCAAATAAAAATCTTTAAAAGATGTAATTAGTAATTCGTAAATCATTCCTCTATTTTTGACATTTGAGTTAATTGAGCGTGATGCTTTGATTTTGTAGATTTCAAAATTAATATCAGTATAATTCTTTTTAATAAATTCGCTATCAGAATTACATACCATAACTTTGACACCACGACTTGCTAACTCTGCACAAGTATCTCTCAAAAGTTCTTGGTCTTTTTTACTAAAACAATTTTGGCTATAAGCAGTAAAATAGCTAGTTTCGCTGATAGGATGGTAGGGCGGGTCAAAAAAGACAAAGTCATCACTGCTAGTTGCATGATTTAAGACTTCTGTAAAATCTGCTTGTTTAATTTCTGCATGATAAAGCGCTGCTGACGCTGCTTTTAATAAAAACTCAGAACAAATATTGGGATTTTCATATCTACCTAAAGGTACATTGAATTTTCCCTGTGAATTAACTCGATAAAGACCATTAAAACAAGTCTTATTAAGATAAATTAGACGAGCAGCCTTTTGTATATCAGTACCACCATAGTTATTTCTGACACTATAGTAATAATCTTTACCATGTCGAATTTTATGCTCTTTCAATAGACAAATTAATTCCTCGACATGATCTCTAACACAACAATAAGTGTTAATTAATTCGGCATTAATATCAGTTAAAAATGCTGCACTTGGTTGGAGATAGAAAAAAACTGCACCACCACCTAAGAATGGCTCATAGTAATTTTTATAACTTTTGGGAAAATAAGAAATATATTGCTGTATCAACCTACTTTTACCCCCTGCCCACTTCAAAAATGGACGCGGGCTAGTTTCCTTGGGGATTTGAATTACCATTAACTTCCGATTTAACTGAAAATAATCGTGACTAAATAAAGCCAATATAACCGACGGAGCATATTTTATATTAACTGCTAATTTTCCAGCCGCATAGATTACAATTGAGTAGATAAAGCATATCAAAACAAACGTAAGTATATAACAAGGCAGTTTACATTCAGATGTTTGACGGATTTTGGGATAACGTCTTTCGCTACCCCCGGTACTTAATTAGTATCGTCTTAGGCTTGTTTCTGAACACTTTTGCGCCGTTAGTGCCATTGTTGAAGCGCCCAGTCACCTTGATTGCTATCTTGGGTTTATTTGTGAGCAGCCTAGTCTTCCTTACTCTCACCCTACGGGCAATGCTGGGCTTGAGTATAATCTAGACTAGCGCTATATTCGGGTTGTGTCCTACAGACGGTTCTTTTTAGCGTTGCTCTCGCTAACTACTGTCTACTCAACTTTTATGTATTTTTGTTGTACAACCTCTGTGAGGAGGCGAAATTTTTATGGCTACAAATCGCCGGGTTTCCCGCGTTGCTGAATTGATCAAACGGGAAGTTAGCCAAATGCTGCTCAACGGCATCAAGGATGATCGTGTAGGTACAGGAATGGTAAGTGTTACTGATGTTGATGTTTCCGGCGATCTCCAACACGCCAAAATCTACGTCAGTATCTATGGCACAGATGAAGCTAAAGCAGAAACAATGGCAGGCTTAAAGTCTGCCACAGGTTACGTTCGCAGTGAACTTGGGGCGCGGATACGGCTACGTCGTACACCAGAGGTGCTATTTCTCGAAGATCGCTCCATAGAACGTGGTAATAAGGTACTGGCACTACTAAACCAACTTAACCATCAGCGTCCCCCAGAAAATCTGGTAACAGTAGAAGACAGCACCGAGCAAGATGATGAATCATCTGATGAATGAGTAACTGAAATAACAATGTAACTTCAGAACAATTAATCTCAGCAAATCCGCCAAACAATTTACAGACGTGATGAAATCGCGTCTGTTTTAATATGACCATAATCTATTTCAATGCTCAGTAGTTACATATATACGTTTTTTGCTTGCTTTGGCTTTCGTCCCTACTCTACCTCCAATACCGTTGGGTTAAGGAATTTCTTGGTTGAGGCAGGTTCTTCATTAAGCAAGAGCAGAAGAGAGCAGGGAAAGCAGGGAGAGAGAAGAATTACTGAACAATAACTCTCTTTCCTCCCCTGTTCTCTGCTCCCTTCTCCAGATGTTTATCCAAAGAAAACCGTGTAATATCAGTCCTTAAATTAACCAATTAATTACGGTTATATTTAAGAAATTGTTAACAGATGCTGGGGTAAAAGTCTTCGTAGTGTATTTTAACCGTTATGTTTTGCAACACTTTATACCCTAGTATCTGACAAATATTTTTATGTTGTTTACCTTTAGATAAATACCAGCAGTTCTAAATCAGGCTTTAAGGTGATTATTTGATATGTAAGCGATTGCGTCCTGAACTTTTAGACAACCACCAAATCTTGCCTAAATACAATGATGGCAAGACTTTCAGACTTGTTGCATAAAAACCATACAGCCGCTATAGCAGGTTAAGTTAACTACTCGGAATTTTTTTTGTAAAGCAGATTTTTGACAAATGTCAGGATTTGTTGACTTTCTTAACATATCTTGAAATAATTTCAGGAGATGTAGCGTCAAAATAAAAATAGTTCCGTATAGCAAACTACAAAATCCTAGCCACAAGTCTAATTTCTGTAATCTTTGTTCCTAATTTTTAATAGGAACACTATCGTAAGTGTTAATTTGTGAGTAAAAAACATGAGTGTGAATACGGTGCCTTCTATAAATTACTACTCTCTCGATTTGATTCAAGACGAAGCACGCCGCCTGGTGCAAAAGGGAATGATTAGCCGACAACAGCCAATATATACCCTCTGCCAATACATTCCAGCGAGAGAGTGGGTTTGCGTTGAATGTGAATTAGAGAAATGTGACTTTTTGTTACGCGATCGCATTGGTGACCTAATTGGTCGTGAACAGTGGGACAACGACTAATCAATGTTTGATTTCAAATTTGGGATTGGGGGTTAATTTTCGATATGTGGATGTCACCATCAACGATTCGACGCCCAATCTAAGGGATAATCTCTGGTTTTTGATGAGCATTGCCCCATATAGAATCTTGCGTTTTTCATTAACCTAGAAGCATTGGAGTCTGAATTTATACAAGTTTTCAAGTTAAAGAGGGCATCAGAACAATTTATTGTGTATATCTGGTGCTACAGCTTGAGTCTAATAGGTAGATTCTGTGAGGTTCCTAGATTTATCTAATAGGTAAATCTAGGAACTTCACTTTTGACTCGCAATTCATTGCATCGTTTCCCTGAAGTAAGCAATAGTCTACTTACTGTTCAAAGCCAAAAATAGTATTGAAAAGTTTGCTAGGGGACTTCCAGAAAATAAATTATCCAATTTACTCAGATAATATTTTTCTTTCTTCCCCCTGTTGCCTGCCCCCAGCTAAGTGCCCCTCTGCCTACATACCGATAGGATATTTTTTTAGTTGGAAGTCCCTAAGTCGGGCTAACCGACACTAGTTACGACAACAGAGACAACCTCCGCAAGCGACTGGCTCAAATTTTCTTAAAATCCAAAATTTGTATAGTATTTTTTTAATATCGAAAAGCACAGAAAAATTACAGAACTATTATCGTACTTGCTCTAAGTAATTATTAATGTCTTCAATGATGCGAGTAAGTTCAGCTTCAGTAGTCAAACGGATGTTGACATTGCGGATAGTCAGCAAAACTTTGGCTGCGAAGGGTGTTGGCCAGATATTAGGATTACAGAAAATTTCTAAAAATACTTCACCCGTGTAACGATATTCCAGGGGAGGCTGGGGAGTTACTTTACCACCGCCGCCAGGAGTGGATTTAGCGGCCACAGCTTTCAAGCGCTCCATCAATTGATCTGTTGCTGCTTTTAATTCTCGTGCTGCTTGGGGTGAAAAACTCAAAGAGACAGAACCTTCAATTAAGTTCAAGGTTAGAGGAATTGAAGACATATCTTCATTTATTAAAACTTCTTGATAAGTACTAATATTACCGGAAGAAGAGACGAAGCCGCCAAGATCGACGGCGGCGAAGCCCACTTTTTCAAGGATATGCCTCAGACTAGGTGCTGGCATCGTCCCTAGACAGATTTGTACGATCAGACTTTTCTTGTTTTGCTGTAGTTGCTGAATCAGGCTGCGAAGCCGCCATCAATTTTCAGATTCGCACCTGTCACGAAACCCGCTTCTGGACTGGCGAGATAGGAAACCATTTCGGCGATTTCTTCGCTTCTTCCGTAACGCTGGAGAGCAGTGATGCTTTTCATCCTGTCGGCAAAGATACCGTCCGCCGGGTTCATGTCGGTGTCAACCGGGCCAGGTTGGATATTGTTTACCGTGATGCCACGAGAGCCGAGATCGCGGGCAAGACCGCGTGTGAAACTGGCGATCGCACCCTTGGTCAAAGCGTAGACGGAGCCGCCAACAAAAGGCATAATGTCGCTGTTGATGCTGCCGATCATGATGATCCGTCCACCCTCACCCATCTGGCGGACAGCTTCCTGAGTTGCCACAAACACACCCTTAACGTTAACCGCTATGAGTCGGTCAAAATCATCCAGTGAGAACTCGTTAATTGGAGCGAAAGCGCCGACCCCCGCGTTGTTTACGAGGATGTCAAGACGACCAAAGGCTTTTACAGTTTCAGCTACAGCGTTTTTCACAGCTTCCACATTGCCACTGTCGGCGCGAAGAGCCAAAGCTTGTCCACCTGCCGCTTTGATGGCAAGCACTACCTCCTCGGCTTTTTGCGGTGAGCTAGTGTAGGTGAGGGCAACAGTTGCACCATCGTCCGCCAGACGTTTGGCGATCGCCGCTCCCAGACCGCGTGAGCCACCTGTTACCAATGCCACCTTATCTGTAAGTTTTTTGGTACTCATAGTATTCGTGATTGAAACTTGTCGTTTGAAGAAAATTGACCATTGGAATTATATTGCTCAAGTTCTGACTCAAACTCTTAAGAGTATCAAATGTTCACCCATCCCTCTGGCTTGTTAATTTATGTAAGGAGACAAATCAGTGCTGTTTCGATGAAAACTTACCTCTAGGTTTACTTATGATTCCAAAAACTGTAAATTTTTTTCGATTTTGCTGTTGATTAAAGGTAGTAAATCAAACTCATTGAGCTAGTCAGTTTTTTTGATTAAGTACAGCTTACTAATGGTCGTTATCATCTCTTTGAGTGCAATTCGGTCTGACCTAAGTGGATGTATGAATAACAAAAGTAATTAAAATATTTTTGGAATTAATGCTAAAAATATGCTGTTAATTTTAAGTATATTATTAATATTTCTAAAGCTTGTAGCTGTTGTTAATTATAAATAATCTCAACAAAATGGTATAAAACATAGAGCCTATAGAGAGACTTAATTCTTACTGCGTAAGACTTTGATACATTTGATTAGTGTCTATTTAGATTTTAAGTTTTACATTAGAAGTCATAGAAGTTGATGTGATAAATTATCTATGATTTACGATAACCGCGCCGAAGTACGAAAGGTTTTAATTATTACCTTACAGCTCAACCTGTTTGTAATGGGATTGAAAGCACTTGTGGGTTACTGGACTGGTTCGTTGAGTTTGCTAGCTGATGCCTTGCATAGTGTGACAGATAGCGCCAACAACGTTTTAGGGTTAATCGCAAGTAAATTTTCTTCTCCACAACCCGATCGCGAGCATCCCTACGGACACAGCAAGTTTGAAGCTATAGGCGCTTTAGGAATTGCCTCATTTTTAGCAATAGCCTGTTTTGAAATTTTACAAGGAGAAATCGGGCGAATTCTCAAAGGTGGTGGTCAACCTGTGAGAATATCGCCACCTGAGTTGTGGTTACTACTAATTGTGCTGGGTGTGAATATTTTTGTGGCGTTTTACGAACGTAGTGTGGGTAAGCGGGTAGGTAGCTCAATTCTTATAGCTGACGCTACACATACCATGAGCGATATTTGGGTGACAATCTCTGTAATTGGCGGATTGATCGGAGTTTGGTTAGGTTATCAATGGATGGATTTGGTGTTAGCTTTTCCTGTCGCCTTGTTGGTATTTTGGAGTGGTTGGTCAGTTTTAAAAGAGAATTTGCCTTGGCTTGTGGATCAAATGGCGATCGCACCAGAAGCAATTCATGCGATCGCTACTTCTGTTCCAGGTGTAATTAACTGTCATGAAATTGCTTCTCGCGGTGTTCTTGGTCGTCAAGTCTTCATTGAAATGCATTTAATAGTAAATGCACCAGACGTAGAAACCGCTCACCACATCACCGAAGAAATAGAAAGCCGATTAGAAGAACGGTTCCGTCCAGTGAGGATTTTAATTCACGTCGAGCCACCAGCCTATAAGTCTGAGCAAATTAGCTTTTAAACTGGAGCAAAATAGTCTCAACAATTGAAAATCACGCCCTGTTCTGATGTTCAGAAACCTTATACTCGTAGGGTATTACTAATGACCAATTTTTTTAATACTCTTGGACGAGTTACTAGATTTTACGGGCTACAACGTACATATTTACATTTGCATAGTCTTCAAGTCCAGGAACTTTTCTCAGAAGGTTAAGCAATGGCATCAATTTAGAAGCTCCTTCAACAGCATTTATCCTCTCGCTTACAATGGTAAATCCAGCTTTATCAAAGGTTTGCAGGAAGTCGCGGCGCTTGAATTTATTGAGTCCAAGTTCATAGACCGAATGGCACTCGACTCCGGGATGGTATTTATTGTAAGCTGCGACAACACGCGCATCGCCAAGAATCAGATGTGCCCACGGTAGCTTGATGGGCTGTCCGATTGCGTGAAATCCATGATCGCCAAAGGGACTGTAGTAGAGTGGACTAAAACCAGTTATCAGTAAGCCCCCTTCCCGTAAAAGCCGTCTGATTGAGAGAAGAACTCTATCTATGCCCATGATGTGTTCAAAAGTGTCTTTGGAAATTATGACATCAACCTTGCCGTCAAGCGTCGTTATGTTGTCAATATCCAACTGATGAAACTCTATTCTGTTGGCGATATCTGGGAAGCGTTCCGCTACTATACGCTGGGCAAATGATATGCGATTACCAATGAGGTCAAGACCAATCACCTGCTGCGCTCCCGAAATTGCTGCATCAATGGTTAGGGCACCATGTCCACAGCCGATCTCAAGGACGACTTTGCCACAGAAGTCTGGCCGGCCGCCGAAGCGACGCCAGTACTTCTGCGAATCAATGATTTGTTTTTCAAAATATTTAAGGCAGAGGGACTCATCTTCTACAGCAAAATTCTCTTCATTAAATTTGTAATTTACATATTGATCTGTAAAAGTTTCCTTATTCATCTAAATTAAATCCTTCAAAGGCTGAAGTATAAAAAGCTGAAACAACGTATTTACGTTGATACACAATATGATTCTTTTGTACAGTCTGTAAGTACTATAGTTTAGCCCTTTTAAGGTGGGTAAAATGTTGACCAACAAATTTCTCTTTAACCTATGCGACTTTGTGTCCTCTGTCTTCAAAAGTGACGCTCATACATTGCTAACACTGTGCTAAGAGATTCCTGGAAGTTAGTGTTCCGATTTTTCGTTCACTCTGGAGTGGTTAGGTAAACTACTTTGAAACCTCAGATAATGTTTTAAAATAGAAGATGCAATTTTGCCGTTCTGATTTGGTTTAACTATGACGACAAATCAAGGTTTTATTCGTGTATTGACATACTTAGCTGTGCTAATTTATTAAAGCAAAAGACCCTTTTAAAACATCTTCTCAGAGTTACAGAGAGCATAGAGAGAAAAAAGAGATTATTTGAGTTACCTCGAAAGGGCTAATTCTATGTATGTTCTTCCGCTCAAAAAACAGTGTCAGAGTTAATGGCTGTTATGGTAGAAACAGCTAGTTACTTTACTTTTGCCACAAGCGATGTCAGCTTTGTGTGTTAAAGCTTTTAGCTATTATTGAAAAGTCAAGCTCCAAGCCTTTTTTAGTATATTTACGCCTCACCCTGTGTTGGAATGGAAAACGTAGTTAGGTTACCATAACTATGGAGATAATAACTCACTTTGGAGTTTTGAGCAATAAAAAATAATTCTATGTTGGTGTTAACTCGTATAGGAAGCAACCAATTCTGCGACGATCGCAACTAGTTCTCCTGGATCAACTGGTTTCGCCACATGAGTTTGAAAGCCCGCTTCCAGGGCACGGCTACGATACTCGCTATCGCCGTATGCAGTTAAAGCTATAGCTGGGAGTTTTTCCCAATTATCAGACTTCAGCGCCCGGATCTTGCGGATGAGAGTGTAGCCATCTTCACCAGGCATAGCAATATCACAAATCAAAACTTCTGGTTGCAACTCAGGTAATACTTTCAATGCTACCGCAGCCGATGCAACTGCCATAACGGTGGCTCCATCAGCTTCCAAGACGGTAGTAATGTAAAAGCGGCTATCCTCATCATCATCAACTACGAGGATATTTAAGCCAGCAAGGGAGAGAGGAGGTTCCATATCATCTCCATTAACGTTAATCAAATGAAAGTTATTTCTAATGAGCTGCTTGTTTTTTCTTAGTGACTACATTATTAGTAATTTTACTGCGATCGCGCCTATTTTCGTAAACAATAACTCAATTCGTCCAACCACCATCCAATTCATGGTTAATTGTTCGCTGGCATTTATAATTATTGACTGGATAAAATTATGTTGGTGTTTAAATTCCTTTACATTTAAAAAATTCATTTTAATGAATAGTTGGAGTTCAAGAATAATCTTGCTAATTACTGACTGATTTATTACTAATAGGTTTGGATGCCAATGAGCGGTTGGGAATTGTGGTTAGCTTGTGATATTGTGTCTGACAACCTGTTGTCTTCTCCTAAAGAGAGAGGCTAGCGCCAAGCCTACTTTCTCTATATCCAGTAAACCTATAATAGGTGAACTATATTCTTATTTTCAACTACAATTTGTTGTAAAGCTGTATCAATTTGGCTTGTTTTGGGTAATAATGCTTCGTCAAATATTGGAGCTGTACGTTTGCTGTTTGGCACCACTACTACAAATCCATAGCGTACAACTTGTTTAGCATAATTAGAGTAATTTGATTTGTCAACTAGTGCACCTTGTAGTAATAGTGCTACTGGAAAGGAATAATTACTTGTTTTTAAGTCTGTTGGATTAGGATAGTAAATATCAGCTAGATTATTATCTCCAGTAATAGTAGTAGTGTAGCTAGCAACGTTGTCAAACACAGGTGTCGGATTCAAAGAAGAAGCAGACGCTATTTCATTAATACCGAATACAAGTAACGATATGCTTGTACAAACTACTGACAAAGCTTTGATATTCAACAAAACAGCTACTCCCTTTCTAAGCAAAAAGACGGGTTTATTCTAATAATTTTGTCCAGGGCTATTTCGTTCTAAACAGAAACCGCCCAAAACTGAAGTTTCAGGCTAATAGCTAAAGTCCGTTTTAACGGACTATAACCTTTTCTCAATCGTCTTTAGACGACTTTCGCTATTAGACTGGTGAATTCATTCTGAGGCGGACTAGATGAGAATGAAATAGCCCTGTAATTTTGTCTAAAGTAGCATAGCATTTTTGACACTCTCCGATCTGAAGCCACGGAGATTCTTGAATCTAAGACATAACTTGCTCAATCAGGGCTGCCCCAGAGAGAGTAGGGTTTCATCTCCCCAAGCGTTGCTTGCGTCGGGTGCAATGGTTCCGGTATGCCCTACCCTACCCAATCCTCGACTAAGGATGATTCTCGCTGCGTTTTTGTCCCCATCTATTACATAACCACACAAACATACATGTGTCCTAGTGGATAGTGTTTTCTTGACAACTTCACCACAGCCAGAGCATTCCTGGCTACTGTATTGCGGATTAACTGCAACCGTGAGTTTAAATACCTTTCCAAAGTACTCAACCCAGACACGAACCTAGAAGGACAGGGCTTTAAACCCACTTTTTCGGTAAACTCAAAACTCAAAACTTGATTACTCCCATTCAATAGTTCCAGGTGGCTTAGAGGTGATGTCATACACCACCCGATTCACCCCTTTCACCTCATTTACAATCCGAGTGGAAATCACTTCTAGTACATCGTAAGGAACTCTCGCCCAATCAGCAGTCATGCCATCTTCACTGGTAACAATCCGCAAAACAATCGGGTAAGCGTAAGTACGTTGATCCCCCATGACGCCAACACTACGAATTGGCAGCAATACAGCAAACGCTTGCCAAAAATCCTGATACATGCCGCGTTGGTTAATTTCTTGCCGGACAATCAAATCTGCATCACGCAAAATGTTTAACCGCTCAGATGTGACTTCCCCTAAAATCCGAATTGCTAAACCAGGCCCAGGAAAAGGTTGCCGTTGAACAATTTCTTCTGGTAAACCAATGGAACGCCCAACTTTACGGACTTCATCTTTAAATAGTTTCCGTAGTGGTTCCACCAATTTAAATCTTAGGTCTTTGGGCAAACCGCCAACATTGTGATGACTCTTAATTTTCACTGCTACCCGTTCACCAGTTTGGGGATCAACGTTGGTGTCAGCAGATTCAATCACATCTGGATAAAGAGTCCCTTGAGCTAGATAGTCAAAGTGACCGAGGCGCTTGGATGTTTCCTCAAATACATTGATAAACTCGTGTCCGATGCGGCGGCGTTTTTCTTCAGGATCTGTGATGCCAGCAACTCTAGCTAAAAAGCGATCGCGAGCATTAACATACTCTACAGGAATGTGAAACTGCTCTCGGAACAGCTTTACTAATCGCTCTGGCTCATACTTTCGCATAAAGCCTTGATCGATAAATACGCAAGTCAATTGGTCACTAATGGCTTTATATAGCAAGAAGGCCAGGGTAGAAGAATCCACCCCACCAGACAACGCCAACAGCACCCGCTTTTCACCAACTCTGGCGCGAATTTCTCGAATTGCCTCTTCAACAAAAGCTGCTGTTGTCCAAGTGGGTTCGCAATCGCAGATGTGATAGACAAAATTACGGATTAATGCTATGCCGCCAACCGAATGCACCACCTCTGGATGGAATTGAACGCCATAAAGTTTCTTTTCGTGGTCAGCGATCGCAGCACAGGGAGTATTTTCTGTATGTGCCAGCAATTCAAACCCTGATGGCATTTGGATAACCGAGTCTCCATGACTCATCCACATCGTAGTACCATCTTCAACATTAGTAAGCAAATCTGTGGGATCATCAATATATAATGAGGCTTTGCCGTACTCACCTCGGTCAGCTTTTGCCACTTCCCCACCGAGTTGGTTCACCATTAGCTGCATCCCATAGCAAACACCCAAAACGGGTATTCCCAAATTCCAGATTTCTGGGTCACAATGGGGAGCGTTATCACCATAAACCGAACTCGGCCCACCAGAGAGAATGATTCCTTTAGGATTGAGTTGGCGCAATTGTGTAGAAGTAGTGCGATAAGACAAAACTTCAGAGTATACTTGAGTCTCGCGGATGCGACGGGCAATCAACTCAGAATATTGAGAGCCGAAGTCCAGAATTACAATCAATTGGCGATCAAGTCTCCCAAAATTTTCTAATGTTTGGGGTGCTTGTTCTGTTGGTATCACCGCTGTGTTCATGACGGGAGTATTATGTCTGATTAAGGATAGATGCTTTGTGGTCTATGATGATGCTATTATCCAGCCTGGTTAGGTTGATAATGGTATAGAAAACTTTACAAACGCAAGGTTATGTGCGTTTGTCGAGTTCCTAAGTCGGAGATGGTATTAAAACGATAAACTTACACTAGAGTGGTTACTTAGAAAATTATTTATTTGAATTGTTTACGATTATTCATAATAAATTAACATAATTTTCCCATCAACAGACCAGCAGTTTTACTCTTCACGATAATTTTGCGATCGCGATCAAAGAGGATAGAGCCACAAATTGCTACTCTTGTGCTGCTTTCCCTATGGTTTTGGATGTATTCTTGAGAACGAACATCGATAGTTTCTGCGATCGCATTGTAAACTTGATTTACCCAATCACTACCAGTTGCAGCATCTAGGGATTTTAGATATGTTAATGCGGCTTCGGCAGTTGCACTGTTAAATACAGCTTGGATATCTGGTGATTTTAAACCTGCGATCGCACAGTGCGCGGCTAAAATTTCCCGCCGTCCATCTGCTAAGTAGTGATGAGTGTGAAAAATCCCGCCAGCCAGTTTGATCAGC
Source organism: Nostoc sp. (assembly GCF_036916735.1). Taxonomy (GTDB): domain Bacteria; phylum Cyanobacteriota; class Cyanobacteriia; order Cyanobacteriales; family Nostocaceae; genus Nostoc. The sequence continues at coordinate 75,955 of NZ_JBALFV010000028.1, forward strand.
TTACCGTGATAGCCAAATAATAAGATTTCTTTCACGCCTAGCACATCAGCTTCTACTAACATTGGCCCAAGCCAGTTAGCAGTTTTGACCAATTGTTCGGGATTAATCCCTAGTTTACGCGCTAAATCTAGGCCATTTTCGCCGATACAGAATACTAAACTCTCAAAACGACTGGCTTTATTTTGTAACTCAGCCCGGAAAATTGCAAGCTGATCGGGTGTACTTAAGGGTTGAGAAATACCGGTTGTACCTAAAAGGGAAAGTCCTTCAACCACACCAAAAGCAGAATTTGAAGTCCGAACCGCAAGCGATCGCCCTTGAGGTAGAATAATCGTCACCGTGATTTTTTCCCCAGGTGCTAAAATCCGTTGCAAATTATCTTGCAACAGCTTTTGAGCATAAGCATAAATAGCAGGCTTGTCATCAGCATTTACCTGTCTGCCAATTCCTTCCCCACCTTTAATAATTACAGGATCATCACCCTGTTCTCGCCATTCCACCAATGCCCAAATCGGTGTATCTTTAGTCAAATCGAGATTATCACCAGGATCGCTACGGGTGATTGCTAAAGCTGTATTCTCAGATAATCCTGCTACCTGTTCAATGGGGATTTCTGCGATTTGAGCAGGTTCAATCAAATCTATAGATGCTAAAGTTAGGGGTTGGCGATCGTGTAACCAATGTAAAGCTGCAACAGCAGCAGCGCAAGCAAATACTGGGAGTGTGTATCCAGAACGGGACATTTTGTATAAAAGTCAAAATAATTCTTCAAAATTGTTCGTGCAGTGTCTCCTAGAGAAGACAGTTTCAGATGGCAAAGACCTCAACAGTAGCTTGCTTCCTTCAGGGTAATGACTGAGCTAACCGGATGGATATAACCTTTAGATGTCAGCAGACCAGATTAGTACGTTCCGGTGCAGCGACTTGTTATGCTGCGTCACTAGAGATTGATACATCAAATTTCTGCGGACATTGAAACTGGTAAATAAGCATCAGTTTACATACTTTATCAAAGATACATTGTTGCTGTTATTGTGCAGCACTATCGATAGTCATCAAGACTTTAGGAAACTCTAGAGCGGGATTTTTTACGAACTACAATAGTGTTGGCAAGCATATCTCCTAACCGTTGCCTTTTTTCAGAAAAAATGAATATCCAATCTATTATTCCTAGAAATGCCAATGGAATATTGCGAATAAAAGACTTCATAAAGGTGCATGGTTTTCCAGACGTGGCATCTATCACGCATATTCTCATAATTTGTTTCCCATAGCTCTGCCCACCCTTTAATCCGTCTGCACACAGAACGTAGAAAACAGCAAACAACAACCCAAAAAGTACTACTATCTCACCGATTTTCTCTGAAATACCAGAGATAAATGCTGCAAGGATTATTACTAAAATAGCAACAAAAGAATCAATGAACTGAGCAACAAGTCGATCTCCACGTCCAGCTAATTCACGCTCAAGCATTGTCATCACTTTAACTCCAGATGTTGAACCCAATTATTAAAATAACAAGTCATGTCGATTTTAGATTTTGGATTAACCTCTCCTTTAAAAAAGAGACTTTAATGATAATTTTTTTGTCTTTTTCTCCATAAATGGAGAGGCTTGAAACCTTTTTTTTGCAGATTTTGACTTGAATCCAAAATCCAAAATCCAAAATCTAAAATCTAAAATTGTCTCGGTCAAAATTATTGGAATCAAATTTCTTTCGTTATCCTCATTAATAGGCAACCGTAGATTGGAGAGTAATGATTGTTTTTATTTTTCCTTTTACCTAGTTAAGTTGAGCGGCATAACTTCAAGTCCCGTCGTTTCACGATACCTCAAGTTCAGCCACTCTTCAGATATTGGGGATTGTCCCACTTGTTAATTCTTTGTAAATATCAGTTAAGTTCTCCTTTAGTTCGTTTTCGGTTTCTGCTTGAGTCCAGTAGTCTGGATACTCCTCCAGATAGCCAAGCCACATCTCTTCATCTTGCCAGTAAACATATTTTTTGGTTGTCGTAGATTAAGGACTTATTAACTTCTCCAACTATGCCAACCATTTTATCAAACAGGGCGAACCGCCCTATCACATAGTTCGATTTATTCGCATCGACTTACTTACCTGCTTAATGCTGACATGGCTGGAATCTTTGTGTTACAACTTGGCAGACAATTTAATCATGCGTTGGAGTGGGTGAATCAGATTTTGGGAATAATCCTCATAGTGTTTGAAAGCATCGTTTTGGTTGGACTTCACGCTATGAGAGCGCAATTTATCGGAAAAAAGCAGATTTTGGGCTGTTTATCTATTGCATTTTGCTGCATTGTCTGGATTTGTTTGGCATTAATTCCAGTCTACGCAACCTCCACAGAATCTATTGATACTTTGCAACAACAGCAGCAACAAATGAACCAGCAGCGTCAGAGTGTGGTTAACGATCGCAATCGCTTAACAAATCTCCAACAAGAGGCCCAAAAACACCTCACTGGTTTAAAGCAAAATCTGCAAACCACAGATAGCTATATTCAAGAGAGCGAATCACGATTACAACTCGCTACCCAACGCCTTCAGCAGTTGGAAAGTGATTTAGCAGTAGCACAACGTTCTTATGAGGAGCAGCAAATAGCAACAGTCGCACGATTGCGTTATCTTCAGCGATCGCCTGTATCTGTTGGATGGGCAGTTTTGCTCCAAAGTCAAAATATCAGCGACTTTTTCAGCCGTCGTCATCAGTTGAAGTTATTGTATCAGGCAGACGAACAAATTTTGATAAAACTCAACGTCCAAGCAAACCTGATAAATAAACAAAAAACGGACGTAGAACAGCAAAAAAACGAAATTGCCTTAATTCATGAGCAATTGTTAACACAAAAAACCGATTATCAAACTCAGGCGCAGTCACAATCAGAATTGATTCAACGCCTCAATAGCGATCGCCTAGCTTTGGAAGCAGCACAAAACCAGCTAGAGAGGGAATCCCAAAATCTGGAAGTCTTGATTCAACAAAAGGTAGCAGAAGCAAGAGCAACAGAAGAAGCGCAAACAAAAACCAATAGCCGCACAAGTACGATCATTCGGGGAACTGGTGTAATGGCATATCCTAGCGATGCTGCTACTAGCAGTCCCTTTGGCTGGCGGATACACCCAATCCTTGGCTATCGTCGCTTTCATGCCGGGTTGGATTTTGCCGCTAGCTATGGTAGTAAAATTCGGGCAGCCGATTCGGGCAGAGTAATTTTTGCTGGGTGGTATGGTGGTTATGGCAGAGCTGTAATTATCGACCACGGCAATGGCCTTACTACACTGTACGGACATACCAGCGAGTTGTATGTTTCCGAAGGACAAGCAGTTGAACGCGGACAAGCGATCGCTGCTGTCGGTTCCACAGGTTTCTCTACTGGGCCTCACCTCCACTTTGAAGTCCGCCGGAATGGTACACCCGTAGACCCAGCTAATTATTTGTGAACCTAGAAACCAACTTTCTCTCTTGTGCAAATTTTATCACAGACGTGCTATAATATAGGAAAATAAGGGCGCGTGGCTCAGTGGATAGAGCAACAGATTCCGGTTCTGTGGGTCGGGGGTTCAAATCCCTCCGCGCTCGTTATCTGTACAAGACTAAATACAAACTCGAAAAGTTATTTTCTCTCATGGGATAAACCCAATTTACCCGATGAGAAAGAATGGCAACCGATAGTCTGGAATACAAAAATTAGTGTACGTATGTGCTGAGTAATATAAAACTATACATTTTGATTTATTATTCAGTATTTCACCCCTATATCTACCTTAAACTTTATTTTAAAAAATAAAACAACGGCGCATTTATTGCGGGAATTCCTCAAGTAGAGTTGAAGGTTAAATCTTCCCTATTAGGAGGGCATAGGTTTGATGCAACTAGGATTTTTGTGGAGCGCAATGAATTATGACTGTTTTAACCTTACAATTACCTCCTAATCTGCAATTTACTGATGAGGAATTTACATAAATTGTAGCTGTGAATAAAGAATTACGACTAGAGTTAAGTGCTGAAGGGGAATTAATTATCATGTCACCTACTGGGGGATAAACTGGAAACCGTAATTTTGATTTATTAGGTCAGATATGGTTTTGGAACAATCAAAATAATTTAGGAAAAGCTTTTGATTCTTCTACTGGGTTTAAACTGCCAAATGGTGCAACTCGTTCACCTGATGCTTCTTGGATAAAGATAGAAAGATGGGATGCTCTTACCCCAGAACAAAGAAAAAAATTCCTTCCTTTGTGTCCTGATTTCGCAGTTGAATTAGTTTCTGAAACTGATGATGTGGAAGATACTAAAGCAAAAATGGAGGAATACTTAGCTAATGGCTTACAACTAGGTTGGTTAATTAATCCTAAAGATAAACAAGTAATAATTTATTGCCACAATTAAGCACCGAAAGTTTTACAATATCCCATAAGTTTATCGGGTGAAGATGTTCTTTCTGGTTTTGTTTTAAATTTACAGCATATTTTGGCATAGTTCACTGATTATATTAATTTTATTTGTACAATCACTAAAAATCGAAAATCACTGACACCACAGCTTTCTTGATTGGCGATCGCACTTCTTTACCAAAAAAATCAAATAATTTAAGGCTTATATGGTTTTCCAGTATACTAATGCATTTGTCACTATAGCATCAGTTAATTGCGATAATGTAGTAAATTTCTATACTAAGTTGCTGGAGCAAAAGCCAGTTATTTTAATTCCGAATGTTTATGCTGAGTTTAATTTGGTTAGTATGCGTTTAGGTATTTTTAAACCAAAGAACACAAACGAATCGGAATTTGAAGCGATATCTAAGGCCAAAAGTAAGATAAGTTTGTGTTTAGAGGTGAGTAACTTAGAAGATGCGATCGCTCACCTAACAGCTTTGGGCTATTCCCCACCAGGAGAAATTTCCATTGCTTCCCACGGCAGAGAAATTTATGCCTATGATCCTGATGGCAACCGTCTAATTTTACATCAAGCCCCAGTGAATGATAAGTGATAATAATTTATTTGGTAATTAACTATGGCTATAACTCAAAACTATAGATTAAACCTGATTCAATGGTATCCAGGTCACATTGCCAAAGCTGAAAAGAAGCTCAAAGAACAGCTCAAGCGCGTAGATGTGGTATTTGAGGTACGAGATGCGCGGATTCCCTTAGCGACTCATCATCCCCAAATAGGTGAGTGGGTGGAGGGTAAAACACGGGTGTTGATACTTAACCGAGTAGATATGATCACGCCGCAAATGCGATCGCTGTGGATAGATTGGTTTAAACGTCAAGGAGAAATCCCTTATTTTACCAACGCTCAACATGGTAAAGGTGTAGCAGAAGTGGCGCAAGCAGCGCAAGCTGCTGGAGTAGAACTTAATCAAAGAAGAAGCGATCGCGGCATGTTACCCCGTCCAGTGCGGGCTGTAGTGATTGGTTTTCCCAATGTTGGTAAATCAGCTTTGATTAACCGCTTGTTGGGACGGCGAGTGGTAGAAAGCGCAGCTCGTCCTGGGGTAACTCGCCAACTACGCTGGGTGCGAATTTCTGAACATTTGGAATTGCTAGATGCTCCTGGTGTTATCCCTTTAAAATTGGAAGATCAAGATGCAGCATTGAAATTAGCGATTTGTGATGATATCGGTGAAGCATCTTACGATAACCAGCTAGTAGCAGCAGCCCTAGTGGATTTACTCAACTATTTGGAAGCTGTAGCCGCAGATTTATTACCAAAAAAACCATTACAGTCCCGTTACCAACTCGATTCAACATCAGACACCGGAGATACCTATTTGCACGCCTTGGCAGAGCATCGTTACAAAGGTGATATAGAGCGAGCTGCCAGGCAACTTTTAACAGATTTTCGCAAGGGTTCGTTAGGTGAAATTAGTTTAGAATTCCCGCCCAATTAAATAAGGGTGAATCAATTTTGGATTTTGGACTTCGGCTTCTCTACGAGACGCACTCGCGTTCGCTCAGTCGAGCGATTTTTTATTTTGGATTTATTCTCACCTTTGAATTTGCTTTCTTTAAAACCACACAAAATTTTATATTTTGAATTTTAAATCCAAATGACAACGAGATTCAAACCCACTCTGAAGTGAATCTCCAGCAAAATTGCCTCTTTCAATGTAATATCTGTTACATGTAGTTGTCGGAATGCAGTTAACAGTGTCATAAAGAAAAGGTGAAGGTTAACTTGTAATGTATAACTTACCTTAGAGTTGCTTGCACCTCTAGCTTCGATGGATCACACTCATGACTGAACTGACGCTACGCCTACAAGAGGGAGATACCGAGACAACGATCGCAGTTGATCAAGATATATTCACAATTGGCCGTTTGCCGGAATGTAACCTGTACCTACCTTTTGCTGGAGTATCTCGCAACCATGCCCGCTTAGTGAAAACAGCTGACGGTATGTGGACTATTGAGGATTTGGGCAGCAAAAACGGGACGCAAGTAAATAAATATTTTGTTAACTTTCCTCAAGAGCTACATCACGGCGATATCATTTGGCTGGGCAATATTAGTCTGGTAGTGCTGCTCACAAGCCTTGTTTCCCAACCGACATCTGGGTATCCTGGAACTTCAGACATTAATGAACAAAGAACAATCCTTCACAATGTTGAACAATTACAACAGCAATGGATCGCAGCTGATAGCAAAGATGGCAACATTAATAATAAAGACAAAACCATTGCCCGTCTCAAAGACTTAGTGGACATAGCTAAAAATCTCTGTGCGGCAGCATCTATAGAAGAGATTTTTTCTCAGGTGCAACAAGTGGTTTTTCGTTACCTTGATAGTATTGAGCGCTTGGCATTATTAATTGATGTTAATGGTTGCGGTCAATTAGAATTAGTGAATGCTGCTACTAGAAATATTTCCCAACAAAAACATCTCGCTTCTGATGGAAGTTGGATTAGTCGTAGTATCTGTCAAAAGGTATTTGACGAAAAAGTTGTTATTCAAACCGCTGATACTCAGCAGGATGAACGATTTGCTGGTGAACAGAGTATTTTAGTTAAAGGCATTCGCAGCGCGATGGCAGTGCCTTTATGGGATGAAAATAAAGTTGTGGGCGTATTGTATGCTGACGCCAATCTTTCTTCTTACCATTGGGCAAATGAAGGCGAAGAAGAACTCAGCTTTTTCTCCGCTTTAGCAAACATTGTGGCTTCTAGCGTCCAGCGTTGGTTACTGGTAGAGAAACTCAAAACTGAAGAAATGATTCGTCACCGACTAGAACGATATCATTCTCCAGCAGTTGTGCAGCAGTTGATCTCTGTAGGTGCATTACCGGGTGGTAGTTTAGCTCCTACCGAGAGCGAAATCAGTATTTTGTTTGCAGATTTGGTTGGCTTTACGGCAATTTCTGAACAGTTAACACCAACTGCGATCGCTCAATTATTAAATAATTTATTTGAAGAAATGCTAAAAGAAGTGTTTACCTACGGCGGCACTTTAGATAAATATATTGGCGATTGTATTATGGCATTTTTTGGCGCTCCAGAACCGCAACCAGATCACGCCGATCGCGCCGTTAATGCAGCCAAGGGAATGCTCACTCGTCTCGAACATCTTAACGCTAATGGTTTTTGGCACGAACCGCTTCAATTACGTATTGCGATTAATAGTGGTAAGGCTGTTGTGGGAGATGTCGGTAGTTCCCAAAGGGTAGATTATACGGCATTAGGCGCGACGATTAATCTTGCTGCTCGCATGGAAGCAGTTTGTCCCCCTAGCGAATGCGTGATTAGTGAAACCACTTATAAAATGCTTTCACTGCCTTCAGACTTTGAGGAAATGGGAGATTATCGTTTCAAAGGTATTGAACGATTAGTTAAGGTTTATCAAACAAAATTGCATCAAGTAGCAACACTGATTATGTATTAGCTAATCATGCCAGCGCGAAAAATTTGTTTTGCGGTCAAATTCAACAAGTGGTAGTATCAATTTATAAGATTTCTTTGCTTCAAGTGCTGACTTTGACGAGGTTTCTATGGATATATACGACGCCGACAGAGCAAACTATTATGATTTATTATTTCAATATATTTGCACTGACTACCACGATGAGGTCGTTAAATCTCTGTTTCCTATAATTAGAGACTCTAATAACATACTAGAGATAGGAGTAGGCACAGGTCTAGTAGCAGAAGGAGTCTTAAAACTAAAACCGAATTGTAACTTGACAGGAATTGACATTTCTAAACAAATGTTAGATTTAGCAAAAAAGCGACTAGGAAATAAAATTAAATTAGTCGAATCTGATGTTCTTGATATGCAACTAGAAGAGAGTTTTGATCTAGCTTATTCAAATAGCGGCGTTTGGTATTTTCTAGATACAAATACTGATAATGATATTGACAATGAATACTTACTCTGTAGTCATATTAATAGTATTGAGAATAATGTAATAGCATTAAGGCGTGTTGCTGAACATCTCAAAATGAATGGTCTATTGGTTCTGAGCTCTCAAGGTATGCATACAGATAATGTAGACAAATTGCCAGGAGACATAATCTATCAGGTCAAAGTTTCAAAAACAGATACAGGCATTAAGAGGCAGTATACAGTGATCAGGGAAAACAATGCTGAAATAATTAGCGATACAACTGGTGATTTCTTAATTCTTGATAGCAATAAAACAAAACAATTGATGGAAGAGTCTGGATTTGAACAGATTGGTATAGAAGGGAATAAAAAACTTGGCAAAAACTTTTTCCTCTCAAAGTTTCATGTTTACCAGAAACGTTAACAAATAATTGTTTTGTCCAAAACCTACAAACACAGTAATTTGTGAAATTTGTTCAATGCTCAGGGCAAACGCATATGTGACCGAACAATTTGCAATTACGGACAAAATTGGAAATTGATTCATTTAGCCTTCGACTCCGCTCAGGCTAAAGCTGAGCGAAGCCGAAGCTTTAGGGTTACAAGCCCACACTACTTGCTGGAGAATAAGCAGATTCGTTTTCAAGTGGTTTAACTAATACTGTTTTTGGTATGCCATACGTCAAGCTAAGGCGACTATATTCTAAAGTGATTTTTGTGACTAAAAATCCAATTACCTCTTCATGGTCGCCCGTATGTGTTGGTATTTCGACTACTACTCCATCATATAGTTCGTAACGTTTCCCTGTATTATCTGGATATTTAGCAACGAATTCATCAAATGTAACTGCTTGAGTCATAGCTTAATTCCTCTCAGTTATAAAACACTTTATAACTGGTAGTATATGCATATAAGATTTCTTGGCTTCAAGTGCCGACTTTGATGAGGTTTTTATGAATATACATGCAGACATAGCAAACTATTATGATTTATTATTTCAATATATTTACACTGACTACCACGATGAGGTTGTTAAATCTCTGTTTCCTATAATTAGAGACTCTAATAATATACTAGAGATAGGAGTAGGCACAGGTCTAGTAGCAGAAAGAGTCTTAAAACTAAAACCGAATTGTAACTTGACAGGAATTGACATTTCTAAACAAATGTTAAATTTAGCAAAAAAACGACTAGGAAATAAAGTTAAATTAGTCGAATCTGATGTTCTTAACATACAACTGGAAGAGAGTTTTGATCTAGCTTATTCAAATAGCGCCGTTTGGTTGTTTCTAGATACAAATACCGACAATTAATACTTACTATGTAGTTCTATTATATAGTATTGAGAATAATATAATAGCATTAAGGCGTGTTGCTGAACATCTCAAAATGAATGGTCTATTGGTTCTGAGCGCTCAAGGTATGCATATAGATAAGATAGACAAATTGCCAGGAGACATAATCCATCAGGTCAAAGTTTCAAAAACAGATACAGGCGTTAAGAAGCAGTATATATGGATTAGGGAAAACAATGGTGAAATAATCAGCAATACAACTGTTGATTTCTTAATTCTTGATAGCAATAAAACAAAACACTTGATGGAAGAGTCTGGATTTGAACAGATTGGTATAGAAGGGAATAAAAAACTTATAAAAAACTTTTTACTGTCAAAGTTTCATGTTTACCAGAAACGTTAACAAATAATTGTTTTGTCCAAAACCTACAAACACAGCAATTTGTGAAATTTGTTCAATGCTCAGGGCAAACGCATATGTGACCGAACAATTCAAAATTCAAAATTTAAGCAGGGAAAACTACTTAGAAACTAACGTTGAGCAAAGTCGAAACGTTAGTTGTGGGATACAAGCCCACTTCAAAAAAAGATGCATGAAGAAAACAAAGCAAGCGCGAGAAATGCAGTCGGTTGGGGAGCCAGTGCGTTGGGCGGGTCTGCCGACTTGAAGCAACTGGCCTTTGAGCAAGGAAATCCAACGCTCAGAAACGTTTTGTTTGTTGGATTGAACGAAGTGAAACCCAACAAACATTTATTTTTATCTCCCCAGAGTGACAAAAGGGCTTAAGGAAAGCGATGTCTGACGACAAGCCGCTTTGCCTCTACACATTCCCAATAGATGTAAAGAAACATTTCTGTTTCTTTAAAGAGGGTTAGGGTGAAAACGCCAAGGAACAGAACCTTGAAAACCTTATAACTCAACTTGGGATAGAGGTGAAAGTCCTCTCCTACAAGGGTAGTAAGGACAGTGCAAATTTTCAGTATGAATATACGATTAATTTGTATATATTACTTCAATTTTAATTGCGAAACTGTAATATATAGCAACCACTTCTTAGCTGAAAGACTAAAATTTGGGTGGTGGCTTCTGTAAGAGATGTGTGTAACACTAGGAAGCCTACCCAAGCTATTTTTCAACGGGAGGTCAGGTAATGGTTATCGCCACCATTAATCCCGCCACTGGGGAAACGCTCAAAACCTTTGAGCCACTCAATGATACAGAAATTGCCGCTAAACTCGATTTGGCTGCTCAGACTTTTGAGCAGTACCGTAGAACTAATTTCTCCGAACGATCGCAGTGGCTGCAAAAGGCTGCTGATATTTTAGAGCAAGATAAAGCAGAATTTGCTAAGTTGATGACTCTAGAAATGGGTAAGCCATTTAAAGCTGCGATCGCCGAAGTCGAAAAATGTGCCCTCGTCTGTCGCTACTATGCCGAACACGCCCCTGATTTTCTAGCTGATGCCAGTGTAAAAACTGATGCCAACCAGAGTTTTGTACGTTATCAACCGATGGGTGCGATTCTTGCGGTGATGCCGTGGAATTTTCCCTTTTGGCAAGTTTTTCGCTTTGCCGCACCAGCCCTGATGGCGGGAAATGTCGGCTTACTCAAACACGCTTCCAATGTGCCGCAGTGCGCCTTGGCAATAGAAGATATTATCCGACGGGCAGATTTTCCTGAAGGTGCGTTTCAAACTCTATTAATAGGCGCAGCTAAAGTTGCTGATTTAATGGCTGATGACCGCATAAAAGCTGCCACCTTAACCGGAAGCGAACCAGCAGGTGCATCCCTCGCCGTCGCCGCCGGCAAACAAATCAAAAAAACAGTTTTGGAATTAGGAGGAAGTGACCCATTTATTGTGTTAGAAAGTGCTGACTTAGAGACAGCAGTTGTCACAGCTACTACAGCGCGGATGTTGAATAACGGGCAATCATGTATTGCAGCGAAACGTTTTATTGTCGCAGAAGCGATCGCAGACAAATTTGAAAAATTACTTTTAGAAAAATTTGAGGCGCTCAAAGTAGGCGATCCCATGCAACCAGATACTGATTTAGGCCCACTGGCAACTCCTGGTATTCTCCAGGATTTAGATCAACAAGTGCAAAATGCTATTAGCAGTGGTGGTAAAGTTCTCATCGGTGGACATCCTTTATCAAATCGTCCTGGAAACTTTTATCCACCAACGATTATCATAGATATCCCGCCTGAAGCACCAATTGCCAAAGAAGAATTTTTTGGCCCGGTAGCCTTGTTATTCCGGGTTCCAGATATCGATGCTGCCATTAAACTTGCTAATGACTCACCGTTTGGATTAGGTGCAAGTGCTTGGACAACCAATAATCAAGAGAGCGATCGCTTGGTTGAGGAAATTGAAGCAGGTGCCGTATTTATCAACAGTATGGTCAAATCCGATCCTCGGTTGCCCTTCGGTGGCATCAAGCGTTCTGGATATGGCAGAGAATTGAGTATCCAGGGGATACATGAGTTTGTCAATGTTAAAACTGTGTGGGTGAAGTGATAGGGATTGGGTATTGGGATTAGATATTAAGAATTAGCGATTAGGTATTAGGAAGGATTTTTCCCATTCCTCATTCCCTAGTCCCCATTCCCTATTCCCCAGTCTTATTCGTTAATAGAGTTGTCGGAAAAGAAAATGAATACAGCCGAATTATTGGTGCAGTGCCTAGAAAATGAAGGAGTGCAATATATTTTTGGACTCCCTGGTGAAGAAAACCTGCACGTTTTGGAAGCATTAAAGCATTCTTCGATTAAATTTATTACGACTCGTCATGAACAGGGTGCAGCATTCATGGCCGATGTCTATGGACGCTTAACAGGGAAAGCCGGAGTATGTCTTTCTACTCTTGGGCCTGGGGCAACCAACTTAATGACTGGGGTAGCAGATGCTAACCTCGATGGTGCGCCTTTAGTAGCGATTACTGGTCAAGTGGGAACAGATAGAATGCATATTGAATCCCATCAATATTTAGATTTGGTGGCAATGTTTGCACCTGTTACCAAGTGGAATAAGCAGATTGTGCGACCGAGTATTACACCTGAAGTAGTACGGAAAGCATTTAAGCGATCGCAATCAGAAAAACCTGGTGCAGTTCACATTGATTTACCAGAAAATATTGCCGCCATGCCCGTCGAAGGCAACCCTTTGCTTAAGGATAATAGCGAAAAAACTTATGCATCTTTTGCTAGCATTCGAGCAGCCGCCGCCGCAATTTGCCAAGCAGTTAACCCATTAATTTTAGTCGGAAATGGAGCAATTCGTGCTCATGCTAGTGATGCAGTCACGCAATTTGCTACCTTACTGAATATACCTGTTGCTAATACCTTCATGGGTAAAGGCGTGATTCCCTACACACATCAACTAGCTTTGTGGTCAGTGGGATTACAGCAAAGAGACTTCATTACCTGTGCCTTTGATAACACAGATTTAGTAATTGCGATCGGCTATGATTTGATTGAGTTTTCACCCAAGAAATGGAATCGCAATGGCGAAATTCCCATTGTGCATATTGGGGTAAATCCGGCGGAGATTGATAGTAGTTATATTCCCAACGCTGAAGTTGTGGGAGATATTTCCGATTCCCTCTATGAAATTTTAAAATTAGCAGATAGACAAGGCAAACCCGATCCTTTTGCTATTAGCTTAAAGTCAGAGATTCGCGCTGATTACGAACAGTATGCCCATGATGACGGATTTCCGATTAAGCCGCAAAAGTTAATTTATGATTTACGGCAAGTGATGGGCCCAAATGATATCGTCATTTCTGATGTTGGCGCACATAAAATGTGGATGGCTCGTCATTATCATTGCCATAGCCCCAATACTTGCATAATTTCCAACGGCTTCGCAGCTATGGGTATTGCTATTCCTGGCGCTTTAGCTGCAAAACTGATTCATCCTAAGCGCAAAGTCGTTGCTGTCACAGGCGATGGCGGCTTTATGATGAATTCTCAAGAATTAGAAACAGCCTTGCGTGTCGGTACGCCTTTTGTCACGATAATTTTCAATGATGGTGGCTATGGGTTAATTGAGTGGAAGCAAGAAAATCAATTTGGCAAAGGAAACTCATCTTTTGTGCATTTTAGCAATCCTGATTTTGTCAAATTAGCCGAAAGCATGGGTTTAAAAGGCTACCGAGTTGAATCGGCGTTAGATTTGATTCCCACTTTGAAAGAAGCCCTCGCTCAAGATGTACCCGCCGTGATAGATTGTCCCGTAGATTATCGGGAAAATCACCGCTTTAGTCAAAGAGCCGGCGAGTTGAGTTGTGCGCTATAAAAATTATAGATGCGATTAATCGCGTCTGTACAAGAGTTAGGAGTTATTTATTCCTAACTCCTTTAGTGTTTTGGCAAGGTGCGTTACACCAAGGACTAACGCACCGCTTTACTTCACTTCATTTATAGATATATTTCTCCTCTTTCTTTGCGTCCTCTGCGTCCTTTGCGGTTCGTAAAAAAAACCACGAAGCTCAAAGGTTCATTCACAAGTATCAAAGACTCGTTCACAAGTATAAAAGACTCATTCACGAGTATCAAAGACTCGTTGAGCAGAATATATTGTGCCCCTACAATGATTTTGAATACTAGAAGTTAGAATACACGTACATCAGGCTTAAGTCGATCTTTACTGCTTGTGCTGCCGTAATTGCTCTACTATATAGTCTTCCAGTTCTTGCCTTTCTCTCTTACTAGCATTTCGTTGATAAGTTCTTCCAGTTTCTTGAATAAACCTACGTTTCTCGCTGGGAGAAGATTTGATACCTCCACTGCCTTGCAGCTTTTGCTGTAATTCTTCCCAAGTCTTTTCACCCACACTTTCGCCTAGTTTGACCAGTACCTTTGGGAGTAATGTTCTTGCCTCTCTTTGAAAATCTTCTTCTGTCTCTAGGGAAGCTAAATCTATATTGCTAAAGTCGATATCGATTTGAAACTTACTCATAGATTGTGTTTGTTTTTTAACGATTATTACTACTATAGGGGGAAGATAGGTTTTACTTTCCTGTCAATTCTAGTACAGCATGGCGTAAATTTAGCTATCATTTAAATTAACAAGGACAAGTTACTTAGAGCAAATTGCCCTTGTTAATGCTTGCAGAAGCAACTCTGTTAAAGATGATTAACCTGCATTGGAGAAAAACTCTGGTTTTGAGTGCGATCCTATCACTTTGCATCTTTCTTAAGAAGTTATTTGTTTAGGATAAAATACAAAATCTGACGATTAAATCTCACGTTTCCTCATTAAAATAAGTTTTTCTAGCTGATTTCAGACTGCTATATCATAAAGATTTTAAATATGGTTGATGCCTGCACACTCAGGTTAGCAATATTAAAAATGCTATCTTAAAGGCAAAGGTCATTTGCTCAATTTTTGAAGAAAAAACTATGACTACAACGCTCATAGAGGCTAATTCAATCGAGTCATTGCTAGGTAAAGAGGCTGAAGACTTGCTTACCTATAAAGCAAAAGTTCCTACTGATTTACTACATTTGCCGGGGCCAGACTTTGTAGATCGCATCTGGCTCAACAGCGATCGCAACCCTCAAGTATTACGTAATCTCCAATTACTTTATTCTACTGGTCGTCTTGCATATACTGGGTATCTGTCTATTTTACCGGTAGACCAAGGGATAGAACACTCAGCAGGTGCGTCTTTTGCGCCCAATCCGATTTACTTTGACCCAGAAAATATTGTCAGGCTAGCGATCGCCTCCGGTTGCAATGCGGTTGCTACCACTTTGGGGACATTAGGGATCGTTTCGCGCAAGTATGCCCACAAAATCCCCTTTATTGCCAAAATCAATCACAACGAATTGCTGACTTTCCCTAATCAATTTGATCAGGTATTGTTTGCTGATGTGGAACAAGCTTGGAATTTAGGGGCCGCGGCCGTAGGTGCGACAATTTACTTTGGCTCAGAACAGTCTACCAGACAAATCCAAGAAATCAGCAAAGCTTTTAAACGCGCCCATGAACTGGGGATGGTGACAATTCTCTGGTGCTATCTGCGGAACAGTGCTTTTAAACAAGATAAAGATTACCACCTTGCTGCTGACCTCACTGGACAGGCGAATCATTTGGGTGTAACCATTGAAGCCGATATCATCAAACAAAAGTTACCCGAAAATAATAATGGTTACGGTGCAGTTGCCAAAGCCAGTGGTAAGAGTTACGGCAAAACTGATGAGCGCGTTTACACAGAACTGACAACCGATCACCCAATTGATTTAACTCGTTACCAAGTACTGAATTGCTACTCTGGACGTGTCGGGTTGATTAATTCTGGTGGCGCGACTGGTAAAAATGATTTCGCCGAAGCAATACGCACTGCCGTGGTCAACAAACGCGCTGGTGGTTCAGGATTAATTTCTGGGCGAAAAACCTTCCAACGTCCTTTTGAGGAAGGTGTAAAACTGTTTCATACGATTCAAGATGTTTACTTATCGCCAGATGTGACGATAGCTTAGGGAGTAGCGGCAGAGGGGCAGGGGAGGCAGGGGGACAATAATCTAAGTGCCCAATGCCCCATGCCCAATGCCCATTGTTATCTAATGTTTCTTAATAAGAAATCTGGCTGACCACAACTTTTTTGCGATCGCTTCAAAATCTCGGCGCTACAAATACCAGGTTCACCGTTTTTGGAATAACAAAAGAAGACTTCTTGCAAAAATCTTCCTGAACCTGAACAAAAAGGTGCTACACCATCAGCAGTAATTTGATTATTCGCACTCACAAATGAATTTTTAAAATTTGTAATTGTGGTACGCACGGGTTTATTAGGACGATTATAAGCTGCGGGAATAGCGATCGCATCTTTTAATTGTTTACTCAATCCCAAATATTCCGCAGGAGTTTTCCCCGAACAAGTACCATGTTTTTCCCACTCATGCTCGTAAAGTTTATTACTAGGATACAAATTGGGAAACCGCCGCTTTACTTCCGACGGTAATTTTTGCGTAGAACAATTAGCAGGATAACCAGTTTGATATTGCGGCCACAAACCATGTAGTACAAAACCAAGTTTCCTTCCAGAACCGCACTGCTGCTGGTCACGATTACCATTTGTCGCACAATAATCCGGCGACCAAGAGAGTGTCAGTACATAAAAATCAAATTTACCCGGAGTGCCGCGATTTTGAGCAATGGCAGCATTAGGTATAAAAAGACTAGTAATTAACAAAGAAGATGCAATAAAAAGTTTCTTGATCTGCATATAAACAGTTAGTTGCTTTAAAACTAAAGTTATATACAATACATTGTTAAGAGTCAAGGTTCAGAAATTCTTTCCCAATCCCCAATACTTCGGCAACTCTTGGAGACGCTACGCGTTAGCGGAGCTTTCGCTTTAGCGATACGCTCAGTACAAGTCCCCAATCGCCATTTCCCAACGAATTCAGAAAAGCAAATCTTGGTAGAGATTCTGGGATATCCTTAGATCAGTGAAAGATTTGCCAAAAATAGTAAGAATGAAGCTGGCAGCAAGAGTAAGTCAGGTAACACCTTCATTAACCTTAGCGATCGCAGCCAAGGCTAAGGCACTGAAGGCAGAGGGAATAGATGTTTGTAGTTTTAGCGCTGGAGAACCAGATTTTGATACTCCAGCGCATATTAAAGCCGCAGCAGTCAAAGCTTTGGATGAAGGCAAAACCAAGTATGGTGCAGCAGCCGGAGAACCAAAGTTAAGGGAAGCGATCGCCCACAAGCTTAAAACCGACAACGGTCTTGATTACAAGTCAGAGAATGTCATCGTCACCAATGGCGGTAAGCATTCTCTGTACAACTTAATCGTGGCATTAATCGATCCAGGTGATGAAGTAATTATCCCTGCTCCCTACTGGCTAAGTTATCCCGAAATGGTGACTTTGGTTGGTGGGATTTCAGTAATTGTCCCTACAGATGCAACGACGGGTTATAAAATTACTCCCGAACAACTCCGTAAAGCAATCACACCAAAGACGAAGTTATTTATCCTCAACTCCCCATCTAATCCCACAGGGATGGTTTACACACCAGATGAAATCAAAGCACTGGCGCAGGTAGTAGTTGATGCAGATATCTTTGTTGTCTCTGATGAAATTTACGAAAAGATTCTCTACGACGGTGCACAACATATCAGCATCGGTTCTTTGGGGAAGGAAATTTTTGACCGCACTTTGATTAGTAATGGGTTTGCTAAGGCTTATTCTATGACTGGCTGGCGTCTCGGCTATTTAGCAGGGCCTGTAGAAATTATTAAAGCAGCCAGTACCATCCAAGGGCATAGTACATCTAACGTGTGTACCTTTGCCCAATATGGTGCGATCGCGGCGCTACAAAGTCCTCAAGATTGTGTCGAAGAAATGCGCCAAGCCTTCGCCAAACGCCGACAGGTAATGTTAGACAGACTTAACGCCATTCCCGGATTGAGTACCGCAAAACCAGATGGCGCTTTTTATCTGTTCCCTGATATCAGCAAAACCGGTCTAAAATCCCTAGAATTTTGTGACGCTTTACTAGAAGAACATCAAGTTGCTGTCATTCCCGGAATTGCTTTTGGCGCTGATGACAACATTCGCCTTTCCTACGCCACAGATATGGCGACGATTGAAAAGGGAATGGATAGATTGGAAAAATTTGTCAAGTCGCGTATTTAGTTGGTTGTCATTTGTCATTTGTGACGAGAATTTACTAACTTTTAAACTTTTGAACTCCACCTTTTCGACTCAGAAAGGGTGGAGTTCAAAAGGTGACTAAACGGTTCTCGGAGGGCTAGGTTAAGGCAGCAATTTCGTCATGCAAGACGGTATTTCCCAGCACTTCCACTTTTTTAATGAAGAAGCGATCGCTCGATGGAAAAGTAACTTCAG
>NZ_JBALFV010000029.1:0-15104 GCF_036916735.1 Nostoc sp.
TATGGTTCAGGGAGCGTTGTTATGGTTCAGGGAGCGTTGTTATGGTTCAGGGAGCGTTGTTATGGTTCAGGGAGCGTTGTTATGGTTCAGGGAGCGTTGTTATGGTTCAGGGAGCTTGCTGATCTAAGATTGGCTGCTGTTCAAGTTTTACAACAATTATAGAAATTCAGCCAAAGAGTGTTCCCTGAGCGAAGTCGAAGGGAACACTTTTTTTAACTAGAAAGCGATCGCGCAAATCAACTTATGCCTTATATGTACATTCTTGAATGTGCTGATAGTAGTTACTACACGGGTAGTACAACGGATCTTGAGCGGCGGCTGTGGCAACATCAACAAGGTGAGGGCGCAAACCACACGGCAAAACGGTTGCCTGTGAAGCTAGTTTTCTGTGAGTATTATCAGTCTGTGGTAGATGCTTTTGAGCGTGAGAAGCAGGTGCAAGGCTGGAGTCGAAAAAAGAAGCAAGCTCTAATTTCAGGGGATACAAATTTGTTGCATAAGCTAGCCGAATGTCAAAATGAAACTCATTACAGTAGGTTGGCTAACTTAGACATTTAGACATTTCGACATGGTTCGACTCCCTTCCCTACGGGACGCTGCGCGAACGACTGCGCTACTCCGACTTCGCTCACTACAAGTCGGCTTACTTCGACTGCACTCAGCAACCAACGCTCAGGGCAAGTCGCTCATCAGCCAGCAGTACATCGCTCCACTCAATCATTACAAGAACGCTCCCTGAGCGAAGTCGAAGGGAGCCTTCCCTGTAGCAGCTTCCGCTTTCCTTGCAACAACTTCCGCTTTCACGTTTAAGTGTTTCGCGCAAGCTGTAGCAGCTTCCGCTTTCACGTTTGAGTGTTTCGCGCAAGCTGTAGCAACTTCTGCTTTCACGTTTGAGTGTTTCGCGCAAGCTGTAGCAACTTCCGCTTTCACGTTTGAGTGTTTCGCGCAAGCTGTAGCAACTTCCGCCTTGACGTTATATCAATTCGTAATTCGTAATTCAGAATTCATAATTACGAATTGGTATAAAGCAAATAAATTTTAGGCTTTTTTAGAAAAATCAACAATTCCACGTATGACAACTTCTTCAAAAATTGTCCACTATAGAGTTATCAGTAATTGAAAAAAACAGTATTAATTATGGCAAGGCAAAAACGCAATTCACGTACTCTTGGCAAAGCTGAACTACGTCTAGCAAGCGTTAAATCTATTAGTCAAACTCTCGATGTTGGAGAAGGGTTAACAGTCAAAGATTATACTGAAAGAATTGAAAGGATGCGGCAATCTCTAGAAGCATACAATACCACTCTTTCCACTATTGATGTCTTACTAACCCAGCTTGTCGAAAATGAACAAGATTTGGCAGACTATTCTGAAAAAATTTTGCGTGGTATAGCTTATAAATATGGTAGTAACAGCCACGAGTATCAAATGGCTGGGGGTACTCGCAAAAGCGAGCGCAAGCGTACTGTCCGTCAAAGCGTGGTATCACCAACGTAACTAGACGCAACGCCAACAATTCAATTAATGCGATCGCACATCTCACCAACCAAAATTGAGAGCGATCGCTCCAAGCAATTTCGTCTTTGTCCAACCATAGATAGCCTTGGCCCGGAAAACATGTCAGATTACTTGAATAAGTACCAAAAGTCTGACAGGAAAACCATACTAATGAGAATTTGGGCTACTACTGCTGTGCTAGTTTCTTCTTGGCTAATATCTGGGGCCATAGGTTCTGAGCCAATCAACGCTACTTCTGTTTTGGTAGAAAATGTCATATTATCTCCTGCGCCAACAAATACAAAACAGATTACTGTTAGTAAGACTGAATTCGGGCTGAAGAGAGTTGACGCCAAAGGTAACGTTACCATTTTGCAGACAACAAAAGTGCCACTTCAGGAAGGAAACGCCTACGGATGGCGGATTAAACTCAAAGACTACCAAGGTGAAGTAAAATGGCGCGAAGTCTTGCATTTACCAAAACCTCCAGTAACTTGGGGTACAGATAACGGTGAAGACTTCTCAATATCAGCAGATGGCACTACATCTGTGACACGGCGCACACAGTCGGCTCCAGACGGTGTAATTGAGAATTTTTGGACGATCGCTCCTGGCGATCCCCTTGGTAAACATAAAATAGAGGTCTATATTAATGACCGTTTGATCGGTACTTTCGAGTTTGAACTTATTCCAGTTAAATAGAGTCAGAAACCCCATGTTTAAAGGTAGGGGCACAGAAATGAACTGATTACATCCCGCATTTATACGCCCATTTTTTTAACAAACCACAGAGGCGCAGAGAAGCCAGTGCGCCCTTGCGGGTTCCCCGACTTGTAGCAACTGGCGCGACACAGAGAGAAAAAATGCTTAACTAAACTGTATTGAGAATGGAAGGGCCTGATGAACTGCTAATTTCAGAGACTAATCGCCCAAGCAGTTGAACATGATTAGGCAATCTAAATGAAAAAACCTGGATTTATTGAGCGTCATCACCTGTGGACAGAAATCCAAAAAGAAGCATCAGAAAAGATCAAGGCTGTTGTCAAAGAACGGGATCTGTTGTTGATTCGTACCGCTTGGGCAGACCAGCATGGGATTGTTCGCAGCAAGTCGCTCTTACCCCAGGCATTTTTAAGCGCTTTAGAAAATGGTATGCAAATCAGTACAGGGACATTCCTGTTTGATACTGGTGGTGCAATAGTATTTAACCCCTTCGTTCCAGGCGGAAGCTTAGATATGTCTCAGATGACAGGTGCGCCAAATCTTGTGGCTGTTCCTGACCCTGATACATTCAAAATTGTGCCTTGGGCAAAACGCACTGGCTTTATCCTCTGTGACGAGTACTTTCAAAATGGTCAGGTAATGCCCTTTTCCAGTCGCGGTATTTTGCGGCAATCATTGGTAGAGTTACATCAAAGAGGGTTGGAGCATATTGTCGGCTTAGAAGTTGAGTGGTATTTAGCAAAGTTAGAAGATCCGATGTTAGCGATCGCTAATGTTGGGACTTCTGGAAAACCTGGTGAACCTGCCAAAGTTAACGCTGTAGAGCATAGCTTCCAATACCTTTTAGAATCCCACAATCCAGAGATTCACGACTTAATGCGCGTTCTGGCAGAAAACTTAGTTGAAATGGAGTTGCCTTTAAGGAGTGTAGAAAACGAAGGGGGTGTCGGTCAATTTGAATTTACCTTTGACCCGATTCCGGCATTGCAAGCTGCGGATACAATGATGATATTCCGAATGGCAACCAAGCAAATCTGCCGTCAACAAGGTTACATCGCATCATTTATGTGTCGTCCAGGATTGCAAGGTTCTTCTTCCAATGGTTGGCATTTACATCAATCCCTTGTAGACCGAACCACAGGCGAGAACGCTTTTATGTCTGCAAACTCCAAAACCCTAATGTCAGATTTAGGTAAACATTTTGTTGGTGGCCTTCTCAAACACGCTAATGCTGCTTCTGTGTTCACAACCCCGACAATTAACGGCTACAAAAGATTTAGACCTTATTCCCTAGCTCCTGACCGGGCTGGATGGGGATTGGAAAACCGAGGGGCAATGATTAGATTACAAGGTGGTTATGATGATCCCACTACCCACATTGAAAACCGAATTGGGGAACCAGCAGCCAATCCCTACCTGTATATGGCATCGCAATTGATTTCTGGGTTAGATGGTGTAGATTATAAAGTTGACCCAGGCTCCCCAACAGAGTCACCTTACGCTACAGAAAGTCCGGCCTTACCCAAAAATTTGCCAGAAGCGATTTCATATTTGAGCCAAAGTGAACTTTTTTCTCAAAAAATGGGACAAGAGTTCATCAACTTCATCATAAAGATGAAACAGAGTGAAATTAATCGCTTTTTGCAGTCCGTCGCCGATCAGTCACCAGAAGATTATTTATTGCAGGTGACTAACTGGGAGCAAAGAGAATATTTTGAATTATTTTGAAGTGAATAATTCTTGGGAATGTCGCGCTGCGATCGCATCTTACCGCCTCTGTATATTGGGGTGGCGATCGCTTTCTATGCCTTTATTGACCATTGGCATTGCTGAAGGCGGATTAGGCGTTCTTCTGCCCTCTATAGTGTCTAGATATAACTTGACTCCAGCCACCTTTACCCTGTTGTTTGTACAGTCAAATTAGCAGCTACATTCTGGCAGCATTCACCAGCAGTCTGGTGAGTAGCCGTCTGGGGTGAGCGCCAATGTTAGTGATTGCTGCGGTTGTACTGGCAATGGCGCTGGTAATTTACACCACCTCATCTTACTAGTTGTTTCTGGTTGCTGGCGGGTCATGTTCGATCCGAGAGCGCGATAGTTAGCAATGCTGCTGCCCCAAACGCTGCTATTGTCCGAACGTGGTTCCAGAGCGTCCAGTTGGTCAGATATATAGCCCACAGGTTTGCACCCTCAGTGCTATCTGGTTTGGCGATGGCCAAGGCATCATTGAGCGGCACATTGAAGGCAATTGTTACCACAATTGTCCCAACGATATAAAGCAAGCTACCTAGCAGCAAGTAGACCGTATCAGGTTGATGCCACTTTGACAGCGAGGTGATTGCCAAAAAGAGGCAAGCTAAAGCTGTTCCAAACAGTGCCATCATAAACAACGGATTGATCGCTGTGATATTAATCGACTGCATGGTGGCAATGCCTTCTCTCGGCTGAAGTCGAGCAAGAGCATTCATTACAAAAGTTGAGAAGGCAAAGAAGACTCCAGCCACCAGTCCGCAGCCCAAGGCAGTGAAAAGTTTCAATGCAAAAAGTAAGTGGTCAGCAGTTCTCATAAACCCTCCTACCGAGACTGAAACATTTTTGAGGCAAAAACAAGCCTAAAATCCATACAGGGCAAAGGAAATAGACAAAATCCTAAAAATGCTTGAAACCCAAATATATCAGCAACTACTACTACAGCAGCACCAATACTATCACTGATTTTGGTGGTGTCGGGAAAGGTATAAGCCCCTAAATTTATTTACGGTTCTCCAATTGATTAAGGTGCTAGTAAAAAGGGCGATCGCCGAATAAAGGAAACTAGAACAGGAGAAATCAGCATGACAGACATACAAATCCAAGTAGCGATCGCTAGTATCTGAGTGTATCTGTTTTTGGGCGTTGCTGATTCCATGTATGAAAATGATTTTGCATAATACCAAAATCCTTATAGAGACGTAGCAGTGCTACGTCTCTACATCCAAATTCATACTTCAATTCAGCAACGCCTGTTTTTGTCTCGGCTTTTTGCTCTTAGGACTTACGCAAAAACCCTCTCAAACTCTCATTTCTCCGTGACCTCTGCGTCGCGCCAGTTGCTACCCTTCTGCTGACGGAGACGCTGGGCGAACGGGAACGCTAAGAGCGTAGCTTGCTTCCCCGTAGGGGTACAAGTCTCTTAACTGCAAGGGCGCACTGGCTTCTGTGTGGTACCCTGCAAGAAGCCGCTTTGCATCTACGTTTTCCGTTACCTGTGCGTAAGTCCTAAGTTTAAACAATTACCATATTGGTTTACTTTGGATTAATGCCATAGACTACTAGAAAGGCCATACCTTTTCTGCAAGAGGCTTCGCCAACGACAAGGCGACGCATCCCAAACCGCGTAGGTAAAGCCTGCACTTCGGCTGCGCTCAGTGACCACCGCAGACATCACCTTATCCTCTAAGAAAATAATTAGTTGAGTGCAGCAGCGATCACTAAAATTTCTCAGTGTCACGAATATACTGTATGAGCAATACTGAGGCGTTAGGAAAATAAAGGTTTGGGAAGACTTAGAAAAAACTAGGCTTCGTTTTTTAAGACTGCCTCTTTTCTTTTATGCGCCAGTTAGTGACAGAACGCTGCACAAAGACTTACAATACTGATGTAGCCCATCTACAGCGCCCAGTCACAAGGAAGTTACAATCGGTTTAAGTACAAACTCTGCAACAACTAAGTTTTAAACAGCTGAGTCTGAGCGTTCTATTTGCTGCCGAATGGTTTCAATAGAAGCATTAATCCCAGCCAGTTTGGACTCTAAATCATCTCGCATCCAAATCAAGAATTTTAATTTCCGCTCTAAGCCAGCTCTGCGCGAAATGGGTTCGCTTCCATAACAGGCATTACCCCAAAAAGGAAACATAGTTTACCTCTGTATTTAGCTTTTGTAACTGTGCAATATAGCTATTCTCACTTGGTGCAACACAGTCATAACCTCACCCAGTAGTTGAAGACAGCAAAAACTCTCCTCTTCTTGGTAAAAAGATTTGGGGGTGAGGTTTAAAAATGTACTTCATGCAAACGAGAACTGCTATAGATTGAACTACTACACTACATTATGACTAATCACAATCAGATTGATGTATGTAATAACCGACCTAAATTTGACGTGCTTAACGAACTTTGCTAAACAGTTATCTATTCAACTGGGAGAGTTTAGAGACTGCCAGAAAATAAATTATTCAACTCAATTTTAGATTGTGGTCTATCAAATGTGGTGAGGGTGCGATCATACCCTATCAAATGGGAACCCTGTTATATAATTGCGTTCCTCTGGGCCATGAAATTATTGAATTTTCTCAAATCCAAACCAGCTATTATAGCCCTAGCGATGCCTGCGGCGGTAAACTACGCAGTGATGTTTACTGCGATCGTTATTGATGTACATTCTTATAGTTCAAAACCACCCATTGTCAAGAGTATAATTACTCGCTCCAAAATAGATATTCAACTTGTTCATACACTGACTGAGCATAAAAAAGTAACTTTTGGTGTTCCAGCAATTGCTATTAGCCCCGATGGGCAAACCCTGATTAGTGGAGGAAGAGATGATACTATTAAAGTCTGGAATCTACATACTGGAAAATTACTGCGTAGTTTCGATGCTCACTCAGATGGTGTTACTTCAATTGCTATTAGTCCAAATGGCAAGCGGATTGTAAGTGGTGGGATAACTACCCCAACAATGAAGGTTTGGGATTTACCCGCTCAATTAATGCTTAACGGCGAAAGTGGACATACCCAGCCAGTAGAAACCGTTGCTATTAGTTCAGATGGTAGATTGATTGCTAGTGGCAGTGATGATCGCACAATCAAACTTTGGGATTTACACACGCTTAAGCTACTTGATACCATTGCTGCACACTCAGGCTTTGTGAGTAAAGTTGCATTTAGCCCTGATATGCAAACCCTTGTAAGTGCTGGGGGTGGTGATGACAATACAATTAAGCTGATCAATCTGCAAACTAAAAAAATACACCATATTCTTAAAGGACACAAAACTGGAATTGATGCTATTGCCGTTACTCCAGATAGCAAAAAGCTCGTCACTGGCAGTTTTGGTCAATTAGTTTCTCGAAATCGTGCAATTAGCACCCTAAAGTTATGGAATCTTCAAACTGGAAAATTGCTGTATGAGTTTCCTGACAATTTTAGTTCAGTTGAATCTCTTACCATCAGCTCCGATGGAAAAATTCTAATCTGCGGTAATTTTGATGGCAGTATTAAATTGTGGAATTTAGAGACTTTGAAACTCTTGTACACCTTTCAAGATGGTTCCAGTTCTGTTTTAGGACTTGCTCTGAGCCTGGATGGTAAAACTCTCGTTAGTAGCAATGAAGATAGCACTATCCATATTTGGCAAATTAACTATAGCGTTTCCTAATCACATAAGCTATAAGATACATCTTTGCGATCGCTTGTGTGAGTAAAGAATTATTTCACTGATGTAAAGGCGTAGCACTGCTACGTCTCTACAAGAATTTCGGTATTATGCAAAATCATTTTCATACATAGAATCAGCAACGCCATTCTGACTTCTGAATTCTTCTTCAATGATGTCTATACTTTATATTTAAGATTGCGTATGAATATTATTACATGAAATTCCTATTTTATTCCGTAAGGAAATTTGATCCTTTATCTAATCGAAATGATATCTTTACACTATCTTCTTGAAAGTCAGGAGATTTTTATAGATTCAGTGAAGTTATCATTTCAGTAGTATATTATCTAGCTGTTTGAATCACAAAGTGTCAAGTTTAGTGCTAGATTTTATACTTAGTTGTCACAAAAAAGTTGGGCAACTTCTCCTGAAATTCATCATGAGTAAAGTAAACAAGTTACTGCATCACTGGCTGTTAAAGTCTGTTTCAGAGAAAGCTTTTGCTTGGCTGGAACAGAAACAAGCACAGATTGCTAGCGGCGCTGCAGAGAGAGTGTTTTTTACAGCTTTTAGTGCTGTGCCGCGTTATCTAGGTAAAGAGGATTTGCAGCTAACATTCCAAGACTTGGAAGCAGCAGAGGATGCAATTCCCGGTTGGTATCCTGGTCATTGGAGTGTAGATCAAGCAGGTCGCACACTCTTGCTTCTAGCTTTGCCCCATGATGATGCTGAGGGCTATGTGCGATCGCTTGATAAATTCTTCTCCACTGCCGATATGGGGGAGTTAGTTGTCCTTTATCAAAGTTTGCCATTACTACCACATTCAGAGTTACATCGCCATCGTGCTGCTGAGGGAATTCGCAGCAATATGAGTAATGTATTCCAAGCCATCGCACTACGTAACCCTTATCCAGCAGATTATTTAGATAATGCTGCTTGGAATCAGATGGTGCTGAAGGCTGTGTTTGTCAACAGTCCGTTACATCTAATTTGGGGATTAGATCGGCGTGCTAACCCAGAATTGGCAAGAATGTTGTCAGACTATGCTCATGAACGTTGGGCAGCTAAACGCTCAGTTACGCCAGAACTTTGGCGACCTGTAGGGCGGTTTGCAGATAGTGCAATCATCACAGATTTAGAAAAAGTACTGGCTAATGGGGATATACACGAGCAAGAAGCAGCAGCGTTAGCTTGTGCTGAGTCTCCTTTGCCCCAAGCACAAGCGTTACTTTCTCGTTACCCAAATTTACGGTCATCCATTGAAAAAGGTAATCTGACTTGGAGCAGTTTTAGCCGCGATCGCCTCTTTGTTTACAAATAGAAGGGGGTAAAGAACAAAATAGGTGTGCAGGGTACAGATTATCCCCTATCACCTGTCACCTGTCGCCTCTTTCCTAATCCCAATGCCCAATACTTCGGCTTCTCTACAAGACGCTACGCGTTAGCGGAGCTTTCGCTTTAGCGATACGCTCAGTACAAGTCCCCAATTATTAAAACCATGATGTTTATCGATCCTCACATTCACATGTGTTCGCGCACTACTTACGATTACTTAGTAATGCGGGAATATGGCATTGTTGCCGTTATTGAACCAGCCTTTTGGTTAGGACAACCGCGAACGAACGCTGGCACATTTAAAGACTATTTCAGTAGTTTGGTGGGCTGGGAACGGTTTCGTGCTAATCAATTTGGCATCCAACATTACTGCACAATTGGCCTCAATCCCAAAGAAGCTAACAATGAGGCACTAGCAGCAGAAGTTATAGAACTGATACCACTTTATGCTTGTAAAGAGGGAGTTGTTGCTATAGGCGAAATTGGCTACGATGATATGACAGAGGCAGAGGATAAGTACTTTTGTCAACAGTTAGAATTAGCCAAAGAACTCGATATGTTAGTGCTAATTCATACGCCTCATCGCAATAAAAAGGCGGGTGCTAATCGGAGTATGGATCGCTGTATTGAATATGGCTTAGATCCTTCACAAGTAATTATTGACCACAATAACGAGGAAACCGTTGAGGACGTATTAGGACGCGGTTTTTGGGCAGCTTTCACGATTTATCCACAGACAAAGATGGGTAATGCCAGGATGGTAGAAGTTGTCCGTAGGTATGGAAGCGATCGCATCATTGTAGATAGTAGCGCTGATTGGGGTATTAGCGATCCTTTAGCAGTCCCAAAAACGGCTCAGTTGATGTTAGATAGAGGCATTCCTGAAGAACATGTACGAGCAGTTTGTTATGAAAATGCTCTAGCTGCTTACAGTCAAACTGGTCAGATGCAAGCATCAGACTGGCTCAATCCCCAATCTGTTGATCAACGTCAGTTGTTCAATGGTAATTCTGTGTTGCGGGGACAAGAACCAGGAATCAAATCAGTTTC
The DNA here is from genome assembly GCF_036916735.1 of Nostoc sp. Lineage (GTDB taxonomy): Bacteria > Cyanobacteriota > Cyanobacteriia > Cyanobacteriales > Nostocaceae > Nostoc. The sequence continues at coordinate 10,022 of NZ_JBALFV010000029.1, forward strand.
AGATTATGTATTGATTGAGTAGAAAATGTGGAGAGACGCAATTAATCGCGTCTGTACTGGGGAGTGAGGAGCATAAATATCTGATTCATCTGTAATATGCAGTTTATTTTGATAAATTATTAGGCACGGAGGCAGATAAGTGAATGTTGCAAGCTTAAAATTTCAAAGCTGGCGGGGTTATTTAGAATTGATGCGTCCTGCTAATATTGTTACTGCTTGGGCAGATATTCTTGTTGGTTTTGCTGCTTCTGGCTCTGGGATTATTTTTGCTCAATTAATCAATGAAGAAGCAAGTTTTAGTACACTAATTCCATTAGCTTGGCTGTTGTTAGCTACAACTGGTTTATACGGCGGCGGGATAGTTTTTAACGATGTTTTTGATGCTGAATTAGACGCAAAAGAGCGACCAAATAGAGCAATTCCTAGTGGTCGCATATCTCGTCAAAATGCTACTTTATTGGGTAGTATACTATTTGCAATTGGGATTATAGCTGCTTTTCAAGTATCGTTGTTGAGTGCTGCGATCGCTATCTTTATCACTCTTTCATGCCTTTTATATAACTCACTCGCCAAACATCATCCTTTTTTTGGCCCATTAAATATGGGTTTGTGTCGTGGTAGTAACTTATTATTAGGCGTAAGTGCTGTACCTGCAATAGTATGGGAACGTTGGTATTTAGCACTAATTCCTGTTTTTTATATTGCTGCCATCACTGCAATTAGTCAAGGTGAAGTTCACGGAGGTAAGAAGATTACAGGAGTACTTGCATTACTGCTGATTGCAATAGTTTTGACAGCAGTTTTAGCTTTAGGATTATTAGGAGAGTATACAGCGATCGCAGCATTACCATTTGCTGTTTTATTAGCTATCAGAGTCTTGCCTAATTTTATCAAAGCTGCGCGTGAACCAGTCGCCGAAAATATCCGAAGTGCTGTAAAAATAGGCGTGTTATCTCTAATAGTTTTAGATGCGACTGTTGCATCTGGTTTTGCTGGTTTGTATTACGGTTTAGTTGTTCTAATTTTGCTACCATTTTCGATGAAGTTAGCAAAAGTATTTGCTGTTACTTAAATTTGAGTGTATACACATAGTAATAGCATTAATCAGCTATAGAGGCGCATGGATGTGCGCCTTTAACTATGAATATGTCGCAAGTGGTTTGCGAAATAGTTTAAGCCAAGGATAACAGATTACATATACAAAGGATAGAGCGAGAAAATGAAAATTAAAAAAAACAATAATTTTCACATAACCTATTGCAGCAATATTCATCCTGGTGAAAGTTGGCTAGAGGTTTTCACTAATTTAGAAAACTATATTCCCAAACTCAAATCACGTTTATCGCCTACAGAACCTTTTGGTATAGGCTTGAGATTATCAGATGTTGCCGCCAAAGAACTTTTAGAAAGTAATAATCTAGCTCAATTTCAAGCTTGGCTAACTCAAGAAGATTTATATGTTTTTACCTTAAACGGATTTCCTTATGGCGGATTCCATCGACAGGTAGTAAAAGACCAAGTTTATGCACCAGATTGGTCTATACAAGAACGTGTAAATTATACATTAAACTTGGCACACATTTTAGCTGCTTTATTACCAGAAGGACTTGATGGCGGAATTTCTACACTGCCATTATCCTATAAACCTTGGTGGGTAAAAGATCAAGCAACTTTCGAGACAGTTCTGAAACAGAGTTGTTTGAACATAGCATCAGTTGTTTTAGAAATGATTCGCATTTACGAAAAAACAGGAAAGCTCCTCCATATTGATTTAGAACCTGAGCCTGATGGTTTAGTTGAAAATACTTCAGAAGTAATTGACTTTTATCAAAATTGGTTATTACCCATTAGCGGTAATTATTTATCAGAAAATCTAGATATTGAACAAACTTTAGCAGAGACTAAATTGCTAGAACACGTTCGTATTTGCTATGATACCTGCCATTTCTCAGTTGAATATGAGCAGCCACAATCTGTATTTACACGTTTGCAATCGGTAGGTATTAAAATTGGCAAAATTCAAATCAGCGCTGCAATTAAAGTAAAAATACCTGCTGATGTTGAGAAGCGGAGTTTGATAGTTGAACGCTTACGTCCTTTTGCAGAATCTACCTATCTTCATCAGGTAATCGAACGTCGCAGCGATGGTACACTCCATCATTATCCTGATTTAATAACTGCATTACCAAATTTAGAGCAATCTTTAGCTGAAGAATGGCGGACTCACTTTCACGTCCCAATTTTTATTCATGATTATCAAATTTTGCAATCTACCCAAGATGATATTGCTACTGTTTTGCATCTACTTCAGACAAACGATGCTTGCTCCCATTTAGAAATTGAGACTTATACTTGGGATGTATTGCCATCAAAAATGAAGATAGATTTGCTGACTTCTATTCAGCGTGAATATGAGTGGGTATTAAAAGAATTTGCCGGAAATTAAGAAGAAACTAAATTTATGAAAAAAACAGTTATTCTAAATGTCGTGGGATTAACGCCTAACTTACTAGGAGAAAACACACCGTTTTTATCTTCTTGGGCTGCAAAAGGGCAAGTCATCCCGATCGCAACAGTTTTACCTGCTGTAACTTGTTCTGTTCAAGCTACTTATTTAACAGGAAAATTGCCTGATGAACATGGAATTGTCGCTAACGGTTGGTACTTCCGCGATGAATGTGAAGTGAAGTTTTGGCGGCAGTCTAATAAACTAGTACAGGCTCCTAAAGTTTGGGAAATAGCTAAATCAATTGATCCAAACTTCACTTGTGCCAACCTTTTTTGGTGGTACAACATGTATTCTTCAGTCGATTATGCCATTACACCGCGCCCGATGTATCCCGCAGATGGCAGAAAATTACCTGATATTTATACTCATCCTAGTGATGTGCGATCGCAAATTCAATCTGATTTAGGAAATTTCCCGCTATTCGATTTCTGGGGGCCAAAAACTACCATTAGTTCTAGTCAATGGATTGCTAATTCAGCAAAATGGATTGAGGAACGTTACAGCCCGACATTATCACTAGTTTATCTACCACATTTAGATTACTGTCTGCAAAAATTTGGTAACAATCAAACACAGATTCAAGCAGATTTGCGAGAAATTGATGCTGTTTGTGGCGATTTAATTGAATATTTTCAAGCACGTAATACTCAAGTAATTATTCTTTCTGAGTATGGTATTACCCCAGTTTCCAAAGCAGTGGATTTGAACCGTGTACTACGGGAAAACGGTTTAATTGCTGTGCGGGAAGAATTGGGGCGAGAACTGCTCGATTTTGGTGCTAGCATTGCCTTTGCTGTTGCCGATCATCAAGTTGCTCATGTGTATGTGAACGATCCGGCGTATATCTCGAAAGTGCGATCGCTTTTAGAAGCGACTGAAGGCGTAGCGCAGGTATTGGATGAAGAGGGTAAGCAAACCCACCATCTTGCTCATCCTAGATCGGGAGAATTGGTAGCGATCGCCGCGCCTGAGGCTTGGTTTACCTATTATTATTGGCTCGATGACGCCAAAGCGCCTGATTTTGCTAGAACTGTAGATATCCACCGCAAACCTGGTTACGATCCTGTAGAACTTTTCCTCGATCCGCAAATTAAATTTCCTCAAGGAAAAATTGCTCTCAAACTACTTAAGAAACAATTGGGTTTTCGCTACTTAATGGACGTAATTCCTTTGGATGCTTCTCTAGTACGTGGCTCTCACGGTCAGATTACCACTTCTCCAGATGAAGGGCCTATATTTATCACCCATCAAACCCATTTAGTGGACAATCGAATTGAGGCAACAGATGTTTGTTCGTTGATTCTCAAACATTTGAATAAGGAATAGGTAGTGGAGAGTGAGGAGTAGGGGTAATACGGTTAGGTTGAATGTCGTGAAACCCAACAAACCCCACAATATATACTGAAACTAGATTTACATCCCCGACTTCTTCAAGAAGTCGGGGATTTGATAAATGCAAACAAACTCGTTAACGGAGATAAAATACTCGTTAACGGAGATAAAATACTCGTCAACGGAGCTAAAATACTCGTTGACGGAGATAAAATACTCGTTAACGGAGCTAAAATACTCGTTGACGGAGATAAAAGCCTCGTTGACGGAGATAAAATACTCGTCAATGGAGATAAAAGCCTCGTTAACGGAGATAAAATACTCGTCAACGGAGCTAAAATACTCGTTGACGGAGATAAAAGCCTCGTTAACGGAGATAAAAGCCTCGTCAACGGAGTTCTAAGGTTCATTGAGTAGATAAACAAAAATATTTACAGTCATTGCGATCGCTCCCTTCGCAGAGGATATCGTAGAGAAGTAGTTGTAAGGGTTGCGATCGCTTTAGGTGATTTCTGATTAAAAAAATACCTCTGTTGACGAGTTTCGACTTCTCTGCGGGACGCTACGCGAACGCTCAACTCTCGACTGCTCAGTTGGTTGAGCGAAGTCGAAACCAACTGCTATGGTAAATTTATTACTAGAATTCACCTTATTACGCTTTACTGCATTTGCAATGACATTAGACCTCTTGCAAAAGTCCTTAATACCCCACCCCCAACCCCTCCCCTTACCAAGGGGAGGGGAGCGTTTGCGTTAGCAAATGCGGGGTGGGGTTCTTTATTTTTGATTTATGCAAGAGGTCTATTGTGTAATTAATTATCTTGCCTGCTTATTAGACTAAGATTTGAATCTCAGGCGGGTAATACAGCCGATGCAAATTACCTAAATGACTGAAACCAACGGGAGATAAAAGCCACCATTCTCCTGAATCAAGGTTGACGATTCCGCCGCAAGTCTTCCAGATTTTCACGGTAGGTTCTTGTATTGGGATGATTTGCCCCCAACCGTTTTTCAGCGAATGCCAAAGCTTCGATATACAAAGGTTCAGCATCGCTGTACCTTCCCTGTGAATAGTAGAGTCCTGCCAAATTGTTCAGGCTAGTTGCCACAGATGGGTGTTCATCCCCCAGCAGGCGTTTATACATCTCCAAAGCTTCGATATACAAAGGTTCAGCATCGCTGTACCTTCCCTGTGAATAGTAGAGTCCTGCCAAATTGTTCAGGCTAGTTGCCACAGATGGG
>NZ_JBALFV010000030.1:0-41610 GCF_036916735.1 Nostoc sp.
ATCAGCTTTCCTTGGGCTGTACGCTTAATCGGTATCTAGTTTTACTTTACTCATCGATTATACTGTCTGTCCTAATCGCCTTGGCGATTGCTATAAGTTAACCGCGATCGCTCTTAGCCTCTCCCTTTAATAGAAGACTGCCATCCCATCACCGCTTTGCTTCTATGCACTTCTAATCATAAAAACTCTTGCAAAAGTTTTTTTTGTGAATGATCTAGTCGCTACAGTAAACCTTTAAAATCTCTAGCAGATGAGTAGGTAGATTGGTATGAGTGAAACTACAGAAACGATTTTTAGCAAAATTATTCGTCGGGAAATTCCCGTTGATATTGTTTATGAGGATGATTTAGCCTTAGCATTCAAAGATATACATCCCCAAGCGCCTGTTCACATCCTCGTTATTCCCAAAAAACCCATTCCCACACTAGCTGATACTGAATCTCAGGATCATGCTTTGTTAGGGCATCTTTTATTAACTGCCAAACGTGTTGCAAAAGAAGCTGGACTGGAAAACGGTTATCGAGTTGTCATCAACACTGGTGATGATGGTGGCCAGACAGTCCACCACTTACATCTGCATATTTTAGGAGGACGGCAGTTGAACTGGCCGCCTGGTTGATAAAACCATAAAACCGGATGAATTGTGTCTCTAGACGCGATTCATCACTAAAAAACTAACTGCTCCTGCTATCAACAGTTAATTCTGAAGTTTAGCTAAATTAAAAACCGCTCTCTGGAAACAGGGAGCGTTTTTGTTTTTAGAAGTATTTGGTAAAAGAGAAATTAAAGAGTATCTTCTTTTTTGTACCTTCAAATTAAAATCCATGCCTTTAAGGCGCAAATTATTCACTTATGGTAAGTGCCTCTGCTCGCACTCGCAAAGCTAGTAATAATCTCTCATAACCGTCTTCCTCATACAAATTTACCCACTGCCATTGGTGTAACCTTTGAGGAATATCGCACTCTTCTAACTTTGCCGGAATAATAAAGATGCTACCCTCGGGCTGTTCTTCAGCCACATCTAATGCAAATTTTACTTCCCTTTGAACAAAACCAATTGTGTTAATGGATCGATGTGACAGGCAAACAATTACAACATCAGAATTACGCACAGCCCTTGTGATTTCTAGCTTCCAATCTTGACCAGGTATTAAAGCTTTCTTATCGAGCCAAGGATCAATATGATCTTCACATAGCTTATTGTAGAGTTTTTCCATTTCAGATTTGTCATCAGAAGCATGGCATAAGAAAGCCCGCAGTTGTCTGATGTCACCAGATGCATTAGTAATTACGATAGCGCCAAAGACTTCGACTAGGTTATTTTTAACACAAATAATGCCATAATCATTTGGGTCTTGACCTTCCCAATGAACGCTACCAGTCAAGCTGTATCCCCAACGAGTAAAAAAGTTTTCAATTAGATACTGCAACCAATCAGTATAGCAATAGAAGTTATCTGCTTCGTTCCAAATAATTTCTGTTCCATCATCGTTGGGAGTCCAATCACACCATAGACTAGGCTGCTCACTTGGAGGAATATTTCCATCTAAAATAGAAGGATCTCGATGTTCTTGATCATTCTTACAGCTAGTTCCTACAAAGTAAGCTCCCTCTGCTCCTATAGGTAAACCTACAGCCTCTCGAATAGGATCACGAATTTTTTCTAGCTTAGTAATAAGCCTCATCATACGTCGGGTGTCACTGAACGCTTTGAGATAAGCTAGATGTTCTGCTTTAAGTGGTTTATCTAGTTGGAAACTTCCTTTAAATTCTGTATAATAACCCATTTACAAACGTCCATTCGCTACCAAGATTCCCATTTTAGCTGTGATGAATTAAATGACTACTCCAAAATTCTGTAAGAATGTCATCATAGTTATGGTAAAAACATTCTGGAGACAAGACAACGGTTTACGCACGCCCTTTAGCACGGTTAATTGAGCAATTGCAACGCCTACCGGGAGTTGGCCCCAAATCTGCCCAACGACTGGCTTTGCATATTTTAAAGCGACCAGAAGCAGAAGTAGAAGCTTTGGCACATGCGCTGATTGAGGCAAAAAAACAGATAGGCTTGTGTTCTGTTTGTTTTCACTTATCTGCTGAACCTGTTTGTGAAATCTGCCGCAATGCCAATCGTGACAACAAAACTATTTGTGTTGTAGCAGATCCCCGTGATGTGATTGCGCTGGAAAAAACCCGTGAATACAAAGGCAAATATCACGTTTTAGGTGGGGTGATTTCGCCAATTGATGGAATTGGGCCAGAACAGTTGACTATACTTGCTTTGCAACGCCGGGTGAGTCAGCAAAAACCTCAAGAAGTAATTCTGGCAATTAGTCCCAGTGTAGAAGGGGAGACAACAACACTGTATATCGGTCAACTGCTGAAACCATTTACCAAGGTGACGCGGATTGCTTTTGGTTTGCCTGTAGGTGGTGATTTGGAGTACGCCGACGAAGTGACCCTGGCAAGGGCATTGGAAGGACGCCGGGAGTTAGATTAGGCTTAAATAAACTTTAGATTTAAAGCCAGCTTTCGCTCCTGTTCATCGCCCCACTAATTCTGTTAAAATCACGTTTGCCAGCACGTAAATGTTGAGGCAGTGCCATGTGTGCAAAGAGATTTTGCCTCTGGTGTCGCAAGAATTGGGAAAATGGTAGAGTTAAAAGCGATCGCTACGTAAAAAATGTAAATAAGATATGGCTGACCAAAAAGATAAAGCTCAAGAAAAAAACCGCCTTGAACAGCTTCAAGAAGAACAAGGGAACACCGATTCTAAACACTCAGGGGGTGCTGGCGCTTCTGGCGGCAACTCAGGTGCAGGTAAATCTGGCACATCAAAAATTTCTGCCACTGGTACACCTGATGATATCGAAAAAATTGATCAGGAGTAAAGCTGACTCTGATGACGAGTCAAGGTTTAACTACGTCGGCTCTCATTAGTAACTAAACTCAACAATGGTGGATTGAATACCTGATTATTTAGTCCACCGTAACGACCAAAACTAACGTTATTTACAGTGCTGATGCTAGATAGTTCTGGGAAAAAACCTGAAGAATCTACTAGTACCCTGCGCGGAAGTCAAAAGTCAAAAAGCTTGAATTTTGCGGCTTTGAGCGATTTGGAATGGGTAGTTTATTTCTGCCGATGTGTATTAGTACTAGGTCTCAAACACTAACTGCTGTTGCTTGAGCTAGTCTTCCTCTGGAAATAAAACTTCTAGCTCTAAGAAGTCAGAATCGGCGGGGAATAAAACAGCAGTTTTAGCAGCAGTACAAAAGATTAATTCGGCTTACCTGTAATCGTGAATGCTGCCCAGTAGTAAGGATGATTATAAAGATTTTTATCTGATGCAATTTTACTATTTCTATATACTTGTGTCGCTAAATAAGTTTGAATTCGTACTTCTTCAGGATGCAGATTATTCAAGACATCTTCATACCATTTTGTCAGTTCTCCAGCAGTTAATTCTTTCAGCCATCTGGTTGCTTCAGCTAAGGCCGTAACTGCTGATTTATTAGGCTGTAATCGTCGATAAAACTCTATCATTACCAAAGCACTAGCTGAAGACTCTACACTCCAGAGAGTACTTACTACATGAGGAACGCCTTGACTCACAAAACCTGTCACTAAACTCACATATTCGCTGCTGATAGTATGGTTGCTAGTAATTAAATTTTCACAAGCAGAGAGAGTAATAAGGTTGTAACTTGCTGGATTTTGTTGGCATATTTCATTTAAAGTAAGTTTATCTTCACCTGCTAATGCTAATGCTGATTTTTTTGGTTCAACCAAATTATTAATGACATTACCTGCAAAATGAAAGATGTTATAATTATCAAATAAGGCGTTTTTAACAATATCTTTCGTGGCTTCTAAACCTTGAATTCGTTGGATATTATTGAACATCTGGTTAACAATTTCCGACTCAAGTTTGGCAAATTTCAGTGTGGGATAACCTGTATTTTCTGGATGTTCAACACTGAGCAATAATTGATTTTGCCACTGCCAGATATCTTCAGTTCTTATTGATAAACCTATTTGGGCACTAGGTAGGTAGGTAACGCTGAAATTTGACTCCACATTTGGCAATGCTTCCGGTGATGGGGAAGGAAGATGGAAAAGGGTATGAATGGGCAATCTGTACAAGTCACGGTGAGGAATTAAAACTAGTTGGGTAATCCCTTCAAGTTCCTGTGCAATTGTAGAAATATTCAGAATTTCATACAATTGTGACAGCTTTTGTTCCATATCAACTCGCCAAGAATGCTGGTTTTTACTTTCTTTGTCTTGGGCTGTGCTGCGATATTCTTGGTATTGTTGATGCCAATCTTCTAGCCAAGTTTCAAATTCAATTAGGCGTTGTACTGCTTCGGGTAGAGGTAATTCATTTAGACGAATAGCATCTTCTCCTAAAGGTATTGCCCCAGTATCTTGCATGGGTGTAAATAGGAGGATCGGTGATGGCGCTTGGTCTTTGAGAATAAATGTGTGTAAGGCGACTGGACTAATATGCCAGTAAATAATTGCTGTTGTGGGATTAAATAGTTGTTGAATTGCCCCATAATAAGGCGAGTAAATATGATCATTCCAGCCATAAAGTAGCCAGTTTAAACAAGCATTTTTGCCTTGTTCAGCAATTTCCCAGGCTTCAACTAAATCACCAGACTCTACTGCTAAATCAACTGCCAATTGGTTAAAGCCTGCAAATTTCAAGGCTAACTGTTTTTTACTTTCATCTGAAGCAGTTTCTTCACTCAGCAATTGTCGCAATAAATCTGTACCGCGTTGCAGCAATTCTTGAACTTGTGTTATTTGTCCCAAACCCATCAGGACTTTGCTTAGAGATTGTAAAACCTCTAGGTGCAACTGGGGAAAATATTCTAGTGTGAGGGTTAATAGCGCTTGATGGTACTCAGATGCGGCTTTGCGCCAATAATCACGAGGATTAGTATTTTTTTTACCTTGGTCGTAGTAAGTATTAGCGACCGCAAAATGCAATCTACCCCAACCTTCTGGATGGGTATCTGTCCGCAGATGCTTTAACCCTTCCTCGTAGCTGGCTAGTTTCCCTTCGTAGCCGCCCTGTTGTAAGGTGGGATTTGTCGCTGTGATACTACTCGAAATCAGTAATGCTTCAGAGTTCACTAAATTACTGATCGCAGTTCCTCGACCAATCCAAGCTTCCCAATAATCTTGTTTAATTTGCAAAGCTTTGTCATAACAGGCGATCGCTTCGGCAAATTGTTCTAAATAAAACAATCCTACTGCCTGATTATACCAAGCTAAGTGGAAGTCTGGTTTGATGGCGATCGCTTGTTGATAGGAGGCGATCGCTTCTTGTCTACGTCCTAAGTTGTCTAACGCTATACCCCGGTTGTACCAAGCTAAGTAGAAGTCGGATTGAACTGATAGTGCTTTATCCCAAGAGGCGATCGCTTCTGACCATCTTCCCAAATTAAACAGCACTACACCCCGGTCTATCCAAACTTCGTGATAGTCTGGGTTAATTTCTAACGCTTTATCGTAAGATATAATCGCTTCGTTAAATTGTTCGCTGACAGCTAGGGCTATACCACGGTGATACCAATTTTCTTGGTCTTCTGGTTCCAAATGTAGCGCTTGGTCATAACTAAAAATAGCTTCCGGTAGCCAACCTAACTTCAGCAGTGCCAAACCCTTGCTAGACCAAGCTTCTTGGTAATCTGGCTTGATTTCTATAGCTTTGTCAAAAGAAGCGATCGCTTCTTCAAAGTATCCTAATTCTCCGAGAGTTCCACCCCGGTTGTACCAAGCTTTGTAGAAGTCGGGTTTCAGTCGTGTGGCGGTTTCGTAAGATGCGATCGCTTCATCAAAACGTTCTAAATGGAACAGCGTCAAGCCTCGGTTAAACCAATATTCTGATAATTCTGGTTGAAGTTCGATGGCTTTGTCATAAGATGCGATCGCGCCTAACAAATCACCTGTTTTCGCTTGGCTTAGACCTTGATAAAACCACCCTTGAGCCTGGGTAATAGGATCATCGCCATGTCGCCCAATTATTCCAGAAGAATTGCTGCTTTGAACTGCCAAATTATAAGCAAGTTGCTCGACTAAATTGGTACTTTGATCCAATCTCACCCACAACTCATCTAATGTATTAGCCACATTTGGCTCTAAATTGGTCAAAGTGTTATCCCAGGTTTCCACTGAGGGAGAAGTTGTTAATTCACTTCTTTGTCTAGTGGAAAGGAGATTTACTCCTGTTGTAGGTTGAACAACTTCATCATCGAACCTCAGTTGGGCTAATGAGGTGATTGAATCTTCTGCTGCGGGGAGAGGGAAATTTTCAGGTATTGTGGTTTGGGCATCTTCCCTTTGATACTCCAATACCAGTTGCTCTAAATTCTCGGTGAATGTTTCCTCAAAAGAGGCATTTTCAGGCGCTGACGTTATTGGTTCAACATCTGGCTCATCATATTCCCATAATTGCTCACCTAAGCTGCGGATTAACTCTTGCCCAGGCGAAGTTGGGATAATTTCTTCATCGGTTGTTATTTCTACCACATCTGGCTCATCATACTCCCATAACTGCTCGCCTAAATTGCGGATCAGTTCTTGCCCAGGAGTAGTTTCTATGACATTTGGTTCATCATACTCCCATAACTGCTCGCCTAAATTGCCGATCAGTTCTTCCCCATGAGTGATTTCTAAATTCTCTTCTGGATAATTCTCCTTATCCTCTATCTGTGTAGGTGAGTTTTGCAGCAGCCGGATGCCAATGTCATAAGCAACATCTCCAATTCTGCCAACACCAAGTTCCCCCAATTGCACCATCTTTGTTGCTAAAAGCGGATTTGGTGCTGGTGAAGCTAGCAAGCTTTCGCCAAACATCATCAACCAGTCTATCCAGCGTTCAGCCGAAATGCGATTTTCTACCCGTTGCAGATACCTCAATGCCCACTGTCGTCCTCGTGCTTGATGCACGCCTTCTAACAATTGGATAAACAATTGTTCCAGATCCGCATTGGTTAGTTCTGGTAGCATCTCCACCAGATTATGTCCTCTCGCATCCTTGAGAGAACTAGCCTGCTTACTTGCAATGAGGCGCTTTAAAAACCTTCTAAGCGACTGCGATATCCGCCTGAGCATCTGCCACACTATTGGATTTTGTTTTTCTAGATTGTAGCCATCGTTATGTTAAAAAAATCATCAATTACGTAAAAATCCATTAGCTCGAGACAGAGCTTCTGTCGCAGGTTAGCAAAAAATATACAAAACTTCAAGAGTATAGTATTACAACGTTACAATTTCCAGATTCGACTCTTGATGCCAAGTAGTTAATTTTCTGTTTGCTCTGTAGTCGATTGACCGGCAAGATATAATTGATTGATTAATGCCTGGACAAGCACTTCTGGATCGTCTGTATCAACGGCAAGCTGTTGAGCAATCTGCTGGCGTAAGTTTTCATCCTGCTGCAACATTGCAAATAACTCTTCTAGGGTAACAGTTTGGTATTCTCCCTCTGGCAGGTTTTCTGGGGTCTCTACTGACTCTGAGATGGGTGCGGTTGGCTCAGATGGTATCGTTGTGCTAAAAGTATCTGGCCCTTCATATTCCCAAATTGGTTCGCCTTGATTGCGTGTCAACAACTGCATCCCGATACTATAGGCAACATCTCCGATTTCGCCAATGTTCAACTCACCCAATTGCACTAAACGTGCAGCTATTTCATTATTGGGTGTAGGTGATGCTAGCAATCTGTCGCCAAAACGCCTTAACCACTCAACCCAGTCTTCAGTTGGGATGCGATGTTCAATATTATGCAGCCACTTTTGTGCCCACGCTTCCCCTCGTGCTTGATGTACTCCTTGCAACAGTTCGTTGAAGAGAAATTCCAGATCGGTATCGGTTAGGGGTGGCGCTGGTTCTTTTGGCACATTTCCTCTAGATTTTGAGGCAGTCTGTTTTACACCAAACAAGTTCTGAAAAAGCTTTTTGAACCATTGAAATAGCCGCTTGAGCATCTGCTGCACCATTAAGTTTTGCTTATCCTAAGATTGTAGCGATCGCACTGGACTATGGCGTTAGTTCAGTCAATAAAACGTATAGACAGGAAATCTCTTTTTTCTTTAGTACAGTACGGCGTAAATAGAGATACCATTCACAATCAGGGAAAAGCTGACAACACAAGCTTTTTGACTTTTGACTTCCACCTTGCTATATTAGTGCATTATTGCAAAGCCAGAGCGGTCTTCTCCCATGAGCGACTAGCGTCATTGGGCACAGAGGAAAAACTCACAGCAACTTTCTCCTCTACATAGAAGCCGATAAAATTCTTGAAAGCACTGAAGCCTGAAACGTAGATCCCCTTAGCCCCTTAAGGAGGTTGGGGGATCTGAGTGCGTAAGTCCTGATTGAGCAATAGTTATTCTTGCCTACTCCCAATTTTTTTATAGAACAAATGTACTAAAAAATATGCTATAATTCCCATACATTGATGTTGAAATCATAGTAGAGGATATGCTCTGGCTGCAAGTTTCCTGAGTGCCAAAATTCACGGCATTAGTTGAGTCTCGCGCTATGGCAAAATCGATAAACAAAGCAGGTACGAGAGTTTAAAATAATTGAATCCTAAACTCGACTCGGTGCTAGTAATTAACTTTGAAAGGCATTGAAGTCTGTATTTCCATGTCTTATGAACCCCTGCACCACAAATATCGCCCCAAGAGTTTTGCTGAACTGGTGGGTCAAGAGGCGATCGCTACCACCCTCACGAATGCGATCGGCACATCCAAAATCGCCCCCGCCTATTTATTCACTGGGCCTAGAGGTACGGGGAAAACTTCTAGTGCCCGGATTCTGGCTAAATCCCTCAATTGTCTCAAAAGTGACTTGCCCACTGCCCAACCCTGCGGCGTGTGTGAGGTTTGTCAGGGGATCACCAAGGGCTATGCCTTAGATGTAATTGAAATAGACGCCGCTAGCAACACTGGTGTCGATAATATCCGCGAGTTAATTGAAAAAGCCCAGTTTGCTCCTGTGCAGTGTCGCTACAAGGTTTATGTAATCGACGAGTGCCACATGCTCAGTACCCAGGCATTTAACGCGCTACTAAAGACATTAGAAGAACCACCAAGACATGTAGTTTTTGTATTGGCGACAACAGACCCACAACGGGTGTTACCAACGATTATTTCGCGCTGTCAAAGGTTTGATTTTAGACGCATTCAGTTAGAGGCGATGGTGAAGCATTTAAATGCGATCGCATCTTATGAAAACATTCATATTTCACCCGACGCTGTAACTTTAGTAGCCCAACTTTCTCAAGGAGGGTTGCGGGATGCCGAAAGTTTGCTTGACCAATTGGGTTTGTTAGCGGGTGAGGTGACACCGGATAGAGTTTGGGATTTGGTGGGGACAGTAAGCGAACAAGACTTGCTAGCGCTTTTAAATGCGATCGCTCAAGATAAACCCGAAGCAGTTCTAGACTATATTCACCACATTCTAGACCGTGGTCGAGAACCGCTAACTCTTCTGCAAAATCTCGCTGCTTTTTACCGCGATTTACTGATTGCTAAAACAGCACCTAATCGCCACGATTTGGTTGCTTGTACTCAGCAAACCTGGACAGCGTTGGTTGAGTTTGCTCAATACTTCGATATGAGTGTGATTTTGGCAGGACAAAAACATTTGCGAGAAGCTGAAGTGCAAATTAAAAACAGCACCCAGCCGCGTTTGTGGTTGGAAGTAACATTACTAGGATTGTTACCCAGTGCGACGAATATTCAGCCACAAGCCCCAAGTATCACGCAGCGAGTCAACACACTTGTTGTATCTCCAAACCATCCTCCAGCAGTTGCCCAAAATCACGCAGTCTCTTCTTTACCTGTAGCTGAACCGCAAAAAAATCATAATTCTGCATCACCTAATCATCTAGCGACTGCCCAAAATCAGCCCGTCACTTCATCTTCTCCAGTTGAACGGCAAACAAATCACAATTCTGCTGCTAACTCAGTTTCACCACCAACCCCAGAATCGGTATCTGTACCCGTGCCACCTGCGAACGTTGAACCAGTAGCTTCAGAAGTGATTGAGGAAGAACAATATGACTTAACTCAGGTTTGGCAACAAGTGCGTGCTAATTTTCCGATGCCTTCCAGGCAAGCTTTACTGGGGCAAATGTGCCAGCTAATAGAGTTTAACGGTACTTTAGCACGTATTACTGTTAAAGGGTCTAAATGGTATGAAACACTTAAATCTGATCTCCCGATGATGAAAGCAGCTTTCCAGCAAACTTTTCAACGTGAAGTTCAGATAAATCTAGAACAAGTCAGTTCTACAACTCCTACCCCAGCTAAAAAAGATCCACCTCCAAAGGACTCTACTCATGTTCAGCAACCACCAACTCTCAGTTATAAGCAGCAAATTCCGTCTCCAGCGCCAGCACCACAGCCAATCACTCCACCATCAGCATCGACAACAGCAAAAAATGGAAATGGTGTAAATGGAAATGGGGCAAATGGAAATGGCCTTAATGGAAATGGCGTGCAAGCTTTGCCTCCAACTCCAAAGCGAACACCCGCACCTGATTGGGAACCTGACGAAGTAGCGATCGCAGCTCAACGTCTAGCAGAATTTTTCAACGGACAAATTATCCGGTTCGCAGATGATTTCCCAGAATTCTCAGATTCCATAACTACACCTGAGTGGGTAGAAGAATCAGAAGTTGATGATCAATAATGCTCTTAATATTGAATTAAAATCTGGCAAAAGAATAAAAGTTATTTTGTGTGGAAAAATAATAGCTGATGTTACTAATTATATCTTACTCATAATTTTAGTTTTAAGAAAATACTACACAGTTATATCAAACTTGGATTTTGAGTTTTATTACTAGTTAAGTTTACTTTATTTAATTCGTGAGTTGTTTGTTTATACCATAAAATATGTTGTAGAATCGATTTTTGTTGAGTAATTTATTCTTTGAAAGTCCCATCTAATAATAGTTGCTTCTAAAGTGAGGGATAATCGCTATGCCTCAGGTCGATATTGACTGGTTTCTCCCAGCCAACGTAAGCTAATTTGTCCATCATTGTTGTCGTGTTCTTCTCTATAATAATAAACCATACAATAAATACACGTGCCCTCTTGAGGCCACTGAGCATAATCTAGAGGTAGTGGTTTACATTCCTCTTTGTAGTGAAAAATAGGTCCAATATGAATTAAACCTATATACTTATAGCTATCCTTCGGAAAATCATCAACTTCTATAAATATGCCAAAAGGTCTAATTTTTCCTACTTTTGCCCAAAACTTGCGACCAATGGGAAATTGCTGCTTAAGCAGTAACCAGTGTTCTTCCCTAAGTAGCCGCCATTGTTCTTCATTCATTTTCATCAGGGTCTAGCTTTTTCGGAAGAAAAAATGAAGTGTGAATATTATAGTCTACAGTGAAAAAGGCAGGAGGCAGAGGGCATTATTGCTCCTGCCTCCTGCCTCTGTTATTTTTAATTCCCTAAAGGGGCTATTCTTCATTCCCGGTATGCAAAGTTTTCACCCATTTCAGGCGCTTTGGTCTTACCGATATCCGGGCGGTAGTACTGCTCATGACGACTAACCAGTGCAACATATATAAATTGCCACGCAGGGTTTGCACCAGCATCATAAAATATGTAGAAAGTGGGAATTTTTGATCTTGACGTATCCGTTTTAGACCTGTAAACATGCCTACCATCGACATAGTAACGGATAAGCCTGTGATCGGACTTAACATCGGTGGGCGATGACGAGCGATCGCCATTAATAAATCTGGGACCGTTGCTATTGGCAAAATATACATAATCACCATAAACATCAGCAAATCCCAGCTTTTGCGCCCTCCCATGCGGTTTTTGAGAATTAAATCCCAATAATCCAAATAGCGTTGATAACCGCCTTCTGCCCAACGGTTGCGCTGATGCCAAAGTGCGATCGCACTTGTCACTCCTTCTTCTTGCACTGCTGGATGGAAAACACACTCAATATCCCATTTATCCAAATGTAGGCGGATTGTCAAATCCAAATCATCGGTAATGGTTTCTTCATTCCAACCACCACAGCTTTCCAAGGCTGAACGCCGGACAAATTGACCATTGCCGCGCAGTTCGCCAATGCCACCAAGGGCGGTTCGCTGTTGCTGAAACCAAGTATCAAGTGCCATTTCGGCCATTTGACCCTTAGTCCAAAAGTTTGTTTTAGCGTTGGCGATCGCTTTTCGCACCTGCACCGCCCCCACCTTTTCTCTTTGAAATAAAGGTATTACCTGTTGCAGTAAGTCTGGTGTCACTTGGGCATCAGCATCAAATACTGCTATAATATCGCCCTTTGTCAGAGGCAATACCTGATTCAACGCTCCCGATTTGCCACCACTAGCTTCTGCTGAACGCCTTAGTACTTTCAATTGGTCATGTTTCTGTTGGAGTTCTGCTAATAAACCTGGCGTGCTATCACTGCTGTGATCATCAATTATCCATACTTCGTACTGCCCAGCTGGATATTCCAAACTACAAAGATTTTTAACTAATTTAGCAATTACCGCTTCCTCATTTTTCGCAGCCACTAGCACAGATACAGAGGGCAAATCTCCCTGTATTTCTTTTGGATAATGACGGGATTTAGTAAACACTACCACCAAGGCATGAAATCCTAGAATAGTGGTCAGTCCTAGAATAAATATAGAAGCCCAAGAAACTAAATGTAGAGCGATCGTGCCACTCCAGACGATAGTCAAAACTAGAGCCGCTTTGCGTCTACGACCTTGAAACCGGGATGTTAAAGACACAGGATCTGTCTCTAACACTGACTCCTCATCTGCTGATAGGTCAGACAACAAGGAGTTGAGCGGATCAAGCTCTTGATAAGAATTTTCTTCGGGCCAGGAATTCGCTGGCATAGGTTAGGTTGCTTGATTCAAAAACCAGTATTTGTCTACAGTTAGTAATTTTACGGACAAATATCCCTAATCTACTTTTCCCGATGTTAATCGGAATGGGCAAACTGCAATACCCGCTATCCCTAAGCCAAAAGCCGCTAGGACTACCTTTGTTGTCACCGCCACTCTGCGTAATTACCTCGCATTAACCACCTTTGCTACTCTTAGACAGAGGCTTGATTCCTTTGATAGCCATTTAGGCAGGAAGCTTGTAGAGTGGGACTTTCTTCAATGAGAACTCCGTTTTGGGCAAAGTAATAACAAGGTAGTAGCAGCTCGTTGTTGGGAGAAACAGCAATAATAACATCCACCACTTTACAGTGGGAATTTTTAGTGTTATTTTCCCCAGCTTCTATAAAAGTTAATGCAGCATTATTCTAACCGAAATTTTAATATTTCTTAGCAGTAACTTCATTTTTGGGGCATAGGGGAGGCAGTGCGGTCTTGGGGTTTCCCCAAGTGGAGCAACTGCCGTCATTGAGGATTGAGAAGAGGACTTGGGGACAAGGAGAATTAGGGACAAGGGGAAAGACTTGTTGCAAGTTCTCACCCCTTGTCCCCTTGTACCCACTCCCTACTATGTGGTTTAGACACATCTTTTGGGAATACTACTCACATCCACGAATATCCCCAATTGGCATATTTAACAATGTCTATTGACCAACTCCAGCCTGTCACTCAACAACAAGCCAGTGTTTACTTACCTTACATTCAGGGCGCTAGACGCAATTTCTTACCCTATGCCATCAGTCTTTATCAAAAAGGGGTTTTGGAGGGACACCGGAAGATAGAAGCTAGTGAACATGTCCCCTTTGTCGCCTCTTGGAATGTTGCGACTTTACCCTCAGACTTAACCCGTTGCCGAATCCAGTTTGATGGCAATGCTGAACTGAGTTACGAACTGATGATGGCTAGTTTCGAGTTTATTAATTTTTTAATTGAAGTTATGGATAATTATAAACGTTATCGTGCAATCGATTTTTCACAACCGTTTTATCGGAAGCTACTGCGTATAGACGATTAATTAAACTCAGCCGGACTTTTGTAAGTTCGGCTTGTCTTTAAAAGATTCTTGCTTGCGTAGACGCAAAGCAACTTGCCGTCAGACATCGCTTACAAGCATTTTAAGTTTTTATAACAAACAATAATTATATAAAAGCTAATTAAAATTATTTTCAGTAATTTCTCTATTCTTTAAACTTAACAAACTACTAATTAGTTTAGGCAAGCCACTACAGCAGGGATTTGAATGCTCAGATAATTCATTACGTTCTATCTGCTTTGCCATCTTCTCAGCACGCTGAATCGCTTGTTCAGTTAAGGATTTCAATAGTTTTGGATACAAACACATTGATTTGTCGTAGTCGGGTATATGCTTTTCGAGTAAATTAACTAACCTATCACGAGTGATTTGTGCAAAATGGTCTTGAAAGTGAATTAGATACCAGAGTTCAAAACAAGGATTTGTAATTGCCAGATTAATCTTTTGGCTTTTAGCTCGATTTATTGCACTTTGCCAATTTGTCAGACTTTTTTCAATATGCTCATCTCCGTCAAAAACAGCCCAAGCCTCATCTTCTTTACTCCACTGTTGGGTATCTTTCCTCTGCTGTCGTTCTTCAATGAGTCGTTCAATAATGCTACGTGGATCAGTTTTGTTTTGATGAGGCAATACAATAATATCTAAAGTTGATGAACGTAATTCATTGCGAATACTATTGAAATAAATTGGTTCTGTTTTACTTCCTTCACAAGCAATTAGGATTTTCTGAGCAATATTTCTGCTAGGTGGGCGACGATTTAACTTTCTTGGCACTGCTCATCACCCTGTAAAATCATTTCCTCTTCAGATGGCAGAAATGGAACGGCCCCAAAACGACCATCTAAATAAGCTTTATCAATTGCCAAATCATTTCGCACATGGAAATCAGTCAAAGGATACAACTCAGTGCTTTGAGCGGGGCGCTTTTGCGTGAACCAAATTTGATCACGGCGTAATAAGTTATTTCTTTGTAAGGTATTATCATGACTAGTTAAAATCAGTTGAGCACGTTTTGGATTTGTTTTGGCATTTTGAAATCTTCTGATAATACTTCTTACAATGTTAGGATGAATGTTTGTGCCTAATTCATCGACAATTGTTAATCCTCCTATTTTCAGAGCTAGTACTATCCGAAATGCTAAACTAAATAAGCGTTGAGTTCCAAGAGATTCTTCATCAAAAAGCCAAGCGACTAAATTACCGTCATGGGTGTTATGTAAAGCATATATATTGTAGTCACTTGGATCATCATATTTCTTTACCATATCGATTCTTGACAATCCTGTGTCAAATTTTAGTACAATTGTCAATGCTTCTTCAAAAATTTCATTTATTATGGGATTATCAGTACCTTGCAGTGATGTAATTGAGGTAATATCATACTTTTCATTTCCCAAATTAATTCCAAGCCAGCGAACCTTTAACCAGCGTAATAGAGACTCAATTACATCTACTTTTAGTTTTCCTAATGTACTAATAAATAACTCATTTTCTCTAAGATTATCCTGGAGCTGATTATGGGAACCAGCAAAATAATCACCAGTTTTCCATATAAACTTTTTGTTACTATCATCCCATTGACGATGAAATAAACGGCGTGGACGCTTAGTTGTATTTAAAGCATAGTCTAAGTTTTCTGAGATTATATTATTTTGATTAATTATTAGTGAATAAGTATAGATATTATTATCAAATAAAGTTCTTAATTCAAATCTTGTAGGTTTTTGAGCAGAGATGCTATCTAACTTGAAAGGATCTAGTTTTGCATTTTTTAAAATTCTCTGGAATGCAAATGCTTGCTGTGTGCCATAAGCCATTATGAGCAATAAATAATCTAAAGCTTGGATAACATTACTTTTACCTGATGCATTAGCTCCAAAAATTGCCAGAACAGGTAAAAGCTCAATGTCCCACCCTTCAACATGATATCCAGGTGCAATTTCATGATCTGACTTCACCCGTTTGCGTTTGCTGCTTTGGCTTGTTTGACGATCGCTTTGTTTTTGAGCAACCGCACTTAGGGTTACAGGTTCTTTAATTGAGCGGTAGTTTTCGACTGTAAAATCTACAAGCATAATTCAACGCCCACAAGAGACTTTTTTGTGATTTATTCACGTAAATTTTATCTTAAAGGTAGGCAAATCTCCACTCTTATCACAACATATCATCTGAACTAGCAGCCAGTGTAAGCTATTACTACACTTTAATACATGCAGTAATCCAGAACTCACGACAAGATTTAGATCGACAATAGCAATATAAGCAGTCTAACCAAAGCAGGTATGGGGCAATGGTGCGATTAAAACCGTGGCAGTGGGTCGTCTTAGCAATCCCGATCGCGTTTATAATTATTTTCTTACTGGTGTCCGCCGGTTCGCAAATTCATGCGTGGGGTATTAATTGGATTTGGGGTATATTCACTCTTTTATTCGTTGGTTGGCGTTGGCTATTAGTCAAATGGACTCAACCTGCTGTTAACCAAGTGGAAGCTGTATTAGCCCAAGTCCAAGAAGAACTGGAATCAACAGCAGAGGATACAGTAGGGCTACCAGTCGGAAGTGATGTTACAAAGCTTGCAGAAGCCGCCCTTCAAGAGATTTTGCAAGCAGCACAAAGCGATCGCCCGATTTGGGAAGATTGGCAAACTTTTTGGACGCGATGCCAGGATTTGGTTGTGAAGATCGCTCATATCTACAATCCTCAAATTCAATATCCGCTACTGAACATATACGTCCCCCAAGCTTATGGGTTGATTCGGGGAACGGTGGATGATATGGATCGGTGGATGCAAAAATTATCTCCTGTCCTGAATCAGGTAACGGTTGGGCAAGCATACCAAGGATATGAAGTCTACCGGAAGTTGGAGCCATCGGCTCGGAAATTCTGGAAAGCTTGGAACTGGGCACAGTGGGTTTTAAATCCAGTGGCGGCGGTGGCAAAACAAGTCAGTCAGGGTTCTAGTAACCAGGCAACTCAGCAATTGTTGGGGAATTTAAGCCAGTTATTTCGAGAAGCTGCCCTGAGAAACTTATGTCGGCAGGCGATCGCTCTTTACGGACGTACTACATTACCAGTTTCAGCAACCCTAGTATCCACACCCACTTTACCCAAGGCAAAAACTCAAACCCTTCGAGAAATCCTAACTCAAGCCGAACCAACTGAAGCAGTTGAGCAAAAACCCGTGAATATTCTGCTGGTAGGGCGCACGGGGTCAGGTAAAAGTAGCCTGATTAACACGCTATTTCAGGCGAATCTCGCAGCCGTTGACGTTTTACCCAGTACTGATCGCATTCAAAATTATCAATGGCAGACTGAAAGTGGAGAAACCCTAACACTTTGGGATACACCTGGTTACGAACAAGTCAACCGTGCCAAGCTGCGAAATTTGGTGCTTGATTATGCCATGAACGCAGACTTACTTCTGTTAGTTACCCCTGCCCTCGATCCTGCGCTGCAAATGGATGTAGACTTTTTGCAAGACATGAAAGCAGAAGTTGCAGATTTACCAGCAATCGCCATCGTCACTCAAGTAGATCGTCTGCGTCCCATCCGCGAATGGCAACCGCCTTATGATTGGGAATGGGGCAATCGCCCAAAAGAAATTGCCATTCGAGAAGCTACTGAGTATCGTGCCAAACTGCTGGGAAACTTTTGTAATCTAGTTGTACCCGTGGTTACAGGTGACAGCAAAACAAATCGAATCGCTTGGGGAGTAGAGCGGCTATCCTTGGGATTAATAGATGGGATCGCACCTACTAAGCAACTCCGTCTCGCCCGCTTTTTGCGTAACCTCGAAGCCCGCACCATTGCTGCTGCCAAAATCATCGACAATTACACTTTCCAAATGGCCACAACACAGGGACTAACAGCATTGCTCAAAAGTCCCGTCCTCCAGTTTGTTTCTACACTCTCAACCGGATCTCCAGCCCTAGCGTATATGCTGGCAGAGCAAATTCCTGTGGAACAGTTACCGATTGTGATTGGCAAACTTCAAATGGGATATGAGCTTTTCTCGCTCTTGAATACAGGTAACCCTAACCCGCTCAACTTTGAATTGCTATCCCTCTGGCCGCTATTGCTGGAAAACTCTGCTTCACCCGATCGCAACGCCTGGGCTTTTGGTCACGCCCTAGTGGAATACTGGACTCAAAATTTGACGGTTGAACAACTCCGGCGGCGATTTGAGTATTATTTGGCGATCACCAAATAATTTGTTTGCATTAAGAAATTAATGTCCATAAGCAATGTCTACAACAGGGTACACCTACGCATTTTTCATTCTTATAATTAAAAACTTGAGTATATTTACGAAGTGATATTTATTAATATTGAATATATTTATACTATATCGAGAAAAAACAAAAAATGCGGTAGGTAACGGGTCATACTCTTAA
Source organism: Nostoc sp. (assembly GCF_036916735.1). Classification (GTDB taxonomy): domain Bacteria; phylum Cyanobacteriota; class Cyanobacteriia; order Cyanobacteriales; family Nostocaceae; genus Nostoc. The sequence continues at coordinate 18,390 of NZ_JBALFV010000030.1, forward strand.
CATCAAACTTCAAATTACGATTAAGAGTAGGTGTCTGCTGAAACCTATCCGCTTTACCTAAGTTTTTGCACAGACATCCCCTTTATTCCGAGTTGTTTATGAAAAATATATTACAAACCTCCATCTCTCAAGAACAGAATTCACATAAGCCGTATAGTATTTCGTCTTACAATAGACTGCTTTTGGTGGTGAAAGATTTGGCTTGTGTGCGGACTATTGAGGAAATTATTGAGATTGTGCGTTTAGCTGCTCGTGATCTGACTAATGCTGATGGAGTAACTTTTGTATTGCGGGATGGTGAATGTTGCCACTATGTCGATGAAAACGCCATCGGGCCACTTTGGAAAGGTATGCGTTTTCCGCTCAAGTCTTGCATTTCCGGTTGGGCGATGCTTAATAAACAAGCAGCCGTGATTGAAGACATTTACCAGGATGTTCGAATTCCGATTGAGGCTTACAAAGTAACTTTTGTCAAAAGTTTAGTGATGGTTCCCATACGGATTTCTGAGCCACTAGGTGCGATCGGAGCCTACTGGAGTACACCACACCTAGCCACGCCCGAAGAGATAGAACTGCTTGAGATTTTGACCGACACAACAGCAGTTGCGATCGCCAATGTTCAACTTTTCCAGAAACTGACGAACCAAAACGCCCTGAAAGACAAATTTATTGCGATGCTAGCTCACGAGTTGAGGAATCCTGTTGCTCCCATCTCCAACGGGGTTCAGCTTCTCAAGTTGAAGCTAGGCGAGACTGGTGCAGTCGGACAAACAGTTTTAATGATGCAACACCAGATTAAGCACCTCTCGAAATTGATCGAGGAGTTACTTGACGTATCGTCCATTACTTATGGGAAGATTTCATTAAACCTGGAGAAGGTTAATTTGGTGGAATTGGTTCGCCAGAGTCTCAATGACCATGCACAAGCAATAAAGAAATCGAACCTTAACGTAGTACAAGACCTACCAAACAAGCCTCTGTGGGCTTATGTTGACCCAACCAGGTTCTTCCAAGTCTTTGGGAACCTTCTTGATAACGCTTTAAAGTTTTCCAAGCCAGATGGGACGATCTGGGTGGATCTCTCATTTATTCCAGGTGAAAATGGCTCAGGCAGTGTAGGGGTTTTATCTGTAAGAGATTCAGGTATAGGGATAGACCCGACAATCTTACCAGAACTATTTGAGCCGTTTACCCAAGCCGATCCCAGTTTAGATCGTTCCAGGGGTGGGCTAGGTTTGGGATTATCGGTAGTAAAAAGTCTGGTCGAACTTCATGGTGGTAATGTTGAAGCCTCAAGTAAAGGGATTAATTTGGGAGCAGAATTCAAAGTCACTCTTCCTATTTGCGAAGAGATTACAGCTTGGGATTACGACTCAGAGATTATAGAAGCGGCTAAAAAATCGTTAAAGATTTTAGTCATCGAAGATAACGAGGATTCAGCCGTAACATTAAAAGCAGTGCTTGAGTACTTCGGGCATGAAGTTTCCATTGCCAACAATGGAATTTCAGGGTTAGAAACTGCAAGAGAGTTTGAGCCTCATGTGATTATTTGTGACATCGGACTTCCCGAAATGGATGGATTCGCTGTTGCACAGGAACTGAGTAAAGACTCCAAATTTACTCGCTCAATTCTGATTGCACTCACCGGCTACGGTGGCCAGGAGGATAGGGATCTGGCGCTTAAGTCTGGTTTTAAATGTCACTTGACCAAGCCTGTAGACTTTGAAATACTTACGGCAGAAATTGATCAATACTTTCTCATGAGTGCGTAAGCGTAGCCCGTTTTAAACATCGCTTTTATCCGATTAAATCATCTCTGGCAGGCTCACCCGAATAAAAGCGATCGCTCAGAATTTCCTCAAAAGCATATAAACATTGCTTGGGAAAAGTTGAGAGTAGCAGATTTGTTTATCCTGATGCTAAATCCCTACCATTTTGATATGATTCCTGGAGTGCTTCTTCAATGTAAGGTTTCAGACTAAGATTTTCGCTCAACAAATTGAGAATTTCTCGTCGTTGTACTCTAATTGTTGCTAACCCTTCGGGTTCGCCAGTCGCTACAACGGGGGGAACCCCTGCAACGCGCTGGCTCACCAACTACGACCGCGTTGCTTTGGTTGATATTCCCATTTAAGTAAATGTCCAATTAACACACTCAGACGATTTCTCAATTCTTGGCGTTCCTTTCTTCCCAAAGATTCAATTTCCTCAATTAAATTGGGCAGGTCAAGCTGGTTCCATTGGTGATGACGCAAAAGGTTGGCCTGTTGTTGAGTCCAACTGTAGAAGTCTGCTTCATAGAAGTTTTGCATCAGCTTTTTTGTTGTTTTTCAGGCTTTGTAGTGTCTAGATAATTTAAAATTCATAACTCATAATTATGTTTAAAGTAGAGATTTAAACCTTATTTTAAACATGACTGTCTGCGTAAGTATCAGGCAAAAATTACGAATTACGAACTTGTACTGAGCGTAGCCGAAGTATTATGAATTAAAAAATCATCACACTCCGAATTGATTCTCCTTTGTGCATCAACTCAAAAGCATCATTAATTTGCTTAATGGGCATTACATGGGTAATTAAATCATCAATATTTATCTTACCTTCCATATACCAATCAACAATTTTTGGCACATCTGTACGTCCTTTAGCGCCACCGAATGCTGAACCTTTCCAAACGCGCCCAGTTACTAATTGAAAAGGACGAGTGCTGATTTCTTGTCCAGCACCAGCAACCCCAATAATCACACTAACGCCCCAACCTTTATGGCAGCATTCTAATGCTTGACGCATAATTTTGACATTACCAATACATTCAAAACTGTAATCAGCACCGCCTTTTGTTAAATCAACCAGATAGGGAACTAAATCACCCTCTACTTCCTGGGGATTGACAAAATGCGTCATGCCAAACTTTTCTGCTAAAGCGCGTTTGTTGGAATTAATATCCACCCCAACAATCATATTTGCCCCTACCATCCGCGCCGCTTGGATGACATTTAAACCAATACCACCCAAGCCGAAAACCACAACATTTGCTCCTGGTTCCACCTTGGCAGTATTGATGACTGCACCAACACCAGTAGTCACACCACAGCCAATGTAACAAACCTTATCAAATGGCGCATCTTCCCGAATTTTTGCCAGAGCGATTTCTGGCAACACTGTATAGTTGGCAAAAGTGGATGTACCCATATAATGATGAATCATTTGCCCATCAATGCTAAAGCGGCTAGTACCATCGGGCATAACACCGCGTCCTTGAGTTAAGCGAATGGCTTGACAAAGATTCGTTTTGAAACTCAAACAATATTCGCACTGGCGACATTCGGGAGTATATAGAGGAATTACATGATCTCCTGGTTTGAGACTGGTGACACCAGCGCCTACCTCCACTACCACACCAGCGCCTTCATGTCCCAAAATTGCCGGAAATAAACCTTCGGGATCGTCACCAGATAGAGTAAAGGCGTCGGTATGGCAAACTCCGGTAGCTTTCACCTCAACTAACACTTCGGCGGCTTGTGGGCCTGATAGTTGAACGGTTTCAATTGTCAACGGCTTACCTGCGCTGTAAGCTACTGCTGCTTTAACTTGCAACATCAGCCCTCCTAATATAGTTATTTAAAGTTATCCTCAGTGCTGAATAAAGCATGGGGATTCTTTCACTATATTGAACGCATGATACACTTTTGTATCACTTCATCGTATTTACCAAGCATGATCGCCGCTATAACTATAAATATTACTTTGTTAAAATATCATTCTTTAGCTAGATTGGTTAAAAGCGGCAACAGCTGTTTTGGCAACGATGTAAACTGGATGTCAGCAGCAACCCCCAAATAATTTGTCCACCCTCGATTAATACATTTTGTCACAGCTTATGAACCCTGCCCTAACTCAAATTGGCGCTCAAATGTCCAACCTGACTGGCGTCAGAGCAATCATGAAGGATATTATCGAAACATTACGAGCGGGTGCAGGGCAGCAGTTTATTAATTTGAGTGCTGGTAATCCGTTGATTTTGCCAGAGGTAGAACAATTATGGCGGGATTGTACTGCACAGCTTTTGGCTAGCCCAGAATATGGTGAGGTAGTTTGTCGCTACGGCTCAAGTCAGGGCTATGCACCATTAGTCGAAGCGATCGCTAACGATTTTAACAAACGCTACGGGTTAAACTTAAGCGAACGCAATATCCTCATCACCCCTGGTAGTCAAACCCTCTACTTCTACGCTGTGAATAGCTATGGTGGCTATACCCCTAGTGGCGAGTTAAAACAAATCGTTTTGCCCCTCAGCCCTGACTACACAGGTTACGGCGGCCTCTCCTTAGTTCCAAAAGCCTTAACTGCTTACAAACCGACTCTCGATATTGATGAAGCCGCTCACCGATTTAAATATCGCCCCGACTTCAGCCAACTGTCGATTACAGAAAATACGGGTTGTATCCTCTTCTCTCGCCCTTGTAATCCCACTGGTAATGTCCTCAGTGAGGATGAGGTAAAAAAGATTGCTGCCCTGGCTGCGCCTTACAATCTACCCGTGTTAATTGACTCAGCTTATGCGCCTCCCTTTCCGGCATTGAATTTTACTGAAATGACACCAGTGTTTGGTGATAACATCTTACACTGCATGAGTTTATCAAAAGCGGGATTACCAGGAGAAAGAGTTGGTATTGCCATTGGAGATAAAAAGTGGATTGAAGTGCTGGAGTGTTTTCAAGCAAATATTGGTCTCCATTCTTCACGTTATGGCCAAGCGATCGCAGCTATTGCAATCAACTCTGGCGCTTTAGTGGAAATTTCTTACACTGTCATCCGTCCCTTTTACCAAAATAAGTTTACCGTTTTAGAAACCAGCCTAGAACAAGCGATGCCCAAGGATTTACCTTGGTTTCTCCATCGCGGTGAAGGAGCAATTTTTGCTTGGTTGTGGTTACAGGATCTACCCATAAGTGATTGGAAATTTTATCAGCAAGTTAAGCAAGTAGGTGTGATTATTGTCCCAGGAAGTAGCTTCTTCCCCGGTTTAGAGCAAGAGTGGGCCCACAAACACCAATGCTTCCGCATCAGCCTCACCGGTAGCGATGAGGAGATCACCACTGCTATGCAACGTTTAGCAAAAGTAGCTGAAGAAGCTTATAAGCGTGCGCCTGTGAGTGCCTAGTACAGAAAATAGAAATGAAACACGAACAAGCAAACAAAGAGATAGGGAGCAGAGGCGCAGAGGCGCACAGGAGCAGAGGAGGAAGAGAAAAATCAAAAAAGTCCAATCCCCAATCCCCAGTCCCCAATCTCGATAATTGGCTAGAAATTGGTAAGATTGTTGCCCCTCAAGGATTGTCTGGAGAATTACGGGTTTATCCTGTATCTGACTTCCCCGAAAGATTTGAGGTGGCAGGAAAACGTTGGTTGTTATGTTCAGGTGACACAGAACCTCAACCAATCGAATTATTGACAGGACGTTACATTAGTAACAAAAACTTGTATGTAATCAAATTAGCTGGCGTGGAAAATTGCGATCAGGCCGAGGCATTGCGCGGTTGTAAGTTAATGGTGCTAGCAAGCGATCGCCCCCAATTAGGCGAAGGTGAATATCATGTCCTCGATTTGATTGGCTTGGAAGTCTTCATGCAAGCATCTGGCGAACTCGTTGGTACGGTGGTAGACATTATCCCGGCTGGCAATGATTTGTTAGAAGTCAAGTTGCACCCATCTTTTGGTACTGACAAACAACAAATGACAAATGATAAAGCGCAAAGTCTGAGCGGAAGTTTCCTCGGATCAGAACTTTGTAAGAGAGGACAAAAGACTGTTTTGATTCCATTTGTGGAAGCGATCGCACCAGTAGTAGACTTGAAATCTAATCGCATTGAAATCACGCCACCGCCTGGGTTATTGGAAATTAATAATTAGGTCATTCTTTAAGCTGCTTATAGTTAAGCTGAAAAACAATTTAATTGGAAACCGTTGTAATTCTTAGCCAGAGGCAACCTAATTAATCTTAATCTCCGGTTTTTTGTTGGCAACTTGCGTTTAAATTAAAATTTTGACATTCTGTAGCTTCTAGTAATTGCCTAACCGTATAACCCGGCTGACAACTGATCAAAGTTGCCTCCATTGCAGCTAGTGTAACAACAGTAGCTAGTCCCAACAAAGTAGCTCGTTTTCTAAGTATTATCCTGATTAAATTATCTATCTTAGTGACACTACCAACAACCTCAATTAGCCCAAGTGCTTTTAAAGCAATAGCTGCATTAGCATAGCGACGTTTCCGATTGCGTTCCACCATTTTCATCAACCACGACCGAAAACGCGGACTGATTTGAGGAACTAATTGCTGAAAATTAAAGCGATAGTTATCATCAATTAATTTCCCAATTTCAACACAACGGGTATTAGTAAGTAAGCAAATCAGCGTTGCTCCTAAGCTATATAAATCTGATGCCTCAGTCAGAGAATGACCAAACTGTTCCTCTGGTGGCATAAAACCTGGGGTTCCTGCTATCAAGCTACTCAGAGCTACTTTTGCACCCTGTATCCTAGCCAAACCAAAATCAACCAAATAAGCATTTAGTTGTTCATCAACCAAAATATTCTCTGGCTTAATATCACGATGAATAATTGGCGGAATTTGCTTTTGTAGATAAACCAAAATCTCTAAAATTGACAAAGCAATTTGCTTTATTTCTTCTGGATTAAAGTTGCTCGTTACGCTTAAAGATGGGGCATTTTTATATTCCTGAACCAGATAAAAAGCCCCTGGTATTTCAAAAGAATCTATATAGCGAGGGATGCGAGAATGATTTAGTCGCTGCAAGATTTCGATTTCACGCTGATATGCCTTCACACCTGACAAATCAGCATCCACACGAGCAAAACAAAATTCTTTAATCACCACCTGTTGCTTAGAGTTGAGGACATTAGCCAAGTAAGTAATGCGTCCCCCTTCTCGGTTGCGTCCTAGTTCGCTAATAACTTGATAGCCTTGTTTGGAAAAATCTGGATGGTGATTTAAGGAAATCGCGCCTTTATGTCTATTACGCACATCAAGCTCCATTACAAACCATACGAGTTTGATTCTGTCAAGGTGCAATTAGAAAGATTAAGACCCACTCACCGAATTTTAGATTTTAAATTTTGGACTCCGACTTCTCTACTAGACGCTACGCGTAGCTTGCTTCCCCGTAAAGGTACGCTCAGTCAAACGATTTTGGCTTGAAGATTCAAAATGAAAAATTCTTGATATAGCAACCCTGCATTCATCAGCCACTACGGTCTTGCAATCTCACGCTACTTCTTTCAAGCCGGGAAACCCACCCAACAGGATGTCTCCCCAAGCAGAGCAAGTAGCTTACTAATAGTCAATCTAAAATCTAAAATCTAAAATCCAAAATTGTCTGACCCAGATTGTTAGCCCCATTTATAGCCTGCATGGCACAAGACGCATCGGTAGAAAGTGTGTTTGCATTTGCGTCTTAGCGCGAAATTCTTAACTTTGCGCTAGCCAATCGACAATCTGGGCATTAACAACATCTGGAACTTCATCGTGGGGACAATGACCGGCATTGGGAATGGGAACAATTTTGATTTCTTTGCCATTCTCACGCGCCTTTTCGTAAATCTTTGCTCCAGTAATTGGTGTCCAAGGATCGTCAGCACCCCAAATTACTAATAGAGGACGTTCTACTTTGGGCAAAAGTTCCTCTGGACTTGGGCCAGGGGGAGCGGTGAGAATGGAGGCGAAAACTTGTTGCGCTCCTTGGTCGCAAGAGGGAGTATAAAGTAAATCGACTAATTCATCGGTGACGGCTTCACGGTTTTTGTAAACTTGGTAGAGGGTACGGCGAATTTGAGCTTTTTGACGAATGCGGTTAAAGACCAATTTACCTGTAATTGGCGATCGCACAAACTGATTAAAAGTTGCCATCACCATCCGTAGCGGCGGGTTCAGTTCGTGGGGACGATGACTCAAGCCACCCGCAGAGTTAATTAAAATACCACCAGCAGCAATTTCTGGATGTTCTACCAGTACAATCAAGCTCAAAAGTGCGCCGATGGAGTTGCCAATAAATACAGCAGGTTCGTTTATATGTGCTGTGCAGAAATCTTTCAGTAGTTCTACCCAAACTTCCACACTGTAATCAATCGGCGCTTTATCGGAACCGCCAAAACCTAAAAGGTCTATGGCAAATACCTGGTAGCCAGCATTAGCTAAAACTGGGATATTTTTGCGCCAGTGTCCTATAGAAGCACCAAAGCCGTGAACTAGTACCAAAGGGCGTCCTATACCCATGACAGTATACTGAATTTTGTAGCCCTGCCAAGTCCAAAAGAATTTTTCAAAGGCGTCTGGGGTTGCAAGCGGCTGTGTAGTTACAGTCATTATGAATATTAATAAAGTGTTTCTTAAATATATTAATGTTCTCTGACCTAAAATCAAGTCTGAACAAAATGCTATTATTTCAACCAGTCCGAGTTGAGTTAAAGTCTTTGCCCTATAACCAAAACAAGCGCGACAGGATGCAATACCTAGATTATTGGAGTTAGGCTTGAGTGTAGAACACATTGCCAGTACTCTTAGTTTATTGTTGGATGAGGCGAAACGGTTTATTGGAAATGATAGGTAAAAATTGCTACATTTGAAATGATGATTACTTTGTGGTAAGAACGCAGTAGTAACTTCAATGCCTGCAATAAAGCTGACACCATTGATAATGAAGATAGGCGTTATCTTCATTAAATTTTATGTTCTTAACTTGGTTAGACAGTAACTCTTGGCTGGTGGAAATCGGCCAAAAACGAATACTAATTGACCCTTGGTTAGTTGGTTCGTTAATTTTCAGCAATTTGGATTGGTTATTTAAAGGTTCGCGATCGCAAAATCGCCCAATCCCAGATAATATTGATCTGATCCTGCTATCTCAAGGTTTAGAAGACCATGCTCATCCACCAACGCTCAAGCTGCTGGATCGCAACATCAAGGTTGTAGCTTCTGTCAATGCTGCCAAGGTTGTACAGCAGTTAGGTTATACCCAAGTTACAGTATTAGCTCATGGTGAAACTTTCACTTTAAATAATCAAGTTGAAATTAAGGCTTTTCCCGGCTCTCCCATTGGCCCCACTCTGGTAGAAAATAGTTATCTCCTCAAAGAATTGGAAAGTGGTTTAACTGTATACTACGAGCCTCACGGGTATCATTCCCCAGAACTTAAGCAAGCTGCACCCATAGATGTAGTGATTACACCGTTTATTGATATGACATTGCCTTTGCTTGGGTCGATTATTAAAGGGCAAAATAGTGCTTTAGAAGTAGTAAAGTCGTTACAACCTCAAGTAATATTATCTACTGCGGCTGGTGGTGATGTGGCGTTTGAGGGATTGCTGATGAAATTGATTCAGACTAAAGGAACTGCTGAGGAATTTCGTTTGTTACTTGAGAAAAACAATCTTTCGACACACGTACTTGAGCCAAAACCAGGCGATCGCTTTGAACTATCATTAGAAAAACGAGCATTAGCAATCTAAATCAAAATGTGAACAGCTCACGTATCAACGCGCAGCAACTACTCTTACGGCAATCCGTAGGGTAGGCGCAAAGATGCAAAAAACAATTCATCCTTCAATTCAGCAATGTCGATAATTGCTATACCCTCGACTTTCCCAATCTCACTTAAGTAGGATATTAGGTAAAAAAATCTAAAAATCAACCGAAAATACCCGGAGGGGGCATTGCATTTTAATAATGGGAAAAGGTCTAATCAAAGATTGATTCTTTAATTTAGAAGGCTTGAATCTAATGAAGACCCTTTTTGGATTGCTATTTGTACTGAGCTTCATGGTAGTAGCTTGCAGTCCCTCTCAGGATAAAACGGTGTCTTCTAATCCCGAAGTAACCAGCACTCCGGTTCAAGCAGGAGAGCAAAAGACACAGAATAAGCTTTTAGTTGTAACGACAGTTGCTCCTTTGACGAATATTGTAAGTAACATTGCAGGCGATCGCTTAGAAGTTAAGGGGATTATTCCCGAAGGAACCGACTCCCATACCTTTGAGCCTCGTCCCAGCGATGCCGATTTGCTATCCAAAGCTAATTTGATCATCGCCAATGGGTTGCATTTAGAATCGCCAACAGAAAAACTAGCTAAAGCCTCGAAGCCCAAAGAAACTAAAATTTTTGAACTAGGCAGTAATACCATTACCAAAGACCAATGGCTTTTCGACTTCAGCTTTCCTAAAGAAAAGGGTGATCCCAATCCTCATCTGTGGGTAAACCCCAAGTATGCTGAGAATTACGCCAAACTAGCCGCCCAACAGTTAACCACCTTAGATCCTGCTGGCAAAGACTACTACGCTACTAATCTCAAAAATTATTTACAACGTCTGGATGCTCTAGACAAAGCAACACAAGAAATCGTCGCCAGTATTCCCGCCAAAAACCGTAAACTTTTGACCTACCACGATTCTTGGGCGTATTGGGCCAGACAGTATGGTTTTCAAGTAATTGGTGCTATTCAACCTTCAGATTTCAAGGAACCATCCGCTCAAGATGTCGCCAAGCTAATTGACCAAATTCGGAAAATAGGCGTTCCAGCAATTTTTGGTTCTGAGGTTTACCCCAGCAAGGTAGAAGAACAAATTGCTCGTGAAGCGAAGGTAAAAACAGCCAACACTGCCGATGATGAGTTACCAGGCAAAGGTTCAGCCAATGCAATAGAAAATACTAATCCTGAGCATACTTATATTGGCATGATGGCTAACAACATGCGGATTATCGCTTCTAATTTAGGAGGAAACCCTGATTTAGTAAAGAACTTGAACACTGGAAATGTTGTTGGACCAACAGCAACCAAGTAGGATCAACAAAATAAATACAGTAGAACTCAGGAATAAAACACGTTTGATATCTAGTGCAAGAGACTGAGTACAGCATTTTATTAATTTGTAGCAAATTAAATTTGGCAATACCCTGCAATGCCAATACGTCCTCTTGCAATGCTAATGCATCCCTTTGCAATGCTAATGCGTCCCCTTGCAATGCCAATGTATCACCTTGCAGTGCCAATGCGTCCTCTTGCAATGCCAATGCATCCCCTTGCATTAACAACACTACGTTTTTACGCAATGTACTTAGTTTATATACCTCAATAACTGAAATCTGCTGTATATGCAACCAATAGTTGAAGTGATAAATTTAACCTGTGGTTATCAAAACCAGCCAGTGTTTACCGATCTCAATCTGACGCTTTATCCAGGTCAACTTACTGGTTTGGTGGGGCCTTCTGGTAGTGGTAAAAGCACTTTAATCAGAGCTATTTTAGGGCTGGTTCGTCCTTGGACTGGAGAGATTTTGTTTCGAGGAAGGCGCTTAAAGCCAGGAGTAGCACCGCCTTTGGTGGGTTATGTGCCACAGGTGGAAACGGTGGATTGGACTTTTCCAGTTACGGCATTGGAAGTGGTGATGATGGGGCGTTACCAAAAACAAAAGATGTTGCCTTGGTCTTCACGGCGCGATCGCCAAGTTGCCAGAGAACTCCTAGAGCGCGTTGGGGTTGCCCATGTTGCCCATCAACCCATTGGTAATCTATCTGGTGGTCAACAGCAAAGGGTTTTTATTGCCCGTGCTTTAGTAGGAGAGCCGGAAATTGTTCTTCTAGATGAACCCACCAGCAGTTCAGACTTGCACGTTCAACACGAACTATTGCACCTATTGGCTGATTTGAATCAACAGGGCTTAACAATTATTCTCTCCACCCATGACCTTAATTCAGTGGCGACTCATTTACCTTGGGTAGTGTGTTTCAACCACGGTTTAATTTGCCAAGGTCAACCTATCGATATCTTCACTCCTGCAAATCTTCAGCAGACTTTTGGTGGAGAAATGGTAGTTTTCCACCAACAAGACCGAATCTTAATTGCTAGCGGTGGTACATCTCTACGCCATCAAATGCAAGACAACTTGCCGGAAGTATTGCGTGCAAGATAATTGTCACTAAGCCATATCAGCTTGCTTTTATAAAAAAAGGCAGGAGGCGAGAGGAAAGAAGTCCCCCGTTTTATTTTTCATCATCCCCCATAGGACTTACGCATTGACAAAAGCACAAATTTATATAGAATATGTCTCTTGTCCTCTGTACGCAGGTATCGAACTATCAGAACGACCACCAAGCCCTCTGCTGCTGAATGTGACCGGGGATGCATTTTAAATGATTATTAGCTTATCAGGAGAAATTATGGCAGGTCAATTTGAAGGCAAAGTTGCAATTATTACAGGTGGAAGTTCTGGAATCGGTCGGGCGACGGCGATCGCCTTTGGTAAAGCAGGCGCAAAAGTTGTCGTTGCGGCTCGTCGTGACTTTGAAGGCGAAGAAACCGTGAGTCAGATTAAACAAGCTGGAAGTGAAGCTGTGTTTGTCAAAACAGATGTCGCCCAAGAATCAGACGTAGAAGCACTTGTCAGCAAGACGGTAGAAACTTACGGTCGCTTAGATTATGCATTTAACAATGCTGGAATTGACGGTGGAAACGCTCCTCTCCACGAACAATCAATTGAACAGTTCGATCAACTTATATCAATCAATATAAGAGGATTATTCCTCTGCATGAAGTATGAAATTATCCAAATGCTTCGTCAAGGTGAAGGCGTAATTGTCAACAACTCCTCAATGGGTGGACTAATCGCCTTCCCCCGTATTGGGCCTTACCATGCAAGCAAACACGCTGTTATGGGGCTAACAAAGTCAGCAGCCCTTGATTATGCCCAATCAGGTATCCGTATTAATGCTGTTAATCCAGGCATCATCGATACAGATTTGATAAGCCGTATGACAGAGAAAATGGGTGATCCTAAAACCGCAAGTCAACAATTGACAACAATGATTCCAATGGGACGAATGGGGAAAGCTGAAGAAATTGCTTCAACTGTTCTTTTCTTATGTTCAGAAGCAGCTTCGTACATAACTGGTCAGTCTTTGGTTATAGATGGCGGTTATGTAGCTACCTGATGCTTTGTAAACACTTAGCAAAAATTGTTATGGGTAATGAAAAATGCGTAGGCGTAGCCCGCACTTCTCTACGAGACGCTCTTGCTAGCTTGCTTCCCCGTAGGGGTACGACAAGCTCAGTGACCATCGTAGACATCGCTTGCATTACCGATGAGCTTTTGCCTCACCATAATTTTCCTCTTACCAGCGATCGCCTCCGTGGAGCATCTCAATCCCACGCAGTTGCGCGTGAGTACTTACTGCCTCCTGCCCTCTGTCTTTTGCCTTTATTAATAAAAATATGGATTTTTTACTAGCTCCCTTTCGCTACGACTTTTTTAGCCGTGCCATTTTAGTAGGCATGATGGCGGGGCTATTATGCGGGATTATGGGAGTTTACATTACAACTCGGAGAATGAGTTACATTGCCCACGGTTTATCTCATGCGATTTTGGGAGGAGCTGTACTGAGTTATGTACTGGGCTTGAATTTCTACATTGGCTCTGGGATTTGGGGTTTTGCAGCTGCCCTGCTGATTCAATATTTGACCGGACGGAAAATTTACTCGGATGCAGCTATTGGGATTGTAACAACTGCTAGCTTTGCTTTAGGAGTAGCTGTAATAAGTAGCTATCGCAAATTTAGCCAAAACTTTGAAGCTGCTTTGTTTGGTAATGTGTTGGGGGTTTCCCCTAATGATTTGTGGGTGGTGACTGGTGTAACGATTGTCTTACTCAGCCTCGTTTTCTTGTTTTATCGCCCGTTGCTATTTTGGTGTTTTGATCGGGAAGTTGCTCAGGTTCATGGCGTACCCGTTTTTGTAATGGATACTTTATTTGCTTTGATGTTGGCAACTTTACTAGTGGCGACACTGAATGTATTGGGAGTGACTCTAATTATTTCAGCAGTGGTGATTCCGGCATCAATTGCCCGATTAGTGAGCGATCGCTTTGGTTATGTAATGATTCTTTCTGGGATTTTAGGAGTTGCGATTTCGTTTGTGGGTATCTACCTCAGCTACTACCTCGACATTGCTTCTGGAGCAAGTGTAGTACTACTTTCAACTGCTATATTTGCTTGCGTGCTGTTCACCAAGAACCTGCAAGGACGATATAAACGCCGTTTGCCTCCCCTCCCGATAAAACACCTGCCTTAACAAGAGTTAGTCTGAATTTAATGCCGAATTTTTATTTACATTATTTGGCACATAAACCTCTCTGATGGGAAAAGGAATTTGAATTCCTGTTTGCTGATAACGTTTGTGTAATTTCTTAACAAAAAGATGTTTACCCATACGCTGATCGAAATATTCACTTACCCGCATATAAAGCGTAAAATCTATACTAAAATCATTAAAAGTATGAAATCTAATATATGGTTCATTTTCTTTTAAGTCCGGTGCAATTTCTTGCATGACTTCTTTGGCAACTTCTACAGTCACTTTTTCAACTTGTTCCAAATCGCTATTATAACTGACACCCACATCCATTGTTAAAGTAATTTCCTTTGCTGGTAAATGATAATTTGTGAAAATCGCAGAAGACAACTTAGAGTTGGGAACAATGACCACATTATTGGAAATTTCTTTAATCGTCGTATTCCGCCAAGAAATATCTGTAACATATCCTTCATGACCAGCATCTAGTTTCACATAGTCTCCAGTTCTAACTTGCTTAGAAATAATTAAGTAAAAACCAGAAAATAAATTGGCTAGTGTGTCTTGAAGTGCCAAACCAACTGCTATACCACCAACACCTAAAGTTGTGATTATCGGTGTAATTTCAATACCTACTGTTTGCAATACAATTAATGTTCCTAAAACGAAAACAGTAGCCTTAGCAAGGTTAGAAATTAGTGAAGTGGGAACACCTTCGGCTTTGCGAATAAATAAATTAACAAAACCAGCAGTCAATCTGGCTAAGACTAGGGTTACGGAAAACAGCAATGCGATCGTCAGAATTTTTTGCAGTACGATTGCAATATCTGGCTTGAGGGGGGCGCTTAGAACTGCCCAAAAAAAACCGGCGATCACAAACCAAAGAAAAGTCATCCGGTGCAAAGAGCGAAATATAATTTTACTCCCGGCAATTCGTTTATTAGTAACGAATGTTTCCAGTTTTTTAAAGATAACTTTTTCACCGACTATTCCAGCCACGAAGCCAGCTAGAATAAATGCTATCGGCGTAATCCATTCCATCATATAAATTTTAAATTTTGAGTTTTACATTTAGGATAACAGCACTGTTGCTGCGATTATGGCTAAATTTTACCTTGTTATTTGTCGGATTACCTGCTTGAGATTTTCTGGACTATGGACTTGCCAATTATTTACCACCCAGATTACATTGCTCCCCTGCCTGAAGGACATCGCTTCCCGATGTCTAAGTTCCGACAACTCTACGAATTGCTGTTAACTGATGGTATAGCTAATCAAGAACAATTTCATACCCCCGAACGTCCTCCCTTAGAATTGATAGAGTTTGTCCACACTCCAAATTACGTTAAAGCTTACTGTGAAGGAACCTTAGATGCCAAAGCACAGCGACGTATTGGTTTGCCTTGGAGTCCGGCATTAGCAAATCGTACCTGTGTAGCTGTAGGTGGTACAATACTCACTGCAAAATTAGCATTAAGTCAAGGTTTAGCTTGTAATACGGCTGGTGGAACTCATCATGCTTTTCCTACTTATGGATCTGGTTTTTGTATTTTCAACGATATAGCGATCGCCTGTCGCGTTTTACAAAAATTCGGACTTGTCCAAAAAATCCTGATTGTCGATTTGGATGTACATCAAGGAGATGGCACGGCTTTTATCTTCCAAGACGACGACAGCGTTTTTACTTTTTCCATGCACTGCGAAGTCAATTTTCCCGGTACTAAACAAAACAGCGATTTGGATGTTCCTTTGCCGGTGGGAATGGAAGATGACCCTTATTTACAAACCTTGGCAAATTATCTAGGAGATTTATTGTCTAAAGTCAAGCCAGATTTAGTATTTTATGATGCTGGTGTAGATCCTCATATAGGCGATCGCTTAGGCAAATTAGCCCTTACAGATGCTGGCATTTTCCGCCGGGAAATGCAGGTTTTAAGTACCTGTATGAGTAGCGGTTATCCTGTCGCCTGCGTTATTGGCGGCGGTTACGCTGATGATATGAAATCTTTAGTTTGGCGACACTCTCTGCTACATCGCGCCGCTACTGAAGTTTACCAGCAGTACAAACTATAGTTAGTTAATAGGAAATACTACCAAAATCGTAAAGTTTTTAAATGCAGAGGAACGCAAAGTAAACGCAAAGGTACGCAGAGTATTACCTTTAATTTGTAGCGAATAGGATTAAAATAAACTTTGCGCTCCTCTGCGCTTACCTCTACGCCCCTCTGCGTTTATTAAACCCTATTTTGTCGGCAAAGGTAGTACTGGATGAACAACGGCAAACTCAGAATTTACGAACTAGCAAAAGAATTGAATTTGGATAGCAAGAAGCTATTAGTAATTTGTAACAAACTCAACATTGTAGTCAAAGGTCATACCAGCACCATCTCAGAATTTGATGCAGAACGCATTCGTTCAGTAGCAAATAAACTAATAACAAAATCCTCGAAAAATAAAACAAACTCTGAAGATTGGGGCTATATGTTTATAGCTTCAGCAGTTGATAGCTTTATCCGCCATCTTGAAGGTGAAAGCGTCCTGAAATCATATCCCGAATTTAGAGAGCGACGCGATCGCGCCAATCAGTTAATGTTGGAATGTGTCGGTAAAAAGCCTTCTCTATTTTATGTGCGTCGCAAAGGTGCGGGGAAAGAAGCAAGAGAAGAAATTTGGGATTTAACAATAGCAACAGACTCCAATGATTTTCCATTACCCGCAAGACTTGAGAAGCTGAGAAAAACATTAGGATTTAGAGCGGCTGTACCAAAAGATGGACGCGACGGTATAAAAATACTATCGGCTCAGTTGTTACAACCCTCACGGGGACAGGCTGATAGCTATGCTCTACCTTGTTGCTTACGTTTGCTAGCTAATCATCAGCATCATCTCGACATTCCACCCGCAACATTGAAACGCATAGCAGCCGCGCCAGTTTGTGGCGAAAATGTGCCTACAGAAGATCAGCTTAAAGCTTGGAAAGCATTTTTGCAGATTGAGGAAAAAATTGCGAAAGCACGTCAATTTTGCGTGCGTTATGTAAGTCACAACTATAATTTTAAAAGACGAATCAGTTTTGAAATTGATGTAGCCTCAGCCACTCTTGACGGCTTTTATCAAAATTCCCTCGAAGTAGAAAACTTTTGGGAGCGAGCAAGACGTACAAAAAACGAAGATTTAAAGCTTTTTGAAACTGCTCCCGTTGGCAAAAATTGGATTAGCGGTCGTCAATTAGGGACTGTTGAGGAAGTTAACCCCAACCGTTGTATTATTAATCTCAGGCTAGAACGTGACTTAGCTGAATTCATGGCAACAGAGCGTTATAAGTTGCCAGATACAGGATTTTTGTGTTTTGAAGCAGTTGGTGATATTCAGCAGATTCAGCGTAAGAAAAAAGCTTTGGATGATTTGAATAATGGTTACACCCAAAATCCATATTTGGGTAACTTTTTATTCGATGCTTCCCAGGCTAGACAAATCAAAACAACTATCGAACTCCAACCACAAGATTTGTTATTATCTTCTGCTAATCCTGGCCAGAAAGCAGCAGTAGAAAAGGTACTTGCTGCTAAGGATCTTGTTCTTATCCAAGGGCCACCAGGTACTGGAAAAACTACCGTAATTGCCGAGATTTGCTATCAAATTGCGCTTCGCGGTGGACGAACTCTAATTGCATCTCAAGCTAATTTAGCAGTAGATAACGCCCTAAGTAGATTAGTTCACAACCCTGTGATTCGTGCTGTACGCAAGGGGAAAGCCGAAAAAGTTGGGGAAGAAGGACAGCCATTTTTAGAAGACCAAGTGATTGGCACATGGCTAGAAAATACTGCAAATGACTGCGAAAATAATCTGACTCAACGGCTGGAAAATATTAAAAATTTAACTCAATTACTGGCATTATCACAAAGATTTACAGCCTACTTCCAAGCAGAGGAAAAAGTTAATCAGGAACAAACTAAATTTAATCAAAATAAGTTAAAAATAGAGATAAACTTTCAAAATAAAGAAAAATATTACAACGCAACTATAGAAAAACAGAATGAGGTTGAATTACTAATCACAAAATTAGAAAATGTATTAAATACTGCACCAAATATTAACTGGGAAGCTTCAGAAGTTACAGATTTTTTGCCACTTCTTAAGCCATACACAGAAGGTAACAGTTTAGTAGAAGACTTTTTAGCAAATGTTCGTCAAACCATCAAATATACTGATGAAATTGGCTTTGTGCGTCCGGCGCTTGGTGCTTTTGGTTTAGCCGTTTGGTTGCGTGAAACTGTAGCAATAGAAATTTCTGGATTTAAAACTGCTTTGACTTATGCTCAAAATGCAAGTCAAGCTATATCAGAAGTTGCAGCATCAGTACAGATTGTCCAACAAAATTTCGCCTCATTAAATCAGCTACAACCAGATTATCAGAAATATCTTACCAAACTGCAAAACTTACAGCAAACAATCCAGATATGGGAAAACCGTAAACGCGAAATAGATTATATTATCTCAGCAGTTAAGGAATGGAAATCTACAGCGCCTTCTCATCTTTATCAAACTTTGAAAGATTGTCAGCAATCAGGTTTACCACTAACAGAGAATTTAGTTGACTTGCCGCTAGGGTTGTTGATGTTTGCGAATACCTTGAAATTACCAATAGTACCAATAGATTACAAAATTAACCTACCAGAATGGGAAGTATTAGCAAAGGCGATCGCTTATGAAATAGATGGCAATTTCACTGATAGACGGGGTAAACAGCATAATTTTAGTTATTTTTTACAACAAAATTTTAGTCAAATTCCAATGGTGCTATCAAAGAGCGCTCGCACCCAATGGCAAGAAACTTATCAACAGTTCAATAATTATCAGTTACTCAACCCCAAACAGCGAAAATTATTGATTGAGAATACCCAGGTTTTTTTAATTAGAATGCAACGGACTTATGCTGCATCATGGGAGTGGAATAATATCGATTCTACTCTCACCCGCATTACACAAGAATTGCTAGATACTATTCTTGCAAATGCGCGTCAATGCGTTTTAAAAGTCAAAACAGAAACCGACCAACAACTTCAGTCGCTGCAACGACAACTAAATGAACTTCAGAAAAATGAACTTAGCCAACAGCAAATATCTATTATTCAAGCTGAGGTAGAAAAAGCACAGCAGAATGCTAACTTCCAACTTGGACAGGTGATTAATATATTGCAAGAACTTAATCAACAAACAAATATACCTGCTCAACTACGTACTGTAGTTGAAAAATACTTGGCAACACAATCAAATATTTGGGAGCAACCCCAAGAGTTTATAAATCAAGTTAATTATTGGAAAACTTGCATCACTCAGCTTGAAACCTTAATCTCATTATTAGAACCTTTTGCTGTGCTAGATACAATTAACTATTCTCTAAATGAGCATTTATTAAAGCTAAAAAAAGAAACAGAAAATTCTTTAAAACAAATTCAAAAATTGCAAATAAATTTACGCGAAATAGAACAAAAATCACAACCAAAACCATCAAAATATTTAATAGAAGAACGAAACTGGTGGTTGAGAGAATGGCAAACTATACCTGATAAATTTAAACCAGAAAATTCTCAAAATGACTTGTTTAGTATAGAGTTTTTACGCAAAATCAATACTCAGTTTGACTTTTGGCAGCAACAACTTCAAAAAGATGAAATTTATCTGAATAAATATCAGAATTTTGTACAAGATTGGATAAGAAAATTAAGAGAGCCAACGGAAGGCGACCGCGACGACTTAAGGCGTATTTATTTAGATAATGCTAATGTCGTTGGTATTACCTGTGTTCAGGCTGCAAATAGAGGTTTTTCTGAAGAATTCAAATCTTTTGATGTCGTCATTATTGATGAAGTTAGTAAGTGTACTCCACCAGAGTTATTAATCCCAGCATTGAAAGGTAAAAAGTTAGTTATGGTAGGCGATCATCGGCAATTACCACCTATGCTTGATACTAGCACTTTAGAAGAAGTTGCTCAAACAATTGGCAACACACGAGATGAACTACAATTTTTAGAAGAATCACTGTTTAAAAGTCAGTTTGAATCTGCTAATGAAAGCATCAAACAAATGCTAACTACACAATATCGAATGCACCCATTTATTATGGGAGCAATTAATCAGTTTTATAATGGTAAACTCGAATCTGGTATTTTGGAGCCGGATACAAAACGTGCACATCATCTAGCAGGCGAAATCATCCAAGAATCTCAGCATCTTATTTGGGTAAAAACACCTATAGAGAATCAGTTTTTAGAGCAAAGAAACGGAACTTCTTACTTCAATACTCAAGAAATTGATGCGATTGAACGTCTGTGTCAGCAGTTCGAGACTAGTTGGGCTTCTAAAGTTGTTAATGGTGAACCAAAAAAAGAAATTGCCGTAATTACATTTTATGGCGCTCAATTAATAAAAATTGATGAACGTCTGCAATCTGAACTTTTTCCTTCACTAGAAATTCGTACTGGTACAGTAGACCGATTTCAAGGAATGGAAAGACCTGTTGTAATTGTAAGTATGGTTCGCAACAATAGCAAAGGAGATGTGGGATTTGCGAAGAAACCAGAACGGGTAAATGTTGCATTTTCTCGCGCTCAAGAACTCTTGATAATTGTGGGTTGTCATAATTTGTTTACTCATCAATCAGGTAAAGTCGGAAGTATGTATTCTGAAGTATCAAATATTGTTAGTTGTCATGGAGGTTTCGTTGATATTTCTCGAATAATTTGAAAATTTATTTTGTTGTTAATTAAAGGCTTAAACGAGAAACAAAAAATATAAAAGTGTTGAAAAAAGTAATTTTTAAGCTCCTATAAAGACAGTTACAATTAACAAACTGCCCTCCAAAACTGATTATTTCTCATTTAGAAACAGACTAGAGACTTTTATGACCCCAACAGCGATAGCTACACCCATAAAAAAATCACCCCTTTTGTTTAAAGGACTGACTTGAAGAGAATTCAAAACATAACTTTTGACTTCCCCGAACGCGAGTGCGTTCCGTAGGGAAGGGGTTGACGCCGCTCTGGGACTCAATACTTGGTACTGAGTACTGGAAAAAAGTTTTTGAAAATTTAATGGTGGGTAATAAGCAACCACCATAATTTTTGACTTGACACCTAATCCCTAATCCCCAGTAAAGAGTCCCCTTTACCTAGAATTTTAACGGGAACACTGTACAATCCAAAGGAGATTTTATTGTTACCAACGCAGACTTTCATTCCTTTGCTAACTTGTAAAGTGGAATAGGAAGTTGAAGAGAGCATCAAGAACATACATGTACGTACTAATTGGTGGAGCCGGCTTAGTGGGCTTAAGTTTGGCGCAAAAACTGGTAGAACTGGGACATACTGTTGCCCTAATTGACATTGACCCTATCGCTTGCCGCTATGCCCGTGAACAAGTAGGAGCAATGGCTTTTGAAGGCAGTGCTGTAAGTACAGAAGTATTGTTAGAAGCGGGGATTCGCAAAGCCGGTTCCTTGGCAGCTGTTCTGAGAAATGATGCCTTAAACTTGGCAATGGTAACTCTTGCTAAACACTACGGTGTTCCCCATATTTTGAGTCGGATGCGTCACCCCGACTTTGCCGAACCACTGCGGATAGCTGGAGCTAATCATGTTATCAGTACTGTTGAACTATCAGTTTCAACAATGGTGAACGCCATTGAGTATCCACAAGTAGAATCAATGATGCATTTTGAGCAGGGACAAATTGAGGTTCTGAAACTTTCCATCCCCAACAATTGCTATGTTGCTGGTCGTAGCGTTGCTGAAATTGCTCAAGATACCCAATTTCCGACTGGTTCGCTAATTATTGGCTATCAATCCCATCCCCACGAAGATTTGATGATTCCTAACGGTAGTACAATACTGGAACCTCATTCAACTGTGCTGATTGTGACTAAACCAGGATGTTTACATCAAGTCATTGATTTTATTGAACAAAGATGTTGAGCGCAGTTCCTACCTAACTGTTTATTAGGTAGGGTTAGCTACACATAAAAAAATTGGTGAGTTTTGATGAAGCCGTATCGATATATTTATTTAGCGATCGCTGTTATTATTCTGGCATCTTGTGAATCAACACCTAAGTCACAACCCGATGCCATTCCAGCAACCCCATTGCAAAAAACAGTGACGCTGGATAATAATTTTAAGATAGCAAACAGTCAAACTCTTTATGTTCCGGTCTACTCTCATATTTATCATCACAATCGCCAAGAGATTTTTGAGTTAGCAGTTACGCTTAGTATTCGGAATACAGATTTGACCAATCCGATTATTATTACTTCTGTGCGCTACTATAACTCAGAAGGGAAACTAGTTAAACAGTATTTGGAGCGCCCTATTCAACTTGATGCCCTAGCTTCTACAGATTTTTTTATCAATAGAAATGATACCAGTGGAGGTTTAGGCGCAAACTTCATTGTCGAGTGGGTAGCCCAAACAGAAATATCCGAACCGATAGTGGAAGCAGTCATGATTGGTACTGACTTTCAACAAGGAATTTCTTTTATCAGTCCTGGTAGAGTAATTAAAAGTCAAAATAACGATAAGCGATCGCCTTTAAAATAATTCGTAATCACGCTCTCTACGAGAGGCTAAAAGCGTAGCTTACTTCTCTGTAAGAGTACGCAGACTCGCTTTGCAAGACGTTAACGTAATTCGTAATTCGTAATTCATAATTCGTAATTCAGTTAATTCCTCGTTCCTAAGCTTTGCATGGGAATGCATTCATTGAGTCTCTGACTCAATCTCTTGCTGGAGGCAACAGATCCTAATTAGCCAAAGCTCAAAGGTTCACTCACGAAGCTCAGAGATTCATCAACGAAGCTCAAAGGTTCACTCACGAAGCTCAAAGGTTCACTCACGAAGCTCAGAGGTTCATCAACGAAGCTCAAAGGTTCACTCACGAAGCTCAGAGATTCATCAACGAAGCTCAAAGGTTCACTCACGAAGCTCAGAGGTTCATCAACGAAGCTCAGAGATTCATCAACGAAGCTCAAAGGTTCACTCACGAAGCTCAGAGATTCATCAACGAAGCTCAAAGGTTCACTCACGAAGCTCAG
>NZ_JBALFV010000031.1:0-46913 GCF_036916735.1 Nostoc sp.
ATCAAATCAGCCGCTATAAAGATTTAGTGTATCTAATTTCTGGCTACCCTAATTTTTCTCTCATCACAATAAATTAGCCCTGCTTTCCAAGGGGGAACGGCTCAGATATTGAGATCAAAAGTGCGATGCCTGCTCTAGGCTACGCCATTGCCTGATATTGTAGGTTGGGTTGAGGCAATGCGTTACCCAACATTTTGTATGGTTTGTTGGGTTACCCTGCGGGATCTTGCTACGTTCCTTAACTCAACCTACATCAGAGTGATTCTTTAGGCAAAACCTACACATTATTGTCACTCTTCTATGAATGTTTTTCTCTCAGATAAGAGGCAGAAATAACAACAAACCTCCACATAAGTTTTATTTTTCTCCAAAGACAGCAAAACTTTTTCATGCAACAAGAAAAATTTGTTGATTTTATTGTTAAATTTTGTAAAATTGATGTCTTCAAGACTAGAAACCTGATATCTAGATAGCTAAACTAACAAACAGTGCATCTGTACTGTTATTTATTAAAAGTAGATGTGGCGCTATAGCGTGAATGATCCCAGTACAACTTATCCTCAAAAATTTTCTTAGTTACCGTGATGCAACTTTAGATTTTGGCGGTTTGCATACGGCTTGTATTTCGGGTTCCAATGGTGCAGGTAAATCTTCACTTTTGGAAGCAATCACTTGGGCAATTTGGGGTGAAAGCCGTGCCACCACTGAAGATGATGTCATCTATTCTGGGGCGAAAGAAGTTCGAGTTGATTTTACTTTCAAAAGCAACCAGCAAAAATATCGGGTGATTCGTACCCGAATTCGGGGAGGTACTAGCGTTCTTGAATTTCAAATAGAAATACCATCTGGGTTTCGCTCACTGACTGGCAAAGGGGTAAGAGCAACACAGGATTTGATTCTAGAACATATCAAGCTTGATTATGATACATTTATTAATTCTGCCTACTTACGCCAAGGTCGTGCAGATGAGTTCATGCTCAAACGCCCGACGGAACGCAAAGAAATTTTAGCGGAGTTGTTAAAACTCAATCAGTATGATGATTTGGAAGAACGGGCAAAGGAATCTTCTCGTCAGTTCAAAGCCAGGGCAGTAGAGTTAGAGCGTTCTTTGGACTCGATCAAAATTCAACTGCAACAACGCCAGACAACCGAAGCGCAAAGAGTGGAGTTAGAAGCCGAACTTAACCAACTGCAACAGGTACAAGCTTTTGATAATATTCAGTTACAAAGTTTGCAAGTTGTCCAGCACCAGCGCCAAAATTGGGAACAGCAACTCAGTTTTGTAAAGCAGCAATACCAAAATCTTAGCCAAGATTGCGATCGCCTCCAACAAGAACAATCAGCTATAGGCTCTCAGCTATCAGATTTAGAAAAAATATTACATCAAGAAGCTGAAATTAAAGCTGGATATGCTGAATATCAAAGTCTCCAATCTCAAGAAGAAGCCTTTGCTACCAAATTTGAAGAATACACCCGCGCTGGGCAGACTCGCCAACAAAAGCAACAACAGCTTACCAAACAAATTCACGAAATTGAACGGCAACTACAACAAGCCCAAGCCCAAATCGAAGCTTTGCAGCAACAAGAGCGAGAAATTCAGCAAACTTTAACTAAATCAGGTGAAGTAGAAGCTGCTTTGTCACAACTCGCCGCAGCTCGTCACCATGTTGCTCGCCTAGATCAATTGCAAATGCAAGTTACTCCCTTGTTGCAACAACGAGCAACTTTACAAAGCCAACTTGATCGCACTCATGCAGGTTTAGTAGTGCGACTCGAACAACTCCAAAGTACTGAGAACCAATTGCAACGTCAGCATCGCCGCCAACCGCAACTGCAACAAGCGGTAATGGATGTGGCAATTCAGATTGAGGAACTGGAGAAAAAGCGAGTTTATCTGCAACGAGTCCAGGAAAAAGGGCAAGAAAGGCGGCACTTTATTGAACGCCTGCAAGCTCACCAACGGGATTATGAAAAACTGCTGGGAGAATTAGAGCAAAAATTGCAAATGCTCCAAAACCCTGAAGCACTTTGTCCATTATGTGAGCGTCCTTTAGATGAACATCACTGGAGTCGGGTAGTGGAAAAAACCCAAACTGAAATAGAAGATACTCAAGGGCAGTTTTGGGTAGTCCGGGAACAAATGGCTGTGTCAGACAGAGAAATTCAGGTACTTAGACAGGAATATCGGGAAATATCGCAACAATTGGCGGGTTACGATGGTTTACGCGAACAACGCGGACAGTTGGCAGCACAGTTAGAAGCAACAACTGATGTCCAACAACAGTTACAACAAATTGCTGCTGAAAAACAACATTTAGAGCGATCGCTCCAAGCTGGTGATTACGCTCCTGATAAACAAGCCGAACTCCGGCAGCTAGACCAATATCTGCAACAAGTTAATTATAATGAACAAGACCACGCCCTCGCCCGAAGTGAAGTTGAGCGGTGGCGATGGGCAGAAATTAAACAAGGACAAATTAAAGACGCTACTAAGCGACAAGCGCAACTGTTAGCTCGAAAACCAGAATTACAATCCCAAATTGCTCAATTACAAGCCAAAATCCAGCAAGATCAGATTGATTCTGAATGTGCTAAACAAATCGCGGCTCTTGAGCGTCACATTACCGAAATTGGCTATAGTTCTGAGCAGCACAATAATCTGCGTATAGCTGTTCGCCAAGCTCAATCTTGGCATTTGCGGTATCAACAACTCCTGTCAGCCCAGCAGCAGTATCCCCAATTCCAGATGAGATTGCAAGAGTTAGAGGAATCCAGAAGCGCCAGAGTAACGGAGCGGCAAAAACTCGGCGGGCAAATCGAAAGTATTATCCAGCAATTACAAGCAACAGCTAACCCCTCTGCCCAAATTCAAGCTCTAGAGCAGCAGTTAGCAATACGCAGACGACAACTCGATGAGCAAATTGCCAAATTAGGGCGTTTAGAACAACTGGCGCATCAATTAGAAACGCTGCAAATTCAGTATGAACAACAGCAGCAGCAATTACAATCTTGCAAACAGGAATGTCGTGTTTATCAGGAATTAGCGCAAGCTTTTGGTAAAAATGGTATCCAAACACTGATGATTGAAAATGTGTTACCGCAACTGGAAGCTGAGACAAATCAACTACTTTCGCGGCTGAGTGGTAATCAATTTCATGTACAATTTATTACTCAAAAAGCTGGGCGTAGTGCTAAATCAACCAAGAAAAATGCCAAGCTGATAGACACTCTAGATATTTTAATCGCTGATTCTAGAGGAACACGAGCTTATGAAACTTACTCTGGTGGAGAAGCTTTTAGAATTAACTTTGCCATCCGTTTAGCTTTGGCGAAATTATTAGCGCAACGGGCGGGGGCGGCGTTGCAATTGCTGATTGTGGATGAAGGTTTTGGTACACAGGATGCTGAAGGATGCGATCGCTTGATTGCAGCGATTAATGCGATCGCTTCCGATTTCGCTTGCATCCTCACTGTCACCCACATGCCTCACCTCAAAGAAGCTTTCCAAGCCAGGATTGAAGTGAATAAAACTCAGGAAGGTTCGCAGTTGAGTTTGTCAATTTAATTACAAATTACGAATTACAAACTTGTACTGAGGGTAGCCGAAGTATTACGAATTACGAATTAGTTAATTGTATTTTACCCGTGCATCCAGACCATAAGAGCGGAGCATTTTTGATAGTGTTTCTGCTTGTGCGCGATCGCTAAATGCTCCAGCATTCACATAATCTCCTAGATGCGATTGCTCTGTAACGGCATTGGGTATATATTGTTGCACTTTAATCAGAGTATTATTATTGGAAATTGGCACTATTACTCTGTAGGGATTATTAGCAACTAATGTGTTGCCATTACTCACAGGTACAACGTAGCCCTTGGTGGGAGGTAATGCATAGCGATTAGTCTGAGGTGCTACATAGTCATTATTACTAGAAAATACATAACCAGTATTTTCAGTATAATTGCCCACATTCGAGTTATTCAACCCTAATGCTTCCCAAGTTTGCCAATCTACATTTCCAGTCGAATTCAAGCGAGATGATTGCTGAAATGCAATCACAGATTCTCTGGTGTAATCACTGAAAAAACCATCAGGATTAGTATTAGAAAAACCCAACTGCGATAAACGCTCTTGAACTAATCTGACATTTTCTCCTTGATCGCCTACAGTCAGATAACTTCTGCCTGGTTGTTGAGTAGTATATCCACTAGTGGAGGCTCTACGTACTGCCTCTAAAACTTGAGCATTAGCGATGCCATCAACAGGTAAGCGGTAATTTCGCTGGAATCGGGTGACAGCTTCCCTGGTCATTGGACCAATATTTCCAGTCGCAGCAGTATTAAAATAACCTAGCTGCTGCAAACGCACTTGTAATTCTCTCACTTGTTGAGTAGAAAGCTTTGATCTGCCTATAGTCGGAGAGGAACCCAATAGTGCGTTCCAAGTTTGTTGATTCACAATCCCGTTACCAGATATGCGATAATTTCGCTGGAATGCAATTACAGCATCTCTAGTCATTGGGCCAAAATTCCCAGTGGGATTAGCATTCAAGTAGCCTAACTGCCGCAAACGCTGTTGTAACCTTGTCACGGCTGCACCAGTTTTGCCTTGAGAGAGAACAGGATATTGACCACTTGACCGCAATCTAGTACTGGTATTCCTGCTAGAAGTTCTAGTTTGACATGCTCGTTGCAAGGCTCTTTGAGTACTAGCACCCACAACACCATCAGCAGGGATTCTATTGGCTTGCTGGAATTTGATCACAGCACTCTGAGTCAAGCTAGCAAACTTGCCACTCACCGGGCCGTTAAAGTAGCGTAACTTTTTTAAACACCTCTGGCTATTGCTAACTTCAGCGCCATTACTTCCTATTTTCTGAAGTGCTAAAGCTTGTCCAGCGATACTTAGCAGTCCTGTAATCAGCGCTACAGACAAAAGACGCATTGCAGCACCACTAGATAACTTTTTCCAATTCAAAAATTTGAAATTAGCTACGCTAGCAACAACCTTGACGCTTTCGGATGCCTCGTAGACTAAGGCAAGCTTGGTTAAATAGCTATCTACCCCTGTTTTCACTTGCTTTTTTGAAGTTATGGGTATACAAAATCATACCATTGGCTCTATATTCTATTTGTCTTTAGTATGATTATTTACAATAAATTCCCCAGACTGATATGATATGCAAGCTTCTGTAGGGGAATAATAAGCAACGTAAAGCTTTGGAGGCTTGTTTTCTATTTGCCTGACAAAATTTTTGCTATACCTATTTGGGTTTCAAGCATGAGCAACGTAGACAAATAGGGATCTAGTCTTCCATTAAATCGCGGATAATATTCAACCTAATGCTCCACGGTATCTACGATATTCGCTTAGTCTTATTTTCCGTTACCATTGCCATGCTTACGGCTTACACCACACTTGATCTAGCTATAAGAGTAACAGAGGCTAAATCACAGGAAAGGTGGCCGTGGCTGCTAGGGGGAGCGATCGCAATGGGAATTGGTATTTGGGCAATGCATTTTATTGCTATGCTGGCGTTCAGTCTGCCGATTCCTATTGACTATGATTGGTTAACAGTTTTGATTTCGGTGCTACCTGCAATTTTGGCCTCTGGATTAGCCCTGTACTTAGTTAGCCAGCCAGAATTTGGTATTTTGCGGTTGTTGAGTGGTAGCCTCCTGATGGGCATAGGGATTAGTGCAATGCACTACATCGGCATGGCTGCTATTCGTTTAGCAGCCAAAATGTCTTATGACTTGAGTGTAGTTGCACTCTCCATTGCGATCGCTATTCTCATCTCACTAGTTGCCCTCTGGGTAGGGTTTAACCTCAGAGCTAATAGTACAGTAACAGGACGCTTTTTGAGGATTGGCAGTGCAATTCTCATGGGTACTGCCATTCCCTCAATGCACTACACAGGCTTGATGGCTACTCATTTTTCAGTCGTCGAATCGATCGAGTTTTCGACAGTTGATACAGCTGCAACCTATTGGATAGCTGCGATTATTGGCTTATTCACATTACTCCTTCTAGGATGGACGCTACTCACATCTTTTTTCAACGAACAATTGAGTGTTCAACTAGTCAAAACAGCTGATCTTAAAGAAAACGAAGAACGTCTCAAACAAGCCTTACAAAACCAAGAAGCACTAGCTGCTCTAGCTGAGTCTCGGTCTGAAGAATTAGAGACAGCTATGTTGGCACTTCAGAAAGCTCAATTGCAATTTATTCAAACAGAAAAAATGTCCTCTTTAGGACAAATGGTAGCGGGAGTTGCTCATGAGATTAACAATCCTGCTAACTTCATTTATGGAAACCTGTTTCATACGGAAATTTATCTACGACAACTTTTAGAATTAATCAATATCTATCAGCAACATTATCCAACTCCAGTGCTTGCGGTTCAAGCTCAAGTAAAGTCTATTGATCTGCCATTTTTGCTAGAAGATTTACCTAAACTACTCAACTCAATGCAAGCCGGAGCCAATCGTATTAAATATATTGTGGAATCCCTGCGTAACTTTTCTCGTTTAGACGAGGCACAATTGAAGGTTGTGGACATCCACGAAGGACTTAATTCGACACTACTCATTCTTCAGAACCGTATTAGTTACCCGTCGAACAATCGCCCAGAAATTATTGTAATTAAAGAATATGGTAATTTACCCTTAGTAAATTGCTATCCCGGACAGTTAAACCAAGTATTTTTTAACATACTTACAAATGCCATTGATGTGTTAGAACAAAAGCTTAATAACATCAAATTACAGTCTAGTTTTACACCTTTAATTCGGATTAAAACAACCATTAATCAAGTCGGTTGGGTCAACATTCAAATTTTCGACAATGGATCTGGCATTAGTGAAGATGTACAAAATAAAATCTATGATCCCTTTTTCACAACTAAACCAGTTGGACAAGGAACTGGATTGGGGTTATCAATTAGCTATCAGATTGTCGTTAAAACACATGGTGGTAAGCTCAACTGTATTTCTGCCAAGGGGCAAGGAACTACTTTTCAAATTGAGCTTCCAATTGATACATTGATACATACTTCCTATTTTCTAGTAAAGCAATCTCAAGTAGCTCCAGATGTTATTAAGTAGATACATCTGATTTTCTGATTTTTTAAGCTATTGTTGATCAACTTTTTGAGTATTACCTGCTTTCACCCAACCTTCTTGTTCGCTACCTTCCAAACGAATCTTTTGCCAGGATTTATCTTGGTTTTCTTCCAAGATAATAATTTTTTGATTAAAAGTAACCCCACCAATCTTTTCAGCTTCTTGATTTGGTTGCGATCGCAAACTTAAGCCTTCAGGCCAACTAACACGCCCTCGGTAAGCTCCCGATGGCAAAGGTTTTGGTGATGGGGTAGCCTTTGGTGATTCTGTGGAAGTGGAGGTTGGGCTTGAAGACGATTTAGCCTTTGTCCCAGGTTTAAGAGTGGGTTTAGCTCCTCCAGGCTCAGTTGCTTTGGGAGCTTGGGCTTTCACCGAGGGACTATCATTAGAAAAAACGGGTTTGGCAGGAGGTATGCCGGTGCGATTCATGAAATAGAGTCCGATTGCAGCGCCGCCACCTATTAAAACAGCGATCGCTAAGAAAAACCCAAGTATAAACTTTATAAAGTTAGACAACATAGTTAAAACCTGATCACCAGTGGTCAATAGTTAATAGTAATTCATGATTAACTATTGACCAGCAATTTTAGATTTTAGATTTTGGATTTTGGATTGAAAGAATTTCTTGGTTCATACCCAGTCCCTTGTGAGCTGAACCAATTTAAAAGACGCTCACGACTTGCTCTAAGCTTACCCCTGCTCTTAAGCAAGCTACACGTAGCGTCTTTGATAGGAGAAGAGAAGGCTTTACGCTGCACTATCACAAATCTAAAATCCAAAATCGTTTTGACTAACTCATCATTTGAGCTACTGCTGAATGCGTTCACGTAGTGCGCCGGAGGCGTTCGCTCAAAGGACTGTGTTTGGATGCTAAACGCGCTCTCCCAGCAGCAGCCCATTCTTGGAGTTGCTGAATTTGCTCTACGGCAGTTCGTGCTAAGGGTATGATCTGACTAGCTGCTTCTAAAATGTCGTCAGTAGTAAAGTCGCGGTTTTGGCTAAATCCAATATGCATCGCTTCAATTAAAGTTTGCTCAATTTCTGCCCCAGAAAAATCGGGTGTTTCATAAGCTAACCTGTCGATGTCATAACTTTTTAAGTTATGGGGGCGCAGTCGGGATAAATGAACATCATAAATTGCTTTTCTCTCTTCTTGGGTGGGCAATCCCACAAAGAAAATTTCATCAAATCGCCCTTTACGGAGCATTTCTGGCGGTAAAGCTTGGATGTCGTTGGCGGTGGCGACAACAAAAACGGGTGAGGTTTTTTCGGCTAGCCAGGTAATAAAAGTGCCAAATACACGGCTAGCTGTTCCTGCATCACCTTTGCTACCAAGTCCGGCAAAGGCTTTATCTATTTCATCAATCCACAAAATACAGGGAGCTAGGGCTTCAGCTACTTGGATCATTTGGCGAGTCCGAGATTCTGATTCACCCACCAAACCACCAAATAACCTTCCCACATCCAAACGTAGCAAGGGTAAATGCCAGTGATGAGCGATCGCTTTTGCTGTTAACGATTTACCAGTTCCCTGAATACCCACCAACATTAAACCACGGGGGTGCGGTAATCCGTACTGTCGCGCTCGATCAGTAAATGAACCTCCCCGCCGAATCAACCAATCTTTCAAGTTATCCAGTCCGCCAATATCAGAAATTTGCTCAGTGGCAGGGTAGAAGTCCAAGATTTGAGTTTGGCGGATAGTTTGGCGCTTTTCTTCCAAAACCAGATCCACGTCTTCTGGTCGCAATTCTCCGTGGGTTGCGATCGCTTTTGCCAAGACTCGGCGAATCCGTTCCATTGAAAGCCCTTGACAAGAGCGCACCAAATCATCTAAAACTTTGCCAGAAAGGGAATTACCAGTACTTTGCAATAAGCGATCTACCTCAGTTTTAATTTCTGGGGCGGCCGGTAAGGGAAACTCGACAACTGTCAACACTTCGGTTAAATCGTCAGGAATGGCGATGCGCGGCGACAGTAAAACAATATTTTTTGGTTGCGACTTGAGCAGTCGGGACAGGTTGCGGAGTTTGCGGGCGATCGCTACATCATCTAAAAAGCGATGATAATCTCGGAGAATCAATACCGCAGGCGCGGAAGCTGGTAATTTTTCAATAAATTCTAAAGCTTGCAACGGATTACGCCGCCCAAACCCAACATCATTGGGGTTTCCTTGGTAGCCATCAACAAAATCCCAAGTATACACTGGGCGATTACCCTGGTTGGTTGCTTCTTCCCGGATAGCTGCTTCTACCCGCTCCTCTTCATAGGTGGGAATATAAATCAAAGGGTAGCGGGCACGTAGCAGCAGTTTAAACTCTTCACGGAAGTTCATATTTAGCTGTGGTTATTAGTTCTTCTCTCATTGTTCTTTCTTTGTATTGTGTCTCACAACTAAAAACGAATATATCTCTCGTTACCTAGCTCCACCAACGAATGAAACTTGGAGAAGTTTTGCTTACATAAAAGTTGAAGCAAAGCCACGAAGCTTGCATTTGTAGGTGGAAACTGGAAACGAGTGAATTTACGCTGCCATCCGTAAACGAGTGAATTTACGCTGCCATCCGTGATGTAGTAATTAGCTCAGTATATACGTAATTTTTTTAATATTCGGGAAAGTTATCTGCTCAATTTGAAGTAAATTTGAAATTATGTTTTTATCAAGCAAATAAAATGGCAGAAGATAACTCACAGCTCAAAAATCCTGGAGGAATGTCCCTCAATATTGGCGGCGGTCAATTTTCAGGTGTTCAAGTTGGACAGGCTGCTGGCGACATGACCCAAAATCAGCAAAATACTCAGGGTGGAACTGAGAAAGAATTGACCTTACCTGAGGTTGCGGAATTAATGGCACAAATTGAATCGATATTTCGTAATTCAGATTTACCAGAAGACCAAAAGAAACAAGCACTGAAACATCTGGATTATGCAACCGATGCAGTTAATGAAAAAGAACCAGACAAAAACACTGCGGCAACAAGTTTGCAAAAAGCTAGTAAAGTCCTCAAAGAAGCGAACGAAACGTTTAATGCAGGGCAAGGGATTTGGCAAAAGTTAGAGCCAATTGCTAAACAATTAGCTCCTTGGTTAGGAGTTGCAGCTAAAAGTATTTTGTTTTTTACATAAAAAAAGTTTATGAATCAAAATCTTAATATTGATGGTGCTTTGATTCGGGAAGCTCAAATTGGACAGGCTGGACGGGACTTGCACCAAATTCAGTACCTAACTGTGAATGAAAACTTCAGCTTTGCTAAACTAATAGGTCAGAGGAATGTAAAACCTCCTTCAGGGAAACAGGAGTACCGTTTCCGAGAAGTTTTACTTAATAAAGTCAAACAGTATTGGATTAAAGGCGTACTAGAAAAATCTTTGTATACCAAAAGTCTAATTGATCTGGGGCTGGAAGAACGATTAGACGCAGTAAAGCGCCCATCTAACATTGTCCAAGAAATTACTAATGAGCCTGGGCAAACCTTACCTGAAAGGAAAAGTGTCACTGATGTCTTCAATCAGATGGGAAAAGGACGAACCTTATTGATTTTAGGAGAACCTGGCGCGGGAAAAACGATCACTCTCCTGAAGCTGGCACAAGAATTAATTGCTTGTACTGAAAAAGATTTGAGCCAACCTATTCCAGTAGTGCTGAACTTATCTTCTTGGGGGAATAAACAGCAAACAATTGCTGATTGGCTGATTGAGGAATTGAATAGTACATATCAAATTTCTAAAGCGCTTGGTAAAGTCTGGATTGAAGATCAACAACTATTACTGCTGCTAGATGGTTTAGATGAAGTAAAAACCGAGCGTCGGGAAAGCTGCATTCAAGCCATCAACCAATTCATGCAAGAACATGGATTGATTGAAATTGTGGTGACAAGCCGTATCCGAGATTATGAAGCTCTCTCAACTCGTTTAGAATTGCAAGGTGCTATCTGCATTCAATCTTTGACATTTCAGCAAGTTAACCAATATTTAGACAGGGCTGGTGAACAACTGGAAGCAGTAAAAACATTGCTTCAAGAAGACACTACATTGCAAGAGTTAGCCAAGTCTCCCCTGACTTTAAGCGTCATGACTCTGGCTTATAAAGGTAATAAACTTGAAGATTTACCTAATACAGGTTCTAAAGAAGAACGCCGAAAGCACCTGTTCGATGCTTATATTGAACGGATGTTTAAGCGTCGTAAATATGAGCCAAAATACTCAAAAGTGCAAGCGATGCGCTGGCTAATTTGGTTAGCACAGCAGATGTTTCAAAAGTCTCAAACAGTCTTTTTTCTTGAAAGAATACAGCCTATATCCTTGCCAAATCGAGTGCAAAAAATCCTTTATAAATTTGCAAATTGTCTGATTGGAGTAATCACTTGTGGGTTAATCGGCTGGCAAATACATAAATCACCCGGCGCATTAATTGGTGTAATTTCGGCTGGACTACCTTTAGCGTGGAGTACGGCAGAAATCAAACCAGTTGAAACTTTGAGATGGTCTTGGCAAGAAGCCAAAAACTTTTTGAAGAGTGGACTACCAGGTGGATTGCTTTTGGGGCTAATTGTAGGACTCTTTTTTAAGCTAGTTAAGACTCCATTTGATCTCCAAACTGGGCTGCAATTAGTTAACGCTACAACATTTGATCTTCTAACTGGGCTGCAATTAGGTTTACTATATGGGCTAATTGATGGACTGATTTTAGGATTGTTAGGTGGACTGAGAGGCCCAGAGATAGTGATAAGAACAATTCCTAACCAAGGGATATGGAACTCAGTGAAGAATGCCCTGATAATGGGATTGATTGGCGGATTACTTGGGGCATTATTTGGGAGATTCATTGGTGAACAAATCTTCGGAAAAAAAGAATGGCTGCAACTGTGTTTAGTGTTTGGGCTTGTATCTGGGCTTGTGTTTGGGGGTGGCCAAGCCTGCCTACAACACTTTACTTTACGCCTCATTCTTTATACCAAGAATTGCATACCTCTAAACTATGTCCGCTTTCTTGAATATGCGACTGAACATATCTTTTTGCAAAAAGTTGGAGGCAGTTACATTTTTATTCATCGAATGCTTCTGGAACATTTTGCCCAAATGGAACCAGTATTTATTCAACCAAGTTCACAACTAATTCATCAATCTACTGATAGGAATAATGCACTCACTGAATTTAATTCAACCAACAATATTAATAGAGATACTCCATCTCAAACTCCAATTGAAAAAAATATAATAGTATGTACTAATTGTAGTTGCACTAATCCAGCGAATTTCAACTTCTGCACTAAATGCGGAAGACGATTAAATTAACCACTTAGCCGAGGCTAAATTAAGTATAATTATAAATCAACTAATTCAAATAAACGCGCTATTAATAGCGCGTCAACGAAGTTGAAAGTGATTTGTCTATCCCGGAAGTTGCTTTTTGAGTGCTTCCAGAGAAGCCCAACGGTTATCAACTGGAGTTTCAGAACTATCAGAAGTATCAGAAGTATCAACAGTAGTACTTATAGGAATGCCTGGACAATTGCGATCGCATAGCTGGCGTTGGGGAATTGCCAAGCACATCTGCTCATACAGCCATTCGTTGGGATAAAAATAACCATCGGGCGGTAGGGTTTCTAGCAAATCTTCCATAGTCACTTCCCGCTCTAGGGGCAAGTCATGTGTCTGATTTGCAGTTTCGTCTAACCAGATGATTTCCTTCGTATCAAGCCCTAAACGTCGATTGTATTGCTGCAAACAGCGATTGCAGGTACAAGTAATAATTGTTTCTGCCTGAGCGGATACTTCCAGGTAATTGCCATGATGCTCCACGCGCACATGACCGCGAACTGGTGTCAACGTTTCCAGACCTGGGAGAAATTCCTTAACCTGAACTTCCTCTGTCCGCTCCGATGCCCTAGTTAGCTGCGGAATATAAATTGCGTCCATAGGATTTGTGAGACATCCTCACTAAGAATTTATCTTCATTACCAGCAATAATACTGATACTACATCTTTATTTTAGGCAACAAGAGGAATTTTGAAATTATATAGTTATGAGTTTTCAATTAACTCCTAACTCTGCCAATTTTAGATTTGGAATTTTGGATTGAATAAAAAATCTAAAATCCAAAATTGAACGACTTCTAACTCCTAACTCCTTCCAACGAAGCTGGTCGCACAACTAGATGACGATGCGGCTCTTTACCACGACTGAAGGTTTCTAAATCTCCAAACTCCTTCAAGAAGGTATGGATTTGCCGCCTTTCAGCAGAACTGAGGGATTTGATTTCCACTTCTCTACCAGAAAAGCGCACTTCATCGGCTGCTGCTTCTGCTAATGCGCGAATTTCGGCTTCTCTTTTGACCCGGTAGCCATTCAACTCAATGGTGTAAGAAGCTTGTTCATCTAGAGGTTGGCTTAGGTTTAAAACCGAATTTGCTAAATACTGAATTGCATCTAATACAGAACCATCAGCACCAATTAATACCTGGATTTGTTCTGTCGTCAAATTAGTTTGGTCAATTGTTAACCAGTAGTTATCTGGTTCTGGAGAATCGCCATCTTGAGATTGGGCAATTTCTAAATGACCCTGAATTTCAGTAGGTGTTCCAGTGAGTTCCAGCAGGGTTTTTAACCACTGCTGACCTCGCTGCATGGGAATATTGCTCATGATCCCCCTGTCGCCTTTTTCTTGGCACTTTTTGGTTCAAATGGCAATGCCTTTTGTTCTGCAACTACTGCTTCTTTCTCCTGAGTTGCTACAATTTTTTGCAGTTCTTCTGGTAGAGGTTCGCGGGAGAGAAGATAAGTTTGTGCAGTTTGAAAAATATTACCAATTACCATATACATTAGCACCCCAGCCGGTAAAGGGAAGAACAAAAACATCCCAGAAAAAATAACTGGAGTGATTTTGTTAACTGTATCTTGCTGCGGATTGCCACCACTGGAATTTTGCCCAGAAAGCATTTGACTAACATAAAGGCTGATTCCAAAAAAGACGATCATAGCGACGATATCCCAGTGGATTGTGCCATCTGGATCAGTTGCGCCAACCCTGCCTAAGGCGTCAATAAATAGAAAGCCTTTGTCTGCTGCTAATCCAGGAATTGTTCCTTGAATAGTAACTTCTCCGGGCTGCAATGCTTCTACATTGCCTTGGGCATCAATTTTTACCCTATCTTCACCTTTAGTGACTTTCCAATCAGGAATAAGCTTATTTTCTGGGTGTTCTGCTAAGAGTACTTGAAATGGTTTGCCCTCAATGGTCTGATATTGGATCTTAGTTTGTTCTCCCACCGCTAGTCTGTTACCACTAGGAAGGATGGCAGCTACTTTAACGTGTTCTCCATCAGCAATGTAAATATTTTGAGGAGCAGTGGCAAAGGCTTGCGGTTGAATTTGTTCGATTTGTTCTGCAGGAAAGATTTGCAAGTTAACGCTGTAGTTCGCACTTGCAAAAGGCGAACCCCGCAAAGTGGCAAACAGTGCTAATAAGACCGGCATTTGCACTAGTAATGGAAAACAGCCTGCTAAGGGGTTGCCAAATTCTTTTTGAACATTGACCATTTCTTCCTGCTGCTTTTGCGGTTCATCCTTATAGCGCTCTTTGATTTCTGCCATCCGCTTCTGCATCAGAGGTTGTACAATTCGCATTTTCCGCATGTTGCGAATTGAGCCAGCACTCAGGGGATAGAGCGCGAAGCGGACTATCAGGGTCAAAGCAACGATCGCTAATCCGTAGCTAGGCACAATACCATAGAAGAAATCTATGATTGGCAGCATCACGTTGTTCGAGAGAAAGCCGATACCAAAATCCATTATTCTGAATTCAACCTGAGGTACTGTAAACTGAATCTAATTTATCTAAATCATAAATTATGTGCGACTACCCTTTGCTACGGATAGCCGCACATCCAAAAAAAGGGGAGTGGGAAGTGGGGATGGTATGTAGTTTTTACTAGTAATGTGGGAAGTTCTGAATTTTTGATTTTATCTAAGTAAATTTTGCATTTACTACTCCCTACTCCCGTTGGGCTACGCTACTTCGACTACGCTCAGTACAAGTCACGGCAAGCTTACTCCCTGCTCTGATCACTTGTTAGCAGTAGCGCTATATTCGGGATTTTTTGCAGCAATTCTTTCGTTAATGTAGTCATAGACTTCCCGAAACTTGGGAATTGCCCGCAATTCGAGACGACTGCCGTTTCTTAGGGTTAGTACCATATCTCCCCATAAGCCAATGCCACGGGGGACTGTGACAACTTTGACAATTTCTGAGTAAATTATGTCAGTGCGATCGCGTCCCTGCCAACCTCCCGTCACGGTAATTCGGCGATCGGTGATGCGGAAACGCAGCCACAATGCTCTGACGATTGCCCCAACTGTTAATGGTATCCCGACAATGGTTAGCCCAATCAACAGGTTGACAATTAAATCCCCAATATGGGGGCCACCTTCATAATAAACATCTTCACGAATTCCCATCGAACACCTCAGCTTGTGCCAACAACTGCTCTAATTCTTGCAGAAATTGTGAGCTTACGCACTTAGATTTTGCTGTTGTGGGTTTGACAATGAACACTAGCCGCCATCCTGGTGATAATTTAGGCAACAAGTTATATAAAGCAGAAGCAATTTGCCGTTTGATTCGGTTGCGAACCACTGCCCTTTTGCTGACTTTTGTACTTATGGAAATGCCAATCCGCGTGCTAGCAAGATGTACTGAGTCAGTTGCTTGTGTTGTCTGGGTGGCAGTGGGCAAAGAAGGTTTTGTTGAACATAAAGGCTTTAAGGCTCTCAATGTTAAATAAGAGCCATGACGCCGAATCCCTTCCCGGAAAACTGCTTGGAAATCCTTGCGGGATTTTAGCCGATTTGCTTTAGGCAAAGCCACAGATGCTCTTTTAGCTTAGATACGCCCTAAACGCTTAAACGGTGACGTCCCTTTCTTCTTCTAGCGCTAATCACGTTTCTGCCATCTGGTGTCCGCATTCTGGCACGAAAACCAGAGGTTCTTTTTCTCTTACGGCTAGTGCCGCCTAGTGTTCTTTTCATACTCTTCTCCTCTTAGGTGATTTTTATAAAAACTCACAATCTCTAATTGTATTACGTTATTAGGGAATAGGGAATAGGCAAAGAGGAGGCAGAAGTTCTAAAATGTTTGAATTTTGAATACTTCGACTGCGCTCAGTACAAGTTTTGATTTTGAATTGAGTTCCCCCTCATCTCCCCACTCCCCAAAATTAATTGATGCTCAAAATCCATGTTCCCATGTAGCGCAATAGTGGCACATCGCCAGGAGAAAGAACTTGACAGCGAAAATAATAAACTCCGCCGAAGGCTGGGTTTTTCACGTTAGATAAGACTACCTCAACTCCACTACCTGCTGGTACTGGATCTTGGGGGAAAATATTAATCAGCTTACCTTCTTTGTCCCACTTCACCTCAGAAAGCGGAACTGCTTTGCCTTTGACTCGGACTTCAATTTTTTTCTGGTCAAAAGTTCCTTTGTAATAATCAGGGTAAGTAATGGCAAATTGACCAACAGCCAATTTCATTTTTTGGGCTGGAATCCTTAATATGTATCGATCCCAACCATTGGCTTGTCCACCAAAATCTAACCTAAAGGGTAGCTGATTTTCTTGTTTTACGCCACTAAATAGCGTAAATCCAGGTAAACTTTGTGCCCAAGTTAAGGCTGGTAATCCAGTAACCAGAAAGCTAGTAACGGCTAAAGCAGAAAGTAAACGTCGCATAATCAGGCTTCCTCTACCAAAATATAAATCTGTTATCTAAAATAACTGTATGTTAGTATTCGTTACTAAACTTTACTACTGACTTCCTGACAATTGACGTTCAATAACAAAAAAAGTGCCATCCTAACTGAGCTTTAGGCAACAGCAAAATTACTTAGTTATAAATTTCCCATATACTCGATTTACTTCATTACCCTTACAGAGTGGTGATTTGATGATTAATTAGGTCAATTTTATAACTCAGTATAAATACAGTCTGGATTGGATTGTGTTTCAAAATATGTATAAGTGTATCTAAATTTGAGAATTTTGTTATAAAAATTGAGGCGTGCCACCAGCGATCGCTAGTTAAGTTCGGCTAAATTGATTAAAATAAGTTGGAATCAGAGTCGTAATTATTAAAATTTGATTGGGAAATTATAAAGCTTTCAAAATTTGGTCAATATTACTCTATAAGAAAGGAATACCAAAATTTCTCAATCCCGAAAATAAGCTGAAGATAAAGATGCAAAATTTGGGAATCAATTTAGGATGTGCAATACGTAACCCTGTTTGCAACTATCTGAAAATATGACATCTGCGAGCGGCAAAGTCAGGCTTTGCTTAGACAGCTAAGAGTGGGAGAGGAAAGTTTCAAGGTTCAATCTACAAGTAAAATTCATGGGTGATGTTCCTGCCTAAGTACTATGAGTGCGGGACACGCCTCATCTAGACAATCGCTTACTTGGCAGAACATTAGGTATTTATCTTCAGGAGATTTCATGAGAATAGCAGTTGCTAAAGAAATTGAAGTTTGTGAACGTCGTGTGGCATTAATTCCTGACACCGTTGCTCGATTGGTAAAACAAGGTTTGGAAGTTTGGGTAGAAACAGGTGCAGGAGAGCGATCATTTTTCAGTGATTCTGACTATGAAGCCGCAGGAGCCACAATAATCAGCGATACTGCCAAACTATGGGGCGAAACAGATATTCTGCTGAAAGTCAGCCCTCCACAAGAACGAGAAGATGGACGCTCAGAAATTGATTTGTTAAAGGAAGGGGCTGTATTAGTCAGTTTCCTCAATCCTTTGGGAAACCCCGTTGTAGCACAGCAACTAGCAAATCGTAAAGTCACAGCCTTGAGTATGGAAATGATTCCCCGTACTACCAGGGCGCAAAGTATGGATGCTTTGTCCTCGCAAGCTTCATTAGCAGGTTACAAGGCTGTATTAATTGCCGCAGCTGCATTACCGAAATATTTTCCGATGTTAACCACAGCCGCAGGTACGATCGCTCCAGCGAAAGTATTTATTATGGGCGCTGGTGTAGCCGGATTGCAAGCGATCGCCACCGCTAGACGTTTGGGAGCAGTGGTAGAAGCCTTTGATATTCGTCCCGCTGTTAAAGAAGAAGTGCAAAGCTTAGGGGCAAAATTCGTTGAAGTCAAATTAGACGAAGAAACCGTTGCTGCTGGCGGTTACGCCAAGGAAATCTCTGAGGCTAGCAAACAACGTACCCAAGAAGTTGTCGCCGAACACGTCAAAAATTCTGATGTGGTAATTACCACTGCCCAAGTACCTGGGAAACAAGCACCACGGCTAGTTACAGAAGAAATGGTGGCACAAATGAAACCCGGTTCAGTGATTGTGG
The DNA here is from genome assembly GCF_036916735.1 of Nostoc sp. Lineage (GTDB taxonomy): Bacteria > Cyanobacteriota > Cyanobacteriia > Cyanobacteriales > Nostocaceae > Nostoc. The sequence continues at coordinate 18,484 of NZ_JBALFV010000031.1, forward strand.
ATTTGGCTGCTGACCAGGGTGGTAACTGCGCCTGCACCGAACCCGGCAAAGATATTGTGTGGAACGGTGTGACAATTATCGGCCCCATCAATCTCCCATCATCGATGCCAATTCATGCCAGTCAATTGTATGCCAAGAACGTAACATCGTTGATGCAACTGCTAATTAAAGACAAAGCTTTGCAGGTTGACTTTAGCGACGACATCGTTGATGCAGCTTGCGTTACCCACGCAGGTGAAATTCGCAATCAACGAGTGCGGGATGCGCTACAAGCATCGAATACTCAACAACCAGCGGTTAATTAGGGACTGGGAATTAGGGACTAGTGACTGGGGACTAGGAAATAGATACTTAGCAATACTTTCTCAGTACCCAATACACCAATACCCAATCCCCAGTACCCAATACCCATTCTAAAAGGAGTTTTGATTTCATGACAGAGGCATTACTTGCTGCTTTGTTTGTATTTGTTTTGGCATCTTTTATCGGCTTTGAAGTCATCAACAAAATACCACCGACTTTACACACGCCCTTAATGTCAGGCTCAAACGCAATTTCTGGCATTTCGGTACTTGGGGCAATAGTAGCTTCAGGTGCTAGAGAAACAACTGTGTCAGTGATTCTTGGTTTAATTGCTGTAGTACTAGCTACAGTCAACGTTGTAGGTGGCTTCCTAGTCACAGATAGAATGCTGCAAATGTTCAAGAAAAAGGAGATTAAGGCGTGAGCGACTTTTTACCAACTGGCATTCAGCTGACATATTTAGTCGCTGCATCCTTATTCATTTTTGGTTTAAAAAAGCTGGGATCACCAGCTACAGCGCGAAACGGTAATGTGATTGCATCTGTGGGAATGCTGCTGGCAATTGTGGCGACATTGCTAGATCAGCATGTATTGAACTACGAGATGATATTGTTGGGCTTGGCAATTGGATCGGGAATTGGGGCGATCGTTGCCTATAAAGTCCAAATGACGGAAATGCCCCAAATGGTGGGTTTACTCAACGGTTTAGGTGGTGCAGCTTCAGCATTAGTCGCCGTTGCCGAATTCTGGCGATTATTGGATTCTGGCGCACCCGTACCCCTAGATGTGAACATTTCCATGCTATTGGACGTGTTAATTGGTGGCGTTACCTTCACAGGTAGTTTTTTAGCCTTTGCTAAATTGCAAGGTTTAGTTAGCGGTTCCCCGATTACATTTCCTTTCCAGCAACCATTTAACCTGTTGCTTCTGGGTGCTTATTTGGTAGGTAGTGCCTATTTAATCATCACACCAGATAGCTTACCTGTATTCTTGGGAGTGGTAGCTGTTTCCTTAGTGCTGGGTGTGATGTTCGTCATCCCCATTGGTGGCGGCGATATGCCAGTGGTAATTTCGCTGTTGAACTCGTTGTCAGGTGTGGCGGCATCTGCTGCTGGTTTCGTGGTAATGAACAATATGTTAATCATCGCTGGGGCTTTGGTGGGAGCATCTGGCTTAATTCTTACCGAGATTATGTGTAAGGCGATGAACCGCTCCTTATTTAGTGTGCTGTTCAGCGCTTTTGGTACAGGATCTACTTCTGGTGCTGCTGCTAGTGGTAGTGCGATCGATCAAACCGTCCGCAGCATCGATCCCGAAGAAGGGGCGATGATGTTGGGTTATGCCCGTTCTGTGGTAATTGTGCCTGGTTACGGGATGGCAGTTGCTCAAGCGCAACATAGCGTTCGGGAATTGTCAGATCAGCTAGAACGGATGGGCGTTGATGTCAAGTATGCCATTCACCCCGTTGCTGGGAGAATGCCAGGGCATATGAATGTGTTACTAGCAGAGGCAAATGTGGCTTATACGCAATTGTACGACATGGAAGATATTAATCCCCAGTTTGAACAAGCGGATGTGGCTTTGGTAATTGGGGCAAATGATGTGGTAAATCCGGCGGCGCGGAGTGATGCAAATAGCCCGATTTATGGTATGCCAATTTTGGAAGTAGATCGGGCGAAGCAGACGATTGTGATTAAGCGCGGGATGAGTACGGGTTTTGCCGGTGTAGATAATGAGTTGTTCTACAAGGATAAAACGACGATGCTTTTTGGTAGTGCTAAGGATATGGTGGCGAAGTTGGTTTCGGAAGTGAAGCAACTTTAGCGAACCGCAAAGGGCGTGAAGTAAAGAAAGAATTAGAGAGTTTGCTTGCCTTGGGGGTGTTATATTCCTAAGGCAAGTTTTTTACTCAAAAATAATCTTAATACCGTAATTCTTCTATATAAAATTTCTATAATAAAACTCTTACAATTTACTACAAGAGGTTTTTTATTAAATGAGTAACAATCCTATTTACTTAGCAGCATTATATACAGGAGCAAGAATGAATCAAACACACAAGTCACTATTTGGCTCATCTAATCCAGCTACACCAACACAAAAACTAGAACAAGAAACTCAAAGAAGAAGCGAACAATTAGCCGAAGAGGATGAAAGAAAACTGCACCAATATGAAATGATACAGCATTCTATGCACTTAGCAGCATTGTATGCAGTATTGTATACAGAAAAAAGAATGAATCAACCACACAAATCACTATTTGGTTCATCTCATTCACTATTTAGCTAATCTAGCTACACCAACACAAAAACTAGAACAAGAAACTCAAAGAAGAAACCAAGAATTAGTCAAAGGGTATGAAATAACACTATGCTAATACAATGATTTTATCCAGTGGCAGTTCTTCTTGTAGTAGCAATAAGCAGAAATCCGAGTACCTAATTCAACTTTAAAACAAGAAGCGATCGCCTCTTCTTACTGTGCGTCTTGGCGGTTCGTCAAAAAAGCGATCATACCTCCAAATTTCCATTAAGTGATTCTGAGTTGACAATCAGCAAGTTAGAAGATATTATAGTAATTAGGCACAGCCTAGGGGTAGTCGTATGACTGCCGCATCATAAACCGCTAACAAGGCGGTTTTGTTGTTTTTAGGGGTTGTCAAAGCAATAGTACTTAATTCCTAATGTATTAATCTGATTCTGTGTCAAGCGACAATCGACAAGTAGATCAGCATTCTTGAGGGACAAAAATGCTTGGTTATCGGGCTTGTCTTTGCTACGAACGATGGGATACAAACATAAATCAGCAATCTGCATAATTGCGTTTGCCTTCGTCTTACTGTCTATTCCACGTAGTGTGTTTGATAAATCTTCAGCAGATAAAGGTGAATATTTATCCGATCTATTAGGATCAAAAGGATGTCCTTTTGCTCTTAAATCATGAAAGTATTGCTTAAGTAAAGTATCTTCGTTTCTTCCTGCGGCTTCAAAATAAACCATTAGACTACCATTATTCATCCCAGCATACTTGGCACTACGTTCAACTACAATAGAGAATGCACTTCTCATCATCTCCCAGGTTTCCTCACCATACTTTTCAAGATAACGATTGAGATATCCTTGACGAGACACTATGCAGGCATGAACAATTATTGGACAACTAATAATAATAAGTGTCAAGTCTTCCAAAAATCTATCTTGCTCAGGTTTTTGAAGCTTACCTAACCAAGCAAAGCCTTTTTTGCGAGATCGTATTTCATTACCATGCAAGGGTTGTTCTTGAGGAATAAACCAGCGACTTTTAAACTCTGATACTAATTGTTTAATTATTTGCTCATCGTTCCTTTTGATTAAAACGCCACCCATAGCAAAGAAGGGATATTGGTCTTTGGGATCAGGCTTTGGACTTCCAGAATCATCAATGTATATAGCAAATTCACCTTCATCTATTTTATCCATTGGCAGAATATTTTATTTAAATAAATTAAATTTTCTCTTAGCATTACATATTTATGTTACTAAATTCTAAAAAAGCAATCGCCTCTTCCCTTCTTCCTCTTTGTCCTCTGTGGTTCATTAAAAAAGCGTAGGCGAAGCCCGCCGTTCGCGTAGCGTCTCGTAGAGAAGGCATCGCCTGCAAAATCTCCACAGTGCGATCGCTCCTCCTCTTCCTCAGTGTTCTCTGCGCCTCTGTGGTTCGTAAAAAAAAGCGAGCGCCTGCCAAACTTCACCGTGCGATATTTTCTCTCCTTCCTCTGTATTCTCTGTGCCTCTGTGGTTTGTTAAAAAGAGCGATCGCCTGAAAAATCTCCACTATGTGATCGCTACAGTAAGCTACACTAACAATTAATCAACTTAACTTATATCGGTAATCGCCTTATCCGGAAAGTTTCGTTACTGACAGAAATAATCGCCCCTAGTTCTAAATCTGCCTGACATTCCCTTAAAACTTCTGTCAAACGCTCATTAATTGCGTTGTAATTTTCATTTCCTAATCTAAACAAAATTACACTGGGTAAATTATCCCCACTAGTGGCTAAAAGTTGGGCAAAATCCAAGTCTACAGTTAATAAAATCCTCTCTTCTGTACGAGATTTCACTAAAATCTGATCATCTGGTAGTCTTTGCAATCCTTGATCGCGCAAATGTACCACATCATAATCAGAACTACGCAACCAAGACACAGTGCGTAGAGAAATTCCCATATCAGCTAAAAATTTCATTTTACTGAATTAAGCAGTTTTGAAAGGATAAACCCGTTCTTGAGTTAACCAAGCTGCGTAAAGTAAAGATTGACGAATATCCTCTGGTTCTAAATCAGGATATTCTTCTAAAATCTTTTCTACAGATTTGCCATTAGCTACCAAATTAACTACCAATGAAACTGGAATCCGCATCCCGCGAATACACGCTTGTCCCGCCATAATGCGAGGATCAAATGTAACTCTTTCCAAACCTAACATAAATTATTTTTTGTAATATCTTCTAGTTTCTCATAAATTGCCTAAGCATAGAGGGGATGCCTCCAGTTCACCTCTGTACATGATTCTTTGAGTTGTGGAAATCTTCATCTGGATACTCACAAAAGTCTTCTCCTTCTAAGTTAGAGAATATATCTAATTCACTACCAGGTGCATAGTCTACAATTGCTGTGATTGCGGCTAGTGCTAATTGGCTTTTTTACTCATCTTTAGCTTGAAGAACCAATTGCAGGGCTGATTCAGTTATCTTCAGGCGATCGCTTATGCTCAGGCTTGGAAGTGCTTGAAGAATTTCTTTAGTTTCCATATTTATTCAGAGAGCAACTTATATTACTAATGGTAGTGAAATTATGATCAGCGATCGCCTGCAAAATCTTCACCGTGCGTAGGCGTTCGCGTAGCGTTCCGCAGGAAAGCCCGCCAAAGGCATCGCCTCTTCTTCCTCTACGTCTTGGCTGTTCGTTAAAAAGAGCGCTTGCTCTCTTCTTCCTTTGCGCCTTTGCGTGAGATAAAAAAGCGCTCGCCTGATTTCATCTCTATGACAAATGCGATCACATTAATCTTTGAGTTGAAAACTGAGCCGTATTCGTTCGTCAAATCAATTAGCGATAAAATTTGAATACAGTGAAGTTAGTAGGGTTATTTGCAATGAATATTTACCTCAAACCTGAGCATGAGCAGTTTATTCAATCTCAAATTCAAAGTGGGAGATATGCTAATGCCGAAGAAGTAATGAACGAAGCATTCAAATTGCTACAAGCACGAGAACAACGTTTAAAAGAACTTCGGCAAAAAATAGTGGTTGGGAAAGAACAAATTGATAGAAGAGAAGTTACAGATGGTGAGATAGTATTTGCTAAACTACAAGAAAAAATCAATAAAATTGCTGAGTCTAAAAAATGAGTAACTACTCTTTTTCTGATGAAGCAGTCAAAGATTTAAATACTATTTGTGAATATATTGCCCAGAATAGTCCCAGTGCTGCTAGTAAACTTTTTGATGCAATTCGCCAAAAATGCAAATTAGTTGCTGGATTTCCCAACATGGGGAAGAGTTATGAGCAATTATCTGCGAATCTACGGGGATTTAACATTGAAGAATATATCATCTTCTACTATCCCAGAGAAGATGGAATTGATATTGCCCGTGTCATCAGTGGATATAGAGATTTAGAGTCACTGTTTTTAGAATTAGAGTGAAATAGTCATAGTCTAATTGCACCTTCATAATAAACGCGATCGCTTAATTCCATTTTCTACAACAAATGCGATCGCTCTCTTCTTCCTTTGTGTTTTCTGCGCCTAGAAAGGTTCGTTAAAAAAGCGTAGGCGTAAAGCCTGCGGCATAGCTATGCTTAGGGCGTAGCCTCTGGTAGAGAAGCCCGCCGTACTCCTACGGAGAAGCAAGCTACGCCTAGCGTCTCGTAGAGAAGGCATTACCTGCAAAATCTCCACTATGCATAGGCGTTCGCGTAGCGTTCCGCAGGAAAGCCCGCCAAAGGCATCGCCTCTTCTTCCTTTGTGTCTTAGTGTCTTTGTGGTTCGTTAACAAATAATTTGGTAACTGAGATAAACCAGTTGTAAAACACGAAAACGTAGTGATGTGATTATACAAAACACCCCACTCCACATTAGCCTCAGCCAAAGTGAAATGAGGTGCTTTTATTATTGGTAATTAAACAGAGTTTAAAATTAATCCAATGACTTGCCAGCTTTACTTAAAAGCTTACTTAATCTTTGAATTGGCCCCTTAAATCCCCTTGGGGCTTCAGTTGCAGCTTGTTGAGTTTGTTCACCCAGTTTCGTCAGCACCTCGGCAAAGTCAGCACCTTTGGCGGTTTTGCGCTTCAAGAGTTGCTTAAGTTCTTTAAGTCCATTAGCAACTTCTTGGAGATTCTCGTTTTCAGACTTATGCAATAAGGTGTACCACGTATCAATTGCACCTTGCGCCGCCTCAGGTTCAATTTTAGTCAAGTCTCCTTCAAGGGTTTCTATTACTGATTCTATGTGTTCAATCTGTTCGCGGTCTTCCGCCTTACCTAGTGAAACACCTATATTGCGAAGTTGCTTACCCAACTTCTGTAACGGAGTTTTTAGTTCCTTATCAGTATCAGAAGCAACATTGCCTGTTTGCTCACCAATTTCAGTTAGCACTTCACCAATTTCATGACCTGTGGCCTTACCACTTTTGACCAGTTGCTTGAGTTGCTTGAGGTTATCGGCAATTTCTTTGATTTCTGGCTCTTTAGCTTTGTGTAAATAAGTATACCACTCATCGATTAAGCCAGTAGCAGTTTCGCTATCAAGAGCAGTCAAGTCTCCTTCTAGTGCAGAAAGAAGTGAATCTAAATCCAAGTTATCAGCTTTATCAGCTTTTTTAGCTGCTGTGCTTTCTTTCTTGGCAGCAGTCTCGCCTTGTTTACTATTGGATTTTTGTTGAGAACTCATGGTGTGATTTCCGTAACAAAATTAAATAAGTGTACAGGTATCACCTTATAAAGACTCTACGGAATTGCCCTCATTCTTAGGTAAGACTTACGCACTATATAAATCTATAATTATGTATATTAATAGAAATCAAAGTTTTCAGACCTTTAGTAAAAGCCCAACAAAAAGTAGTATTCACTTTTTCTGTAAGCTTTCCTACAGTCTAGCTGTTCTCGAAGCTAGGGGCTGATTTTAGCATAGGTGTAAAAGTGCTAATAAATATTTCTACCTTTTAGCGAAATGTAAAAAAGTTATCGCCGTCTAACAGTGCTGTGTTGGGCTTAGAGTTCTTCTAGCTAACTCACGGTTTCATCGGAATTTGTATCCAGAACTCACAACTGTTACCAGGTTCAGAAACACACTTGATATTACCGCCATGTTTTTCCACAATAATTTGGTAGCTAATAGATAACCCCAAGCCAGTGCCTTGTCCAGGTTGTTTGGTAGTAAAGAAAGGTTCAAAAATGTGTGAGCGCACAATCTCTGGAATCCCACAACCATTGTCAGCAATCCAAATCAGAACAATATTCCCTTCTATGATTTCTGTACGTATGCAAATTTTCGGATTTTCAATTATTTTTCCACTAGTTACTGAGTTTTCCAGTGCATCGATCGCATTGTTGAGAATATTCATAAACACCTGATTCATCTGGGCTGCATAGCAAACTACTGGGGGCAATTCACCATATTGCTTAACTACCTCAATAGCAAAAGAATTAGTTTGTGATTGCAGTCGATGTTGTAAAATTAGCAAAGTACTATCGATGCCTTCATGAATGTCAACAGGCTTCATTCCTGTTTCATCAAGTCTAGAAAAACTTCGTAATGACAATACTAATTGAGAGATCCGCTCTGCCCCCATCTTCATTGAAGTCAAAATTTTGGGCAAGTCATCACTAATAAAATCTAAATCCATTGCTGCTGCTTGCTTTTGAATTTCTCCTGTTGCTATAGGATAATGTTTCTGATAAAGGCGCAGTAATTTAAATAAATTTTCGGTATGTTCAGTAACATAAGTGATGTTGCCATAAATAAAACTAATCGGGTTATTGATTTCATGTGCTACACCAGCAACTAACTGCCCTAAGCCCGCCATTTTTTCACTTTGAATTAACTGGCTCTGAGTGTACTGTAATTCTTTAAAAGTCTGGGTAATTTCTTCTTTTTGACGTTGAGTTTGTTCGAGTAATTCCGCTTGTTGAAGCCCTACCCCTAACTGAGTACCAATCTGCATCAGCAAATCTACCTCATCCTCTTGCCAATCACGGGGCTTGATATTTTGATAAGCTGCTAGTAATCCCCAAAGTTTCTCACCCTGAAAAATTGGCACAATCATATATGCCCTAGCCTGCATTAGCTCAAGCAGAGCAATATGACAAATAGAATAATTGGTGCTGTAAATATCTTTAATGACATTACTTTTACCATTAGCAAACCTTCCGCCTTGCGTTTCTTGTAAGTAATCATCTGCAACTACAGGTACAATTTCTCTTATTGGTGTCCAACTTTGGGCTAAAGACTCAGCAACAAATTCACCACTCCAATCAGCCCCGAATCGATAGATTGTGACTCGATCAACTTCTAATAGCCGCCGGACTTCTTCTGTACTGGTGGCAAAGATGGTATGAATATCAAGAGACTGGCGAATTTTCTCCACCGTTGCGGCTAATGCCTCCTGTCTTTCGGCTGCTTTTCGTTCTCGTGCAGCAGCTTGAGCCAGTTTTTGGGTTTGCAACTGCATCTGTTTCAAAGACTCAGCTTGCTGTAATGCTACCCCTAATTGAGCGCCAACTTGTGCCAATAAGTTGATTTCTTCATCTTGCCAATAACGAGGCTGGGAATTTTGATAAGCTACTAGTAATCCCCACAATTTCTCGCCCTGAGAAATTGGCACAAAAACTTCATTCCGTGCATACTTACCCGCTTGCTTTCCTTGTACAAAAACGCCTTCTGTCACAGGCTGCGGCTTAATCATTGGTGTCCAGCCATCAACAATAGAATCAGCGACAAATTCGCCACTCCAATCAGGATAGAAACGATAAATTGCTACTCGTTCCACTTCTAATAACCGACGGACTTCTTGAGTTGTAGTTTTAAATATGGCTTCAATATCAAGAGAGTGACGAATTTTTTCTACTGTGTGCGCCAATGCCCTTTGCCTTTCGGCAGCTTTACTGATATCTGCTGCTTGGATTTGCATTTGTTGGATAAATTCTGCTTGCTGCAAAGCTACACCTAGTTGTGTGCCCACTTGAGTAAGCAAGTAAATCTCATCTTTTTGCCAATCACGACTTCCAGCATTTTGGTACGCTGCTAGCAAGCCCCAGAGCTTCTGACCGTGATAAATGGCAACGATCGCATAAGCTCTTGCTTGATATATCTCTAAAATTTTAATGTAGCAGTCACTAAAGCCTGAATTGTAAATGTCATTACAAAGCCGATACACTTTACACTGAGTGAAGTTACCACCCTCTGTTTCTTGTAAGTAGGTATCAGCGACTGGGGGGTTAGCTAAATCTCTAGCGCTACATTCGCTGACGTTCTCTTTCAATTCTGGCCGTTGCGACTGTCTCTCTGTAAGGGAAACCCAACCCTCTGCGACTGATTCAAACACAAATTCACCACTCCAATCGGGATTGAAGCGATAAATAGCTACTCGGTCAGCATTTAGCAGCTGCCTAAGTTCTTTGGTGGTTGTGTGGAAAACGCTTTCTAAGTCTAGGAATTGACGAATTTTCTCAATGGTTATGGCGATGGTTTTCTGCCATTGGGCTGCTTTTTCTCTGGCTTTTGCTTGTGCTAGTTCTGCTGATTGTAGTTTTACCTGTTCCAGATAATCTGCTTGCTGTAAAGCAACTCCTAAATGTTCGGCGATTAATTGGACAAACTCAATGTCTGATGCTTCCCATTGTCGAGGACTACCACACTGATGAATACACAACAATCCCCATAAATCTTTACCTTTGATCAAGGGGGCAGTTATATTGGCACGTACCTGAAATCTTTCTAGAATCTGGATGTAGCAATCACTGGCATTAACTTGATAAATATCAGGTATTGCTCTAATCCGACCTTGCTGATACAGTTGTGCAAACTCCTCGCTAAAGCAGTGGTCGTGCAGTTTGGCTGCTAGTGCCGAATCCCATTCTGTTGCCACATCTTCGTAGATAAATTCCCCTTCCCATGCCAAATCAGGATAAAAACGAAACACACTAACCCGATCACTTTTCAGAAGCTGGCGGACTTCAGTAACTGTAATTTTGAATATGGTTTCTATATCTAGAGACTCGCGGATGCGGGCAATAACTCCAGATAAGGCTTTTTGTTGCTCATTTTGACGTAAGGAGGATCTCACATTTGAATGAGATTCTTGCTGTTGTGAATTTGGTTCTATGGGTTGAGTAGTAGAGGAGTTTTCCATTCCTAGTGGGACTTTAAATATTGAAAGTCTTCTATCTCATGATTCCCGTTGTGATCGCAAAGGTAACAGTTATTTACTAGGAATGCCAAATAAAATAGTGTAGGGACACGATATTATCGTGTCCCTACAAAAAGATTGTTCAACCACAAGCAAATTATCGCCGCTTAGGAGTGGCGCTGCGGGTGGTGCGTTTGTCTTCATCTCGACGACGGCGATCGCGCCAATCTGCTACGGTCAAATAACCAATACCACCAGTGACTACTAACAGTAGCACTACGGCAACTAAAGTTAAAATACTCAAGAATGGACTTTCCACGATGCCTCTACAGTCCGTTACGTCCCCAAACTACCATTGCAATTGACCAAGTGAACACAACTAACAGTGATACCCAACCTAGTGTCAAAATCTCCATAGTCCCGCTTTTCAAATAATTACAAAAGGTTTCTAATATTTATCATACAGGGATTGGGTAGGCTGAGATTTTTTTAGAAATGACATTCTAAGTTGGGCGTGCCATGTCTACGATGGTCACTGAGCGGCTGAGCGCAGTCGAACCATGTCGGACCACTTCGAACCTATCCCACTAATATTATTTTGTTAATCTAGATATGAATTGTAGCAAGGTCAATGAATGCGTCAAAGTAAACTTTTTGACGTTCCCATCTAACAACAAGACGGCGATATTTGCGCTGATACCAAGCAAAACACCGCTCTTGCTGAAATCTAGGAACAGAAATTTTGATTGGTCTTCCTCTGTTTTTCTTGGTTTTCCAAACTCGCGCGTGGGATTTGAGGACGAATACCTCGTTTGCGTAGCTCAGCACATTTTTGTTTCGAGTCGTAACCTTTATCAGCAGCTAGTACTTTGATTCGCTTACGTGGTCTGCCACGTTTTAATGTTTTAAGCTTAACTTTATCAAGTAGAGGTATTACTTGTTCTCTCTCGTTACCGTTGGCTGGGGTAGTGCAATTAGCCAAGGGCATTCCATTCCCCTCGGTAAGCGTGTGTATTAAAATACCTTTCCCTTTGCCACCATAAGCAACTTCTTCACCCCCGCCCTTCCCAGGGGGAAAAAGACCCGTCAACCGCGCCAAAGTCCCAATTTATCAATCCTTTCTCATTAGCGTAGGCGTAGCCCGCCGCAGGCATCGCAAGAATACGCGCTTGTAAATATTCAAATGTTCCATCTGAGCGCCATCGCTTTAACCATCGGTGAGATGAGCTTTTGGATGCCCACACATTCCCCTGAGGTAGGTCACACCATCGACATCCAGTTATCAGGATGTACAGCATACTATTTAATACATGACGATAGGGAGCATGAGGCATTCCTTTGCCACGTTTTTTTGGCTCCTTAGAAAATATATCTTCAAACAACTTCCATTCCAGGTCACTTAATCCTTCAAAACGCCCAGCCATACACAGATACACCCCTCTTATACGAGAAGTAGATTACCATATTTCGGTATTAGTGGGATAGGTTCCACTTCCTGGAAGCAAGCTAGCAAAAGCGTCTTGTAGAGAAGTGTGGGCTACGCCTACGCAAACAATACATCATTTTTTCTTGGTACGGTGGTACTTCAAGCATTAATAAAGATAAATGTAAAAAATTAGCGATCGCGCTTTTCCACTTCATGGTTTGGGAATACTAAAGTTCTGGGTATATCTTGAGTTCATTCCAGCTAGGGTCGGAACGAATTCAGAAGGTTTCTAATTCACTTCGCAGCTTCTCTGGCTCGGATAGTGATGCAAAAATACTTGCAAATTTGCATTTAGGATTGGATAGTACACTGATGATTTTACAACACCGCCTCAAGGCGAATGGCGATCGTCCCGGCATTAAAGTTATTAAGAGTTATGCAACATTACCACTGGTAAATTGCTATGTCGGGAAGATGAATCAAGTATTCATGAATATTCTAGCAAACGCAATTGACGCCCTTGATGAAGCTATTATCCAAGACAAAATGAGCAATAAAATTCCTCAGATTCAGATTATAACAGAAATAGATTCTGAACAATCGGTTGTAATTCGGATTGCTGACAATGGGATTGGTATTCCTGAACGGGTTAAACAACGCTTGTTTGAGCCGTTATTTACCACAAAAATCGTTGGGAAAGGGACTGGACTTGGCTTGTCGATAGCCTATGAAATAGTTGTAGAGAAACACGAAGGTGTATTAGATGTAAATTCTCAACCAGGTATAGGAACCGAGTTTATAATCAAAATTCCTATAGAATAGCAACATTTAATTAATTACAAAACTGCTTTAGCATTTATCATACTAAAGACTGGGGAAGAATTTTCCCAATACTTCGGCAACGCCCTTCGGCTACGCTCAGGACAAGTTCAGTACAAGTACCCAATCCCTAATTTCTATATAGAGTGAACACAACTTTAGCTCTTCAATTAATGGCAGAACGCATAGAATCCCTTAAAGCTGGAATAATTGAGGGGTTATCTGTGTATTTCGCTTTTGCGATCGCTAGTCTGTTGAATACTTTAGTACTGGCAAAGCATTTTCAGACACTCACATGTCTGCAAAATGATCTTGACTGGCACTTGTGGGTGAGTGGTGCAGTTGCAAGTTTTACTGGTTTCCTATTTGGTGTCACCTACCGCTATATCATCCGCTCAGATAAAAATCCCCAACTCAAAGCTGGTGGTGTACTGGCCTTTGGCTTAGTGCGGGGATTAACTCAGATAGAACTTGGCTGGAATTCCAATAGCACAATTTGGCCTTTTTTAATGTTGGCGGGAGAAAGTGTGCTGTGGTTTGCGTTGGCTGCGTTGGCGCAGCCCGCCGTAGGCATCGCTCTTAATGTCGCTATTCAACTCCGTTGGGTTAAACCTTTTTTATCTATCAGTCTAAAGTCCCTATTTTTAGAAACTTAAGTATAATTTATTACTAATATATAATATGAAAACTAAAATATCCCACTATTATCTGATAGTTGATCTGGAGGCTACATGCTGTGACAGTGGGACTATTCCTCGTCACGAAATGGAAATTATCGAAATTGGTGCTGTGATGCTCAATCGAGCAACCTGGGAAATTGATTCTGAGTTTCAGCAATTCATTCAACCTGTGAGACATCCGCAACTGACAGCTTTTTGCACCGAATTGACTAGTATTCGTCAGCATGATGTTGACGAAGCGCTAAAATTTCTGGAGGCAATTTCTCACTTCAAAGAATGGATTTATTTATTTCCCAATCATATTTTTTGTTCTTGGGGCAATTACGACAAAAAGCAATTTATTCAAGATTGCGCGTTTCATAATTTCCCTTATTTTTTTAGTTCAAAACACATAAACATCAAAGAGGAATTTTCAGAATATCTTGGTGTGTCTAAAAAATTTGGTATGGCACAGGCTCTCAATGAGTTGGGGATAGAATTAAAAGGTACACACCATCGTGGCATTGATGATGCCCGCAATATTGCAGCTATCTACAAACAGATTAAAACTAAAAATCAAGCTGAATAATGGGTCTGACTTTTCACGGTATATAGAGAAGCTCATTTTGAGGGTTTCCCAAGCCCTAATTTTTTCGTTAGCTATTTTCATTAACTTAAAATTATTGAGAATTAGACTATGGAAAAAGCCACGCTTTTTCGGGGCTTTAGGACTTACCGTGAAAAGTCAGAATAATGAGTAAGTTATAAGGTAGCATCTTTAGCTGTTGCAGTGGATTACGATAATATAGCGCTTTGGGTACTTATCTTACTTATACCGTTTCTTTGTGAAGCTGCGCTAAATCTCTTAATTGATTATTTCTTGGCGTACTTGGCGCTCTTGGCGGTTCGTTTTTTATTTCTTGCCCCATAAGCGCATCTTCATACAGAATTGGTATTAGTTATTAATTCAACTTAATCAGGGTACAGCTAGATAAAAGTAATGGAAAAAGACAAGCGATCACTTGTCCGAACCAAGACGTCACCAATCAAAGAAATTACTTAATATGTAGCTTTTGTTACTCGTGCAGTATCAGATTAATAATTATTATTTCTAAACAAAAGGATTTTTGGAAGAAGAATCTTTTTTGCTAGGTGAGTATTCAGAGCAATTAATCGCTTCTTCGGTAAGAACAATAGAAGGATTAACCGCACATTTTAGATAATGATTATTGGAATAAAAGCTACAGTTTTTACAGGGGAGTTTGTATAAAACTTTGACGGGAAACACCATTTTATAATCTAAAAGTGCCCTAATTTTTCGCAATATTAGGAAAAAAACTATCCAACTAATTACAAAGCCAACAGGGGATAAAGATATTGCTATATCAGTAATAGTTAATTCATGCGTTTGTGCTTTATCTTTTGTTGCTTCACTTACGATTACTTGATCTAAGTTATTATTACCTGCTATAGCTGTTGCCAACATTTGAGGATTATACATATTATTTACCTTTTACTATATGTCTTTAGTGCCTTGATTTTTGGTAACTAGAAAAATATCATGACTATTATTGTGTCATTGAGATTAGGTTGGTTACACTGTTTCGTTGTGAATATATAGTAATACACTTGGGTTAGTGCCAAAAATCTTAAAATGTGTAGGTTGAAGAGCTATTGCGCCCTTGCGGTTTCCCGACTTGTTCGCTCTTAGCGTTCCCGTAGGGTAGCAAGTGGCGTTTGAAGAACGTAGCAAGATTCCGCAGGGGAACCCAACATTTTCAGGGCTTTGTTGGGTTGCGCTTTGCTTAACCCAACCTACAATTTTCCTTAACTGAACCGTATTGGAATGGATAGACGTTCTTTGAGAAAGAAAATTTAGCCAAATTTTAGAAACAAGATTTGATATTACGTCAATCATAACAAAGTTATAATTTTTTTATAGTAGAGATGTAAATATAAAAAAATTTTAAGATAAGATTTAGGTTTTATTATGTTTTTTGATAACTAAATTAGTATAGATTTTTTAGTAGATCAAGTTTTAATGTTTATAAAGGTTTAATTATAGGTTTAGCAAAATAAAACCTTAGCCATATCTGTCGATAGTTTTGCTTATATTTTTAAGTTATATACCCAAGGGGAGAAATTAGATTATGCACTTATAAATAGATGTTCTTCTGTTAAAATATATCGCTATAGCTGCATAAAGAGAATACGAAAACGTTTCTAGTCTCCATATCTGAGAAACATGATCGCCAAAAGCAAATGCTAACAAGGCTGTCATTCGTGCCCAGGCAAATACAGCGTTTTGCAACTAGATGAGGTATACCTTTCCCTAACCCTCCCCCTTCCAAGGGAAGGGTGCGCGATAGTGCGGGTAGGGTATTGTTGTACCTCACCAAGTTGAAATCTGTTGTAAAAAGGCGGCTCTTCCCCTAAATACACGTTTTAAATAATAGTAAGCATTACCAACATCGGGATAGACACTAGCTAAGTCTGCATAGAACGGCCTACAGCGATCTAGGACTTACGCAAAATATCTCTCAAACTCTGATTTCTCCGTGTCGCGCCAGTTGCTTCTCCCAAGGGGAGACGCTCTTGCTAGCTTGCTTCCCCGGAGGGGTACAAGTCTCTTAACCGCAAGGGCGCACAGAAGCCAGTGCGCCTCTGCAGTAGCCTGGGGCAAGCCGATGCAGCGTCTACGTTATTCCGTAACTCATGCGTGAGTCCTACGAGCATTAGCAACAACAGCTTGCTAAATTGGAAATCTTATACTTAGTAATCTAAAGTTATATTTAAAATATATATTATTATTGCTAGAACAAAAGTACTATATCTTAAAATACTAGTGATCTAGAAGTAAATTGATTTTGATTCTCAGCTATTTACGATGAAATTTAATCAAGAGGTAGTTATAATTCATTGTGTACAACTTTGACAACTGTCCACAATAGTGTTGCATGTCTCAAGCTCATGGTAATATTATTTTACTGTTAGGAGATATTATTTTATACATCAACTTTAAAACATGCTGAAACAGTTAGTTAAGTGCGCTACCTCCAAAAAAGAAAAATTATTCAACCTCCCAAGTAAATCTACAAAAGCCATAATGTGCAAAGCACAGAGCTTTTGAAATTCTGCTTATATAAGGTACTAAATAGCTCACAAAGTCCTCTTTTAGAAATCATTAGAACTAGCGAAGGGACAAAACCCTCTTCAAATGGCAAAAAATTAGACAAGAGTAAATAGAAAGATTTTGACAGGAAGTCATTTGTTTTTCGTATATCTAAAAGTATAGAAAAGCTAAATTTGTCTTGTCAATAAGACATTAATATTGTGGGTTTTCTTTAGATATTGATTTCTTTTTGTGGTTAGTTACCTATATAAAATCCCTATTTCATTGTTGAAAACTTAAGCTACCTCGACCAAATGAGGCAAACACTTAAATTTAATAAATGATTTAGGACTGCTAGATCAATCTTGATTTAGTAACGACTCAATTCTGAATAACCTCAGCAAAAGTAACAGGAAAAACATGAATATCATTGTTGGTTTGTTTGGAGCGATCGCTATCCAAGTATCTGCGATCGTTGCGATGTCTAGTATGGCAATGGCTAATGACAAGCCCCGGCAAGTCTATACCCAGGAGACTCTTGCTGCTTCTCTACGGAAAACAACGCAGAAGATTTGCTCTTTAGATCCCATTGATAATTTATTACCTCCAGTACAAACCAAGGCAAGTAATTCTGTGCTTTCTTACCTTGCTGAACAGGGTTTTATACAGAATCAAGAGGGTTCTTGGGTCTGTTATGCCAACGATCCTAAAAAAGAAGGGCGTTACTTTACCCTATTTAAGGTTAAACAAGTTGATGACAGGCTCATAGCAAGTTCTTTCCTAGATGAGGGCAGTCTGATTCAGGGACAGGAAAATCGTAGTTTGGACTTCTTTATGATGCTGATTAAGCGTCACATGAGTACTAGTCCAGAGAACCGTCAAGGTATACGTAGGTATTTAGAAGCTTTTGTCTCGTTAGTAAAAGAAGGGAAGATCAAACCCACACGTCGCGGGTTTCTTTTCGACCAACCAAACCGGGGATTGATTTTATATCACACACTCTCATCAGGAAATCTCAAAGGTACCGGAATCACGATCAACATTTCTTTAGTTAAAAGTTGAATAAAGGGGAGAGTGGGGAGTGAAATGAGTTATAGATGGGATTCAAACCTCACTCAATTTATAAAAAAATTTTTTCCCAATCCCAATCTTAGCTACCAAAAATAAGCTAAAAAACATCTAATTTGCATAATCGAATTAAATATAACTCTTATGGGGTGGGCCGAAAAGCCTGCTCAGCTTATGCAATTTAAATGTGGAACAGCTTAAAAGTGAATGTTAAGACTCGGTGAGTCTGAGGTATTGCTATGACCTATTGAATTTCCAAAGCTATTAATATCGACCCTACGAACTAAAACAGGGACGTGAACAACCAGTGAAATTGCTGTCATTTAGTGGAGGTGCATCTTGCCTAAATCAATTGTTCAAAGAATTGCAATGCCTTTTGAGGAGTATCTTATAGAGAAGGGGGTTCGGTTTGCGACCATCGTATTATCATCTGTTGCAGTAGTCCTCACTACGTGTCAGTCTGCTTTTGCACAGCTCAATATTGGACGTTATGGTATCCAACAAGGATTGGAGTATGAGTATCTCCAATACCAAATCAATAACCAGAATCTGAGCCAGATGCGAGTCATTCCTGGATGTGATGTGGGATTTGGTTTGACTTGCAATAAAACTGGCTCGGTAATCCAGCGATTACTGGATTTAAACGATGGAACTAGCTATCAAAACCTCTTGATACGAGCAGCTGGTGGGGAAAAAAACTTCCAGAATTTCGCTAGCTTTTACGGTAACAATCCCAATCTCTCTGAAGTGCCTTACGCCTCATTTTGGAGAAACCAATCCCCCGAGATCATGGATGGATCTCAATACCTTCTTGGACAACCTGTTAGTCGGAATCCAGTAGAAGGACTTGGACTTGTAACCAAGCAGTTCTACTGGTCACCATACTCAGGAGCCAATAACTCGATCAGTCTCCGTAACGGATTACTAGACTTGAAGTTGTCATACGGACGACTACTCTTTGAGGAAGCCTCAAAAATCCCCAACATTAAGCAGCAGATTCA
This sequence comes from Nostoc sp., assembly GCF_036916735.1. GTDB lineage: Bacteria > Cyanobacteriota > Cyanobacteriia > Cyanobacteriales > Nostocaceae > Nostoc. The sequence continues at coordinate 37,257 of NZ_JBALFV010000031.1, forward strand.
ATCTTTAGGTCTGTCGCCAGAGATGACGAATTTTTATTTCAATAAAATCTCTACAGGCTTGGATGCGTTGAGTTCTGGAAATCCAAACCAACTTCAACAGAGGATTTTAGAAGTACTATCATTTCCATACTCCGAAAATGGTGGGGAACTCGGACGTCCTAATAACGCAATTCCAGAGGAATTTAGTCAACTCTTAGGAGAAGATATTCCAGGAGATATATTACTGAGTGATAATCCAATAGCGTTGGATGGAGAAGTAATAGGCCTCGATACTTCCCCTGCCTTTACGGGAGATGTTTTGGTACAAGACAATCCTGATTCCTTTCCACTCTGGCCAATATTCGGAATTGGAGGTCTTGGTTTAATTCTGCTTCTACTATTGAATGGCGATAGTTCTTCAGCTCAAGGATCTATTTCATCTGTTACTCCTTTGTCTCTCACCAACACAAATGAATGCGATCTGACTCCCAGTGGTAATGGTTCTGATCACACACAGATCATTGAGATTCCGTGTAATGTTACTCCTAAGACTCCTACGGAAGTGAAGAAGGTAGTGGAGCCATCAACGATCAAAGCGCTTATATTGCTAATTGTTCTATTATGCATAGTCCGTAACAAACACCGCTCTTTAAAAATCCGTAATTCATAATTAAAAGTAAGGGCAGCTTAGAGAAGAAATATGATAGGGTTAAAATGAAAGAATGGTTTAATTACAGGTGCAACTTCAGGTATCAGTCAAGCGATCGCTATCAGACTTGCTCAACAAGGGTGCAACATTGCCATTAATTACTGCAAAGACCCTGATGCTGCGATAGATACGGAAGAAATGACATTGCAAAAAGCCTGCGGAAATATCGAAAATTGTGGTGTAAAGTCGCTACTGGTTTAGGGAGACGGTATGGAAAACCTAACCAAAACTTTAGTATTGGAATATGGCAACCGACATATTTGTGTCAACACTGTTCCCTTACCTCTTCAGTCAGCTTGAGATAGGGCTTGCGTACTTTCCACAGTTGAGCCGATACATACCATTAGTGGAATTAGACGCCCATGACTAGCGCAATCGATAAGAACAGTCTGCTAGAAGCAGAAGCCTGGGAATTGTTAGAAAAGTCAGTAATTTATTACCAAGGAAAACCCATTGGTACTGTAGCCGCCCACGATCTAGAGTCAGCTGCACTCAATTATGACCAGTGCTTCCTCCGCGATTTTGTCCCTTCTGCCTTGGTGTTTCTCATGCATGGCAAAGCAGAGATTGTGCGTAACTTCTTAGTAGAAACACTAAAATTACAAAGTCATGAAAAGCAGATGGACTGCTTTGAACCGGGAGCAGGATTAATGCCTGCAAGTTTCAAAGTCTATTCTAATGGGAATGAGGAATTTTTGGTCGCTGATTTTGGTGAGCAGGCGATCGCTCGCGTTCCCCCAGTTGATTCTTGTATGTGGTGGATTCTCCTGCTACGTGCTTATGAAAAAGCTACAGGCGATTTAACCCTAGCACGTCAGTCAAATTTCCAACAAGGAATCAAGCTAATTTTGGATCTTTGCCTGGTACATCGGTTTTCCCTGTACCCAACAATGTTGGTTCCCGACGGCGCGTTTATGATTGATCGTCGGATGGGAGTTTACGAACATCCTCTAGAAATTCAAGTATTATTCTATGCGTCTCTCAGGGCTGCGAGTGAATTGCTTTTACCAGATGAGGATGGCGATAGTTACCTTGGCAAAGTCAATAAGAGATTGGGATCTTTGAAATTTCATATCAGCAACTATTATTGGCTAGACCTGAAGCGATTGGGGGAAATCTATCGTTACAAAGGTAACGAATTTGGTAAAGAAGTTGCAAATAAATTTAACATCCACTCAGAATCTATCCCCAGTTGGTTGACCGAGTGGTTACCTGGAACTGGAGGATATTTAGCCGGAAATCTGGGCCCGGGACGCATGGATTTCCGCTTTTTTGCTCTGGGAAATCTGATGGCAATCTTAGCTTCTTTAACAAGCGATGCCGAATCTCAAAGCATCATGAATTTATTTGCCCAACGCTGGCAAGACTTGATTGGCTATATGCCTGTTAAAATCTGCTTTCCAGCTTTGGAAGGTTTAGAGTGGAAAATTGTTACAGGATGTGACTCTAAAAATAGCGCTTGGTCTTATCACAACGGCGGTAACTGGCCTGTTTTACTGTGGTTCTTTACTGCTGCGGCAGTAAAAGCAGGACGAACAGAACTTGCTCAAGCAGCGATCGCCATTGCCGAAAGACGTTTAGTTAAGGATAAATTCCCAGAATACTACGATGGCAACAATGGTCGTTTGATTGGCAAAGAAGCTAGAATTTATCAAACTTGGAGCATTGCCGGATTGCTAGCAGCCAAAAAGTTCGTAGAGAATCCAGAGTACTTGGAATTAATCAGCTTTGCAGAAGGACTTGAAGGCCCCGGCTGTAGCCTATAAATACTGATTTGCCCCAAAGCAATGATTTAGCCGTTGTACTTATACAGGATGCCTTTGCTAACTACTGGTCTGTCCCATTAATTTTGATGAGTTAGTAACCCAAGTTGCTAGTTATGCTGCCGAGAGAGCGCAGATGGTCAGTTAAGTAATAAAATCCCATCCAAGAAGTAAATTAGGAGGGGCAGATGTTAAATGAAATAATTACCGTCTATGCTATCATCGATCACCTGTTGAAGGCGATCGCTCATAATGAAGATTGTCGCACAGACATGAGCGATGCAGAAATTAAATTATTACAACTGCTATCTGCGCTGCGATATACTTTGACGGTTACCAGAATAAGGCTTGTGGCTATCTGAAAGACCATAACTTGATATCTGATATGTTAGAAAAATCACGATTTCATCGACGACTACACGGTGTCTGAATGCTGATTAACGACTTGTTTGATCAAATAGGAATGATACTAAAACAAATTAGTGATTGTGCTGAATATCTTTTAGACTCATTTCCAGTAGCGATTTGTGACAACATAGGTATCCTTAATGTTAAGTTAATCAACTCGAAAGAATACAGAGCGGAGCCGGAGACGCTCTGCCTCCGGGTTATACTGCTTCTAAAAACGCTATTTTTCCGATGTGAAAATTCAGTTATTAACGACAAAAAGTGTTATCCCTGTTGAATTTGCCTTCATGCCTGGTAGTGCAAATGATCTGTGTGCATTCAATTGTTTACCGTTAAATTTACCAGCAGGGAGTGAAGTTTATCGCGATTGAGGATCTACCGATTACACAGTTGAGAATGACCTGGAACAAACAAGCCAAATCTCGTTAAAAGTGATGCAAAAGAAAAATTCCAAGCGTCAAGACTCACCTTGGAATCAATACATTAAACAATGTACTCGGCATTATATTAAAACCGTATTTAGTTGTATCACTCGTGTTTTCCCAAAGTCAATTCATGCAGTGACGTATAAAAGGTTTTTACTGAAACTTGAAGCATTTATTTTTGCATTTACTCTTCGACAAGCATTTATGGAATGAGCAAATTATAATACTTTAAACTGGTTCAGTAATTGTATTTTTGATTCAGTCGAAGTTGGGGTTGCACAATCGCATAAATCAACAAATGCAAAAAACCTAGAATTTGATAATCCGCAACTTGTGTTAGTAGTAATCACAAAGCGTGCTTAAAAATTCAGGACTAAAGTCCTTACTACAGTATAAGTAGTATTCAAGAGAATCCTCGCTTGTAATCACCATTATTGGTATAACAATAATAAATACTTAGAGAACACATAAAACATTTATTAAACTCTCACCAGTTTTTATAATATAACTAACGAAAGTTTTTCACCCTAAATGTGTTGCTCAAGAGATAAAAATGCAATCCGAAAAAAATTAAGATCAAAATCAGCTAGATTATAAAGCTTTGTTAGCGAATGCAAAGCAAGCCTTAAAACTTGAATATCAGAAATCAGCCGCTTTAGCGTCCCAACTGCAAGCCACAAAAACTTAGATAGAGCAAGTTATGGCTGAAAACAAAACTCTAAAAGAGAGTGCTTACGAAGATGTAATTAAGCATTTTGAGGCGCAAACTCAAGCAGCAGAAGCACTAGCACTAAAAACAGAAGTACGCCAAAGATTCCTTGAAGCCAATGGTTACAACGATGATCACAGCTTCGATACTCTATGGAATAGCATTAAAAATAAGATTCAGATCCAAGATGGTGAAGTAAGAATCGTTGCTCAAAATGGCACTCCTAAATTCACTTTAACAGGCAGCATGATGACTTTGAAGGAGTTTTTTTACAACTAAAGAGCCAAATTCATGAAAGTCTCTCGCTAAAAGCGGACTAAAAATGATAGCAGAAAACTATTCATCTTTGTCTTCTGGTGGTCGTTCACTCTCGCTTTGTTGGGTGTTCCACTCTAAAACAATGGGAGCATCCCAAATGTGTAAAAACATGATTTGTCATTGCGAGCGTAACGTAGTGAAGCAAAGCAATCGCAACATCTGTACTTTGGCGATTGCTACCCTTCGGGAAGGCTCCGCCTACATTCCGCAACTCTTAGAGACGCTACCGCGTTAAGCGAAGCTATGCCGTTCGCGTAGCGTCTCGTTCGCGCAGCGTCTTTGATAGGAGAAGAGAAGGCTTTACGCTTCATTGGCAATGACAACTCATTATCTTAAATAAATTTGCTTGCATTGGGATGCTCCTAAAACAATGCGCTCTAACATCTCAGGTCACATACAGTTATTAACATCGGCGTACATTTGAATCAACTGCCTCACTTTAGGACTAATGTGGCGTATCTCTAGTTGGTTACTTTGCACCATGTTCATTAACTTTTAGTGTCTATTACATTATGTTGAATTATTAAACTATGTCTGCTGCAATAAATTTTATTAATAGATATTTTGCAAAAGCTCCCTTGCGGGTGAGTATGGGGTAACTTTAAGTTTATACGAATTACGAATTACAAATTACGAATTATTTTAACCTGGCGGGGCTGCTTCTTCAAAGGGACGGATAATCGCCGGGGCTGGTGTAATTCGTGGTTTAAAAATTCCCTGCAAGGCTTGTTCTAATGTTTGTGCCATGACAATTCGGTTTTCGTAAGCCACAACTACCCGCACCAAAGTTGGCAAGCTATTCTGTGCGGCTTCTAAATAGATTGGCTCGACATACAGCAGCGATTGCTCAATGGGAATTATTAATAAATTGCCCTGGATAGCTCTCGAACCCTGGCGATTCCACAGAGAAATTTGTTGGGAAATTACTGGATCTTGGTTGATCCGCGCTTCGATTTGCTCTGGGCCGTAAACCAGGCGTTCTTTAGGAAAGACATATAGCACCAGCCTACCGTAATTCTTGCCATCCGATCGCGCCGCTAACCAGGCGATTAAATTAGTCCGTTGTTTGGGAGTGTAAGGTAGAAGCAGGATAAATTCTTCAAAGGGCACGGTGGGTAGACTAGTAATCAAATAGTACGGCTCTACTGGCCGGGGTTCACTTCCATAGATTTCGTTGGGAATTTGCCACTGGTCTTCCCGATTGTAAAATACCTGGGGATCAGTCATGTGGTAGGTCATCAACCGCTCAGATTGAATTTTAAAAAAGTCCACTGGATACCGCGTATGACTGCGGAGATTGACTGGCATTGTACTGAGCGGTTTGAACATGTTGGAAAATATTGCTGACCAAGTGGCAATGATCGGATCGCTCTGATCGGCAATATAAAAGTTAACACTACCGTGATAGGCATCAATCACTACCTTGATCGAGTTACGAATGTAGTTTATCCCTTCGCTACCAGTGTCTGAGTAGGGATAGTGATCGCTTGTCGTGTAGGCATCAACAATCCAGTAAAGATAACTGGGATTACTTGGGAAATCTTGATTAGCAGCAGCAGCTACTAAATAGGGGTCGCTGTCAAATTTGAGGAAAGGTGCGATCGCTTGAATTCTTTGCTTGACATTTCGCCGCAGTAGCACCTTTGTCTCTGGCAAAAAGTCTCGGGTCAGCAGCATCTGCCAATCTTTCAAATACATAGCAAACAGCCAGCGCCGCCATACTGAACCAATTTCAACGCCACCCAGACCATCGTAAGAGTTGTAAACATTATCGCTACCACTAGGATAGTCTAGCTCTCTAACTCTTGTGCCAGTCATAACATAGGTATTGGTTATTTCACCGTAATAAATCCGGGGTTGCCCAATAGGAATACTGTCACGAATGGCTTCATTGGAAGTTGTAAGGGCGCTACTATTACCGCTAATATCTTTGACAAAATATTCTGGTAGCCCGCCCGCTCCAACTGTATTAACTGGGCTAACAGTAAATCCGAAACCGTGGGTATAAATTAAATGACGATTAACCCATGTTTGAGCTTCCTGTGGTACAGCATTATAGTCTAATTCTCTTGCGGCAATTAGTACCTGTCGGCGTTCTGTTGGTTTAATTACTTCCTGCTTAGGTTCTGGTGGCTTTTGGGGGGCTGATGGTTGGCGTGAATTTATATCTGTTACTAGAGTATATCGATCAATATCGGCATCAGGGAACCGATAATATGGCCGAATTTGTTGCAGCTGACGGTTAGTTTCTAACAGTGGCCGCTCATCCCATAGGCGAATATTGCGAATTGTCAAGTCATTCTTTTGAATATCAGCTTCAGTTAATGTTCCTTGGGGGTTAAAGGTTCTAGCATCGATCACCTCTAAATCGAATGCTTGGCGAGTCAAGGCAATAGTACGCTGAATGTAGGGTTGTTCTCGTTGTAACTCATTAGGTTGAACAATTAAATATTGCACTACCTTAGGTAGAACAAGGTCAGCAGCTGCAACTAATATGAGATAAACCCCTAACCCGTAAAACACCAAGTGACGATACTGAGATTTGGGTTTCCAGAAAAGCGTTCGCCAAAGGAGGTAAAAGGCGATCGCTACTGCCACGATGCACAAAACAGTGTAAGCTGGCAACTGGACTGTCACATCCGTATAGCTGGCACCATAACTTACTCCACGGGCCGAATACACAAGTTCATAGCGACTTTGCCAGTAACTCAGAGCCACTACCAGCATCAACAAGCCACCCATACCGAATAAATGACGCTGTTGCTGAGGCGAAAAACCAGGGAAAATTCCCTGACTCAAACTGTCAGCCGATAGGAGATAAGTGAGAGTAACGGCGACAAAGCCATACAAACATAATCCCATTAGCCAGAGTTCTAACAGTTCCCAAACGGGTAAGGAAAATATGTAAAAGCTGATATCTTGACCAAATAAAGGCTCAGTACTGTTGAAAAGAGTAGGATGGAAATATTGCAGCACCTTTGGCCAGTGTTGGAATATGATGAACGCAAAAATCGGACTGAAGAGAATTGCGATCGCAGTTAGTAAAAATTGGGGATAAATTAAGATTGCGATCGCTACTCCCACAATTAAACCAAGATAGGAGACTTGAGAGAAAATCTCCCTCAAAAGTTGCCATATTGTCTCTGGTCGGAATAAAACGGGAATTGGTAAAATACCTTGGTTAACTGAAGAATGCCAATAAGAAACAGTAATTTGACCATAGTGAGCCAGCATTAACCCAATCAACAAACTCAGTACTAGAGTTAGGGGTAATAACCCGCGCAATCTCATTTTTTTTAAGCGTTGCGGTGCAAGTCTACGGGTTTGGTTGTGTCTTGGATAATGAGGACTAAGAAAATTTGTTAATTCACTAGTGAGTTCTGCTTCTTCAAGCCTGACTTCCTCAATTTTTAGAGACTGGGAATATTTTAGTCGTTGTGCTAGAGCCAGATTTAGCAATAGATAAGCAGCAGTTATCCCAGCCACCACTATCCACAAAACAGCACGAGTCACTAGCCTTAACAGAAATACTTGCAGATAACCGACTTCCTGAAACCAAAAAATCTCTGATCCTACGCAAGAACCCAGATCCAGGAGTAGCCACAGCCCTAAAAATACAATTAATAGTCTAAAGCCCGATTTCCAATACATTGATATGTAATTTAATAAGAACGCCAATTCTCTATTTGCAAGCTGAGTACTCTTTGAAATTCTCGAACATTAGATGTTACAACAATATGATTGTGAGTTAGTGCTGTTGCTGCGATCAGTACATCGTAAGAATCGATAGGAGTACCTGCTGTTTTCAAAATACTTTTAATTTGGGCAGCTTGTTTGTCACAAAACGTAATTGCTCTGTTCGTAGCGGGGCGTAGGCTATGTGTTTCACTAATTAGAGTAAAGGTGTGCCATTACAGGTAACCTATTACGCCAAGCATACGGAGGTTTAATGTCGATATCTAAAGCTCTCAACAGGAACGTTACTTCTCAAAACACCATTGAAAAACGCTTGCGGATGGAGTGTTTGATAGGAGCAACTCAAATAATTGCACCTAGTACTGGGAGTGATGTAGTGAAGGGATTAACTCAAACATCTAAATCTCTACCCCCCTGTTACTTTTATGATAACCGTGGTTCTGAGCTATTTGAGCTAATCTGTGATTTACCAGAATATTATCTCACACGCACAGAAACAATAATTTTACAACAGTATGCTGGCGAAATTGCCAAGATAACTGGCGCTTGTGAATTAGTAGAACTTGGCAGTGGCAATTCTACCAAAACCCGCATTTTGCTAAATGCCTACCAGCAGCTAGACTATCCTCTGCATTACTTACCAATTGATGTATGTGCAGGTATATTGGAAAGTAGCGCCAAGCAGTTATTAAGAGATTATCCTCTACTGCAAGTTTATGCTTTAGCGGCAACTTATGAATTAGCCCTTGCAAAACTCCTACCGACGCAATTACCTAGTAGGATGATTTGTTTTCTTGGGAGCAGTTTAGGTAATCTTACACCTAATGAATGTAGTATATTTTTCTCTCAAATTACAGAAGCCCTACAAGTAGGTGAGTATTTCTTGTTGGGGATAGATTTACGAAAGTCAAAACAAATTTTGGAACCAGCTTATAACGACAGCCAGGGAGTGACGGCAGCATTTAACCTCAATATGTTAGAGCATTTAAATCAACAGTTTGAGGGGAATTTTGACACCCCCCAGTTTGAACACTGGGCATTTTACAATCAAAATGAGCATCAAATAGAAATGCATTTACGTAGCCTGCGATCGCAAATTGTAGAATTACGCGCTCTTAACCTCAAGGTTAATTTTGCACTAGGTGAGACTATCCTCACCGAAATTTCCCGCAAATTTGACCTCAATATTATCAAGCAAGAACTCACCACACAGGGTTTATTACCTCTCGAAGTGTGGACAGATCCAAATCAATGGTTTGGTTTATTGCTCTGTCAATTACAAGCATGAAAAACTCCATCCCACAAGGGGATGGAGTTTTTGGGCATGGGGAGTGGGGAATGGGGCATAGGGCATAGGTGTCAACTTAACGTATAAGCTAGATTTGACGAACTTTCCAGGTTTGACCCTCACCCTCAACTGCTCTGGCAAAATTGCCAGAGCAGAGTGGTTTCATACAAAGAAAGAAAAAACTTTGTGCAGTTGGTTGGAGAGGGCACGTTGTGCTTGAGGAATAGTTCGGAAACGGAGTTTTCGGGCGCTCGTAATGAAAAAGTTGTGTAATCCCTCTTTTGTTACTTTGGGGAAAGAAAAAACGGTAATGTTATTCAACTAGCAATAGGAAAACTGATTGGACTCGCCCGAAAATTATT
>NZ_JBALFV010000032.1:0-51939 GCF_036916735.1 Nostoc sp.
AGGGAATATCTGAAAATTGCCGGAAATAAGCCACCAACTTGGCAGTCGGGCTAATCTTACTATGATCAGGACTAGTCGTTTTCACTGATTTACTCTTATTGTTGTTAGCGAGCGAGGATATTGTCTATGGTAAAGAGATTGTACTCTAAATACTAACCTTATTGTCTTTCATAACTAGCGAATTGGCTTATTTGTAAATAGTGTGTTTGTACTGCATTAATTTCTGTCTCTTTTTTGCTATTACTGATGTTTTTTCACTGGTGCGATATCTGAGTTAAGCACTTTTTTAAACACTTCAGTGTTTACTACTAGCTATCACTATCTACTTGGGCAGGAGCGAAATATGCAAGATTTCGCTTATTGTAGAGAATCCGGCGCGGGTGTAAATTCGCATTTCCTGTAGCGAGGGTGAGTATTTTCGAGAACAACAGCCGATTTATAAACGTTCTAAAATTAGATGGTTCTGTTGAGTTAATCTTGCTTGCCAGTTAGGTTCAACTACAATGGTGCTAATTTTTTCAACAACGATCGCAGCCCCATTAATCCTATCTTCTGGTTGTAAATCTTCTCGCCGATAAACAGGAGTATCATACCATCTATCAGTACTAAACATTCTTACTATCTCAACAGATACAGGAGCTTCATCTAAAGGGCGAGTCCGAATAATTAAAGGTTCTTCGGGAGTCTCCATTTTCTGAATTACTTCCACTGAGGCAGATTCAACAATTAAGGTTTTCTCTAATTGAACGAAACTATAACGAGATTTATGTTCAGTTTCAAATTCTTGTTGCATCACTGCTACTTCATCAGTAAAATTAACGGTCAATGTAGAGTTAGTCCCCTCATATTTTAAGTTGACTTTGCAAACTATTTCTGCTTGGATATTATCTTCATCTATTTCACTTCTAGCTTGAGTTTCTAAATCTTCTATTAAGTGGTGTAATTTAGTAATTAATGTTTGAGTTAAAGGCTGTTCTACTCCCCCTTCTCTAATCGCCCGTACATCAGCTAATCCCATTCCATAAGCAGAGAGAACTCCAGCATAAGGGTGTAGAAATATCTTTTTCATCCCCAAGGTATCGGCAATTAAACAAGCAACTTGCCCGCCAGCACCGCCAAAACAACAAAGTACATATTGGCTGACATCATAACCCCGTTGTAGACTGATTTTTTTAATTGCGTTCGCCATATTTTCCACTGCGATCGCAATAAATCCAGCCGCTACTTGTTCAGGAGTACAATGATTTAATGTAGCGCCTTGAATATCTTGGGCTAATTGGGTAAATTGCTGAATGACAGTATCTTTATCTAAAGGTAAATTCCCATCAATTCCAAAAACTGAGGGAAAATATTGTGGGTGGATTTTGCCTAACATTACATTAGCATCAGTAACCGCTAATGGCCCCCCACGTCGGTAACAAGCAGGGCCAGGATTTGAACCAGCAGATTTAGGGCCGACACGATAACTAGAACCATCAAAAAAGAGAATTGAACCACCTCCAGCCGCAATGGTATTAATTGCTAATACGGGAACTCGCATCCGCGCCCCAGCAATTTCCGAATCTAGCTGTCGTTCATACTCTCCTTTAAAGTGGGCGATATCTGTACTTGTCCCTCCCATATCAAAGGTAATAACTAATTCAAAACCTGCTCTTTTACTACTTTGAACTGCACCGACAATACCTCCAGCCGGGCCACTCAAAATACTATCTTTACCTTGAAATTGTTGGGCTGCAACTAAACCGCCGTCAGATTTCATAAACATTAATTTGACTCCAGGTAACTGACTCGCTACTTGGTTGACATAGCGACGGAGAATCGGAGTTAAATAAGCATCGACTACTGTTGTATTTCCTCGACTGACTAATTTCATTAAGGGACTAACTTGATGAGATACAGATATTTGTGTAAAGCCGATTTCTTGCGCGATTTTGGCTATTTCTTGTTCGTGTTTAGGATAGCGATCGCTGTGCATAAAAACAATAGCACAACTTTTAATTCCTGTGTGATAAACTGCTAGTAAGTCATTTTTCGCTTGTTCAATATTTACAGGCATTAATTCATTGCCATGAGCATCATAACGTTCATCAATCTCAATCACTTGCTCATAAAGCATGGTTGGTAAAACGATATGACGAGCAAAGATATTAGGACGATTTTGGTAGCCAATTCGCAGCGCATCTTTAAAACCTTTGGTGATGAGAAGAACAACTCTACCTCCTTTCCTTTCTAACAGTGCATTTGTTGCTACTGTTGTCCCCATTTTTACTACTTCTATCGCTTCAGTAGGAATGGGTTCGTTGCCGAAAATACCCATGATATCCCGAATTCCTTGGATAGCTGCATCTTGATATTGTTCAGGATTTTCTGAAAGCAGCTTGTAGACTATAATCCATTGCTGATTAGGTAAAGTCAGAATTAAAAAACGTTCAGGATGTCTTGAGAGTCTGTCTATAATTGCTTGATTATTAGTAACAGCAACAATATCTGTGAATGTACCACCGCGATCGGCAAAAACCTTTAACATTATTCTGTTTCCTTAATGCTGTGATATATTGCTGTAATCGTTATTTATCTCAAATGATTAGAATTATTCACCGCTACCACTTGAGGTAAACTTATCCAACAAGCGATCGCTACTCCTACAAATGCCACCGTCATCAGTAGCACTACAAATAGATTTTCGCCTGCCGTACTTGCAACTTTGTTAAATTTGTCACCAAATAACCAACTCCCACTGTGCTGCACAGTAAAAATATCAAGATACTGACTTGGAGAACTACTGAGTCTTTGATAATTACCACAGGGCGCGATTTATATCGCGGCATCCACCAATTGGGATAGAAGGGAGGGAAGTTCACGCGGCGAACCACCGCATCTATTCCCATGACACTAATAGGAAATAATAGCCCAATTAGTAAGTTGAGCCAACCCCAGGTAAGTCCATCCACCACTAGCACCACAACTTCTAACAGCAAAATGGCTAGAGATATGCGAGGAAACAAAACTTCCGGGCGATCGCGTCGTAGCCAAAGCCCCAGATGTAACATATAAGCTTATTAGTTAGAGTTACTACGTCTTAAAGGTTCTGAACAAAGAGTTTATATGTAAAAGTTATTTTAAAGCAGTGAATATAAAGAAGCATGAATGGCAAATTAATTGTATTTGAAGGGGTAGAAGGCTGTGGTAAAACCAGCCAAATACAGCTTTGTTGTCAGTGGTTGGAAAGTCTAGGTGTTTCAGTGGTGGTTACTCGTGAACCAGGAGGAACAGAATTAGGCTTACATCTTCGGCGTTTGCTATTAGAGAAGGCAGAGGATAAACCCTTCGGCTTTGCTCAGGGCGAGCCAGTTGCACAAGTAACAGAACTTTTGTTGTATGCTGCTGACCGATCGCAACACGTTGAACAAGAACTTAAACCAAATCTTACAGCAGGGAAATATATTTTATGCGATCGCTACACTGACTCTACCATTGCCTACCAAGGATATGGTCGCGGTCTTAATATGAGTTTAATCAATCAGCTTAATCATATTGCCACTGCTGGTTTAGAAAGTGACTTAACTATTTGGTTAGATATCGATGTCGAAGTCGGACTAGCCCGTAAACAGAGAGATGGAATAGGTTTAGACCGCATTGAACAAGAAACAATCGCTTTTCATCAGCGCGTTCAGCAAGGATACGCAGAGTTAGCAGCATCCTATCCTTCAAGAATTGTGCGGATAGATGGCAGCTTGAGTAAAGAAGCTGTACAACAAGTAATTCAAGGAATTTTGCGCGTACACTTGAAGGAGTTGCCATAGGCATTGCCTCAAATTTTAAAGGCAAAATTTTTTGAACTATTCCCATCAGTAGATGCAAACGCTTTTGTGTATTTCAAAAATCAAATAAGCTAAACCACATCTAGTCTGCATAATCTGAAATTGGATATTTATTGTAGGGTAGGCGTCTCGCCTGCCCAAGATATGCAAGGTTATTTGTGGAACAGCTTATCAGTCCTATACCAATTGATTATTATTAGTCATTGGTCATTTACAAAATTTACAAAGGACTAATGACTAATGACTAATGACTAACTATTTACTCAACCCGCTTAACTTCAAATCCCCGCAACCCTTCCGGTTCTTCATACTCAACCACAACATCTTTAACTACAGCAGCAGGTGGGCCAGAGTGACACCAGCGAACCATATTATCTACAACTTCTCGCGCCCCTTCAAAAACTGCTTCGACTCGGTTATCAGGGAGATTTCGCACCCAGCCAGTTAATCCCAACTGGCTCGCTGTATCCACAGTTGAATAGCGATAACCGACTCCTTGGACTTGGCCAGAAATGAATACATGGGCGCGGATGAGCTTTGGCAGTGCTGTGGAATTCTGCATAGACTGGTCTAATCTTTACGATTTCCAGTCTACCTAGTTTGTGTACACACAAGCTGCTTTTAGCTCCAACTAGCGAAATTAATCTCGACTTTCGCCATTATCACCGCGATATCTGTACTGGCGATCGCGATTATCTCATTCTTCATCACGTTGTTTCTTTGCCACTGACTATCCCTCTAATTTTCCTCCTGAGTTAGCGAATCTCCTTATTCAGAGTCACTTTAGTAATTTGTCTATCTTTGGGAGTGTTGCAGAGTAGTGATAAAGTATTTTTCAATACCTACTAACTGTAGTTAATTTAATTAATCAGTAATCAGTTTTTAAACTTGGAATTTTGAATTGTTTGCTTATGTCTAACTTGCCACCACTCAATACAGAAACAATTCGGGCAATTATTGACGAAAAACTTGATGATGCCACAGTCAACCAGTTGTTATGGCATTATTTAGGCTATCGCTATGATTCCTCAACTGCACAATGGGATACTAGCTTAGTTGCACCAGAATGGCAAAATGATTACCCCCAACCACCAAATTTTATTGAATCTCGCCCCGCAACAGTCAAGTTGACTCGTTCCATTCCTGTTGAAAATAAACAATTGCTCAAAGACAAACTGGGTTTCAAAGGTTACAAAATTGGGGAATTTGGGCCTCGGCAAACTCGCAGAGCGACAGCAGCAGGTTGGTTGTTAAGTTATTTGCAACAAACTAACGACAAAATTGAGTAATCTTATACAGCAGATATTTAGCAATAACTATTTTATAGCGTTTCTCAATTGAATGAGAATATCAAAGTCCCTACTGTAAAATCACTTCAGTAAATTTTTTGTATCTTACTCAACTGCAAACCGCTATATAGCAGTCCTAAATAATTTATAAACTTCTCTGCTTTTTCTCTTGGCGCTCTTGGTGACTTGGCGGTTCGATAATTTTTAAAACTCAAATAGGATTGTCATAGTTTTACTTAATATCTGCTAATTAATAATTTAATAAAAATTTTTAAGTTTTAGTATTATAAAGAGTAAGTGTATTAAATATAATCTAGAAATTAGTTAAAAAATAAATTATAAAATTAGTCAAAAATTGATAAAAAATAGTTTATTTTAAAAATTTTTATAAAATCATCCTCAAGGCAGAAGCACTAGTTATATAATTATTTCTCTAGAGCGATTTGTAAACTGAATTAAGTATTAGAAAATACTTTTATCAACCCTTGATATTACAAACAGTTCTATGGCAAAGCCAATTGAATTTAGTTTATTTGCACCTTACAATAAAGGAGCCACATTAATTGGTTCTTTTTCTGATTGGCAAGAAATTCCAATGGATAAAGGTGATGATGGTTATTTTCGTACAAGTGTTGAACTAGAAGACGGTGTTTATAAATATAAATTCCGCGTCCAGTCAAATTCATGGTTTTTGGAGCCAGAACAATGGGTTGATGTTACAGACCCTGAGGCAACTGATATAGATGAACAGAGTGGAAAAGATGATGGTGTTATCCGGGTCAAAGATGGTAAAAAGATTACCGATACATACATTTGGAAACATGATGATAAACCTTTACCTGCTGACCAGGAATTAGTAATTTATGAATTGCATGTTGGTGATTTTTCTGGTGGCGAGGATGATCCTTATGCACGAGGCAAGTACAAACATGTCATTGAAAAGTTAGATTATCTATGTGAATTGGGAATCAACGCTATTGAGTTGATGCCACTTAAAGAATATCCTGGTGATTATAGTTGGGGTTATAACCCTCGCCACTTCTTTGCAACAGAATCTAGTTATGGTTCTACTGCTGAGTTAAAAAATTTGATTGATGAGTGTCATGGTAGAGGTATTCGTATAATTATTGACGGTATTTATAACCACTCAGAAGCATCTGCTCCTTTAACACAAATTGACCACGATTATTGGTATCATCACGAACCTCGCGATCCTGATAATAACTGGGGGCCTGAGTTTAATTATGAACATTATGACGAAAAATTAAATATTCATCCAGCGCGGAAATTTATTGGTGAAACAATCCGTTTTTGGATATCAGAATATCATCTTGATGGTATTCGCTATGATGCCGCGCGGCAAATTGCTAACTACGATTTCATGCACTGGATTGTTCAGGAAGCCAAAAAAACTGCTAGCATGAAGCCTTTTTACAACGTTGCTGAACACATTCCTGAAACTGCCAGCATTACCAATGTAGATGGCCCAATGGATGGTTGTTGGCATGACAGTTTCTATCACTGCATTTTAGAACATATTTGCGGTGATACATTTGATTTAGAGCGTCTCAAAGATGTTATTGACTGCAAGCGCCAAGGCTTCTTGGGTGCCACCAATGTAGTAAATTACCTCACCAACCACGACCATAATCATATCATGGTAGAACTGGGGAACCGTGAGATTTTTGATGAAGAAGCCTTTAGGCGAGCTAAATTAGGAGTAGCCATCCTAATGACTGCTGTTGGCATACCTTTGATTTGGATGGGAGAAGAATTTGGTGAGTATAAACCTAAACAACCTGAATCAGCTAAAATCGATTGGACGTTGTTAGGTAATGATTTAAATCGTGGTTTATTTGAATCATACAAAGGTTTAACTAACCTGCGTAAAAGCAATCATGCCCTTTACACAGAAAATATTGATTTTATCCACGAAAATGCCGAAGCAAAAGTATTAGCTTATACTCGTTGGAATGATGAAGGTTCTCGTGTAGTCGTAATTGCAAATTTCTCAGAAAACTTCCTCGGTGAGTATCATGTTGCTAACTTTCCTAGCGCTGGTAAATGGCATGAATGGACAGGCAATTATGATGTGGAAACTGGTGACGATGGCATCATAACTGACTTGGGCCCATACGAAGCCAAAGTGTTTGTATGGCAGTAATTATATACACTATTACTGAGTCAGTAGTCCAATAGTAAAGAAAAAGGGGAATATTTTCCCTTTTTCAGTTATTATGAGTTACGCATTGACAAGAAATACCAAATATGTGTAAGTGTAAAAACTACATATTTCGTAAGGGCACGGCAATGTTTGCTACAGATGGTCTATTTGCGATCGCAGGATAGCCAAGAACAGCCTGAAACAACCGTTTTAAAATTTCATAGGTTTGTGTTACAATTTTGATTTGAAGTGCGTACATAGAATTGCCAGAGCATCACCATGCACAACAAATTATTTATTAATAGTAATATCGAGAACGCTAACATTGAGAACGATCATATTTTATTAACTCCCAATGAAGTCAAATCAAAATTACCTTTAACACAATTAGCCGAGCAAAGGGTTTTAGCATATAGGCAAGAAATAGAACAGATCCTAGATTTTCAGGATCGCCGAAAATTTATAGTAGTTGGCCCATGCTCAATCCACGACCCAAAAGCAGCCCTCGAATATTCTCAAAGGTTGAAAAGATTGGCCGAGCGAGTCCAAGATAAGCTGCTATTAATTATGCGAGTGTACTTTGAAAAACCAAGAACAACCATAGGCTGGAAAGGGTTAATTAACGATCCAGATATGGATGATTCTTTCCATGTAGAAAATGGGTTATTAATTGCACGGGATCTATTATTAAAAATTACAGAATTGGGATTACCTGCTGCCACAGAAGCACTAGATCCAATCATACCTCAATATATTAGTGAACTAATTACGTGGTCTGCCATTGGGGCACGCACGACCGAATCACAAACTCACCGCGAAATGGCAAGTGGGCTTTCGATGCCTGTGGGTTTTAAAAACGGTACTGACGGCAATATTCAAGTAGCTTTGAATGCCCTACAATCAGCTAGAAACCCGCATAATTTTTTAGGAATTAATCAAAACGGACAGGTCAGTGTCTTTCAAACTAAAGGTAATGACTACGGTCATGTAATTTTAAGGGGTGGTAGTCAGCCTAACTTTGATGCAGCAAATGTCAAACTGGTAGAAGAGAAGTTAAAACAGGCAGATTTACCACCCAGAATTGTTATTGACTGTAGCCACGGCAATACCAATAAAGATTACAAATTACAAAGTGCTGTCTTAGAAAATATTATTCAGCAAATAGTAGATGGTAATATATCAATAATTGGTATGATGCTGGAATCGCATTTGTATGAAGGTAGTCAACCAATTACTGGTAAAGAAGAATTAAAATATGGAATTTCTGTAACTGATAAATGTATTAGCTGGGAAGAAACCGAAAAAATTATTCTGGCTGCTCACGAAAAACTTAAATAAAAAACTCCACGCCACTTGCTATCTGGAGTTTTTGGGCATGGGGAATAGGGCATAGGGCATTGGCACGGTGGGAAAGATTTCATTTTAACGCTCGTCCTAGTCAGCAAGAATTGAATGCGATCGCATCTGTAGTAGAAGTGGATGCCCAAAGATTAGTTCAACAAAAATACGCCAAATAGTATTGAGTTAACGTCCATTCCTGGAGCTACACCAGATTAATTCAAAGCATTAAAAGTAAAGCCGCTTATGGATGAAAACTAACCTGAGATGAAACTGCTTTACCTGGCTGATGTTATAATTGATTACCAAGAATGAAAGGGTTGAAAGCAAATCCTACCATCGGCTTTTAGCTAAAGTCATTAAGCTGAAGTTATCCATATAAGTTATCAAGTGGGGATGTAAAAGTATTTATGTCATTGCCAACAAAATGAAGCAGTTGTAATGACAATATATAATTTAAACTTGCATGACTACTTAAAAGAGCTTTTTGAATTTAAAAGCGTAATAATAAGGGTTTAAATTTATCTAAGCTCCAATATAAATTATTGCTTTTCAGAAAAATGACAATAACTTGTCACCTGTAAATATGGAAGCGAATTACTAGGTTTGATGACAATAATTTGTCACGATGACATTAATCTGTCACCGACGACAGGTAATTTGTCACTATACAAATTAGGTACATCTAAGTTAGTGTTGAGTAATACTTTCATCAAAGCCGATGATGGGATTTGAACCCACGGCCTGCTGATTACGAATCAGCTGCTCTACCACTGAGCCACATCGGCGTACACAATCTAAGAGTATAACATGATTTAATCATGGTAGATCAAAATCGCAAAAATCGTCTTAACCCTGAACAATACGCCAGCCTCAAAGCAGAAATAGCCGCTCCTTATCGCGGCTTACGACAATTTTTCTACATCGCTTTCGGTGCTTCTGGCTCACTCGGTGCATTCGTTTTTTTCTTCCAAGTGCTTGCCGGACGCAATATTGAGAGTGCTTTGCCTAGTTTAGCTCTCCAAGTAGGAATAGTTGCCCTAATGGTCTTCCTCTGGCGTTGGGAACAGCGTCGGCAACGACGCCCCCAATCGGATAAAAATTCTAATTCCTGAAGGGAGAAGGTTTAGTTGTTAATTTATATCTTTATATTCTTCAAACTTATTAATGTTTTGATGAAGATTAAAATCTCAAAAGAAAAAATAAAAAAATTATTAGGAAATTTCAAAAAGCAAAAATTTCTGAGAAACTAGAAATCTTTGAAACAGGGTCAGCCAATATAAAGACCCTGACCATAAAACCAATCACATTTAAACGGGGTCAGTTATATTTAAAGATCCCAAATTTTATATTTAAAAACCCCTAAAAGAAATAAAACTCACAATATTGGAATCGCCAGACTGATAATTTGTTAGTCTGGCGCTTCCAATTTGCTAACTAGTACAGCACGGCGGAAATAAACCACCCATTCTAAATCGCCAAAAAGTATGCTCTATAAGCTTTTTGACTTTTAACTTTTGACTTTTGTCCTGCGGGACTAGGCATTTACTGAACTGTTACTAAATAGGATGAAGGAATTGGTTGGGCACGTCCAGCATTGACGAGTGCCTGGTAAACAAAGGCAGCAACTTCGGCTCTAGTCGCTTCCCGATTAGGATTGAGTTGCTTTGCTGTGGGATAGTTGATTACTAATTGCCGTGCAGTTGCCGCAGCAACAGGAGCGATCGCATAATTAGGAATCTGGGCAGCATCGGTGTAAAAGGAAAGGACACTCTGATTATTCGCAGTTAAGCCCAAACCATTAGCTAAAGATACTAACGCCTGTACTCTGGGAATTTTTTGCTGTGGCTTAAAAGTTCCATCGGGATAACCAGAAACAAATTCACTCTGGTAGGCAGATTGAATTGCAGCGTTAGCCCAGAAATTGCTTGCTACATCTTTAAATTTAATTGCTGGGCGTTTGGTTGGTGGTGTTAGGGCTTTAGTGACAATAGTGGCGAATTGAGCGCGGGTTACAGGATCATTGGGTTTAAAGCTGCCATCAGGAAAGCCAGCAATAATATTTTGGGAGGCTAAAGCTTCGATGTAGGTTTTTGCCCAGTAATTTGCTGGCACATCTTTAAATGCGACAGACCCTCCAGGGGGTACGTTAACAGTTGCAGCAACGAAATTTACTGAGCCGAAAATCTTTTTCTGATCGATATCGTTGCCAACAGCGACAATTTGACTAGTTTTTGTGGCGTTGTTCACATCATAACGAGTGTTATTGCGAATAAGATTTCCACCAGGATTTTCGTTAGTGCCAAGGTCGGGTTGAGCATTGACAGTTGCTACTACACCATCCCGCTTATTGTTCTGAATGACATTCTTACGCAATACGGGCTTTGCTGATTCGGAGATATAAAGACCATCTTTGTTTTGGACGATTTGATTTTCCACAATTTGGGGTGTGGAAGTGCCACCGATCGCTAGACCAAAACCAGTATCCTGAAATAAGTTATTCCGGATTTCTCCTTGAGCAGCTCTAACAACTGAAATCCCATTGCCTTTGTTTTGTACAAAGACATTACCTTCGATTTTGGGATTGCCTGTACCCGTGACAAAAACACCCTCTCTAACACTGTTAGTAAAAGTACTGTTTGTGATAATCGGATTAGTTGACTCCACCCACACACCCGTACCCCGGCTATTTGGGTTGGTGACGGTGACACCTGCGATCGTGGTATCTTGGTCAGCGAGCACGGTAATGTCCTGTCTGGCAAAGGTGCGACTAGTGTAGAAACCTCCACCTGTAATTAATATCCCCTGACCTTTAGTAGCTTCATCACCCCGTAATGTTACCCCTGGTTTAAGCAACAGTGGAAAGGTTTCGCCACTTTCCTGGTTATAGTTGCCAGGTGCTAATTGAATAACTGCACCTGATTGGGCTTGACTGAGAGCGAAACTTATGCTTTTAAAAGGTGCAGCTGAGGTTGCACCAGCACCAGGACTATCTGCACCAGTTGCTGAATTAACGTAAATTACTGAGGCAGTTGCAGGAGCTTGCGCTGTGAAAGTTGGGGCGATACCTTCTGAATGAGTCGCACCAGCATTAACCTCATCAGGTAGTAGTATTGACCCACTAGAGACAACAAGCATTGCCGTTAGTCCGGCTCCCACGCGCAAAGTATATCTGAGATGGCTGCTAGAAAAAAGGCGAAAAATCTCTGCTAGAGAAATGTGAAAACCCCGGTATTTCATTTTTTCCGTCTGTGATGTGCTGAATTACAGTGTGTCGAATAAGGTTAAAGATAGCAGCCTTGTAGCTGCTATAAAACCCATGCAAAACTATACTGGATGATTACCACTGATTCAGCTAAATTCCTTAGATAGATCACAGAACTTATACATTAGTTATATTATTTTATTCAGAAAATTCTACTAGTACCGTGCGGCGTAAATACGCTTACAATTTTCTAAGGCTAAAAACCGAGATTTTTTCAAGACTCACAATAGTAGCTTCACTTGCGCCAAGCTGTACTAGTCATTTCTTTTGGTTAACTTTGCTACAGGGTGTACATCTGTAGTGTGCGATTGGTTGATTGCAGCGTAGCTTATGCCCTGACAAAGCTCACGTCACCACAAAAATGGGTCGGAAATCAAAATTGCGATCGCACTCTTGGACTAGGGAATTTCAAAAGTTAACCAATTATGTTCAGTTAAAGTTGCTCTTGCGTAATTCGTGCAGAACGAATTAAATCAGTGAATAGTCAACAGTTATCACAGGTAACAAATTTTTAAATAATAACTGTTAAACGCCTAACCAAAATATCTGTTACAAAATGTAATTGCGAAAAGCAGCGAATTGGTTTAATGGGGCTAATAAAGATTAAACAACCACAAAATTGTTTTCGGTTAGTGACAAGCCAGTAGTAACTAAAGCAAATTGCAAATGTTCCTGGAATACCATCACAGGAAAAGCAAACCTATTGGAAATGGGAAGAAATGCGTTTTCAATTTTTAGGACTGCGTCGCGGCTTAGTTTTAGTATGTAGTATCGGTCTTCTACTTTTTTTGTCCACTCCTGTCTTTGCTGGGGAACGAGTGGTGCTAAATTATGGTATTTTCCATGAATCACTTTCAGTGGAGGAGTTATCTACCTTTGCCCAAACAGGTGAACTTTCACCTTCACTACGAGTTAATTTGGGTTTAGCGCGGATCCCAAAGCCATCCGTCAGTATTTGACAGAGCCGATGAAGGTAAACATTGTATTTTTAGATAAAGTGCTCAATAGCCGGATTGGTAATATTATTTTGGATCAAATTAGTCAAGTTATTTATACACAGTCTCGCAGAGCAGATCGCCAGGCTTTGCGATCCGCTTTGGTACTTTCTGCGAGTCAAGATGGACAGGTGTCGCTAATCGAAATTATTAAGAATTATCCCACAAATGAAGTCAAAGTTGATGGAAAACGCTTGCAGGGTGCATACCGTCAACTCCGCGGCTTGCAAACAAGCCTAGAAGATTTATTTGGTGTTTAGTAAGCTAAAGTTTCTAAAGTTTCCCTTAAATACCCTTGTACCTGCTGTTCCAAGCGAATTCCGTGTAATTGAGCATCGCGTTCTAGTTGCCAGCGTTGAAAACCGGAACTAGTGGAGATCGCACATTTGAGGCTATACCAAATTTCAGTATCAGCAGAAAATTGGCGATCGCTAGAAGCTGGAATTTGAGCCATAGTTTCTCATTCCTTTATTTTAACTTCAACAGTAATTGGGCATTGGGCACTTGTACTGCCCTTCGACTACGCTCAGGAACCGCGACTTGTGCCGAGCATCTCGACTTCGCTCGATGGAACCGGAGCCGAGGTTAGCTGAAATATTGGGCATTGGGCATTGGTCATTAGTAAATTGGTCAGCAGTTAGGAATTTATTCTTTTCCCCTGCTCCTCTGCTACTTCTTTATAGCCCTTTAAATTGAAATAATATACTTTACGGGCTGCTATGAATCTTTATTAATCTTAAACAACGATTCCAGCAATCGGGGCACGATTTGATTAACCCGTACTCCTAAAATTGTGAAATTCTGCTTAATCTTTTCTAAAGATAATGGCTCTATGCCAGCGAATTCTGTGTCATTAGTTACTAAAACTCGCATTACACTCACAGGTATTTGTAAAAATAAATTGCTGCCTAAAAAGGCTAACCCTGCAAGCACTAGTGCAACACTGCGCCATTGTGGAAGAAATTTAGCTGAATTTGCTACTAATGGGGCAATTTGGTAAAGCTGCCACAGCACCCAAACCGACAATACTGCTGCCACTAATGCCAGGATACGATTTAACTTTGTATTAATTAAACAGAGAATTTTTCGCTGCCGCTCGGTCAGATTTTCTGGCTTTAGGGCTATTCCTAAAAGAGCAAATATATAAAAAGGGCGACGCAACTGCATCCATAGCAGAGGGAGAATACCAATGGCAGCAACTAAAAGTAGCTCCATCCAGACTGGTAAAAACGGCTCGCCTACAGACAGGAACAATAAGCAGAGTACTAAAAAAACAGGCAACGTCGCCAATCCAGCGACGTGAATCCACAAAATTGGTTCAGAGCGAAATGAATGCATATTATAAAAAGTTATGAGTTAAAAGTTAAGAGTTAGGAATTAGCAGCTTTTAACTCCTAACTCCTAATTTATTACTCCTAACTTCTAACCATTTTACCCTCAACACTACCTTGTTAAGGTGAGAGTGCGGCGCTTCGTAACCATTTGATAGGCTTCGATGATGTCACCTTCAGCCCAATCATTGAATTTATCTATGCCGACACCGCATTCATAACCGGCGTTGACCTCACGGGCATCTTCTTTCATCCTTTTTAAGGAGTCAAGGACGCCTTCATAAATCACCTTACCGCCACGTCGAACTCTGACTTTGCAGTTGCGAACTAGTTTGCCAGATTGAACGTAGCAACCGGCAACAGCACCGCGACCGACTGGGAAGACGGCACGGACTTCGGTTTGACCCAAGGGTTCTTCCACTAACTCTGGTTCTAAAAGACCTTCCAAGGCATCTTGGATATCTTCTAGGAGTTTGTAGATTACGTTGTATTCACGAACATCTACACCTGCTTCATCGGCGGCTTGTCTGGCGCCACTGGCGAAGGTGGTGTTGAAGCCAATAATCACAGCGTTACTGGCAGCTGCTAAGTCGATATCTGTTTCGGTGATTTCTCCAGCAGTAGCCAAGAGCATCCGAATTTGGACTTCGTTTTGCGGGATTTGCTTGAGCGCTCCCACAATGGCTTCCACCGAACCTTGTACGTCTCCCTTCAAGATTAAGTTGAGTTCTTTCAACTCCCCTTCTTGGGCTTGAGCCGACAGGGTTGTAAGGGTAACACGACCCTGTAACAAACGGGATAGGCGTTGTCTGTCTGCGCGATCGCTAGCGAGCGCTCTGGCTTCTTTTTCGTTCTCGAAGACCTCGAACTCGTCGCCTGCTGC
The DNA here is from genome assembly GCF_036916735.1 of Nostoc sp. Lineage (GTDB taxonomy): Bacteria > Cyanobacteriota > Cyanobacteriia > Cyanobacteriales > Nostocaceae > Nostoc. The sequence continues at coordinate 15,087 of NZ_JBALFV010000032.1, forward strand.
TGGCACATCACTTAAACCTAGTACTTCGACAGCAAAGGAAGGAGAAGCAATGTCTACTCGCTTGCCTCTGTCATCCACCATTGCCCGGACTTTACCGAAAGCCGAACCAGCTACCAAGATATCTCCCACATGCAGGGTGCCATTCTGAATTAGCAAGGTAGCAACTGCTCCCTTGGCTTTATCCAGATGTGCTTCAATTACAGTTCCTTTGGCGGTACGATCTGGGTTAGCAGATAGTTCTGCAACCTCTGCTACCAACAAAATCATCTCTAAGAGCGTATCCAGGTTTTCACCTCTGATCGCGCTCACGGGAACCATGATCGTATCACCACCCCAGTCTTCTGAGGTCAGACCATACTGAGTGAGTTCTTGTTTAACGCGTTCTGGCTGTGCCCCTTCTTTGTCAATTTTGTTGATTGCAACAACAATTGGCACTCCCGCAGCTTGAGCGTGGCTAATGGCTTCAACGGTTTGGGGACGGACGCCATCATCAGCAGCTACTACCAACACGGCAATGTCTGTTACCCGCGCTCCTCTGGCTCGCATTGCTGTAAAGGCTTCGTGACCTGGAGTATCCAGGAAGACTATCTGCTGTGGTTTGCCCTCATGTACTACATCCACATGGTATGCACCGATGTGCTGAGTGATCCCACCAGCTTCGCCAGCAGCCACTTTTGTTTTGCGGATTGAGTCGAGCAGGGTTGTTTTACCGTGGTCTACGTGACCCATAATTGTCACGACTGGTGGACGGCGGTGGAGATAATCTAGGTCTTCTGCGCTGACCATCTCGGTAATTTTCCGAGCTTCTGCTTCTCTCTCGGCGGTTTCGACTTCTATTTCTAGTTCTTTTCCTACTAGGGTAATTGTGGGAATATCCAGATTTTGGGTGATACTTACCGCCATGCCTTTAAGGAACAGGATTTTCACAATCTCTGTATCGGGAACGGCTAAAACATCAGCCAGTTCTTGCACAGTCAACGGACCTGTGATCGTGACCTTTTCGGGACGGTCACGCTTTGTATCGGCTTCTTGTTGGCGACGGTTATTTTGATTGTCACGCCCAGAACCAGATTTAGAACCAGGTTTTCTACTTCCTCTAGCAGTTGGGGTGCTAGCAAGGGTTGCACTTGGCATTTGCACAGGTCGAGTCGCTTTGGGTTTGGGAGGGCGGGCGATGGAAAGGCTAACTTGAACGGTGGCTGGTGAGTCTAGATCGTCATCATCTAGCAAATCTTCTTCAAACTCATCATCCAATATCGGCTTAATCCGCTTGCCTTTAACGCCAGTTTTTGCCTTCTCTTTAACTTCGTCAATTATTTCCTCTTCTACCCACTTTTTGCCGCCTTTGGTCGGGCGAGGCGGAGTGGGGCGTTTTAAATCAAGGAGATCGGGTGTGACGATTGGCTCATCACCCAATCCTTGAGATTTGCCCGCTATTCCTGATATCTGTCTGGGTGGAGTAGCGGCGATCGGCATCGCAGCTGCTACTGCTTCACCAGGACGTGCTGGTCTGGGTCGTTGCCCCTCTCCTAGTTGTGATGGTGCAGATGGTCTATTGCCCCTCTGCTCTGGTCTAGTAGGTGCAGGGGTAGGTCTAGCCTGTCTTTGTGGTGCAGGTTGCACTGACTGGTCAGTTGGCAGTTTAGCGATTTTTGGTTTAATAATTTGTTCGCGATCACCTTCGACGGGTCGTTGCCGTTGGTCGCGTTTGAGGATCGGTTTATCTGTCTGAGATACCGGTTCATCTGCCCCTTGGGTTTCTGCCGCAGGTCTTGCCGGAGGGGCAACTAGTTGCGGTTTTTGAGGCTTTTCCGGTTTCGCTCTGGTTGGAGCTATTTTTTCCGGTTTTTGGGATACTATTTTTTCCGACGCCTGATTAGGATTTGGCGTTTGTCCCAAGTCTGGGGCAGGAGTTTGCTCTGGGGTCTCAGATTGATTCCGGGGTACAGGTCGAGTTGGTGCCGTCGGCTTCATGGGTGAGACAGGTGTAGCGAAGGGCCGTGGAGGTGAGGGAGGATTAGCTTCAGACAAGGCAGCTTGGGTATTGGTAGCAACTGACGCCTCTGGGGCGTTGGAGGTAGTATTTCTCAATATTTTGGGTTTGCGTATTTCCAAAATTTGCTGTTTGTGGGGTGCAGCAGGTCGCGCAGGTCCACCGTTTGATGATGAGTTTGTTTTATGGCTGGTTGTACGTAGTTCCTTTTTGGCAAAGACATTAGTTGCTGCGAGTTTTTCTGCAGCCGTGCGAATGCTTTCTGCCTCGGATTCTGAAATCGTGCTGCTATGGCTTTTGACCGCGATGTTGAGCTGGTCGCAAATTGCTAGTAGCTCTTTGTTATCCAAATTCAATTCCTTTGATAATTCATAGATTCTAACTTTGCCGTTGTTCATCCACTCTTCCCCTTTAATTTACAGTTTTAGCGGATGGTTGCCTGGAAGTGCGACATCTCCATCCTTGGATTACTGTTTTTAGACTGCCGTTCAGTTTTTGCCGGTGCCTCCAATCAGGAAAGAGAGATGTTTCGGTTTAATAATGGCATCCCCACCAGGAATGATGGTTGAGGGACACCCATAAAAATTTTTTAAATAAAAAAGATTTTTATAGGAACCCCTGACGCCGAACTGCGCCTGAGCGCTACCAGGTTGCCATTTTGTAGTTTCTTGTTTTGGTGATTCTGAGCCTTCCACAACACAATCGATTACATCTTTACTCTGATAATCTTGCCTCGCCCCTCTTAATTATTGGAGAGCCGAATGCCTTTTACACCCATTTACTATTTTGGCACTAACCTTAACGGTCAACAGAGGCTGTCATGAAAGCGCGACTTCGGCTTTTGCACAATTCTTCTGGTGATGACGTCACAAAGTTGTTCCAATTAAATTTGATTTTGGGTATTGCTCTGGATTAGACGCTGCAACAAGCTTTGGTACAGTGTTTCTGGCACTGATGCATGTAGCGATCGCCCTAGTCTATTTTTTTTTTGAGCTGCTTGTAGGCAACTTGTTTGTGGACAAATATAGGCAGAACGCCCCATGCCCTGATCTAATTGTACCTTTCCCGATGGAAAGACGCGGACAATCCGCCAAAACTCATCTTTTGAGCCTACTTTCCGGCAACTAATACAGCGCCGATAATTTGGTTTCATCGTTTCTGGGTGATCTCAGTCCAGCATTCTGGATGTAAAAATAAGTTTATTATTACTATTTTTTACTTATACCAAGTAGCTTTTGAGAAAATAATCCTTGAGACTGAGACTACAATCTACAGTATCAAAACTTTACAAAATTAATAAATTATTCATCATCCTCATTGTCAAAAGTATCCTCCTCTAGTAATTCGTCCTGATTTTCATCCTCTAATTCTTCCTCAAAGTCAAGATCGTCTTCATCGGAATCCTCTGATTGATATTTTGTTCTTAAAAGTGTAAATTTGGCATCCTCTCCTGCGTAGTCATATTTAGCTTTGTCTTTGATGTCTATTTTCCAACCAGTCAGACGGGCTGCCAAACGAACATTTTGTCCTTCTTTGCCTATGGCTAAACTCAATTGGTCTTCAGCCACTAGTACGTGAGTTTGCCGGGATTCTGGGTCCATCAGGCGTACTTCATCTACGCGGGCTGGACTTAAGGCATTAGCGATATATGTTGCCGGATCTGGTGACCAGCGAATTACATCTATTTTTTCACCGCGTAATTCGTTGACTACCACTTGAATTCGTGATCCCCTGGCTCCAATACAAGCGCCTACTGGGTCTACATCGCGATCAAGGGTGTCTACTGCTATTTTAGTCCGAGGACCGACATAACGGGAGGGGGGGTTTGCCTCCCTAGCTACGGCAACAATCCGTACCACTTCATCTTCGATTTCTGGAACTTCGTTGGCAAACAGATAAACCACTAAACCAGCATCGGCCCGAGACACAAGCAATTGTGGCCCTCGTTGCTGACCTTGGGAGACTTTTTTGAGATATACCTTGAAGGTGGCATTTGCCCGATAATTATCGTTGGGTAGCTGTTCCCGCTTCGGTAATTCGGCTTCTACTTCTGGCTGACCAAAGCCACTGCTAACTGCTAGAACTACTGATTGCCGCTCAAACCGTAGGACTCTTGCTTGCAGTACCGTTCCTTCTAAATCTTGGAACTCTTCTTGTACCATTTGGCGCTGTTGATCCCGTAATTTTTGCGCCAGTACCTGCTTAGTTTGCATCGCCGCCATCCGACCGAACTCTCCTTGGTCGGGGGTCACATCCAGCACCACAGAGTCCCCTAACTGCGCTTCGGGAGCTACTTGTTGAACTTCATCTAGGGAAATCTGGTGGTCTGTGTTATTGACTGCTTCGACAATGGTTTTGGTGGAAAGAACGCGAAATCCTTCTCCTTCAATATCGAGTTCTACTTCAAAATTCTCAAAATAATCTTCGTCAAACTGTTTGCGTTCTAAATTTTGGGCGCGACGATAACGTTCGTAGCCTTTAAGTAGTGCTTCTCTAATAGCTGATTGAACTGCAAGACGGGGTAAATTCCGCTCTCGACTTATACTTTCAATTAATTCTTTTAATCCAGGTAAAGTAACCATTGACATAAGCAATCTCCTTTAAAAATTAGGGAATGGGGACACTTCTCTTCTCTACGAGAGGCTGCGCCAACGAGACGCTCCGTGAACGACAAGCGATAGTTGAGCGCAGTCGAAACTCAGTGCATCGCTGGGGACTGGAGACTGAGGACTGAAAATTACGCATTAGAGCCAGAGATTAGAGAATAGCTTTACACTAGTCCCTAACCTCTAGCTCCTAGCCTGTGACCTTGAGCCAAGGTGCTTTAGTCTCTAACTCAACCAGCCTTAGCCCTTTGTTTATCGGCGCTCGTCTAGCTGCACCTTAGTAATTAGGGAGCGGGGAATTTCGACTACACGACCTTTTTGGTTTAAGTAAAGTGCTGTCTCATCCCGACGAATCAACTGACCAGTCCACTCTTGTTGTCCGTCGTAGGGTGGCGAAGTGGAGATGATGATAGGAAATCCTTTAAAGGAAATAAACTCCCTGTCTGTTACCAGTTGCCGCGAAATCCCAGGACTAGACACTTCCAAGACGTATGCATCTGGAACGATTTGGGCAGTATCTAAAGAGGCTTCTAAAGCACGGCTCATCCTCTCACAATCATTTAACCCGGTGTCTTGCTCAGGATTGCGAATGTCTACCCGCAATACTGGTGGACTTTGGTTAGTGTGAAAAACCACGCCAACCACTTCCAATCCCAGTTCTTCTGCTACTGGTGTCGCCAAATCAATAATTTGTGGAACTAAAGGATGAGCCATGAGAGAATTCAATAAAAAAAGTGGGCACTGACCCACTTCCTGCGATAGGTATATCTTCCAAGAAGTCTTATGACGAACCAATGATGATTCGCCTAATTCGAGTTTAGCGCATTTAATAATCATTGGGCATTGGGCATTGGGTACTTGTACTGAGCGACTTGTGCCGAGCAAAGCTGAGGTAAGCCGAAGTATTGGCATTGGGCATTGGTTTAATAATTCTTCTACCCCTGCCTCCCCTGCTTTCCTTGCTCCCCCTGCTCTCCCTGCTCTCCCTGCTTCCTCATCTTTTCACTACTGCTGGAACTGATACTTGTGTTCGTAACTGTCTGGTTTGCTCGATAATTTGGTCTATGTCTTCTTGAGACAAACGCTGGACGTAGTTGAGTTTTATTTCCTCTAAGAAGTCAAAAAGTAAACTCTGAATTTCTAAGAGTACGTGTTTTTCCTTTATTTGAGATCCTAAGACTTTGCTAAAGCTTTCTACTAGTTGACTAGTGAGTTTTGCACCCACAGGGTCTTCAACAGCACTAACTAACGTTTTGTAAAGATTAGTTGTGATTTGGGTTGCCAGTTGTTTGCTTAACTGGGTTTGGGCTTGTCCTACGCCAGGGATATTCTGGAGGTTGCGGTAGACGGGGACTTGCTCAAATACGGTTTCGATGTTGTGGCGCAAAATAGCTACGATCGCAGGTTGGATTTCGGGTAGCACTTGATAGACAATTGTTTTTACTAAAAGCCCTGCGATCGCTTCGACTTCATTTACATTATTAATATCTATGTAGGGACGTAAATTTTCTTGTTGCAGTAGCCAGCGTGTTACCTCACCCTTCTGAATTGAACTCTGAACCTGATTAATTATCCTCACAACGACAATTTCTGTAAGTTCTTCGGCAAAATTAGCGACAATCCCCTGATTAATTTGCTTTCGCACTGGATGCAGATTCAATAACCGCGCTTGATCGAGGCGAATTAATACAGATATGATTCGCAACCCCCGCCAAAATGGCATTAGTAAAAATAAATCGTACCAACGCCACAATAGTGCTTCCAACCAGCTAAAACCAGGATATTGGCGTCTAAGCAAGAAGGTACGCCCCAGCAATTCTACGCCAAATAAAATCACAAAGGGTAAGTCAATAATCCAGAAATTATCAATAAATTCGCCATTTTCACCGATTTGGCGGAAGTAGTTAGAGGCAATCAAAGGGCGGATGCTCTGGTTAAAAAAACTAATTTGTTGCTCCCAGCCATTTTGTGATAAATAAGACTGACTCCAGAAAGTGGCAAAGGACTGTTTTGCAGATTCGTTACCGATGTGCGATCGCATCCGCTTTTTAATTTTTTCCAGAGTCCCACTCTTATTCACTCCTGCAAACGGGTTACTGTCAATCATCTCGCTGCTAAGACGACTTATTTGTATTAGCTTGCTATTTACCTGAGAAGACTCTAACCCTGTTTGCCTGACTTGTTCTTCTAATGCGTCTACTGTTTCTAGATAACTTTTTGTGTCTCGATTGGGTTCGATACCTTTTATGGGGTCATAAATCTGGATAATTTGGGGAAGTTTTCGCAAGTAAAAATCTCGCCAATGTACGTAACTTAAATCAAACAAAAATAAACCTAAATTTACGGTGGCTAAAATTGCCATAATTCTTTTAAAACAAAGATTCTGCTGTTTATAAGATTTGATATTTCTCATGCTTTGTCATATATTATACGTTTTTGAATGTTTGGAATATAAGCTCTTTCAAGAAACAAGGCAGGAGGCACAAGGGAAGAGGATTTGACTAGTTTCTTCCATCCATAACGGAAGTGAGCGCGTCCGTAAACAGCCCATTTATGGAAACAGAATAAAGGCATTAGTCGCCAGAATGGGCTAAACGCCCCGCTACCGCTAACAGAATGAATTTGACGAAGGTTAAAACCCTCTGTGTTCGGGAAACGTCTCCGATTACCCTGGCTTTAACTTGACACAGGTGACAGATGTATAAACTACACTAATTTAGTGTTCAAGGGGTGGATTCGATTCAAATGATAACCGCTATATCTCTGCTCATACAATATACTTCTTTGGATGGATGACAAAAATTAGTTTATGTAAATCGAGTTAAATTTGACAAAATAAATCACAATTATTCAAAAAATATTAAAAAATAGCAAAAAAAGTTATTAAACAAACTTAAAATGCAGCTGTTAACATTTATAATCCTGCTGATTTAACTCAAAGGAGTTTTAAGTATGTGGTGTGGGTTTGGAAAATCAAGCGCGAACTTTGCTGTTACTTGCCTGATAACTGCTAGTGTCGTAATTGCAGACACAGGTTTCGCAGCCTCTCAACGTAGCTATACCCCCCAGCAATTCCGTGCTGTGTTGCGAGGGTTAGGCTATAACGTCAAGGTAACAAATGGTGCTTTGACGGATCAGGAAACTAAAAAGGCAATTCGTGAATTTCAGACGGGTTATAAGCTAAAACCAGTTGATGGGATAGCCGGGCCAAAAACCCAAGCTTATGCTGCTAACATCATTCAAATTCTGCATACAAATTTGAATGGAGTAGTAAAGCCAAATCCTCCTCTCCCGCGCGATCATTTTTATAGTACTCGCACAGAAGAAGTGGTGAAGGAGTATCAGAAAAAATATCAGTTGCAAGAAACTGGAATTGCTAATTTAGCACTGCGCCAAAAGCTGAATGAAGAAGCAAAAACAGTCTTCAGTCAGCCGACAGCTACACCAACTCCTACACCAACAGGTAGACCAAGAACAGATAGACCAAGAACTAGACCGACGGCTACGCCAACAGCTACGCCGACAGCGACACCAACAGCTACGCCAACAGCTACGCCAACAGCGACACCGACGGCTACACCGACGGCTACACCGACGGCTACGCCAACAGCTACGCCAACAACTACACCCTAATCGCCACCAAAAACTCCTACCCAAAACCTTTTAAGTCATTTGATCTGGTTCTTCTAAGGGTCTGCCCTTGGGTGTAGGTAGAATTGGACGAGGGTCATTGTAAGGGATAGGAATGTACTGGACGCTGGGTCGGCCTCCTTGCGGCTGTGGGAACAGATCCATAAGATCATAAATAGAATGGGGCAGTCCGACAGTTACGGGCAGCCCCATTTCTGTTGCTTCTTCTATAGTGATGGGATAGTCGTGGGTGACACGACCAGTTGTCAAAGCTTCGATAATCGATTCGATATTTTCTGGCAGAACTTTTTGCTTAGGTATACTGTCTTTTAGCAAAGTTCGCACAAATCCCTGTACCTGCTGTATTGCTTTGCGTGAGAGATCAGCTATAATTAAGGTTTGGTCATCAATCTCACTGATGGGTTTATCTTCAACTACTTTCAGGATACTGGCTGCGGGGTAATTGCCCAGTTGTGGATCAACTGGCCCTAAGACAGCGTTAGCATCCATAATAATTTCATCAGAGGCGATCGCAAGCATTGTACCGCCACTCATGGCATAGTGAGGTACAAAGACTGTAACTTTTGCTTGGTGGCGAATTAAGGCTCGGGCAATTTGTTCTGTAGCTAAAACCAAACCACCAGGAGTATGCAAAATTAAGTCAATCGGCACATCTGGGGGTGTGAGGCGAATTGCTCGCAATATTTGTTCTGAGTCTTCGATAGTAATGTAGCGAGATATGGGAATTCCCAAAAAGCTAATGGATTCTTGACGATGAATGAGCAAAATCACCCGACTTTTGCGTTCCTGCTGAAATTCTCGTAAAGCACGCAAGCGGCGATATTCTATTTGACGTTTTTGCCAAAGGGGTTGCAAAGAAGTCAGAAGCAGGAAAATCCAGAAGAAATCACCAATACCAAAGCCCATAAATATTAATTTTTGTTCAAAAATAACGGTTGTCGTCATTATTGTCACAAATTTAGGGCGATCGCAGTTCTATCTGTAGGTTTATACGAAAATTACGAATTACAAATTACAAATTACGAATTATTTACTACTCCCTTCGCCAAATTTTAATAGTGTCGTCATCACTACCGCTAACTAGGGTTTGGCCATTGGAACTAAAGGCAACACATCTAACATAGTTGGAATGCCCTGTAAGTGTGTTGATTTCTCTGCCACTGTGTATGTGCCACAGCTTGATAGTGTTGTCCCAACTGCCACTAGCGAGAAATTGTCCATCCTCGCTAAAGGCGACTGACCAAACTGAATCAGAATGACCAATGAGAGTACGAATTTCTTTGCCTGTATTTATATGCCACAGTTTAATTGTGTTGTCACCACTACCACTGGCGAGAATTTCACCATTTTTGCTGAAGGCGATACAGTTAACAAAGAAGGAATGGCCTGTGAGTGTGTAAATATTTCTGCCCGTATATATTTGCCAGAGTTTAATCGTGTAATCATTGCTGCCACTAGCCACTAGCTGTCTCTCCTGGCTATTAGTTGCAGGCGTTCTTGGAGAGTAAGCGACTGACGAAACTGGGTCAGAATGACCTGTGAAAGTTTGGATTTCTATACCTGTTTGTACCTGCCACAGTTTAATTGTGCAGTCAGCACTGCCACTAGCCAGAAATTTGCCATCTGGACTAAAGGCAACGGAATTCACCCAATTAGCATGACCAGTGAGGGTACGAATTTCTTTACCTGTGCTGACATCCCACAATTTGATTGTATTATCCCAACTCCCACTAACTAAGATTCCCCGGTTCAGGTCTGCAAAAGTTGCAGATTTGCCAGACTCCCCTTGATAAGAAAGGTTTGGAGAGATTGGGCTAAAGGCGACGGAATGAACCATACTGGAATGACTAGAAGACCAACGACCCAGTTGACGTACTAGCTTGCCAGTGCCCACTTGCCAAAGTTTGATGGTCTTGTCATTACTGCCACTAGCAATAAATTGCCCGTCTGGGCTAATGGCGATCGCATGAACCATACTAGAATGACCTTTGAGGGTCTGTACACACTGCCACTTCTGTTGAGCTAATACAACAGGTGGAGGTGGTTTAAGTTTGGGTGTTATCACCAAGGTAGATAATATTGGTGCTATCTTATCGCCAGTATCAGAACCCAATAAATCTAACCACTCCTGCACAGACTGGGGACGATATGTTGACTCCAAATCCATGCCGCACAAAATAGCCTGATTCACCCTGTCGCTAATTTTAGGATTAAAATATTGTGGTGGTTCTAAACTAACTTTGTGACGTCTATCATCTGCACTTGTCGGTATAACTGCGGTAAGTAAATTATACAAAGTAGCAGCTAAGGCGTATATATCAATATATTCTCCTCGTGGCGCTTCTGATTCATACTGCTCAGGTGGGGCAAAACCAGGAGTACGATATACTGTATGCCTTTGGATCATATTGGGAATAAATTCTCTAGCGATGCCAAAATCTATCAGCACTGCTTCTGATTTATTAATACGGATCATAATATTACGTGGTTTGAGATCCCGATGCAGCAGCCCTTTAGAGTGAATTAGGGTCAAAGCGTCGCCAATTTGTTTGATGTACAGTAGCGCTTCTGCTTCTGATAGCACTCCCATCCGTCTCAGGCGCTGTCCTAAGTCTTCGCCTTCGATGTAATCCATCACCATGCAGGGCAAATTTCCCTCATCAAAGATGGTTTCTACCTGTACTATATGAGGATGGTGACACACAGCCAGCCTTACTGCTTCATCACGGAAGTCTTGCCGTAACTTGTTTCGGTGGAGTATCCAGGCGGGGTGATTCAGGATTTCTTCTTTAAGAGTTTTAATCACTCGCAGTTGATTCCGTTGATTTCTAGCAAGATAAGTAATGCCAATTCCACCTTCACCTAGTTGCCTTTCAATAATGTACCGTCCACCGAATAAAGACTTTCCTGCATTCCACACCATTAGTAATATTTGACAATTTATGGTATTTATTTTGGCACGGTATCAAAACAGTCAACACGAATTTTTGGAAATTCAATTTTGTTCTACTGTTGTAGCTTTTTGAATGAGTTACTTAGAGAACATTTTCATTAACCTCAATAATTACTCATATTTACTAATATAGAGTTGGGTATACCTAATAGTTTTAGCTAAACTATACCTTTACACCAAAACTTTGTTTAATTGTTCATGCTAAAGTCTATCGTTTACCTTAGCCATATTTTGTCATAATAATTTGACTCGTAGATAATGTAAAATTATGCTAAAAAATCTAAAGTTAAAACAAAAGTTTACAATTTTGCTACTGGTAATTCTGACATTCGGTTTGAGCTTGAGTGGATTTACTCTTTCTTCTCTGCTTAGAGAGAATGCTAAACAAGATATTAGCTCAACAGGTCTTATGCTCATGCAAACCATGAGTTCTATTCGTAAATACACGAATACTCAAGTTAATCCAGAGCTAGCTGATAAATTGGCAACTGACTTTTTGCCACAAAGTGTGCCTGCATATTCAGCACGGGAAGTATTTGAGATTTTACGAAAAACACCAGATTACCGTGATTTCTTTTACAAAGAAGCAACTCTTAATCCCACAAATCTTCGGGATAAGGCTGACGGTTTTGAGACGGAAATTGTAGAAAAGTTCAGAAATAAATCAGACCTTAAAGAAGTGAGTGGATTTCGCTCAATTCCTGGTGGCGATATCTTTTATATTGCTCGTCCGCTACCAATTACTGAACAAAGTTGTCTGAAATGTCATAGTGTACCCGAAGCTGCACCTCCAAGTATGATTAATCTTTATGGTACAGCTAATGGATTTGGGTGGAAGCTGAATGAAATTGTCGGCGCTCAGATTATTACTGTACCAGCAAATAACGTCATCAACAAAGCCCATCAGTCTTCTTTACTCATTATTCTAATTGTATCAACTATTTTTATAGCTACTATCCTGTTAGTAAATTATTTCTTGAATCGACAAGTCGTTATGCCTCTCAAACGCATGACTCGCATAGCCGAGGAAGTTAGTACTGGACACATGGAAGTTGAATTTGAGCAAATGTCTAATGATGAAATCGGTAATTTAGCTAAAGCCTTTAAGCGAATGCAGTTAAGTTTAGAAATGGCAATGAAAAGAATCAAACGCACTTAGAATTCGTAATTCATAATTTGTCATTCAGTTGTGCAGCGTAGATTTAGACTCAATCACAAAACTGACTGCGCTGCTTAGTTGGTCTTTACGAGAATATGCTTTTTTTGAATTCAAAAGCTGCTTGAAAATCAGGAATTTCCCTAGCTATGAGTTCAATAAATTGGTCGGCTGAAATGTAAGGATTTTGATCTAATATTTCTTCTATGACTAGATTTGCTATTGGTCCAATGTGGTAAGCTAACTCTTGGTGGCAATGTTTAATAAATGCTGGTTGGAGCGAAGGTTGCTGTTCTTTGATTTGCCCAATTTGTGGAATAGACGGTGAAGTAGGTGAACTAAAAATTGTTTCTTCAGGTTGGTTATATGACGGCGATATTGTCGGTATAGGCTGGAACTCAGTATTAAATACGGTGGGGGGCAAATCATCAAGCATGATTACAGGAGACATTACCACTTCAGGTTCTCCAATCCCCTCTAAATCTATAAGAACTTCCCTAGCTGCTTGGTATCGCTTGTTAGGTCTATCTGCCAGCATTTGATCAAGTACTTGAGCGAACCCATCAGTAACATAGGTATAATAACGCCAGTTCCATTCTAACGAATATTGATCCATTAGTAAGGATGGATCTCTACCAGTGAGTAATACAATAGCTGTTACTCCCAAAGCATAAAGGTCACTAGATGGAGAACATAAACCTAAGCTAATTTGTTCGTGGGGAGCATACCCCACTTTGCCAACAAGGGACATTTTGCCAACAAAGGTCACCTGGTGGTTAGAACTTCTGCCTTCATTCATGTCAGCAATTTGCTTACCTACACCGAAATCAATCAGCACTGGCAGATCCTTGCCATCAGGTAACATGATATTATCAGGCGAAATATCTCGATGAATAATGTTGTGCTGGTGAACATATTCCAAAACAGGTAGGAGATTTTTTAACCACTCTATAACTTCCTCTTGGGAAAAGTTTCTTCCTTGACGTTGAAGTTCTCCCAGCACCCTAGAATATGTTTTACCGTCAACATACTCTTGTACTAGGAATAAGCGACCATCTCCTTCAAAGCAAGCTAAAAACTTGGGAATTTGAGGATGTTGTAATTGATGAAGAATTTTTGCCTCTCTTTTAAATAAGTTGCGATATTGTTCCAGTCCACTCTCCCCTGTGCCAATGGGCGCAAACTCTTTGAGAACACAAGCTTCATTAAACCGACGAGTGTCAAAGGCCAAGTAAGTTCGCCCCAATCCTCCCTGTCCCAGAAGTTTTTGGATAATATAGCGGTTATCGATTAGAGTTCCAGCAGCTATTTCTGGTCTTGTGATATGGGACTGTGACATCTCATCGCACTCCTTGCGATTTTGTTATTGATAAATTATTCAGTTTGCTGAAAATGAGAAACTCTAGCAGATAAAGGCTTATAACATCCCTAAAATTGAGATTAGCATCGTGTCAAGACTAGGAAATACACTTTTCTACCATCTTTCGACGGTCTTGTGTGACCAAATAGACAATTTTTAGCTGAGTAGTTCGATAGTGCTACTCATACTTACGTATTTTAGCAGCCGGAATATAATCAGTGTCTGCACTAATCTCTGCAACTGCTCTGGACATGGCTTTTTAGCTTCGTACCCTTACCACATCTTACCCCTAGTAAATCAATTGGCACTGAGCTTTAAAACAGTAAGGGTATAGCGTGATATCATAATTTTCTTAGAAAAACTGAGATTGCTATAGACTTACCGAAAAAATTATTATATGTATTTCAAGTGCTGAATATGCGATCGCTCTCAAAAATTAATCTTTCTAAGAACCTATATCATTATCAGATAGCTGCTTCGGCATCGGCTATCAAAGTTTTCAGTACAGATAATTCCTCAAAAGCAGAAAATTATGCTGCGTATCAGACAAGACTCGTGAAGCTACAATAATTCATCTAGTTCATCAGGATTCACGCCTAATTGACGCAAACGTTCTGCTAATTGTTCTGCTTTTCGTTTGGCTTGAGCAGCTTCTTGTTTAGCTTCTATAGCTTCTTGTTCTGCAATCATAGCTCGTTCAGTTGCGGCAGCAGCTTCCTCTGTAGGTGCGGGAATTAATTCTCCCGTCAAGGTGAACCACCTTAACCACAACCTTTCAATATCTCGAAATGAACCTTGCCATAAGCCTAAACTTAAATCTATCTCTGGCATTAGTAGGTATCCATTAGTCAAATTCATCGGTTCATAGTGACCGCCGACTAACTGAAAAGCCCTAAGTTCATTAGTATAGCGACTAAATACAACATAGTAGGGAATCCGCAAAATTCGCTCATAAACTTCCCATTTGCTAGGAGGTTTATCTGCTGCACTTTCTCTTCTTGTGCCTAAATCTTCGTCTTCCGTACCTGGAGATAATAACTCAGTAATCACGAAGGGATTTGCTGGCTCTTGCCAAGTGACATAACTTAACCGTAAGTCTTGGCCTTTGTATAACTTTTTACACCTACTACACCAAACCAATCTGGGCGTTTATACCACAAAGGATGCTGTAAATCATAGTAGAGATTAAGGTCAGCCGCACTGTAAACTAGTTCGGGATTCCAGTTAATGGGCTGAAAAGTTAAGTATAAAAGTAAAGGCTGTAAAAAGTGAAAATCGTCTGGCAAGCCTGGTTCCTCTGGGTTGTCACTTGGTAAATCATACATCGTTGGTAGCGTTTCCCAAGGAGGAAGCGGCGGGTCAGATTGAGGGATGTAATGGGGAGAAAAAGTCATAATAAAAATTGGGTTTGATATTTTTCGGCTATTACTTTTATGGCTCTACCGCACTGATTATGTTAAATTTACAGCTTCTAAGAGGGAACAGAAGCGAATAGATGTGTACTGAGTTTTTTCACACAATCAAATAAGATTCCTATAGAAGTAATAATGTTATTCCACAACTAGCTGCAAAGTGTTCGCGCACCACTCTGCTAACGCTAAATTTTGAGATTAACTCTGCTACTATTATCTCTAAATGTTTGGCTTCCTTGGGTCAAACGCTACTGGATTCTAATCGTGAAACTTGCTCAAGGTTGGTAATTAGGGAGATATCACTTATTGAAAGGTATAAAAATTTTTCTGAATTGCTTATAAATAACTGTTACTGCCTAAATAACTTGGGGAATACTGAAATCTAGTACCATTAAAGGTGTATGAAAAATGGCAGAGAATAAAGTCAGTGCAAAACTTTCCTCCGCAGACAGGGAAGCCGTGATGCAAGCTATTACTACTATCCGCTAAAAGTTACCGTTCTTGATTGATTTGACAACCGAGGAGCGTAAAGCTTTACCTAAGCTGGGGGATAAGAGTCGGGCGTTTGTGAGTAAGGCGTTGGAAATCGGTATACAAAACCCTGACTTCTTACCTCGTTCTTTTGACTTGAATGAAATGGGCCAACCAATCAAATACCATGTTCCTAACTTGCAACTACTTCTTTTCCTAAGCCTAAACTTTAAGCGATTCTGATGCAGCCTACAATAAGCAGTGTATTCAATCGTAATAAATTTATGGCGATCGCACCTATTAAATCCTCATCCTGGCTAGAGAAAGGTATTCAACTTGAAAAAGTCAGTAATATTAATTTATTTAAAATTACAGATGAATTGTCAGATCGGATGCAAGAACTTGTTGATAAGAAAACAGCTAATTCTCAAACACCAGAAGAAGCGGCTGAACTGGAAGCAATTGGTGAATTAGTGATAATTGTTACCTACATCAATGGGATGATTGCTAATGAAGCGCAAGAATCCAACGAGATAGAAAACAGTGACATGGGAATAGACAGAAATTAATCCAATAATCTTATCTAATTTGTGAAAATTTGCACTCTCCAGATCCCCGACTTTTTTAAAGAGTCGGGGATCTAATTAGGGTTTATTGCATCAGAATTTGCCGGATTAAAATACTCATTACCTCATCTGAGTTGGCAGTGGATACCAGTGGACTCCAATCCCCTACACTGGCGTAGCCAATTACCTGCAAATAGTGAATTGTACTGGTAACAGCTTTGGTTGAACCAATCAATATATGCTTAATCGGTTCTCTCTTGGAAATGGCTGTTCAGTTGATTGTTTGACAGTAGGTGTATCTAAATACTCACTTAAGAACTGTTCTAATTTTGACTGGGCAGAATCTTCTTCTTATGTCATGATTGTATTTATCTTCTGATAAGGGCGATCGCATTCATCTTTCCAGGATTGGCCGATCGCCTTTATCATGGTTTGAGTTTAATGTATAAAATTATACTTTTTAACTATGAATTCAAAAATTTCTATCAATAATTCCGAAATTTCAATGTCAATAAATTAGCTCCAATTCGAGTTATTTAAAATTTTATTGCTATAAAAAAATGCTAGATTTAGCAAATTTTTAACTAAACCTAGCAATCCTAAATTATTTATAAGAAGTCTAATCTTCAGGTTCAATTCCTACCGCTCGCAATTGTGCTGCTAATCGTTGGGCGCGTTGTCGTTCTTGTTCAGCTAACTCACAACCCCAAGGTAGAAGGTTTCCTTGTTCGTCCCACCACCGTAACCACTTTCCTGGGCGATTTTCACGAGTACCTTGCCACACCCCAAGGTAAAAATTCATTTCTGCTATCCAGTAGCGTTGATTTTCATCAGGCTCTTGCAAAATGTATTGTTCTGTATTCTGCAAGCGATACATCTCGAAACTGCCGCTATCTGGCTCAAAGATAATGTAGTTTGGCACTTTTAAGATGCGCTCGTAGAAAAACCATTTTCCTGGGGGATATGTCGCTTTGATAGAATATTCTGTTTCCTGTGTATCGGAAACAAATTCCATCACAATTACAGGAATGTCACCCTGTAATTGAGGTGTGTAACTGCGTATTACTTCTTCTCTACTAACATTAATTTTGGCAATGAAAGCCCAATCAGGAGCTTTAATGACCATTTTGTTGTTTAGAGTGGCACAAATGCCGTAATTAGTTGTTGTTAGGGCGTTGGCTGAAATTTTTCCGGCTAATTGTAGGCTTTCTGTGAGTGCAGCAGCTAAGGCTGGTTGGTTGATGTTATCCACTGGATCATCTGGCAGTTTGTAATCATCGGGTAGTTTTTCCCAAGTGATTTGATAGTCTTGGGTGAGGGCTGTCATAGTGGGTTGTCCTTTGGTGTGTAAAAGGGACTGGGGACTGGTTTTCACTCGTAAAAATTATGGAATTTGCTTTGACCCCTTCCAAATTTTGGAACAATTTTCCAGTACTCAGTACCCAGTCCTGGAGCGGCTATAGTTACTCATCTTCATCGAATTTTAAATCGTCGTCTGTTAGTTCCTGATGAGGGATAGCGGCGATAATCGCATCTATTACTTTGGCAACTGGTAAAATCTCGATCCCAAAATCGGGGAATTTTTGCCCTTTGGGAACGATCGCTCGTTTAAATCCCAACTTAGCTGCTTCTTTCAACCGCAGTTCCATTTGGGAAACCGATCGCACTTGTCCGCCTAACCCAACTTCACCGATTAATACTGTACCGGGATCGACTATGCGATCGCGGAAACTCGCTACAATTGCGATCGCAATTCCCAAATCTACCGCAGGTTCTTCCACATTCAACCCACCCGCAGAAGCAACGTAGGAATCCAATTTCGACATGGGAATTCCCACCCGTTTTTCTAACACAGCAAGAATTTGCACTAAGCGGTTGTAATCTACACCAGTACCAGCACGACGGGGTGAAGGGTAGCTGGTGGGACTCACCAAAGCTTGCAATTCCACAACTATCGGGCGAGTCCCTTCGCAAGCCACAACAATAGCAGTACCGGGGGCCGGATCGTCACGGTTGCCTAAAAATAGCTCTGAGGGGTTGGCAACTTCCCGCAGTCCATCTGTGACCATTTCAAAGATGCCGATTTCGTGAGTTGCGCCAAAACGGTTTTTTACTGTCCGTAATAACCGATGGGAGGCAAAGCGATCGCCTTCAAAATACAACACCGTATCTACTAAATGTTCTAAAACTTTTGGCCCGGCGATCGCTCCTTCTTTGGTAACGTGTCCCACAATCAGCATAGTGACATCTTCGTGCTTCGCCACCTTCATCAATGCTGCTGTACATTCCCGTACCTGAGCTACCGAACCTGGTGCAGAAGTCAGCGCTGGAAAAAACACCGTTTGAATACTATCAATCACCGCCACGTTTGGCTTGAGAGAGTCTATTTCCCGTAAAATTTCTTCTAAATCTGTTTCTGGCAGTACATATAAATCTGCACCTATACTGTCAGGGTCTATGGAAAGTGTAGCATCTACTACCACTGTGGTATTCTCATCATTAACCACATTTACGCTTTTTGATACTCCTAAACGAGAAGCGCGTAATTTTACCTGTTGCCCCGATTCTTCACCAGTTACGTAAAGGATGCGATATTTCTGTGCTAATTGATTTGATACTTGCAACAATAAAGTCGATTTACCAATACCCGGATCGCCGCCAATCAGTACCATAGAGCCAGGGACAACCCCGCCCCCAAGCACTCGATCTAATTCTCCATAACCAGATTCCCACCGGGCAATTTGGCGATCGGTAATTTGGTTAAATGTTAAAGAGGCTCGCGCTTTGGCTGGTTTAGTCTGAGATTTGCCATTAGTTTGAGTTGATTGCCAACCACTTACTCCCCCCCGACTCGGTACATCTACTGAGGATTGAATAGAAATTTGTTCTTCTAGAGAATTGTAAGTGCCACAAGCTGGACATTTACCAAACCATTGGGGCGATTCTGCTCCACATTCATTACAAACAAAAAAGGTTTTTGGCTTTGGCATTCTTAAATCTTATTAAATAATCTTAATATTTACTTAATTCTGGAAAAAAACTAAAAACCAATAAGAATAGTAGTGTTTTGAGCTTTTTCCAAATCAATTCATGGAATAATATCTTAATATTATGGTATTAAAAATTAATCATGTAAATTTTTAGTAAAGGAGCGTTGAGAAACTTGGAAAGCCATAAAGAAAAAATCTTGGTGGTAGACGACGAAGCCAGCATTCGCCGGATTTTGGAAACGCGCCTTTCGATGATTGGCTACGATGTAGTGACGGCTGGCGACGGGGAAGAAGCATTAGATATTTTTCGCAAAACTGATCCTGACCTGGTAGTTTTGGATGTAATGATGCCAAAGCTAGACGGCTATGGTGTATGTCAAGAATTACGAAAAGAATCAGATGTCCCCATTATTATGCTAACAGCTTTGGGGGACGTGGCCGATCGCATCACCGGTCTAGAATTGGGTGCTGATGACTACGTAGTTAAACCATTTTCCCCCAAAGAGCTAGAAGCTCGAATTCGCTCGGTGTTGCGGAGAGTAGACAAAAACGGTGCTTCTGGCATTCCCAGTTCTGGGGTAATCCATGTCGCTAATATTAAAATCGATACGAATAAGCGACAAGTCTACAAAGGCGATGAGCGGATTCGATTGACAGGTATGGAGTTCAGCTTATTAGAGTTATTAGTCAGTCGCTCTGGAGAAGCTTTTTCTCGTTCAGAAATTTTGCAGGAAGTTTGGGGTTACACACCAGAGCGCCATGTTGATACCCGCGTAGTGGATGTGCATATATCTCGTTTGCGGGCAAAGTTAGAAGATGATCCTAGCAACCCAGAATTGATTTTGACAGCACGAGGTACTGGTTATCTTTTCCAGCGCATTATTGAACCAGGGGAGGAGTGAGGAGATGAGGCAGGGGAGCAGGAGGCAGGGGGACTCGGGGCCCCCACGGAGTGGGGATTGGGGGAGAGGGGGCAGGGGGAGAAAAACTATTAATTATTGTCCAATGCCCAATGACCAATGACTAATGACTAATGATTAATGACTAAACCTGATCCTAATCGAGTTTTGCGGCGTCTACCCATTGTCGTGGGTGGGCTAGGCGCTATACTTTTGCTGATTAACCGTTTATTAACACCAGAACTAACCCAATCTCAATCGCGTGGCGATGTGGTGGGTGTGATTTTGAGTGCGGTGTTAATTTTGATCGGTTTAATTTGGCAGCAAGTTCAGCCGCGATCGCCTGATACTGTAGAACTAATTGGAGAAGAAGGTTTTGTAGTAGCAGATTTACCTGAAGCCGTGAAAACAGAGCTAGCCTGGGCATCTCATTTATTGTTGACGAATACAGTAACGCGATCACTAGTAGTTTTTTATCAAGGTAAAGTTTTGTTGCGTCGCGGCATTCTGGGTACTAAATCTGAGGTTGTACCAGGAGTAATCTTAAAACAGGTACTCGAAAAACAAAAGCCGATTTATCTAGTGGCGTTAAAAGTATATCCAGGTAGATTTGAATTTGATTATTTACCAGAAAATACTCAAGGTGTAATTTGTCAACCTATTGGTAACCAAGGCGCTCTAATTTTGGGCGCAAATGCTCCTCGCAGCTACACTAAACAAGATGAAAACTGGATTGCCGGAATTGCTGATAAATTAGCCGTTACCTTAGCTCTGAGGTGATTCGCTAGTTTATAATCTAATTTCAAACTAGCAATCCAAAATCGTTCGATGGCTCCTGAGCGAAGTCGAAGGACTGAGCGACTTGCCTTGAGCGTACCCCTACGGGGAAGCAAGCTACGCGCAGCGTCTCGTAGAGAAGCCGAAAGGAGTCGAAGTCCAAAATTTAAAATCTAAAATCTAAAATCTAAAATTCAATCACCAAGAAGTCAAAAAATTCCACCCTTCTTTTTCTTCCGGTGTCTTCCCTTCTTTTTCTTGGGCTTCTTCTGTTATCTTTAAATTTTTCAGTTGAATTACATTTTCATATTCTCCTGAATCAACCCATTTCAATAACTCGCCAGCCCGCATAACTACCCAAGAAAGTCCCGGTTCTGTATAGCTTAATATTTTGGTAACCTTATCAATACTGTCAAAATTATTCGATGCAAACTCACGGGCTTGAACGAGGAAATCTTCAATTACAGCAGTAGTCAAATAATCATCTGGCAAACCTGCGATTTTCATCAGTGTAGTGGTTGCTACGTCAATATCTTGACAAGCAAGCATTGCAGCGCGATCGGCAGTGAACCTAGCCATCATCCGCCAATTATACAAAGCTAGTTCCATTCCACTAGCTACCAAGCCACCGACACCCAGCGTGGTACTGCTCAACAAATTTTTTAAACTTGGCATAACAATTGCCATTTGGTGATAAACCATGTGCTGACTCTTGATTCGAGCGATTTCGTGTCCAAAAACGTAAATCAACTCATCTGCGCCAAGCCACTCCATTGCATCTAGATTTATACCAACAAGGGGTTTTTCAACGCCAACAATGTAGGTTTGAATGTGACCTGTACCTCGAAACAGATACAGTTCAGGAAGTGGAGCAACATCAAGAATTTGGCAGGTTTCTATAAATATCTGATGCAATTGGGGAAAATTACGGGATGAAATTCTGATTTCACTACCAAGGCTTTGCAGTCTGAGTAAGCGATCAATGCCGTATTCGTTAATTTTTTTGAGTAGCAGAGAAACACCAGGCATATTTTGCAAAGAAGCCAAGGCTTTGCGATCAAAAGGGTGTTCATAAGCTGCTGAACTCAGTCCAGTTAAAATTTTTCTCGTCATGGGTTTTAAGCTTTATTTTGGAGTATCTGCGAAGTTGAGTTACTCAGTACGAACAGGCTTGTGCCTTCATTACGCCTATGGTTATGGGCTTGGGATTTATGAATTGCCGCTATAGCGTATACTTTTGCGTAAGTTTTAAATATAAATCGCATCTATCCAGCAAATTAATTAGTCCCCACAACCGACAATTCCTAAGACGAGCCAAGAACAATCTAGAGAGAAATTTTAACAGATTGAACTAGAAAATCATATTTGGTTCAGGTTGAAAGTCTTAAGTATTTATCACCATCTTGCCCAGATACAATATGCAATAGGGGCGTACAGCTAGCTATGCGCCCCTACTACTGGTAAATTTAGAAATGTACAAATTCTATTTATGCAAATTATTTATTGGCTATTACTTGGTGTAATGCTTGTGGGAATCATTGGTGCTGTAGTTCCTGCCATTCCTGGTAGCAGCTTAATTTTAATTGCAATTATCATCTGGGGAATCGTTAGTAGTTCCTTTGCAGCTATCAAGATTCCCCTAATTGTGACGGTTATAGTTTTACTGCTTAGTGTTGGAGTGGATTTTTTAGCTAGTTATGTAGGAGCAAAACAAGCTGGAGCTAGCAAGTGGGGGCAAATTGGCGCAATTGTCGGTTTAGTAGTGGGTTTTTTAGGATTATTACCAACATTGCCTTTTGGTGGTCCACTGTTAGGAATTTTACTAGGCCCCCTTTTGGGAGCAATTATCGGTGAGTATCTTTACCGACGTGAATTCTGGTTGGCGCTGAAAGCGGGTATAGGAATTGTAGTCGGCTCTTTGGTTGGAAATTTGATTCAAGGGTTGTTAGCGATCGCCGCAGTTGTAGTTTTTGTTGTGACAACTTGGCCGCAGGTATTTGGCTCTTAACATTTCAAAGGACACATTTGAGAAGAGTAATAAATAGCTAGCAGTTAGCTATTTATTACAAATATTCAATGTTATAACAAAGACCATCCATAGTATACAAATACAAAAGTTCTCTCCTTTATTCTACAAAAGGAACTGTTTTACTAAGTATTTGTAACTAGATAGATTATCAGATATACACTCCATACTCCATTTATTTACAATCTGGTTAAGTAATTATAAGTATATAAAATTACTATTTTGTTTAGACAATGTAAACAGCTTTTCTTAAAGCCAGAGCTATCGCCAACAATCTAAACCTTAGAGAGCCTGAAATATACGAAGCGCACATATATAAGAAATTAAAATTTCATGAAGGATAGTAATGCCTTAAAGATGTGATGAAGACCACTCAGTAAATATTGCAGGGTCTAAGTCTATGTGATTTTATGGATATAAGAAATAAATCACGTAAGTTATGCTTTCACTGACAGTATTTTCCATAAATTACTGAGATTAAAAGTAAAGCAATTGCTCTGATTTAAGGTTATTACTAGGACTCTAAACCAATAATGATTAATTTTAAATCTAAATTCCTAAATGCAACTCTAGCTGTTACTGCTGCAATTCCTTTAGCTACTGCTGGGTTGTTTACCTCTGCTAGTTCTGCACAAGCTGCTGCACTCAATGGTGGTTTTAATTACGGTGGTGCTGGGTTTCCTCAAACTACGGTTAAAGTGTCAAAAACATCTTTACAATTTGCTCCTAGCCCTGGTTTAGCCTCATTAGCATTACAAAGTGGAGATTTTACAGCATTCAACGCAGCTAACATATTTAACGTTACTACTAACCCTTTGACAGCTGGTTCTCTTTTTCTTGACTTAGGTGTATTTGCAACCCCTGGTACTCTGACAGATGGAGCAAATACATTTAACTTAACATCTTTCAATACCCCGACATTCTCTGTACAGACCGCAGGAACAAGTGTAAGAGTGAATTACCTTGGATTTTTTGATGATGGATTTGGTAACAAAACCAATGCAGAAGGATACATTACTTTTGTTACTCAAGATACTAATGCACAAACAACTTACAATGATGGTAAAACATTTGATGCAACCTTTACAGGTCTTGCGGTAAGTACAGTTCCCGAACCAGCTGCATTATTAGGCTTGGGTGCAGTAGGTGCAGTAATGGCTATGTCTCGCCGACGCAAAAGTTTCGTTCAATAAACCTAATTCTAAATATAAAAAAGTTACTTTTAGTTGCTAAAAGTAACTCTAATTTATCAATTCGATTTGGCTAGAATGCAAAATTTTCTCAACCAAGTCGAATTTTTTCTTTTGTCAAACAAATCTATTTGAAGGTGAATTTTTTAACCTGAGATAGACTTAAACTGATTGCAAAGATTGTTTCGCTTCAGTTGCGATCGCTTCCATTTCATCATTAACCAAAGTTTCTAATATAGATTTAGCTTCTGCACTACCTAAACGAGCCAAGGCTTGTACAACTCTATAACGAATTTGCCAATCTGGATTGGTAGCATAAGGAGCCAACAAAGGAACTGCTTGTAAATCTCCCAAGTCTCCCAAAGAACTAATAGCAGCAGTTTGGACTAATTCGTTTTCTGATGAAAGTGCCTCTTTGAGTAGTTCAAAGGCTCGTGGATCGCCCAACTCTCCTAATGTAGCAATGATACTGAATTGTATTAACCATTCACCAGTTGTATGGTAAAGGTGCTGCAAGTCTTCAAAAGCTTCATGTAACTTCAGAGCGCCCAAACAGTCTGCTGCTGCTGCTTGTACATCTACTTCAGAGTCATGAAGCAAGCGATCGCGCAAGATATCCAAAGATAACTGTAAATCTTGTGTTCCGAGTGTATCCATTTGACTCACCGCCGAGTAACGGACACGGGAATTGCTATCACCAATAGCAGTTTGAATTAATTCAAAGCCAATCGCAGGTTCCAGTTCGCGGATTTGATTTACTGCACGTAAGCGATCGCCTGAATTCTCAGAACTGAGCAATTGCTTAACAGACTCCGGAGTAATACTCATCTAATTATCCTGATTTTCAAAGTTGTAAAAAATAGTCATTAGTCAACAGTCAAAAAACTCTGGACAAATGACAAATGACTAATCTTGACTTGCTGCCATTGCCCGAATAATATCACCACGAGTGAGGATACCAATTACTTGATCCGTGTCGTCAAGTACTGGCAAGCGGTGAACGCTGCGATCGTGCATGATTGTAGCGGCTTCCCTTAAAGTTTTATCAGGGGAAATAGCGATCGGGTTTTTACTCATCACTTCCCCAACGGTTTGTCCTAAAGCCTTGTGCAAATCACGTTCATAAGTAGCAGGATTTTTTAAATAGATAACGCTATCAAGAAACATGATGTACGCAGGTGGAGTAACACCAGTTTCTTGCCACATCAAATCGGTTTCTGATATAATACCCACCAATTTACCGACATCATCCACAACAGGTAGTCCACTGAAGTGGCGTTCTGCAAGAATTTGGATAGCTTCATTCAGTGGAGTTTCCACCTGGACAACAATAGGATCGCGGCTCATCACATCGGCAACGGTTTTAGGCATTTATTTATTGACACCTTTAATCAAAGTCCCTGCGCTTATTGTAGAAAATTGCGGGACTCAACCTAATGCAATTAATAGATTGTTACGGTATTGGGCATTAAGAAGAGGACAAGGGGACAAGGAGAATTGGGGACAAGGAGAAGACTTATTCCAAGTTCTCACCTCTTGTCCTCAATTCTCCTCTGCTCCTTCATCCCCCACTCCCTACTCCCTTTTAAGGCAGCAATAATTTGAATATTTGCTTTAGGAAAAGTAAACTCCTCTAGTTCTTCCAAGGTTACCCAGCGAATTTCATCAGATTCCAAAGGTTGGGGAACACCTATAACATGGCGACAGTGATGTACTGTGAGAGTAACGCGTAAGTCTGTATAGGTGTGGTCAATAGTAATCAGATGCTCTCCTACTTCAATTACTATTCCCAGTTCTTCAGAAATTTCTCGTTGAATACACTCGCTGATAGTTTCACCAGGCTCAATTTTACCACCAGGAAATTCCCACAAACCACCCATTGATCCTTCTGGACGACGGCGATCAATTAAAATTTGCTCTTGATCGTTCCAAATTACTGCAACACCAATGATTTTATGCGGTGCAAGAGAGTTGGTTTTACTCATAGTTTATGGGGAGATGGGCAGAGTTAACAATTCAAAATTAAAAATTAAAGACATTTCAAGCAGAGATTTAAATCCCGATTGTAGCAAAATCCCGCAAGGTAATTAATGCTACATAATATAATGGTTGGGGTTTTAAACTCTTTAATTTACAATAAGTTTCTAATTTTTAACTTTTAACCTTGATTTAAAATACTCTGTTGACTCCTAAGAAAACTCGGTAGAGTTTATATTACTCTGCCGAGTTTGAATTTATTGCGAATATGATTTATTGTCGTTAGTTTACCTAGCTTGGGTATTAATTATTTAGAAATACGCCTCTAATTCAACTGATTACCAAACTACATAAGTTAATATAAAACCACATTCTAAACTTCTGCAATAACCTCTGCACTCCTAGTATGTGTTTCGGCAAAGCCCCTATGCGTTTAAATTTCAATCTTAATTTGTCATTGTTTCGAATATTTTAAAAAGATTTAGCTGATTCTTAATTGGGAATTAGGAGCAAAGACTTCGCAGAGGTTTATTTTAAATTCGTATCACCATTACTGTAACTAGCTAGAAACCCAATAAGAATATTGAATTTACTATTATATTTCTAGTCAATTTCACTGGTGTTGATTTCAGTTCCTTGTAGGGCGATTTCAAAATCCATTCTCTGTTCAGCGTTACGCAAGAAATAACCACTAATCATAGCAGAAGCCAGAAGCCTACCCAAACTTTCTCGACTAGTAGTTACAGTAACCCCAAAACTCTCTGAAGGTAGATTACCTAATAGTCCTATAATATTCCGTTCCATTACCTGAAAAACTTCGGCAGACTTGGGTTTAGATAGTTGTGTAACTGTTTCTGGACTCAAAGATTTAACATACTGCCATAATAAATCACTAGTTTCTGATTCGCTATTGAAAAATTCTGAGACACGATTGGATGAGTTATTCATTTTTTAGCTCCTTAACTACCACTGCTAGCTGTGGTGCTTGTGATCTAAATATTAAATGTCTGTTTTGGATTAGACTTAGCTAGCTCTTTTGTCTTCCTGTCAACTAATGTAACAGCCAAGCTAAAGAGTGGAAGTAGGCGTAACCGTACCAAAGTCAGCGTATTTTCTCACCCAACAAATAAAATAAGGAGTGAAAAGTTAATAAAAACTCCTCACTCCTCTACAGACAAGGGTTAATCGCGTCTCTACTCCTAACTCCTGTACAGACAAGGGTTAATCGCGTCTCTATTCCTAACTTGCCAAATATTCACCCATGTTGGCTTTAGACTTGCGAAGTTTGGTTAAAGCTTCCCGCTCAATTTGCCGGACTCGTTCTCGGCTGATGTTCAGGATTTCACCAATTCTAGCCAGTGTCAGGGCTTGCCCATCAGTTAAGCCAAAGCGCAGCGTGATCACTTCCTTCTGTTGTGGCGTCAGGTCACCCATCAGGCGATCTAAGTCATAAGATAGGGAAGATTGCATGACAAATTCTTCTGGAGATGCTCCTGGATCTTCCAGCATTTCTCCAAGTTCGGTGTCGTAATTGTCACCCAGCCGCAAATCCAAGGAAAGGGGCAAACGCGCCTTTTCTAGATACTCTCGCACTTGTTTGGGGGTCAATTCTAATTCTTGAGCTAGCTCGCCAGCTGTCGGAGCGCGTCCCAATTTTTGAGACAATTGGCGCTGTGCCTTTTTAATTTTATTTAATTTTTCAGTTATATGGATAGGCAGCCGAATGGTGCGGGCTTTTTCGGCTATCGCACGAGTAATAGCTTGCCGAATCCACCAATAGGCATAAGTAGAAAATCTATACCCTTTGGTAGGATCAAACTTTTCTACGCCGCGTTGCATACCAATACTACCTTCTTGGATTAAGTCCAGTAAATCGACGTTGCGCTTTATGTACTTTTTGGCAACGGAAACTACCAGCCGCAAATTGGCTTCTACCATCTTACGCTTGGCAATCTCACCATCTGCGATCGCTTCGTTCAACTGTGCTGATTCTAGATTTGTCGCTTTGGCCCATTCTTCTAAAGTCGGTTGACGACCTAACTGGGTGGCAAGAGATTCTCTTGATTCGTGCAAAGCGCAGGAACGTTGCACTTGTTTACCATAGAAAATCTCTTCCTCGTGTGTTAAGAGTGGCACACGGCCAATCTCACGCAGGTAAGTCCGCACGAGGTCTGTGGCTGTCTGAGCGGTCTTCATGGCGCTACTCTTTGGTAATGATGGGTTTGGCGGTAGGGTCATTAAGGGATAGATGCTTTTTTAGGGTACTACCCAGTCAGACTGGGAACTTATGCTATGGTTTGCAACTTACACATCCGAGAAACTCGGCTGCTCATAATAATCAAATTTAGGCTTCTTAACTGCTAAAAGTTACAGTTATTTCCTACTTCTTACAAGTATCTACAGTTAGATAAAAGGTAGCTTCTTAAACATTTTTCTATTGGAGTCTTATTAACAATTGTAACATTTATGAGAATATTTTGGCTAGATGGCGACATGAAATTTCCTGGTTGTTCCAGTTCAGGCAACGTCGCCCTTTCTCTCCAGGCTGACTAGAAGTTAACTTGATAAATTCTCAGGTTCAAATAATTTTCCTCATATTTGTTAAAATATCTCTAATGAGAACTATAGTCATTCTCTTATAAGAATTACTTAATTTTTGCTGGGAGTGGGGGATGGGGAATGGGGACTAAAGACTAGGGACTGGTGATTGGGTATTAGGTATTGAATATTGGGTATTGGGGATTGGAAATTGGGCATTGGATATTAGATATTGAGTATTTAAAAAACTTTTTTCTAGTCCCCATGCCCCTAATCCCCACTCCGTGGGGGCCCCGAGTTCCCCAGTCCCCAGTCCCTACTCCCTCGCAATCGGGCAGTACTCTTGAATGGTTTTTACGTCCAAAGTCGTATTTTGTAAAGAACGGATGGCGGCGACGGTGGCTTTTGCGCCAGCGATGGTAGTAATGATAGGAATTTTATAAGCTAAAGCTGTGCGGCGGATTAACCTAGCATCAGTGTGGGCTTCTTCTCCTGAAGGTGTGTTAATAATAAGTTGGATTTTCTGGTTCTTGATTGCATCTAAAACATGGGGACGACCTTCATGGAGTTTTAACACTAATTCAATATTTAATCCCTGTTCGAGAAGAACTCGCCGTGTACCAAGGGTAGCCATCACTGTAAAGCCCAAATCGATAAATTCCTTGACCACACTACTGGCAGACGCTTTATCGCGATCGCTCATTGATACAAATACAGTTCCACTTAATGGTAAACGCTCCCCAGCACCCATTTCTGCTTTGGCAAAGGCACGGCCAAAGTCGCTGTCAATCCCCATCACTTCACCAGTGGATCGCATTTCTGGGCCCAATATTGTATCAGTTCCTGGAAATTTATTAAAGGGTAATACAGCTTCTTTTACAGCAATATGTGTAGGAATGACTTCCTCGGTAAAATGTAGCTCCTCTAAGGTTTTACCTGACATAATTAAGGATGCTAGTTTCGCCAACTGTATGCCTGTTGCTTTTGAAACAAAGGGCACTGTACGCGAGGCGCGGGGATTGGCTTCGAGAATGTAAACTTGGGGAGAATAACTGCTTGCGCCGACAACGGCAAATTGGATATTCATCAACCCTACGACTGACAGCGCTTGCGCTAGCTGCACTGTCCAAGTGCGAATTTGATTGAGAACTGCTGGTGATAAGGAAATGGAAGGTAAGGAACAAGCGGAATCTCCTGAGTGAATCCCTGCTTGCTCGATGTGTTCCATGATGCCACCAATCACTACCCGTCCGGTATGATCGGCGATCGCATCTACATCAACTTCAATCGCATTTTCCAAAAACTTATCAATCAAAATCGGATGTTCTGGTTCCACTAGTACCGCAAAGGTCATGTAGCGTTCCAACTCAGAATCAGAATAAACGATTTCCATCGCTCGTCCCCCTAACACATAGCTGGGACGCACCACCACCGGATAGCCAATGCGTTTGGCGACAATCAGCGCATCTTCGTAACTCCGAGCGATACCATTAGGCGGTTGGGCAATATCCAACTGTTGGAGAATCTTTTCAAACCGCTCCCGGTTTTCTGCCATGTCGATGGAATCTGGTGATGTACCCCAAATCTTGGGGATTGGGGATTGAGAAATCTCCCCAGCGATGCACTGAGCTTGTCGAAGTGTCCCCAGTCTTTGCAAATACTCCTGTAACGGTAATGCTAATTTCAGTGGTGTTTGTCCGCCAAACTGGATTATGACTCCGACTGGATTTTCAGTTTCAATGATGTTAAGGACATCTTCTTTTGTTAAAGGCTCAAAGTAAAGGCGATCGCTGGTATCGTAGTCTGTGGAAACTGTCTCTGGGTTAGAGTTGACCATAATCGTCTCATACCCCGCTTTCTTCAAAGCATAAGCGGCGTGACAACAACAATAGTCAAACTCAATTCCCTGCCCAATGCGGTTGGGGCCACCACCCAAAATTAATACTTTTGGCTTGGTTGCTGGCAAAACCTCTGTTTCTTCTTCGTAGCTAGAATAATAGTAGGGAGTAAACGCTTCAAACTCAGCAGCGCAGGTATCTACGGTTTTATAAACTGGGATAATTCCTAGTGACTTGCGGTAGGCGCGAACCTCATCTTCGGTGGTTTTGGTGGCATAAGCAATCTGGCGATCGCTATATCCGTCCCGCTTCACTTCATAAAGTTGCTCTTTTGTCAATTGTTGCAAAGGTGTCCGCTTGAGGAATTTCTCGATATCTAGGAGTTGCTGAAATTTATCTAAGAACCAAGGGTCAATACCAGTTAGTTCGTAGATTTCCTCAGCACTAATCCCTAGTTGGAAGGCATGGCGCACAGAGAAAATGCGATCGGGGTTAGGTGTCCGCAGTTGGGCGCGGATTTGTTCACCACTGGGTAATTTTTCGGCTTGATCGCAACCCCAACCAGCGCGTCCAGTTTCGAGCGATCGCAGCGCCTTTTGGAAGGATTCGTTAAATGTCCGCCCAATTGCCATTGCTTCCCCGACTGATTTCATTTGGGTTGTTAGGACTGCGTCGGAACCGGGGAATTTTTCAAAGGCGAAGCGAGGGATTTTTGTCACCACATAGTCAATTGTCGGCTCAAACGATGCCGGAGTTTTCTTGGTGATGTCATTCTTAATTTCATCCAAGGTGTAGCCCACAGCCAATTTTGCGGCCATTTTAGCGATCGGGAAACCAGTAGCTTTAGAAGATAAAGCCGAACTACGGGAAACGCGGGGGTTCATCTCAATTACAACCACATCCCCATTAATCGGATTAACAGCAAACTGAATATTAGAACCGCCAGTTTCCACACCGATCTCGCGGATGATTTTAATTGCCATATCCCGCAGCCTTTGATATTCTTTATCAGTGAGGGTTTGCGCGGGAGCGACGGTAATGGAGTCTCCAGTGTGGATGCCCATAGGGTCAAGGTTTTCGATGGAGCAGATAATTACCACGTTATCTGCCAAATCACGCATTACTTCAAGTTCATATTCTTTCCAGCCGAGTAAAGACTGGTCAATGAGAATTTGCGAAACGGGGCTGGCATCTATACCTACCTGTGCCATTTCTTCAAATTCTTCTTGGTTGTAAGCAATACCACCGCCACTTCCACCCATTGTGAAAGCTGGACGAATAATTAGGGGATAAGTACCAATTTGGCGGGCAACAGCTTTGGCTTCTTCCAAAGATTCGGCTGTGCCACTGGGACATACGGCTACTTTGATCTTTGCCATTGCTTCACCAAAAAGTTTTCGGTCTTCAGCTTTTTCAATGGCTGGTAGTTTAGCACCGATTAATTCAATGCCGTACTTTTCCAACACCCCATTTTTGGCTAAAGCAACGGCGATGTTGAGGGCGGTTTGTCCTCCCATTGTTGGTAAAAGAGCATCAGGGCGTTCTTTCTCAATGACTTTTTCGACCAATTCAGGTGTCAACGGCTCAATGTAAGTGCGATCGGCCGTTTCCGGGTCGGTCATAATTGTTGCAGGGTTGGAGTTGACCAAAACCACTTCATAGCCTTCTTCTCGCAGTGCTTTGCAGGCTTGAGTGCCAGAGTAGTCAAACTCACAGGCTTGTCCAATTACAATTGGGCCAGAGCCTAACAGTAGAATCTTCCGGAGGTCATCACGGCGGGGCATAGTAGTTGCCTTGGAATACGAGAATACAAATCCTGATTATTTTAAGGGTCTTTATCCCCTCTCGTGCTTTTTATTATTAAGTTTTCTAAGTTTGATGACAAAGGGGAGTGGGGAGTAAAGGAGGCAGGGGGGAGAAGAATTAATAACCAATACCTAATGCCTAATGATTATTTTGTATTTCTAATTTTATTTAATTGCGATGCTAAGATATTTAAAGTTTTTGCGAATCTTTATTATTTAAGTTGGTAAAATTTGGCAAGGGTTGGTTATCTATATTGACATATATCTATCTAATTATTAAATATAAATAAATTTCTTAACTAAAAATTTTTATTAACTATCTAGTTGCTAAATATTACCAACGTTAAATATTATGTAATTATGTTTACTTAAATTAAATGGCAGAGAGATAGGGATATCATCTTCTGCCATTCTTTATAATATTTTAAGAGTTTAGAGATGCTAACTTTTTGTTTCAGTCTACGTAGACAAATCTAGATTATGAGAGTTTTAGCTTTGAGCAGCTTGGACAAACCCTAAAGTTAAGCTGTCTTTAGCGAGGAAGTGAGACAAATGATATGCACGTTCCTCAGTTTTCAACAAAATCTTTTCATACAGATAGCGTGTGCCTCGATCGCCTAAACTCTCTGCCTGAGCAGCTTGACGACGAATTACGCCAATAATTGCCTGTTCGGCAGCTAGGTCATTTTCAACCATTTGACGAGAGGAATATACGCCTTCAGATTCTTGTTCAAAACAGGTTAATTCTGCTAATTTGCTGAAGGTCGCTACTGGCACGCCACCCAATCCATCTAAACGTTCTCCAATTTCATGAACGTGGTCTTGTACTTGGTTGTAGCTTTCGTTAAAAAACTCATGCAGAGAGTAAAATTCTGAGCCTTCAACTACAAAATGATGCTTTTGGTACTGCAAGTATAGTGCCTGGAAACTAGCTAATACAACGTTGAATCCTTCTGTTACTGGAGCAGTTACACTGTGATCCAACAACACAGGGTTGTCATATACATTACCAAAATTCCGTAACAAGGTTTGCGTTTCAGACATTGTGTTCCTCTCTTCTTTACAGTTATAGATTTTAACTGCTTATTCTTAACATATTAACATTTTAATAATAAGGGCAAGCCAATTCGCCATCTCAAGATTTTGTATTTTTGCTTACTAAAAATCTCAGGTTTATTGTTTTCTAGATGATGGCACGCTGATCAAGTTGCATAATTTTATCATTACCATTGACAAAATGGACTAAAAATGTATATTTCTGAATAAGAGCAGTGGGCCAAGCAGACAAGGAGACAAAAGGTGAGAACTTGCAACAAGTCTTTCTCTTTGTCCCCAATTCTCCTTATCCCCTTGTCCTCTTCCCCCTATCAGCATGGGATAGCTACAATAATTTGATTTTTTTCAAAAATTACTGAGAATTGTTTGCACTTAAGGTATGCTGGTTTAAAGAGATTAAACTTCTCAGACTTTCAAAAAGCAGAGAGTTAAATCGCAGTAGTTACTGCAAGTTTGTTGCACTTTGAGGGCAATTCTCTTGAAATCGTTTAGTTCAGAAATAGAAAGCAACCACTTTGTAGAGGTGAATTGGGCAGATCGCTGGCAAGTCTATCAACGCCTAAAGGAGTTAGACATTCCCTGTAGTTGTACGGCTAACCAGCCATTGAAAGTTGAAATTGGCTCTCCTATGACAGCTGTTCAACTTTGGAGTGTGATACGGCGATTAACAGCCTCCCGTCAAGACCAGATTTGGACTCTTGAGTGTTGCTGGAAAAGTCGCTACCAATAGTTCTAATCTTTAGCTGCTGAGAATATCTCGCTTGATAGCTTGTATTAATTAAAAGGAGGTTAAAAAATGGGTGGATCTCACAATATAGAAGTATCAGAATTTTGCTTTGAGGGCAGATTTATAGATTTTGTTATTAAAGATGGGTACAAGCTTAAAGGCTTAATGCTGAGGACTCATGAAGGTGAATCTTATATTAAACTGGCTAAACATTTACGGGCTGCTTTTGACTTGCGCTTACCACCAGGTACTTGGTTGCAAGTTGTTGGTTACAAAAAACATGATTTAAAGGATGGTACTGTTACTCTGAAGGCTGAACGGGTAATGGCGGCGCGTTCTGACATGAGGATTCAGATGGCTACCCCAGTGCAAGAACCCCCGTCTATTGATAATGCCAAGGTAAAACCAGCTAAAACTAAAGCTACTATTTTGGTGTGTCAAAAGTCTGATTGCATAAAACGTGGTGGTAAAGCAGTTTGTCAGGCGTTGGAGGCAGCTTTGAGCGATCGCGGTTTAGAAGACCAAGTTACAATCAAGGGCACTGGTTGTATGAAGAATTGTAAAGCTGGACCTAACCTAGTTATGCCAGATAAAACTCGTCATAGCCGAATTGAAGCTACACAAGTCCCGGCCTTGATGGATAAGCATTTTGGTGACAATAATTTAGAAAGACAGTCTGAAAATTTAAGGGAAGCGGCGATATTTAATGCTAAGTTTTTCTGAAAAAATAGCGAAATCTTGACATTTTCATGAAAAAGCTTCATAATATCTTCATTAAGTGTGTTCCATTAATACTCGGCATTCAGTTTTAGTCCAGTATTTGTAAGAGTTTCAAATTAAGTGATCGCCTACGATTTGTCATGAGCAAGGCAAAGTAGTAGTAGCGATCGCTTAATATTTGTTTGTATTCAATTGGGTTGAGCGATGCCTGCGGTTCTTGCTAGCCTACGCAATGCAGCTTGTCATCCCAAAGGTAAAATCCCTCGTAATCATTTTTAAATTGGTATTAGAACTGCAAAACAGCATTGATTCCTAAAGTGAGAGCCAGTATCATGCCTCTATGGCAGTTCCACAAGTTGTCCTTGATACAAATGTTATCGTTGCTGGTCTGCGTTCCCAACGAGGAAGTGCTTTCCGTCTGCTGACGCTCGTGGGTACAGGTGTTTTTGATATCCATCTTTCAGTTCCACTGGTTTTGGAGTATCAAGAAGTATTATCGCGGGAACTCCCAAATCTGTATGTTACTGCACTAGACATTGAAGAATTTATCGAGTTTCATTGCTCGGTTGCAACGCAGCATCAGATTTTCTTTCTCTGGCGACCTTACTTGCCTGATCCGAAAGACGATATGGTGCTGGAGTTAGCAGTCAAGGCGGGATGTGATAGCGTAATAACATATAATGCTCGTGACTTTAATGGCATTGAGCAGTTTGGGATAAAAATATTGACACCTGCGGAGTTTTTGCAATCTATTGGAGCATTGTCATGAGCAACCTGAGCGTCCAGCTTCCTGACTCTTTGTACAAAAGTTTGCAGGAACTTGCCAAACAAGACGGCATTTCTATTGATCAGTTTGTGGCGACAGCAGTTGCGGAGAAAATCGCTGCACTAACAACTGAAATTTATCTAAGGGAGTTGGCAAAGCGAGGCAGTCGAGAAAAATACGATGCAGTTTTAGCAAAAGTACCAAATATTGAACCGGAATCTTACGATCAATTACCCACAGCCTAACAACAAAGCGATCGCCTACAGCCTCTCATTAGAAGGACACAGTTATAAAGGCGATCGCTTAATATTTCTACTGAAAATTACATAACCTAAGTTAGAGAAGACTGCAACAACTGTCGCATGGATGTAGCCTGCACATGGTCAGGGAAGACGGTTAAAAAATCATTTAGATGTTGGATAGCTGCATGGATGCGCTCTAAGGAAGCACTTTGAGATAAAACATAGCGATATAACTGCTCTGCTGGTTGATTATATTGAGCAGCTAAATAGTAAAGGGCTAAATTAAAGGCATTATTCCAGTTTTGGGGATCTTTTTCGTAATCCTGTTTAGCAAGCTTGATGGCAAGTGCTAAGTCAGCCCGTGCTTTATCTGGTTGGTTAAGGGCTTGGTAGGCTAAAGCACGATTATACAATTTCCAATTACTGTCAGAATCTAAGTCAATAGCGCGGTTAAAATCTGCAAGAGCCTCATTATATAGCTTTAGCATCAGGTAAGTATAACCGCGATTTGCGATCGCCCAGTCAAGTTTAGGGTCAAGTTCAATGGCGCAGTCAAAGTCTTGTAGAGCTTCCGTGTATCGCTTCATTGAGCGATAAGTTTCACCGCGAAGTGCGATCGCCCAGGCATATTTGGGATCAAGTTCAATGGCGCGGTCAAAATCTTCTAGGGCTTCTGGGTAACGCTTCATTAAGCGATAAGTTTCACCGCGACTTGCGATCGCCCAGGCAGATTTGGGGTTAAGTTCAATGGCGCGGTCAAAATCTTCTAGGGCTTGTGGGTAACGCTCCATTAAGCGGTAAGTTTGACCCCGATGTGCGATCGCCCAGTCAAGTTTAGGGTCAAGTTCAATGGCGCAGTCAAAGTCTTGTAGAGCTTCCGTGTATCGCTTCATTGAGCGATAAGTTTCACCGCGAAGTGTGATCGCCCAGTCAAGTTTAGGGTCAAGTTCAATGGCGCAGTCAAAGTCTTGTAGAGCTTCCGTGTATTGCTCCATTAAGCGATAAGTTTCACCGCGACTTGCGATCGCCCAGGTAGATTTAGAGTTAAGTTCAATCACGCGGTCAAAATCTTCTAGAGCTTCCGTGTAACGCTCCATTGAGCAATAAGTTTGACCACGACTTGCGATCGCCCAG
>NZ_JBALFV010000033.1:0-118034 GCF_036916735.1 Nostoc sp.
ATTTATTTTGTTGATGATTCTCGGAATTTTTGCAATAATCTATATCATTTTGAAACCGTCTTCAATTTTTATTAGTAAATAAGATGCGTTTTCCCTGGTCAAAGGTGGGTTGATTAAACCCTTAACAGCGAGCCAGATTCCTGAACAAGTCCGGGTGCAGATACGGATATAGGCGAATCAAACCGCAGTATTGGGCGGAAGCGAATTGGTAAAATAAAAAGAAGCAGTGCGACGAGGAACTAGGTAAATTAAAAAAGGCTGTTTTGCAGCATTAGCTAATACTAAAACTTCGCGTAAGTTTTCGCTGTGAGCAATTATTCCATTTGCATTGTAAGCAATATATTGATTTTTATATAAATCTAATAACATCTGGCGGTTACAATTCAACCACTTGAACATTTCATCTCTTTCGATTTTAGAGGGTGTTGTGTTCATATATTTAATGTTTTCTGTGGATGTGGAATATCTCTGTAACTATTTTTAATTGTCTAGTGCAAGATGTCAGCTACCAAACCTGACTTAAATTCAAAACAAAAGCAGGTAGCAACGGTTCACCACTCAGTGTCTTGGGTTTATCTAATACCTCAATCGTAGTATTAGGACGATAAATAAAAACTTGGCATTGTTTTCTATCAATTAACCAACCAAGTTGCGTCCCATTATCAATATACTCTTGCATCTTATCTTGCCAAATTTGCAAGCGATGCCTACGGCGGTAAACTACGCTCTGGGAAGGCAATTCAATCACAAACTCAGGACAAATCGGGGCAAATTTTTTTCGTAGTTCCACTGGTATCGCCTCCCAGCGATCGCGTTTTATCCACGCTGCATCTGGCGTAGACACGCAGTGGCTTGTCGTCAGACATCGCACTCCACCATTAGGCAAAGTAAACCCACCACTGGAACCAAACACTACACCTGTACCATCTTGCTTTGTCCATACCCACAACTGCCCAACTAAGTTAAAGTTGCGTTCATCAGTTTCGGAACCAGTAGGGGGCATAATCACTAATTCTCCACCAGCATTACGTTCAATGCGAAAATCACCGTTTAGTTAACAAAACTCGTAAAACTGATCTTCGGTTAGTGCGATCGCAGGTTGCAATTGCAAGACGATTGGTATAATTTCCGCGGGTACAGGTAAATCGGTGGTCATAATTGCTTTTTGGTTACTTCACCTGTCTTCACCATATCTCTTGGTGAAAATTTTAAGAGTGGTAATTAATTTTAAATTCCTTCACAAACACTTTTGAGCATCTGCCGTAACCAAAGATTTGCCTGATCCTGATCTGTAAGTTTGCTCCAGAGCATGGAAATCATCCACGGTTCAGTTTGCACAGGAAGTTCAAAAATTTCTAATGTGTCTTGACATGCAAACGGTTTCGTCAGCCGTGATGGAATGGCAGTAACTAGGTCGCTGGATGAAATGACTGCTGGCAATATTAGTAAGTGAGGAGTTGTCAACACGACTCGACGCTGGAGGTTGGATTGAGCAAGCACTTTGTCTAGTTCACCAACGTCATCCCGTCGGAGAGTGAAAAGTGCATGGGGAAGTTGAGCAAAAGTTTCTGATGTGAGAGTCTCTTTGGTAATGATAGGATGTCCACGACGACAGATGCCTACAAAGTGTTCTGGAAATAATGGAATTTGTATTGTTTGTTTCGGCGGATCTTGGAAGACACCCAAAGCAACGTCAATCTCTCGTTTTTCTAAAAGTTCTCCAACATAGCTTTTATCAAAGCCAATCAGGCGAAAATCAATGCCTGGTGCAGTCTGACGACAAACTTCCAAAAGCTTGGGCACAACGACGTAGCTGGTGTAGTCTGAACTGCCAATTGCAAAGGTGTGTTTACAAGTAACTGGGTCAAAGGTTTGACTTGATTCTAGCGTCTCTCGGATCTGCTGTAGGGCGACTGAGATATTGGGGGCAATTTTCATCGCTCTTGCCGTAGGCTGCATTTCTCTGCCGATACGGATAAATAACTCATCCTGAAATAGCGATCGCAATCTTCCAAGTGCTGCACTCATTGCTGGTTGGCCCAGATACAAGCGTTGGGCAGATGCCGTAACACTCCGTTCTTCAAAAAGCACTTCAAAGGCAACAAGAAGGTTCAGGTCAACAGAGGACAAATCTATTAATGCCATTGATTTAATATATTGCTGCAATCAATTTGATTAATTTATATTACCTCAGTACAGTAAGATTAAAAGCAGTTTGAAGGTCATAAAAATGACAACTCAAAAAAGGATTGCTGTAGTAACAGGCAGTAATCGAGGGCTAGGATATGCAATTTCCCGTCAATTATCCCAAATTGGCAACCGCGTAATTCTCACGAGTCGTAATCAAACAGATGGTCTTACTGCTAAACAGCAGCTTACTAATCAAGGGCTTGATGTTGACTATCACACGCTGGATGTCACCAATGATGGAAGTGTGCAACAGTTTACCGAGTGGCTGCGTGAAACTTACGGCAAAGTAGATATTCTGGTCAATAATGCAGGCGTAAATCCCACAACTAAGCCGGAGGAATCCAGCTTACTAACTGTGCAACTGGAAACGATGCAATCAACATTTGACACCAATGTTCTAGCGGTACTCAGAATTTCTCAAGCATTAATTCCGTTGATGAAAGTGCAAAACTACGGTCGCATTGTCAATATCTCAACGGAAATGGCTTCTCTGGTATCAGTTCCTACTGATTACTACCCTTTAGCACCCTCCTATCGACTCTCGAAGGTGGGAGTAAATGGACTAACCGTGATTCTCGCCAAGGAACTTCAAGGTACTAATATTCTCGTAAATGCCTATTCTCCAGGTTGGATGAAGACAGATATGGGGGGAGATAATGCCCCGTTCACGCCAGAAGAAGGAGCTGAAACTGCTGTCTATTTAGCAACACTTCCTGATGGAGGAGCACAAGGAATGTTTTTTGCAGAGATGCGAAAGTTTGGTGGCCCCATTCAAGTACAATGGTAGGTTAATATGGCAAATTCCGCAGGTTTACCGCCTATTTACGCTTCTGGCACTCAATATTTGACAGCAGATTCCTATCGCAGGTTGCAATTGCAAGACCATTGGTATAATTTCTGTGGCTATAGGTAAGTTAATAGTCATAATTCATATTTTGGAGCTTCACCTGTCTTTAGGATATATCTTGGCAAAATTTTAGGGGTGGTTACCAAACCACCCCTTGATTCCCCCGATATTTAGAATTTACTTGCAGCCCCTTTTTAGGAAGTTAATTTATTCAGAAATATTAATCAAACTTTCAACTTGAGAATTAGCCAATGTTGGTGTAGAGAAAATCTGCGAGTATAAACTTGACGGTTGTTGATGAGCAACGACTGGTAGAACTTGACGAGCATGAGCAGCTAATTCAACTGCTTTCACATCATAAGTCTGCGTTGCTAATTTGGGATAGAAACCAATTCCGATGATAGAAAGCAGTAAACAAGCGGTAATAAATATTTCGCGGGGTTTGACATCAGATATTACAGCATCCAAGTGTAACTCTTGACTTTGCTCACCATAGAACACTTGACGCAGCATCGACAGTAAATAAATCGGTGTCAAAATCACGCCAACCGCAGACAGCAGCACGACTACAACTTTGAAGCTGGAACTGTAAACATCAGTGGTGGCGATACCCAGAAATACCATCAACTCACCCACAAAACCACTCATTCCTGGTAAAGCGAGAGAAGCCATTGAACCAATGGTAAATAGGGCAAAGGTTTTGGGCATTACCTTGGCCATACCGCCCATTTTATCCATCATCAAGGTGTGGGTGCGATCGTAAGTCACGCCAGACAAAAAGAACAAGCTAGCAGCAATCAAGCCGTGAGAAACCATCTGTAGCACTGCACCACTGATACCTAGTTCTGTGTAAGAGGCAATCCCAATCAGCACAAATCCCATGTGGGCAATTGAAGAGTAAGCCAAGCGGCGTTTGAGATTGGTTTGAGCAAAGGCACAGCAAGCACCGTAAACAATGTTCACTACACCCAAAATCGCTAACACTGGCGCAAAAGTCACATGAGCATTGGGCAACATTTCCACATTAAAGCGGATCAAAGCATAACCACCCATTTTTAACAACACACCAGCCAAAATCATTGAACCGGGTGCTGATGCTTCACCGTGAGCATCAGGTAGCCAAGTGTGTAATGGGAAAATCGGTAATTTCACACCGAAGGCAATTAAAAAACCTGCATAAACTAATAATTCCAAGGTTTTAGGGTATTCTTTCATTCCTAGAGTCGCCATGTCGAAGGTGACGGTATCTCCAGAGAAAACAAGTGCAAAACCGGCAATCAAGATAAATATTGATGCGGCGGCGGTGTAAAGAATGAATTTGGTAGCCGCATAACGGCGGTTTTGTCCTCCCCAAATGGAAATCAGCAGGTAAACCGGCACTAACTCGATTTCCCACATCAGAAAGAACAGCAGCAAATCTTGAGCAACAAATACGCCAATCTGGGCGCTGTACATCGCTAACATCAAACCATAAAATAATCGCGGCTTGGTGGTAACTTTCCAAGCCGCGAATATTGCGAGGGTATTTATTAAGCCTGTTAAAAGCAGCAAGGGCATCGATAAACCATCAACCCCCACAGCCCAATGCAAACTTAACTGCGGTATCCAAGGATAGTTTTCAACAAATTGGAGTGTTAAACTTTGGAAGTCGTACTTATACCAAAAGGCATAAATCATCAGTGCAAAGTCAGCAAAAGCAACTCCCAGACCATACCAACGCACAGTTCTACCTTCTTTGTCTGGGATTAAGGGGATGGCTAAGGCAGCCACCAAGGGTAAAAGGATTATGGCTGTTAGCCAGGGAAATTCAATAGCATTCATCACTTCTGACAATTAATTTGCCTTTTTGCTTTTGGTTTCATTATATTAAGGAATCTGTATTTTTGTAAATTTTCTTTAACCCTATAATATTAAGTTTTTGACCTAGACAGGAATATATACTCATCTAATTTCAAATTTTTAGGATAAAGTAAGAATAAATACTTATCGGATTTTGTCGATTCCATTCTAAATGTAAAGTTTTACAACGTCAATAAAAAACGATGACTAACGATGGCTATAGCTGCCGCTACAATATCGTTGCATTTTCTAATTAAGCCAAATTTTCAAGGCTATTTGTCAATAAATACTTTGTCGCTTACAGTTGGCGCTTTAGCGCTAAAGCGCCAACTACGAACTTTAATTTATGACGGTTCTCACTTCGGTGCAATACAGTCTGAACCTCACCTTGTATTTGCTAGCGCAAACACTCCTCTCTGCTTAACAAGGCTATTCATTACCCGGATCTTTCTTAACATTGCAGTAAGTCAGACTCAGAGGGGATGACAGAATTAAACCAATTTGCAATCGGATTATCAGTGAGACGCTAAAAGCGTTAAGCGTTGGCGCAGCCTCTCGTAGAGAAGCTATGCCAAAGGCTTTACGCCGCACTACACTAACGCAATTAGACGAAATATAGCAGAATACTTGCGAATATTAACTGAAGAATGTCACCATGAGTCTGCCTGAGCTGAATCAAAGTTAAAACTTATTTTACCTTGCAAAAATTTTATGGCTAGAGGATTGAGAGTTAGTATGCTGCTATTAGCAGTTCTGGGAAATCTGGCATGGTCATTTAGTGCCAAGGCAAATTTTAACGGCAAACTCACCGTAGAAATTGATGGCTTAAAAAATAAACAAGGACAAGTCTGTGTCAGTATATTTGCTAGTAGTGAAGGATTTCCTAACGATGGCGATCGCAGCTTACAAAAGCAGTGTACCAAGATTACTAGCATTCCCTTACCCATTACCTTTGAAAACTTGAAAGCAGGTAGTTACGCCGTTGCTGTCTTCCACGATCAAAATAATGACGGCATTCTCAATAGCAATGTTTTAGGTATACCAAGCGAAGGCTTTGGATTTTCCACCAACCCAGAAATTCGCACAAGAGCAGCCAAATTTAGCGAAGCAGCATTTTTGGTGGTAGGCCCAAACACTAACATCCAAATCCAATTGAAATATTTTTAGGTTTATTCTCGTGAATCGTCGTGTGAATCTTCTGTTAGACTTTGTTCTTCCGGCAAACCACGCATTCGATTCATCTGAGTTAAAGCATATCGTGCTGTTGCTTGCACCTCAGCATCTGGGTCTTCTAGTGCATGATGCAACATCTGACTCATTTGACCCAT
The DNA here is from genome assembly GCF_036916735.1 of Nostoc sp. Classification (GTDB taxonomy): domain Bacteria; phylum Cyanobacteriota; class Cyanobacteriia; order Cyanobacteriales; family Nostocaceae; genus Nostoc. Next base: position 6,205 of record NZ_JBALFV010000033.1, read on the forward strand.
CATGTCATAAACGCGCGTCAAGTCACGGATCGCATTTTGCCGCACTTGTGGACTTTCATCTTGCAGTGAAATTGCTAGGCCACGGTTCATCGGTTTGAGCGTGCGGATGCCAATTTCTGCCAAAGCTGCCAAAATTAAGCTGCTTTCTTGAGAATCGGCATCAATCATTAAGTCAACCAGATGCTGAATTGCCCGCGAATCTCCCTGCTGACCCAAATCCCAAATAGCCTTGCGCCGCTTCGTTGGGTCAGAACTGCGTAGGTCTTGAATTAATTCGTCAACAATATTGAGTTTAGCTAGCCGGGAAGTTTTTTCTGGTAATAGTAATTTTGTGGCGATTGGTGGCGTATCTGTTTGTCGATTAGTTACAGTCTCTGGAGAGGGTAATATCATTAAGTTTTTGCTAGCTTCACTCAAACTTTTAGTCTCTGATATTTCGGATTGCACTTGTTTGCCCTGACGAAACGACTTCAGCAGGTAAACAAGTGCGCCAATACTTCCTAGAACTCCGATGGAAAATATTAACCACCAGACAAAACCTCTCTCCCTTGGCTGGGGTGTTGTAATTGCTTTGGAAGTCGCACCAGAGGCAATAATTGGAGAGGTAGCAATCTGATTTTTGGCTACCATTACTGCTTCCAGTTTCCCCCTAGTCTCTAGACCAGCAAGGCCATCTACTTTTAAACCCTTTGCTTTCTGAAATTTAGTTACAGCGATTTCCGTACTGGTGTTGTACTCTCCATCTACCACGCCACTGTAGTATCCCAACTGCTTTAATTGGGTTTGTAATCTCTGCACATCTAATTTTCGACTACCATATCTCAAAACAGTCGGACTAGCAGCTACTGTCGAACTAGCTTGTGCAAGTTCTAAAATTTCAGGTACTAGGTTAGGTGTTGCTGTGCTTGCACGATTTGGGTAAAAACCCACGCAAGTAAAACAGGTAAATATCAAAATTGAGGAACGGCATAGCCTCATATTGCAAGTTTCAGCCTGAAGGTGCTTTTGAAGTATTCGATACCACAATACATTCAAGATTAGCAAATTACCAAATGTTAACTGTGATTTTTTTATTGGGCATTTGTACTGAGCCTTCGCAAGTGTGTCTCGTAGAGAAGTCAAAGTATTGGGTATTGGGAAAGAGGAGGCAGGATAGCGCAGCGTAAAGCCTTCTCTACGAGAGGCAACGCCTTCGGCATGGCTTCTCTACAAAACGCTACGCGAACGCTTAGAGCGGGTCCGCGAGCGTCGGCAGAAGTTCTTTAATGCGTGAATTTTGAATTGATTTCTCCCTGATCTCCCAACTGAATTACGAATTACCAGTTAGGGTAAAATTTCTCGTTCAGATTCTCTTACTCCAAAAGTTATAGGGTTTAATTTTTTAGCAGATGCTTCTAAAACTGGTTGCTGTATATTAGCTATCTCACCGACAGTAACTGTGTCGTTTTGAGCTGCTAAAGTATCACGTTGGTTAATCAGATAGATGCTGATTAAAGTTAGGAAAACACCGACCCACTGCAACGGACTGAGGACTTCTGAGAGGAAGAGATTGCCGAATAGTAGTGCAAAGACGGGTGTAAGGAAGGTGAGGGAACTAAGACTGGTGAGACTGCCACTAAAGGCAAAGTAGAAGAATAACCCGTAGGCGATCGCACTGCCAAATACAGTAGCATAACCCAAAGCCACTAAATCAGATGCTCCTAGATTCTCCCACTGCTGGGATTCGACAACTGATGAAACTCCCCATAGTGGCAATCCACCCAAAATCATGTGCCATCCTGTAGCAGTTACTGGGTCAGAATGTCGGCAAACAAACCGAATCAACACTGTTCCCACTGCCATTGATAGCGCTGCTAACAGCATCAACCACTCGCCACTAGCAAACAAATTTTGCCAATTATCAATTGTAATATTTGCGCCTGAGTCGAGAAAATGTAAAATCCACTCATCAGGTAAGCCGATTAAAGTAATACCTGTGACACCCAAGCCTAGCCCCAGCCATCCCCAAAAACCAATGTGTTCTTGAAATAGCCACAACGATAGCAAAGCCACAGCCAAAGGTTGCGAGTCAATCATTACAGACCCTAACCCTGCACTGGTTCTAACTAATCCCTCTGCCAAAAAGCCTTGAAACAGCGTCCCATCTACGAGGGCAAATAAGGCAATCCACAGCCATGCAGCCCAACCCTTCGGCTGGGGTTTACCCATGAATACTGCTGCAATCAGAATTAACATCCCTGCTGGTATCAGACGCACTCCTGCCATAAATAGCGGTGTGGTATGGGGTATTACTCCTTTCATGGCTACCATTGCCGTCCCCCATAGGAAAAAGGGGGCAATTAAGAGAAGAGGGGCGAAAGGAAGTTTAGATGCACTGAGTTTCAGTTGCATGGGTTTGCTGATGCCTTTATTTAACAAGCGCAAAAATTGCTTTACCCAATTTTACCGAAAAATTGGGATTGGTTGAGTCGAGAGGGGATATTATTCCCCGCCCCTTCCAATTAAATCTGGACGTGCAGGTTTCCCTACATCCGGCTTCTGATGTTCTTATCTTTCGCTTTTGCTCATGTGGGTATAATTGTGGCAGCTTTGATGAACCGCTAGAAGGTTATTTCTCTTCCAGTTATTGTGATTTTCATCGATATGCTCATGATAAAGAAGAAATACTACGCGAGCGCGAGGTAGTCATTTCTTGTCTAGACTGCTTTTCTAAAAGAGCATTGACCGGGAAACGGGTAAATGTGCCACTAAAAAGGACAAGCCGTGTCAATTTGAATCGGCTGCAATCACTAAACACTCATTTTCAACCCTGGTAAGCATATCGTAAAAAGCAGGAGTATAGCTACCATCTTTATCAACAACCTTACGAAGAGTATACTCACCAGCCTTAGAAAGTCCGCCTAACCAAACGTTCTTTCTGTGCCAAATATCTCCATTGAGATAATTTTTGTCTTGGGACATCGTAAAACTTACAATCGATGTTGAAATTGGTATTCCCAACAAAAAAGGTATGATTTGGGCTTCCTGCAAAGTTTCATCTTTAAACTGAATTTTGTAAGTTAGCTCAAACCATTGAACTAAACGTAGTAATATCCAGCCAGCAATCGAGTTATGAAAAGTCCACTGCAACGGTGCAAAGACTGGTAAGACCAAAGCTCTGTTGTGTGTATCCCATTCTAAATTGTACATAGTGATGCAAGTATCTGGCAGTGGATTACCATCCATAAAAAACACACCCTTAAGGACAGATGGTAAGTTTGTTTCTTTGATTGGAATCATCCAGGTTGCAATATTATTAAGTTGCTTTTTCTCGATTAATTCAACCATACTAATTTATCATTATAATTTTTAATTAAGATACAACCAAAAAATAAAATAATTAGAGAGTTATAAAATAATTTATAAAAATTTGGCGAGACATGAAAAAGATATAAAACCTCCTAAATTAAATTTTGTAAGCGTGACTTTTAACTTTTTATTCACCCTTTGTTAATGGTTTAGAAGAGAACAAAAAATATTTGATACTTTTCAAACATTCTCTAACTCTAAACTCTTGACTTCAACACTCACAGTCGTTTAGCAAAACCTTGTAGCACTAAATTATTAGGAGTAACGGCAGTAACTTTTTCAAAATCCCACTTGACTTCTGTAATTGAGTCCCATTGATAATTCTTGAACAGATGTAAACAGAAAATCTTGATAAAGCCAATTGATAAGGATTTACCAGGACAGGCTCGCTCATGTCCTTCGCCGTTCCAAGATAAGATATCTGAAAAATTCCGTGTTAGGTCAAAATCATCTGGATTTTGGTATCTGTTGACATCCCGATTAGCCGTAAGAATAGAGCCAAGCAAGCGAGTACCTTTTTGGAATGGACATTTTTGTTCTCCAATCTCAACTTCACCCGCTTCAGTGGTGAGTTGACTAACAAATCGCACAGGTGGATAGAGACGAGCCGTTTCTAGAATTACTTGGTTGAGAAGTGTTGAACGTTCTAGAGAGTCTGGGTCTAAACTTTCCTTACCATTCCAGACTGTATTCACTTCTGACAATACATCATTTCTGAGGCTATTATCCAAGCAGAGAACGCCAATAACTGATCCTAAAAGCGCACTTGTGCCAGCAGTCCCAGCGATGTGAATCATATCGAAAAGAGTATTAACGATTTGGTGTTCATTCAACTGATACTGAGTGCCTGTTTCCAAGTAAGATGTCCATAAGGCCGATTGTTTATATCGCTTGGTTAAATATTGACGATGCCGAATTTTTGGCGCTGTTAATATTGCTAGTAGATACTTGCTGATAAAATTAGGCAAGGATGCGAGAACCAAACCTTTAATGTAACTATTGGATGCTGTGATTTCTCCCTCAGATAAAGATATCTGAAAAACCAGTTGGTGCAAAATCGACAGCATGATCTTTGGCAAATCGTTGCCAATGTGTAATTTACCTTGTTTAGCAGCTTCTAACAGGCTTTGCTCAACTAAATCCCCTAAAAAGTCTATTTTTCGAGACGGTTCCGGTAAGGCTTGTAAAATTACAGTACGCAGTCCTGTGTGTTCGTTCCCGTTCGTTCCCAAGCTCAGAGGATTATCGAGCAGGTAGCTATGAGCTAATATTCTGATGATGCCTAAATCGTTTCCCCGCAGTTGTGGTTGGGTTTGCATTAGTTCTCTCACCTGGGAGTGAGAAGAATGCATAATTGCTTGGTCTACTGCAAAATACTTGTCTCCAATATTGTCCTTACGGATGTAGAGAAAGTCTCGCCATGCGTTGAGCATGATTGAGGCATCCATGTAATAAAAAATCAAGCGTAGAAACTTGCCGATCGCAGTTTCATAACCTACTTTGGCTAGTATCGGTGCAAGCCAAAGCTGGCGTTCGTGACCTTTGAGAACTTTATCTTTAAGTGTCATAATATTTACTGTCATTTGTTAATTGTCATTTGTTATTGGTTATTAATTCTTCTCCTTAATCTCCTCTAGTTCTTTTGTTTTCTACCAGACGCAGCGCCTAGTTTGCTTCCCTGCAAGGGTACAATTTGGAATTCTGAATATTGAACAAAGTTTCGGGGTTTAATTTCTCTGCCTAACCACGAAAGCAGGTTTTTTGTCAGGGTTAAATCCCCGTTAAAAACGTAATTACGTTAGTGACGTAGGAGCGTCATTGCGAACTTGTACTGAGCGTAGCCGTAAAGCCTGCGGCATAGCTACGCTTAGGGCGTAGCCTCTCGTAGAGAAGTATTGCGAATTGATTTCTCTCTCAGTTCCCAATTCAGATATTGATGCTCTGAGGAATTTTAGAAGGAAGTAGATATTCATAGGGTGGACGGTGCAAATTACGTTGCTTGATAGTATCTTCTACCTGCTGAAGATGACTTTGGAATGCCTGTAATAATGGTTTTACATTTTGATCTGTAAAGTATCCTTGCTGATACTCGCCCAGCTTATTGTAGTACACAGACCCCAACAAGCTGAGTAGGTTGTATTGCCGTTGCGCCTGATCTAAAGGGGGGAGTAAATTAAGATAGTCTTGCTCAGTAACTTCTCTGTTAAGAGTTGAGGCTGGTAGATAACCTGCCATTGGTATAGCTGGGGCGTAACCCATAAAATCTTTTTGCGGAAAGTTAACCGCAGCATGTTGAGCGCTGGCAGTGAAAATAATCAGCGTAGTGGCATCAATCAAGTAATTGAGTGTTTTGATGCTCCCATCTTCGCCAAAATCGGGGATGCGACCACCATCATAAGCTGAGATTTCGGTTGCCCATGCTTGTAGGGCTGTGTCTTGATGAATGTCTTTATCGGTAGTGTAGTAAAGGTTTAGGTAGTCCCCAACCCATTGATGAATAGCATCCCATATTAATAATGCATCATCCCGGTAAGGATAAACAGGTAAGAGATTGGGATCATCCACACCGCGTTGTTGGAATTGCTTAGGTAAGATAGCATTGTTAAAACCATAGCTTTGCAACCCCAGCACTACTAAAACACGAGAGTTGTCGATTGATGATGAGAGTAATCTATCGACACCACCGTCTGGAGCAATGAGAATACGTTGGGCGGCATCGTTAATTGCTAAGGTACTGTCAAAATGCGGGCGCAGCAGAATTCTGAGAGGATGGGTAAGTGGCAGTTGTCGAGCAGTTGCGATCGCAAAAACACCAATTAACAGGTGAGTTCTTGCTAGGTGAGTAACAGCTTCGTGGATGTTGGCATCTGCTATTTGGACAACTGTTTTGGCAAAAAGCCAAGCGTATTTACCAGAGTTAGGGGTAACAATTGGATAATCTGGGCCTGGGGTTTGACCGCATTGAATAGCTACCGGACGTAATAGCTGGGTGGGATCTGAGCCTTTAGGTAAGGCAAACAGTGCTAGGGGAGCGTAGACATATTTTTGCTCATCTGGATATGTACCGTTAATCGCGCCAGATAAAATTTTATAGTCTGCTAAGTAGAGCCTTCCTTCAAGTCCTGCTGCTACTAATGAATCGTCACTTCCCATTACTGCTTGGTAATGTTCGTCTGTGACTGGGAAGCGATCGCCTAGACTAGTTACTCGCTCAATCATCACGGGATTGTAGCCAGCTACTCGCATGTAAGCAAATACTTCATCTTCTTGGTAAGTTTTAGCGATCGCTGGTAGACTAATTACCGAAAACAAATTTTCGTAGTCTTTGAGACTGGTCGCATGTCCTGTAGGCTGTCCTTCATATAAAAGGTTAATTACCCTATTTAGAGCATCTCTAAGGATCACGAGTCCGTTTTCTTTCAAAATAGAATAAAATAGATCGTCGAGTTCTCTAAAATCCTTAGATATCCATCTGAGCCAAAACTGAGGAATAATTTGCAGAATTCTTGCCAAAATACTAATTCGGGCTGGTAGTGCTCCCTTAAGCAAGGCTTCTAAAATAAATCTTTCGACATCATCACGAATCGATTTAGAACCTTGATTACCTCTGTTAACAATCAAGGTATTGACAAAAAGAACTCGTAACTGCTGGGCTAATAAAAAATACCAGTTAGTAGTGAACTCTTCCGCAATAGAAAGCTGATCCACCATTGCAATAGATGGAATATGGATGTAGTTATATTGATACTCTTGCCTAGCTATATCTAAAGTATGAGTACTTGATGAACTGATTGAATTATCTGGTGATGAAGCAGTCATTGACTCTACTCATGTTTAGTATGAAGAAATTTAACAGTTTTGGATAAACAGCTTTGAGTTACCTAAATGTTTTATCGCAATCAAGTTGAAAATTGTGATTTTTTTAAAGAAATTTTATAGAATTTATCAATTTCTCAACCAGGCACTAAACCTTTAGAAATCTTATAAGTAATTTTTAGCGAGATAAATGATACTCGCCAAGATTTATAACCAATTCTCAAAGAACACTTTCGTACTGAAATAATGTGCTTTAGTTTACATTTTAATCACTGAGACGATTAGACCCTTTGCCATCTACATAATTAACTTCTCCAGTTGGTGATACATAAATATGATACCCATTATATTGGTAGAGCTACTATTGACGATAATAGCAAAGTCACGGTATTCATAACTGAAGCCTGGATTAATGATGACTTCCAGGCTTCGGTTATGGATTACGATCAATCCTAAATTGTTAGCACGGTTAAAATGCAACAGTACATACTTTATTTACAACTTATTTAGGATTGCTATAGGAGTATTAAGTTTTAAGAGAGTGTCGATTATCGTTCTTGTTCAGTCGGGCGGATCAAGATTTCGTTGACGTTAACGTGTGGAGGCTGTGTGACGGCATAGACGATCGCATTGGCAATGTCTTCACTTTCCAGATTTTTGACCGAACCATAAAAGTTATTCGCCTGCTCTTTTGCAGTGGAATCTGTAATGTGCTGTGTTAGCTCTGTTGCCACTAACCCTGGTTCAATAATCGTGACACGGATGTTGTTTTGATAGACCTCTTTGCGAAGTGCTTCACTAAACGCACCAACCGCCCATTTGCTGGCGTTGTAAACACCGCTTCCGGCGTTTGCAACTCGACCTGCTACTGATGAAATGTTGACGATGTGCCCAGCATTTTGTGCCTTCATCAATGGTAAAACTTTGTGAGTGGCATACATCAATCCCAATACGTTGAGATTGATCATGCGTCGCCAGTCTTCTGTATCTGCACCGTCAATCACACCTAACAGCATCACCCCTGCATTGTTGATGAGAATATCAACTCTGCCAAATTTTGCATGAGTTTTGTTTACTAATGCTTCTATCTGCACTTCATCTGAAACATCAGCAGTAATAGATAGGGCTTTTCCACCAGTGCTAGTAATACGATCTTCTAGAGCAAGTATGCGATCGCTTCGACGGGCAGCAATCACTACTGTAGCACCAACTGATGCCAGCGCTAGTGCTGTCGCCTCGCCAATACCAGACGATGCCCCTGTGATAATTGCTACCTTATCAGTTAACTTACCAGCCATTGTTAGCTTCTCCGTTGTTGTTTGTTTTTTCGTTTTTTACGTAAAAGTAAATTGACCAAAGAATAATTTGGATACAGAGCAACTAAATTCATTTAAAGTGGTTCAAAAAATTGCTGGATAGCTGCTTATTTAGTCCTTCGATTTAACATCTATTGTATCTGCAATTCCTACTGGCTCTATCAGCTTTTCTTCCGGCGTAAACTCATCAATAAATGTAATTATCACTGCTGCCGCAGGCACTGCAAGCAGCACACCAATAAATCCAAATAGTTTACCCATTACCAAAAATGTCACAATCACCATAACTGGATGGATATTAACTTGTTGACCCATCACCACTGGCTGAACAACATGGGCATCTATTTGATTCATTACAAAGAAAAGTATCACCACAAATACTAGTTTTATTGGTGAAATACTCAATGCTATTAATGCTGGTAAAAAAGCACCAATAATCGAACCAAAGTAAGGAATTATTTCAAATAAACCTGCAATAATCCCAAATGGTAGGGGTGACGGAATCCCTAAAATCAAAAGTCCAAATGTTGCTCCAACACCCAAAAATATCATCGCTATTCCTGTCCCAAAAATCCAGCCTCGCAATCTTGTTTCACAAGCCTTAAGGATTCGTTGAAACCGTTGATGATGTCGCCTTGGTACTAATCTTAAAATCCCTTTCACTAATGAATTAGGATCGTAAGCCATATAAAGTGCTAAAATTAACGTCGCTACTAACTCAACGGTTAAACTTAAAGCTTCACCTAAGAAAACTGGTACTCCCCCTAGTAACTGGTCGGCCAAATTTCGTAATTGTATTAGTGCTTGGGAAATGTCAGGAATAAAAGTGAATTTCTGACGCAATTGCTCAACATCTCCTGTCAATCTATTGAGATAAGTTGGTAATGTTTTGATTAATTTTTGAGATTCAAATGTCACACTAGGTAAAACTACAGTAGCTAATATTACAACAAATCCGATAATTAATCCAATTAGTAGCAAAACAGCAACATCCTGTGATTTGACTAACTTTTGCAAAAATCGTAATAGAGTTCGCAAAATTAAAGCAATCAATGCTGCAACAACTAAAAGTTCTAAGACTGGTAAAAGTTGATATAAAATGTAAAGCGCCGCAGCCAACATTACTGCCAATGGCGCACCACGAACTAACTGCGACCATCCATTCTCTGTATCTCTGGGATTCGCCATTACTATTACTTGTTCTTCTGTTTGAATTTTCCAAATTTAGTGCCTGGGATGGCGCAGATTTTTTTGAAAAGTAGCTGTAAATCTAATTACCACCAGTCTAATTTTTCTCTCGTGTTTGTGCCCATATAGTTAAATCAGTTTTAAGTTGTTCAAATATTTTACTCTTATCTAAAGTTTTATTCTATTTACCCTCAAAGAGGTCTAGACTTCGCTTTACTACAAGTACACCTAATTTGAATTTAGATGACGACTACAAAAAGAGGGAATTTAAAATCTGTTATTCATAGCAAAAGTGTTGATTATTTGTTTTAGATATTAGCCTATAGATGGATTGCATGGGACAACAAAAACTGATGTGGGTGGCTACATTCTTACAAATCGCAGCATCACGTACTATTAGAAATTAGAAAGAAGTACAATAGTGAATGGAACGACGATGGAATCACAAGGATCTAAGTCGAGGGTTGAGCTACTTGAGCAAGGGATGTACCCTTTGACTCACCCAAAAGATTGGTCATGGCCATTCTGGGCTGCTGTCCCACTCTATCCCTATGGCAGACGGCGGACACTTCGCAAAGAAATAGTTGAGGACACTATCTGGACATTCGATCAGCTTCACGGCATTCTCTACACCATCGTGCCGATTCGCATGACTATCGTTAAACTCGCTGCCGGAGGTCTTCTGGTCTATGCACCCGTTGCTCCAACAACTGAGTGTGTCCGCTTGGTTAATGAGTTGGTAGCGAAGCACGGTGAAGTTAAATACATCATATTACCAACCAGTTCTGGCCTAGAGCATAAAATCTTTGTTGGCCCCTTTTCGAGACGCTTTCCTCAAGCACAAGTCTTTGTTGCCCCGCATCAGTGGAGTTTCCCCTTTAACCTGCCGCTTAGTTGGCTAGGCTTTCCTCGAAAACGAACTCAAGAACTCCCAGAAGACTCAAGCCTTGCTCCTTTCGCTTATGAGTTTGACTATGCAATCTTGGACATCAATTTAGGACGAGGATCTTTTGCAGAAGTTGCAGTATTTCATAAGCGATCGCGCACTCTGCTTGTAACTGATTCTATAGTTTCTGTTCCAGTTGACCCACCAGAAATTGTCCAATTAGATCCTTATCCCCTACTGTTTCATGCAAGGGACAATGCCTTGGAGACGATCGAGGACAATGAAGACAACCGCCGCAAGGGATGGCAACGCATTTCATTGTTTGCACTTTACTTCCGTCCCAGTGCGCTGGAAATTACTTCAATCAGACAGATGTTTTGTGATGCGATCAAAGCACCACAGCGATCGCTAAAAACTTACTTTGGTTTATTTCCTTTTCGCTGGCAAGAAACCTGGAAGCAAGCATTCGATGCTCTACGAGGTCAAGGCCGACCATTTGTCGCCCCAATTCTGCAAATCCTCATTCTTCCCCAAGCACCAAGACAAGTCCTCAACTGGGCTGATACAGTTGCAAGTTGGGATTTTCAGCAGATTATTCCCTGTCACTTTGACTCACTAATTTTGGCTAATCCGCGTCAATTTCGGCAAGCATTTGCTTTTCTTGAGAAAAATGCCTCTATCAGTAATGACTTTTCTTCTAGCGAAAGCCAGCCTCTATTAGAGGAAGACTTAAAGTTCATTAAGGAACTTGAAGCGGGTCTAGTTAAACGCGGTATCGCAACACCAGCGAAAGAGAAGGTGTAATCAAGAATATACGTATCTCTGGCAACTTTACGTTTAATTTCTTGTCCAGCAATTGTAGCAAAAGTATATAGCGGTTCTCGCTTGGGTGCAGTACAGTTTTTACCTGTCATACCAATTCTGTATGAAGATGCGGTAAATCATATTTAAGTACAAGGAAGAAAAACGAACCGCAAAGGACGCAAAGGACACAAAGAAAGAGGAGAAAGAGAAACAAAAAAGTTAAAAGGGTTTGGCGCAGCCTCACAAAGAAATGGTATTAGTTCCATTCCTCTCTCCTTTTAGACTACGGTATACACACAAGTCGGAAAAACTTCATCTACCAAAGATTTGCAGTGCATTACGCTGGCGTGACAAAGCTAAATTCTTGCAATCATGGCGAACCCATTTGTTATATCGGCGAACCCATTTGTTATATCAGCGAACGCATTTGTTACTTCGGCGAACGCATTTGTTACTTCGGCGAACGCATTTGTTACTTCGGCGAACCCATTTGTTATATCAGCGAACCCATTTGTTATATCGGCGAACCCATTTGTTACTTCGGCGAACCCATTTGTTACTTCGGCGAAGCCATTTGTTATATCGGCGAACCCATTTGTTACTTCGGCGAACCCATTTGTTACTTCGGCGAACCCATTTGTTATATCGGCGTGTCCATAACGCACTCGATGAAACTACTAAAAGAGTTGAAACCTATGCTAGTCAACTTGTGTGTACTCCGTAGCTCCTTTTAGGAGAGAGACTTTGAATCTTACTCCCTAACGTTAGTAGAGAAGGGGCTAGGGGTTAAGTCTCAATACAGTTCAGTTAAGCTTTTTTCTCTCCCTCTGCAACGTCTGCATTTATATTACGCATTAAAAGCCGATTAACTTATAACAAAAATGTTAATTCCAAATATGGAGTAAATAATAAGATTAATTATAAACGTAATAATATCTAGAAAACCTTCAGAACGATAAGATGCTCAAATGACGTTTTGTGCGTGATCTGAGAGTGCGATGGTGTACCCGCCTGCCGGAGGCGATAAGCAAAGCTTAAGTTTTCAGCTATCGCAAATGTTCAAGTTGCCTAGTCGGCTCAAAACATGAGACAAAGGGCGTGAAATGTATTCAGAGTGTATCAATCAGTGTAAAGTTTGGAGTTTTGCACCGATAACTTGAATAGGGAAAAAATACAAATTATGAGAAGATTTTGAAGAGAGCATCTAAATTTGGCAAATATACCTGGAAATAAGCCGTAAAACTGCAATCATATTGCTAAATCGGTATATTCCAGCCTTGCACAAGTCAGATGTACCTTAAATGGAGGGCTTCTGCTATGCGAATTTTGTTGATTGAAGACGATGAAATTTTGCTGGGTGTTTTGCAACAATCTCTCGCCAGTCAGCACTATGTGGTAGATACGGTTGAAAACGGTCAAAGTGGATGGGAATATGCCCAAAGCACCAGTTATGACTTGATTGTGATGGATGTGGGACTGCCAAGAATCGATGGTATTAAATTATGCCAACGGTTACGTGCTGAAGGTTACTCTATGCCAATTCTGCTGATTACTGCTAGAGATGCCAGTAGCGATCGCATTCGCGGATTAGATGCAGGTGCAGACGACTATTTAATAAAACCCCTGGATTTAGCAGAACTTCAAGCGCGGGTACGGGCCTTACTGCGACGCCGCGAAGTTTCCCCTACAACCGTTTTAAAGGTTGGCGATTTGTGTTTAGATCCTCGTAGTTGCGAAGTCAGCTATGGTAAGAAACTTTTGGCATTAACTCCCAAAGAATACACTCTGCTAGAAGTATTTCTGCGGAACCCTTCACGGGTTCTCAGTCGCGGACAACTGGTTGAGCATCTCTGGACTTTTGACGATCCCCCTTTAGAAGAAAGCGTCAAAGCACATATTAAAGGACTACGGCAAAAACTGAAGACCGCCGGGGCTGTAGACTGGATCGAGAATGTCTACGGTTTAGGATATCGGTTGAAGGAAGGTGTGGGGGAGATAGGGGAACAAGGAAACAAGGAAGAATTATTTCCTCTCTCTCCTACTCTTCCACCTTCATCTATTGAACAGCAGTTTCAGCAGGGGATGGGTAAGCTGTGGCAGCAGTATCAAGGTTTGATGGCTCAACGGCTAGAGGCTTTGCAAACAGCAGCGATCGCATTACAGACGGGAATGCTCACTTCATTGTTACGCCAAAATGCCATGCAGGCAGCACATAAGCTAGCAGGTGTTTTAGGAATGTTTGAGCGAGAGGCGGGAACTCTGTTAGCGCGTGAGATTGAAGAGATTTTGCGAGCAGATGGAGCCTTGCAACCCCTCCAGGAACAGCAATTTTTAGATTTAGTGCAGAAATTGGGCCAGATGCTAAATCTAGGCGAAAAAGAACCATCTTTACCTATAGAAACATCTCGACTGCTATTGATTGACCCTGACCAAAATTTAGGTCAAGAGTTACAAGAATTGGCGCGATCGCTTGATTTGAGTTGGAAACAGATGGCAACGTTGGAATTAGCTAAAACTTGGCTCCAGTCTCACTCACCGGATTTAGTCGTGTTGGCAACAGACACAGTGGAACAACGCAAAGAGAATCTGGCGCTACTCTTTGAACTGGCGGCTCGGACACCGCCCATATCTGCATTGGTACTTACCTCCGCGGAGAAGTTGCTAGATCGGGTAACTGTAGCGCGTGCTGGCGGACAAGGATTTTTGGTAAAACCTGTGACAGCTGTTCAGGTTTGGGATCTGGCAATGCAATTGTTACAGCATAGACATTCACTTTCAGCAAATGTGCTAGTAGTAGATGATGATCCTGTGTTTCTGGCAGCATTGCGCCCCATGTTGGAACCTTGGGGTATTCGGATGACAGGATTAGATGATCCACTACGTTTTTGGGAAGTGCTGCCGTCTGTTGTCCCCGATCTGCTGATTTTAGATGTGGATATGCCTAAAGTTAGCGGCATTGAACTGTGTCAGGCAGTACGTATTGATCGCGACTGGCAAGGACTGCCAATTTTATTTCTCACAGCTCGTTGCGATCGCCAAACGATTCAACAGGTGTTTGCGATCGGTGCAGATGACTATATAAGCAAGCCAGTTGTTGCAGCAGAATTGTTAACCCGTATTACCAATCGTCTAGAACGGACTCGCTTGTTGCAAAACCTTTCTCGCAAAGACCATCTAACCGGATTAGCAAATCAACCTTACTCCAGCCAGAATTTAGAGCTTCTCATTCAAAGACTCAAGGATGCAGACAGTAGTACTTTTCATCCTTGGTGTTTAGCAGTGTTCACAGTGACTGAGTTACAGCAGATTAATATTCAATACGGTCATGCCATTGGCAATCAAGTTTTACAACGGTGGGGTCGCCTGTTCCAATCTAATTTTCGAGGTACCCAAGTGTTGGGATATTGGGCCAATGGGGAGTTTGTGGTGGGAATACCTGAATTGACAAAACAAGAGGTAAGCGAGCATCTGTGCGAATTTTTGACTACCTTACGCCAACAAGTGTTCACCGCATCAGATAGCAGCCGTTTTCAAGTAAACTTTCGTTTTGGAATTGCGGAGTATCCTACTGATGCATTAACTGTACAATCTCTGTTTAAAATTGCCAGTACGACTTTAGACAATTTAAACTATTTCGATAACAATTAATGTAAAAATATATTTCCACTTAGGAATTATCAATTCCCTATGTGTAGTCAATAGTTCAATTCAAATTTTTTATGGCTCAAGCAGTGATGAAAACCCTCAGTGAAATGAAGCTGGAAACAAACGTACCCGTTGTAATTACAGATCAACAAGGATTCATCACCTATGTCAACGATTGCTTTACCTCTATTTTTGGCTGGAGTATGGCTGAAATTAATGGTCAAATCATCACGGTAGTTATTCCAGAGGGTTTTCATGCTCCGCACCATCTTGGTTTTTCCCGCTTTCTGGCAACAGAAAGTTCTACTATTCTCAATCACCCATTGCGTCTAGTCGGAATTACCAAAGATGGTCTAGAAATTGAAGCCGAGCATTTAATTATGGCAGAAAAACATCACGGAGAATGGGTGTTTATGGCCATGCTGCGTCCTCTTTAAAATAAATGGAGAGATGGGTAGAAAAAGAAACCACAAATTGACCTTTAGTCTTGCTTCTAAAACAGGAGTCTGCCGATGAGCATAAATTTGACTACTTTGGTCAACCAATTACGGGCAGTCTTAGGCAAGATGGAGGTGGCGCTGGGGGCGATCGCTGATGCTATTGTCTGGACTGGTAGTAATGGCAAGATACAATGGTGTAATGCTGCTTTTGACAAACTTGTTAACCAACCACATATTCTAGTTCTTAATGCCAACCTGAGTGACTTATTATTCCTGAGCCTAGCTGGTGAAGCAGTTGCACCAGAATTCTATCCAAACATGAGGGTTCTAGGGGGAGAAGATGAAATCACAGAAGAATATGAATGTCATGACGGTAGACATCGCTCCTTAATTTTAGAAATATCAGCAAACTGTGTTGAACTTTCAGGAGGTGACAGGTCATCTGTATTAGTAATTAGAGATATCACTCAAGAAAAGTTTTGGGAAGCAGAACGCTCCTTAGCACAACAAGAACAAGCAGAAACTTTATCTCTTTTGCAAGCGACACTGGAATCTACTGCTGATGGAATTATAGTTGTAAATCAAGACTTTAATGTAACAGTCTTTAATCAAAAGTTTCTCCAAATGTGGTCAATACCAGAATCGTTATTGCAACCTTTTCAAAGCAATGAAGGATTCAAGTTCATGTCTGAACAAACGCGAGATCCTGAAGCATTTATCGCCAGAGTCAAGGAACTGTTTTATGAGTGCCCAGAACAGGAAGCTTGTGATTTGGTAGAGATGAAAGATGGACGTGTTTTTGAGCGTTATTCTCAACCTCAATCTCAAGGTGGTAAAATTATTGGACGTGTTTGGAGCTTTCGAGATATTACCGCACGCCAGCAAGTAGAGAAAGCCTTGAGCGAAAGTGAGGTTAAGTTTCGCCGCATTGTGGAGAATTCTAATGATATTATTTCTCTGATTGACTTAGAAGGACGAATCTGCTATATCTCTCCCAATTTAGTCAAACTTACAGGGTATGAAACCACTGAGTTAGAAGGTATACCATTTGCGGATTTTCTTCATCCTGACGATCTACCAAGTTGTCTAGATGCAGTCAGCAGGGTAGTAACAACAGGGGAGAGCTTGGAAGTTGAATATAGAGCTAGACTCAAGGATGGTAGTTGGCAGTGGCAAGCTACAAATTTAGCTCCAACCAATGATATCAATGGAAACTTATTACTGATCAGCGTTGCGCGTGTGATTACAGAGCGCAAACAGGCAGAAAAAGCTTTGCTCAAGAGTGAGCAAAAGTTTCGCAATCTGTTCGAGAATTCTCAATTTGGCATCCTTCGCAGCCGAATTGAGGATGGACTAATTTTAGATGCCAATCAACGCCTTGCCGAGCTATTAGGCTACAGTTGTGTAGAAGACTTAATTAATGGCACAAAATTTACCACAGATTTTTATGCCAACCCAAGCGATCGCCAGCACATAGTAACTGAATTGCGTCAAAAAGGTTCACTCAACAACTTTGAGCTACAGTTTCGTCAATGCAACGGTAAGGAGCGCTGGGGCTTGTTTTCCTTACGGTTGAATTTGGAAGATAATTGTCTGGAAGCGGTGGTTGCTGACATTAACGATCGCAAGCAAGTAGAGGCAGATTTACACCGCAGTAATGCCATACTTAAAGCCCAACAAGAAGTTTCAATTGATGGAATTTTAGTCGTTGATGAAAATGGTCAAATAGTATCTTACAATCAACGTTTTTGCCAGTTATGGCAAATTCCAGAAACACTGATCCACAGCGCTAGCCATCGGCGCTTATTAGAATCTGTACTTAATAAACTGGAAGAACCACAGGAGTTTCTCACAAAGGTGGAGTATTTGTACGCCCATCCAGAAGAAGTCAGTCGTGATGAAATTTTGATGAGGGATGGACGAATTCTCGATCGCTATTCTGCATCCGTGCGATCGCTAACAGAAGATTACTACGGTAGAATTTGGTACTTCCGCGATATTACGGAGCGCAAACAGGCAGAAGAAGCTCTACGTCGCAGCGAACAGAAATATCGCAACATTTTTGAAAACTTTCAAGTGGGGATTGCTCGCATTCGCTTAGAAGATGGGCTGTTTCTGGAAGCCAACCAACGCCAAGCTGAAATTTTGGGTTATGATTCGGCGACGGATTTAATTGGCAAGCAATTCACGACGGAGTTTTACGCCAATCCAAATGATCGCCAACAAATGTTGGCAGAAATGGCACAGCAGGGCGAGGTACGTAACTTTGAAGTGCAACTATGTCGTCGGGATAAATCTCTTGGTTGGGGACTACTATCGCTGAGACGGAATGCTGAGGATGGCTGTATAGACGCCGTCATTACCGATATTAGCGAACAGCAAGCTGCGCTGCGCGAACGCAAACTTGCAGAAGAATCTTTGCGACAATCAGAAGCGAGATTTCGCGCTCTTTACGAATCAACTAGTATTGCTGTTATGTTACAGGAGGAGGGAATTCCCGTCGATTGCAATCGGGCAGCAGAAGAACTATTTGGCTATTCTCGGCAAGATTTTTTAAGCAAGCATCCTAGCGAATTTTCGCCATTACTGCAACCAAATGGTCAAACTTCATCTAGCCTTGCTAAACAACAGGTTGCTCTGGCTTACCAGCAAGGCAGAAATCGTTTTGAGTGGGTTCACCGTCGTGCAGATAACACAGACTTTCCGGCCGAGGTCTGTTTAACTGTGTTTGAATTGGGCTATCGCAAGCTAATTCAAGGCGTGGTTCAAGACCTGACTGAACGCAAACAATCCGAAGCAACCCTTCAGCGTCGTGCCCAGGTAGACAGCTTACTTAACAGGATTTCCCGCCAATTTATCGACCAAGATGCAGACACCGCGATCAATTTCACCCTGCAAGCGATCGCTGAATTTCTGGGAACCGAACGAAGTTGTATCTTTGAATACTCAGAACAAAACTTGCAGTTTGATATTGTCCATGAATGGCGTGCTGCTGGCATCGAACCCTTATTTGGTGGTGCCACGAGTTCAACTATTGAGTCATTTCCCTGGTTCTACAATCAAATCCTTGGCGGCCAATCCATACAAATCTCCGATGTTGCCAAGCTACCCTTAGAAGCAGCAGCAGAAAAAGCATTATTTCAGAACCAATCTATTCAATCGGTTGTTGTTGTACCGACAATCCACGTTGGCAAAGTAGTAGGATTTCTGGGCACTGATGTTGTGAACTTCTCGATAAATTGGAAGCAAGAGGATATCAACTTACTGCAACGAGTGGGTGAGCTAATTGCCATTGGGCGATCGCGTCACAAAGCAGAAGCAGCATTGCGGGTGGCCAAAGAAGCCGCAGAAACTGCCAATCGGGCGAAAAGCGCCTTTTTGGCAAACATGAGTCACGAATTGCGAACACCACTAAACGCCATCTTAGGTTTTGCTCAGTTAATGGAGCGAGACAACAGCCTCACCAAACGTCAGCGAGATTCTCTAGCAACCATCAACCGCAGTGGAGAACATCTGCTCAACCTAATTAACGATGTGCTGGAAATGTCCAAAATCGAAGCTGGACGCATTATTTTAAATCCTGCATCCTTTGACCTGTATCAAGTATTACAAAGTCTCCAGGAGATGTTTCAGGTACGAGCAAGTGCAAAAAAAACTATCACTTTCATTTGAACTTGCCCCCAATTTACCCCAGTACATCCTTACAGATGAAGGCAAACTCCGGCAAGTGCTAATCAACATTTTGGGAAATGCCATCAAGTTTACCAATACCGGGGGGGTGACATTGCGAGTGTCATTTTTCAATGGTCAAAATAATGACCAAGGACAAATGACTATTAATTTTGAAATCGAAGATACAGGAGCGGGAATTGCAGCCGAAGAATTAGACAATCTTTTTCAGCCCTTTGTTCAAACTGCAAGTGGTACAAAAATTAGAGAAGGTACGGGGCTTGGACTTACCATCAGCCGTCAATTTGTGCAGTTAATGGGGGGTGATATTCGCCTTCATAGTCAAGTGGGTTGCGGGTCAACTTTCGATTTCGATATCAAAATTGAACTAGCAGAGTCATTTGAAATTGCGCCACCAAGAGTTCAAAACAAAGCGATCGCTTTGGCTAATGGTCAACCTGTATATCGGATTTTAGTGGTAGATGACCGCCAAGAAAATTGCGATTTATTGACGCAGTTACTCAACTCGATTGGTTTTGAAACCCGTGCAGCCGCTAACGGAATTGAAGCGATCGCAGCTTGGCAAGCATGGCACCCCCACCTGATTTGGATGGATATGCGAATGCCTTTAATGGACGGATATGAGGCAACTCGACAGATTCGTGCTATAGAAAGGGAGATTCAAAAAGGGGAACTAGAGGAAATTTCTCCCCTGACGGTGATTATCGCCTTAACAGCCAGCGCTTTTGAAGAACAGCGATCAAGTATTTTAGCTGCGGGTTGTGATGACTTAATCCGCAAGCCTTTTCGTGAGGAAGTCATTTTGAACAAAATGGCTGAACTTTTGGGAGTTTGTTATGTCTATGCAGAGGAACAAGATAATTTTGACCAAACGCCATTGGTTGTGTCTGAATTAGAGGAGCTAAAAACGCAAGATTTATTTATTATGCCCCAGGAATGGCGAACCAGCTTACACGAAGCAGCCATTCAAGTAGATGCAGAGATCATTTTCCAGTTAATTGAACAAATCCCTGAAACCAATTTTGCTTTATCTGAGAGACTTAGCGATTTAGTAAATCGTTTTTGTTTTGATGAAATTATCGATTTGACTCAAAGAGGTGATGATGCATAGCCAATGGGTAACGCCGAAAGCCAATATTTTAGTGATTGATGATACTCCTGAAAACTTGTATCTCTTAGCTGCCATGTTGACAGAACAAGGTTACAAAGTTAGAAGCGTTACTAAAGGTGCAGCTGGTTTGAGAGGAGCGCAAGCATCTCCACCCGACCTAATTTTGCTTGACATCAACATGCCAGAAATAAATGGTTATGAGGTTTGTCAATCTTTAAAACAGAGCGATCGCACCCGTGACATTCCGGTGATTTTTATCAGCGCCATGAATGATGTGCTAGATAAAGTCAAAGCTTTTTCAGTTGGAGGCGTAGATTATATCACAAAACCCTTTCAAGTTGAAGAAGTTTTGGTGCGTGTAGAAAATCATTTGACAATTCGCAATTTACAAAAACAACTGCAAGAGCAAAACACCAGGTTACAACAGGAAATCCGCGATCGCAAACTTGCTGAAGAAAAGTTTGCTAAAGCCTTTCGTTCCAGTCCTAGCCCAATCTCAATTACCACTGTTTCAGAAGGACGCTTTATTGATATAAACAGCAGTTTTCTGAAAATGAGTGGCTATAGCCTGGAGGAAATCATCAATCACTGTGTAGATGACCTCAATCTTGGGATTACTCAAGAACATTATGCCAGCAACCTTCAAAAACTACTCGAAACTGGAGCATTACAAAATCATGAGATGGAATTTCGTACCAAGTCCGGTGAAGTGAGAATTGTCTTGCTATCTGCCGAACTGATTCACCTGGATGGTACAGAATGCATTTTAAATATTGTTAATGACATTACTGAACGCAAGCGACTGGAAAACGAATTTATTTCTTTGGTAAGTCATGAATTACGAACCCCGCTAACTTCTGTCATTGGGTCGCTAGACCTTTTAGGTACAGGACAATTAGGAACATTGAACGTTAAAGGGCAGCAAGTCCTGAATATTGCCATTACCAACATCGAACGTTTGAATCGCCTAGTCAACGAGATTCTCGACTTGGAAAGGATGAAGTCAGGCAAAATCGCCATGCAACCGGTGAACTGTAATGTCGCCGATCTGATTGTCCAAGCAGCAGAAGCGATGCAAGCGATGGCAGAAAGGGCGCAAATTAACTTAGTTACCGAACCAGCCAGTCATGAAATATTTGTAGATCCAGACAGAATGTTGCAAACCTTGACTAACTTAATCGCTAACGCGATCAAATTCTCAAAAGTAGGTGATACTGTTTGGTTGCGTGTTCGGTTGCATACAGATCACTTACAGATTGAAATCCAAGACCAAGGACGGGGAATCCCTGCAAATAAACTACAGACAATCTTTGAGCGTTTTCAGCAGGTTGATGTATCCGATTCTCGTAAAAAAGGGGGGACAGGTTTAGGACTTGCCATTTGCCGCAACATTGTTGAGCAACATCAAGGCAAGATTTGGGCTGAAAGCATTTTGGGTGAAGGTAGCACCTTCCATATCATCCTACCATTCTTAAAGAAATAGAGCATGATTATGAGTAAATGTGTATTAATTGTTGACGATGAAGAAGATGTCAGAGCGATCGCTCAAATGGGGTTGGAAATGACCGGAGGTTGGAACGTGTTGATTGCCAGTTGTGGTCAGGAAGCCTTGATAATGGCAGAAACCAACCAACCTGATGTCATCTTGCTAGATATGATGATGCCGGATATGGATGGTCGCGCTACACTGCAACAACTCAAAGCTTGCCCTAGAACTCAACATATTCCTGTAATTTTAGTAACAGCAAAAGTTCAAGAATCAGATCGAGGAAACTTTACTGAGTTGGATGTCGCGGCTGTATTTGCCAAACCTTTTCGCCCCTTAAAACTTGCAGACCAAATCAATGGTGTATTAGGGACTTCTAAATAAAAATAATCAACAAAATACTCTCTCCTTGCCCAAAAATGATATAGAAGCTTTTCAAGCAGTTGAGTTTGAAGTCTGACATAGCAAAAATCGCCATGCCAATACACACTCCTGACACACCAGCGTCAAGTCCTATACAGATATTGCGTGGTAAATTCATAACTTGTTTACATTATTTTTCTTAAGCACCCGGGTATCTCAAGCGTGAAGATACCCTTTTATCTATTTAGGTAAGTAAATACTCGCCTAATTGATTTTTATAAGCATTCAAATCTGACTGAGATTCAACCGTTTTGAGTTGGGTCAGATTGACGAAGATATGACAAAATTATGACGAAAGTGTGACGAAATTCATGAGGCTGTAAATACAAAAAGTAACAATTAATTAACTTGTTGTATATAAAATTAATAACATTCAGAATGTTTCTATTTTAATATCGGGAAATACTGATACTGGAAAGAATACAGTCGTTATATCTGATGTGGCAGGAGTAACTTTATGCGGCATCTCACAATAAACTGTATTATTTAATACAGTTTTTTATCAGTCATAAATAAACAATTAGTCAAATTTCTTAGTTGATTCCTGTAAAGGAACATTCCGATTTCTCACAATATCAAGGTTTTTGATATTAGAAAAATTTGGTTAAAGACTTACAGGAAAACTTCTTCTTTGTTGTTGATGCCGCCGCAACTATCCTAACGTGATAGGCTGTGGATTTTGAGATAATCATGCTGAAGTTGATTTGACATAAATATCTTCAGATTATTCCTCAACAACTTAATTGGCAATTAAGATTGGGGTTGTTTAAAAATATTTACCTTGATGGAGGTTTTACTTAGTGGGTAACAAGAAAAGCAGACTAAAAACTATCTTATTTAAGGCTTGTAGTTTTTTGGGAAAAAAGAGCCGAAATTGTCTCACCCTATTTGGCTATTTAATAACAAGCTTTATTGTCTTTTTCATCAAGGCAGGATCTACCCCAGTCAAGAAAGGCTTTTTCCTCTTTAAGCATCAGCAATTCCCCACAATGAAGAAAAAGCCTCTTACTGTTGGGCAAAGTCAGCAAGTTGACAAATTAACACGATTGGGACAGCGTTTACGCGATCCGGAGTGGAGGCGCTACGGTTACTTACTACTGCTGGGCAAGGCAATGGCTATGATGATGCTGTTCATAGTATTTGCCTTCATCCCCAATTTAATAGAAACACCAGCTTTGGCAGCCGATCCAGTACTCAAAGGCAATGACATTGTTAACCCGATTAATACCCTCTGGACGCTGCTAGCTGCCTTCCTAGTATTTGCAATGCAGGTAGGTTTTACGATGCTAGAAGCAGGTTTCTGTCGCTCTCGTGAAACCGTCAATGTCTTGATGGAATGTATCGTTGACACCTGTCTTTGCGGTTTATTGTTCTATGCCTGGGGCTTTGCCTTCATGTTCAGTCATGGTAACGGCTTGATTGGACTGAATTGGTTTTTCTTGCAAGGTGCGCCCACGACTTATGAAAGTTCAGGTGTGGCGTTCCTGGCATTTTGGCTGTTTCAGTTTGCCTTTGCAGACACCTGCTCGACGATCACCTCTGGTGCGATGATTGGACGGACAGGGTTTATTGGTGATCTTCTCTACAGCTTTGGCGTTTCTGGATTCATCTACCCAATTATCGGACATTGGGCTTGGGGACCTGATGGTTTTCTGGTAACGATGGGCAGCAAAGATGGTTTGCTGCC
The DNA here is from genome assembly GCF_036916735.1 of Nostoc sp. Lineage (GTDB taxonomy): Bacteria > Cyanobacteriota > Cyanobacteriia > Cyanobacteriales > Nostocaceae > Nostoc. The sequence goes on from NZ_JBALFV010000033.1 coordinate 30,045, forward strand.
CTTCTTGGGAACTGGCTTCCATGACTTTGCAGGCTCTACAGTTGTTCACACCATTGGGGGATTCATTGCCCTAGCGGGTGCGATCGCCCTTGGGCCGCGTTTGGGTCGTCGGTTCAAACGCGATGGTGGTGGGCCAATGTTGCCCCATGACCTTGTAATTGCTGCTTCCGGTGGTCTGATTCTGTGGTTTGGTTGGTACGGTTTCAACCCCGGCTCGACACTCTCGGCGATGGACTTTGTAGGGACTGGACGGGTTGCTGCCAATACTACCTTGGCAGCGTGTGCAGCCGGTCTGTCGGCACTGTTTTTTGCTTATCCAAAAACAAAAAAGTGGGATTTGAGCTTCACAGTCAACGGGTTCTTGGCGGGTTTGGTTGCGATTACTTGCCCTTGCTATTGGGTGAATCCAACAGGTTCTATCATTATTGGGGCGGTAGCTGGCGTAGTTGTAGTTCTAGGCATAGACCTGTTGGAATGGCTTCGGATTGACGACCCCATCGGTGCAGTTCCTGTACATGGTTTTTGCGGCATCTGGGGAACATGGTCGCTGGGCTTGTTTGCCACTGGTGAATTCGGTGCGAGTGGCCCCATCTCACCTGATGTGTCTGCGCCATTAAGAGGTCTGTTTTATGGTGGGGGGATACAGGTGTTGAGCGCACAAGTTATCGGCAACCTAATTATTACTGTGTCTACATTCGCTGTGGCAATGGGGTTGATGTATTTGGTAAATTTGACCGGGACACTGCGTGTGTCGAAAGAAGGCGAATTGGAGGGTTTGGATTTACACGAGCATGGCATACCAGCCTACCCTGAATATATCATCAGTACATCAGCGAACCCTGACAACTCTCCATTAGAAGAAATAAACACATAGAGAGTTTTGCCAAGCGCACCCTAAACAGAGAAAAGTGTTAAAAATCCATCAGTCTTTATCCCCATCAGTCGGTGGGGCTTTTTTGTGGAGAAAAAGCCGGGATTTAGTAGTTGATATCAAGTCCGGTTAATCACTTATGATTACTGAATCTGTCAAGAACATCACACTCCATTGCGTACCATTAAATCTTTTAGATACCAAGGTGAAGCGGTTGCTACCAATGGAGAGAATAATACTTACTATGTGGCAGCTTATCTAGGAGATGGTTTGCATGAAGGAGCTATCATGTCTGCCCTTCGAGTTGCTCAACTCATTGGTTCAACTTTGGCTCTTTCCTTTTCTGGTTGCAACGACAAAAATACAAACACAGTCAGTAGACCGAAAACTTTTGCGATGCTTTCTCTAGAAAACGCTGCTAAAGTCTGAGTATTTTTATCAAATGCATAAAACTGAGCAATTTAACCTGTTTAATTAAAATTTAAGATTTTAAATTTAACATAAGGATATCTAAGTTTTCCCGGCTTAGATATCCAATAGCAACATAACCTATAGTAAATAAGACTATTAACTATACCTCAATTATAAGTCTAATTTTTGTTTTTAAACTACTTCTTTAGGTAGTTTAACAATTCCTTCTTTAGTATGATGAAAACTTTAACTTAAATATATAGGAGCTTTAAAAGCAAATAGATAAAGTTAGATATGATTTATAGTAACGTATATATGTGCGTTTATACATTTCATAGATGCGTTAAATTGCGTTAACGCACCCTCCTTTCTAAGACAATTTAGAAATGTTAGAGTTTTCTAAAGTTGCTACTAATTTCACTCCAAATTCTTCCTCAAATACTCCTTTTTTATAATCTAAGCTCCAAAGTTCTAAAGCACAATCATCATTAGGTTGAGATGGAAAAATCAGTAGATTTACCTGCTGAAATTGTTTATAATACTCACATTGCACTTGAGCGATCGCACCAATTTGTCGTCTATCTAATGCCACTGCTAATCTCAGAATTGCACTCAATTGACTGACCATCTGTCGCTGGTATTTATTCAGCAACATCTGGGAATTTTCATGTTTTTTCTTCGGCGGCGATTTCCGATGATAACGTGCTAAATTAGCAATGATTTCAATCTCGGTTTCTGTATAACCGAGTAATTCACCATTGCGAATTAGATAGTAAGAGTGCTTGTGGTGAGACGAATGGCTAACATAATGGCCGCAATTGTGTAATATTGCAGCTGCCCACAACAGTTGTCGCTCATCAGATCCCCAGTGATGTAAAGTACCTTGAGTTTGGTCAAATAAGCTCTTGGCAAATTTTGCCACGCGATCGCTATATTCTAAATTGACGTGGTATTTATTTGCGAGTTTTAAAACATTTCGTTCCCGAACTGAACTTTGGTAACGCAGCTTATCTTCAATTAAACCGTGAGTTAACATCCAGTCTACGATTACACCTTCCCGCAGTGAACGCTCACAAACTGTAACCGATTTACTACCCAAAAGGGTCATTGCTTCCTGTAATATTACTGCACCAGCGAGTATAACTTCAGCACGCTTCTCTGGCATACCGGGAATCGCAGCCGTTTCTGAGTTACTCAGTTTCCGCAAACGATTTACCAACTCTTGCAAGTCTTTAAGACTGAACTGGTAGCCATTGAGAGTGGAAGGAATAACACCCGACTTTTCTCGTGCATGAATTATCGCTAGAGTTTCAATTGTGCCCGAAGTACCCACCAAACGGGGAGATTCCCCAAACTCTAGGTTTGCTAGTACCTCATCCACGGAACGTTCTAACATCCCGCGTGCATAAGCTTGCAAATATTGATACTCAGTGTTGCTGATCGGGTCGGTGGTGATTAACTCGCTAGTGAGTCGCACTGCCCCAACTTTGGTACTGGTGAGAGTGCGCGGTTCGTGACTATCGCCCAAAATTAACTCTGTAGAACCACCGCCAATATCAATAATCGTATGGGGCTGGTTGTTAAATTCCATCCCTGACAGCACGCCAAGGTAGATTCGTCGCGCTTCTTCTTGACCAGAAATCAAGTCAACGCTTAAACCCAACTCCGTTTTTACTCTCTGCAAAAAATCTTTACCATTGGGGGCTTCTCGCACAGCGCTAGTTGCCACAGCAATGATTGTTTCAGCATTGATAGTTTTGGCAACTTCTTGGAAGCGCCCTAAAGCAGCGATCGCCTTTTCAATTATTTCTGGTTTAAGTTCCCCAGTCTTAAGATTGCGATCGCCTAGTCTTACAGTTTCTTTTTCTCTAGCGATAATGCTGAAAGTTGGTAATGTGGGATCAATCTTGACTACTACCATGTGTAAAGAATTTGTTCCCAGGTCAATGGCAGCAATAATCCGATGTTGCTTAGGTGGTTGAGTTGGAACACTCTCCCAGCTAGAAACTAAATTCAGCATCTAGTTTTCTCTCTTTATAAGAAATGATGGCAAATGGTGGTATTGGGGGTAGCTGACACTGATATTTTTTGCAACACAATTCTCAGCTTGAGTGCTGAATACTTAGTACTGAGTAAATTAAAAATTACTCAGCACTCTTCATCTTTGGTCAAGAATAACAGAGCTAAGTATATTTACCCTACTGCTCCTAACCTAGTGACTATTTAAAGATATTTAAAGTTGCCACTTGAGGTTATGCTTTTACAAATAACAAATAACGTTATTCTATAGATGTAAAGAAGTGTGAATTAAATAATAAGGCATGGGGAATGGGACATAGGAGCAAGGTGAAAAATAACTAATGCCCAATACCCACTCCCCAATACCCACTCCCTAATGCCCACTCCCTACTCCCATTCGACTACGCTCACGGCAGGCCCACTCCCCACTCCCCACTCTTATGTTAAGGACGCCAGAACGCCCCCAGCAGCCAGTTTGGCTTGTAATTATCCGGCTTTTACGCTGGCACAAACCAGAAGGACGGTTAATTTTGATGATCCCTGCCCTTTGGGCTGTATTTTTGGCAGCTTCTGGGAAACCGCCTTTACCTCTGGTTGGTGTGATTATATTAGGTACTCTGGCTACGAGTGCCACCGGATGTGTAGTCAATGATTTGTGGGATCGAGATATTGATCCAGAAGTAGAGAGAACACGCGATCGCCCTCTGGCATCTCGCGCCTTGTCTGTGAAAGTTGGGATTGTAGTTGCGATCGTCTCCCTAGCATGTGCAGCTATCTTGGCATTTTATCTGAACCCTCTGAGTTTCTGGTTATGCGTGGCAGCAGTACCTGTAATTGTGCTTTATCCAGGTGCAAAGCGGGTGTTTCCTATACCACAGCTGGTACTTTCTATCGCTTGGGGTTTCGGCGTGTTGATTAGCTGGAGTGCAGTCACACAAAACATCTCCCAACCAACTTGGTTACTTTGGGGCGCGACTGTACTGTGGACATTGGGATTTGATACAGTTTATGCTATGAGCGACAAAGAAGACGATCGCCGCATTGGTGTTAATTCTAGCGCCCTATTTTTTGGGAATTATGCCCCTATAGCTATTGGAATTTTCTTTGCTGGCACAATCTTGTTATTGGCTTGGTTAGGTGTACTCATACATCTGCACTTAGCCTTTTGGATTAGCCTTACAATTGCTAGTATCGGATGGGTTTGGCAGTCTATGCGATTAACACAGCGAGACTTACCTAATCGTGTTTATGGTAAGATGTTCCGGCAAAACGTCTCGATTGGTTTTATTTTACTTGCCGGGATGATTGCTGGCTCTTTTTAAATGTGAATTTTTGTATGGGTACATTTTTATATTGCTTTAGTTCCCTATTTCAGTATCTACGTATTTGGGCAGTAATAAGTCTGCTAGTTTTGGTTGTTACGTGGTCATTTCCTGCACAAGCTGCTAGCCGCATTGAGCCGCAGTTAGAACAGCAAGTATTACAAATTATCCGCGAACATCCAGAGGCAATTATTGAATCTGTTCAAGCCTATCAACAGCAACAACAACAGAAAATCAAGCAAGAACAGCAAGGATTTTTACAAGATTTAAAGACGAATCCTCAAACCGTGATTGGTAAGTCTCCCACCACAGGTTCAACTAAATCAAAAACTCTGCTAATAGAGTTTTCAGATTTTCAATGTCCCTACTGTGCTGAAGCACATAAAACATTGAAAGAATTGTTAGTAAAATATCCAGATAAGATAAGATTAGTTTACAAGAATTTACCCTTGACTTCAATTCATGCTGAAGCATTGCCAGCTGCAACAGCAGCTTGGGCGGCATATCAGCAGGGTAAGTTTTGGGAATATCATGATGCGCTATTTGCGAATCAAAAGCAACTAGGTCAGGCATTATATTTAGATATTGCTAAAAAACTCAAGCTAGATTTGGGTAAATTTAAACGCGACCTTACTCTTGCTACTCCTGCAATTACAAAAGATATTCAACTAGCTGAGAAATTGGCTGTTTCTGGGACACCTTTTTTTGTAATTAATAGTCCAACTTTTTCAGGAGTGGTGCAGCTAGTAGATATCGAAAGTATATTGACTAATACTAAGTAAACTAAGTACAGGATTTCACAAGTTCGTAGCGTTATTAAATCTCACAAAGCTTTAGCGGAGCATCGGTCAATTCGTTACAGATTTATGAAATACTGTACTTAGTAAGTAGACACAATTAAACCTAACTACATAAGCTTATATAAAGTGAATCATAGCTAGTAGCTTTATTTAAGTAAAAAAACTAATCTAGCTAACGACTTCTTTTTTTATACTTATTCAGATAGATTGTATCAAATCCTCAATGGCATTCTAATGTGCAATATTGCTTACGAAAACTTTGTAATTAGAGATTTATAACGATGGTAGCGTTAACACAATCAAAATTCTTAACTAAAGAAAAATTAAAAGTACAGATTGTTGAAAAACTTGAAGAACTCAAGCTCCATGCAGACAGTTGGAATCAGCTTGCTTTTGAAGCTACTCAACAGTTACCAATGACTTCGTATGCATGGATATCATCATATTTTGAACATTATGTGGAAGTAGACGAATCATGGTTTTGCGTATTTGCTTATAACGATTCGGAGCTAGTAGGCGTTCTGCCGCTAATTGTAACTCCACAACGGTTCTTTGGATTCAAGTTTTCGTTCTTAGTTACACGTAGGTCTTCGCAATCATGTTCACTCGATATTGTAGCCGCATTGGGAATTGAAAATATAGTTATTCCAGCCCTTATTGATGCTGCGAGACAATTTTGCCCCTATCATCTGGGAATGGTATTTAACCGTTTACCGGAGAATTCACCTACTATCGAAGCTTTAGAAAGCATGTCAGATATTAGCCTCATTAAAGAGCTTGATTGGATGATGGGAGCTAACTTAAAAATAACTGGATCTTTTGATGAATATTGGAAAACCCTCAGTGGTAATTTAAGGAGTACTATCAAAAGGTCGGGAAAGAAACTCTATCAACTAGAAGGTGTGAAAACTATTTTCCTCAAAGGAAGTGAAGCCACTGAAAAATATTTATCTCAATTGATAGAAGTGGAAGCCGCCAGTTGGAAAGGAACTAAAGGAAAATTAATTGCAAGTTCATCAACAGATATATCATTTTACACAAATCTTACACGCCGACTATCAGAAGCTGGTTGGCTTGAATGGCAATTACTTGAGGTTGAAGGTAAAACAATTGCGATCAATTTAGCGATTAAGTTAAAGCGTTCAATCATTATTTGGAAGCTGGCTTACGATGAGAGTTATGCAAAATTTTCTCCTGGCACTATACTTTTTGAACAAGTAGTTAAGTCAGCCTATACGGATAAAGTTGACGAGATTAATCTAATTAGTGATTTTTCTTGGTACGACAATTGGAAGATGGATAAACGCCCACATTATAATATAAAATTATATTCGCATCAACTTATTTCTTTGATGTTTGGATTCCTGCCTGCATATATCATTAAAAAGCTTAAAGTGCTTAAAAAACGCTTTGCAAAGTAGTATAAAACTTTTAATTTACTTGCTCTGTACCTCTTTGTTTTTGGTCAGAGTCCCCACTTCTAACAAGTGGTATGTTTTAGTCGGGGTGGTCACTGAGGGTAGCCGAAGTGTCAAATCTTTGAGAAAGTTACTGTGATAAGTGTTGACTGTTCACTGATTTAATTAACTAGATAAATAAGGGCAATTCATGAATTGCCCCTACTTGAGATTATTTAAGGTAGATAAACTTCCGCCTATACTACTCTAAATCCTTTTTAACTTCATCTTTGATATTTTCAGCAGTATGGCGGACTCGAGCTTCAGCTTGTTTAGCTTTACCTTCAGCTTTATCTTTAGGATCGCCAGTTACTTCACCAACCACCTCTTGTACTTTACCTTCAACGTTTTTAGCAAAAGCTTTTGCTCTATCTTCGATACTCATATTCTTTCTTCCTAAATATGTTAATTGTTGATTAATTTTCTCTTGCTTGCTCGAAAAGCACTGCAATGTTTATAAATTACTTTTAGACAAGTTTTAATTCTTCTATCTGACGATATTTTTATGAAGAATATTTGTGTCCGTTGTACATAATTATTTAAATATTAAATTCATCTTTGAGAATTAAATTAATATCCAAAAGAGGGAAAATTAGAATTTTATTGTTATATCTTGAGACAAAATAATTTATAACTTCAGGTAGACAGTGATGATAATAACCGCAATTTAGCTTATTACCACTGGATATTGTAAATATGTCAACAGGATGTGGAGACTTCCAAATTGGTGGTAGATAGTGCAGTATTACCAAGTCTGCGTACTCAATTTAGGGTAAATGAGACGAGATGCTTCAAAATACTTTCGTCTTTAATCGCTAAATAGATTACTTTATATGTCTGAACTTACGGATAAACTTCAAGATATTTTAAATTGATAATTTGAATAGATGAAGAAAAGCTGGAACTTGAAAAAGAGATATACCGAAAATATAACTCATAATTAGAGAGAATCTGAAGCCGGAGAAGAACAAATTGCTTCCTTAGAGAAACTGTGGTATTTAAATATTAATAAAAAAACAGCTTGAATAAAAAGAATAATGAAGTACTTGTTTTTAATTTGGGTGCTAATACTCTCTTTAGCCCCTCCTAGTGCAGCGATCGCTGACGAAAAACCGCTTTACGTATACGCTCAACTAAGACAGCCCTATACTTTAATATCTGGAGTTGGGACAATCCACCATCCAGTTTCCACTTCTAATCCCCAAGCGCAAGAGTTTTTCGATCAAGGATTAAATTTGATTTACGCCTTCAATCATGATGAGGCAGTGCGTTCTTTTGAATACGCTGCCAAACTTGATCCCCATTTGGCGATCGCATATTGGGGTATTGCTCTAGCTCTAGGCCCTAATATTAACTTAGCAATCGACCCCAAGCGACAATTAGCTGCTTACCAAGCGGTACAGCAAGCTTTGGCACTTTCCACCCAAGCATCTGCCCAAGAACGAGACTACATTACCGCCTTAGCAAAACGTTACTCTCGAGATCCTGATGCAGACTTGTATCAACTAGCCGTAGACTATACAAAAGCAATGGCTACCCTAGTTAAGCGCTATCCAGATGATTTGGATGCGGCGACGCTTTACGCTGAAAGCTTGATGGATCTGCATCCTTGGCAGCACTGGACTAAAGATGGCCTGCCACAGCCAGATACAGAAGAAATTGTGGCTATTTTAGAATCAGTTCTCAAACGTAACCCGAATCATACCGGAGCCAATCATTACTACATTCATGCAGTGGAAGCCTCACCTTCTCCAGAACGGGCCCTTGCGAGTGCCATTCGACTAGGAACGTTAGCACCAACGGCGGGACACTTGGTACACATGCCTTCTCATATTTATTTTCATGTAGGAGATTATCAAGGGGCAATGCAGGCGAACAAACAGGCGATCGCTCAAGATGATATTTACATTAAGAAATATCAAGTCCAGGGCACTTACCCCATGATGTACTACAACCACAACATACATTTTCTCATGGTGGCCAGCAGCATGGCAGGAAAATATAAAGATGCTCTCCAAGCCGCAGAGACATTAGTCGCAAATGCTACTGCAATTGACCCATATGCACCAATGCTTGAGGGATTCTTAGGCAGCAAAATGCTGATTCAGACACGCTTTAGTGATTGGGATACCATCTTAAAAACTCCCGCCCCCAATGCTAAATTGCCTACTACCACAGCACTTTGGCATTTTGCTCGCGGTATGGCAAGTGTAGCCACAGGCAAACTTGAAGATGCAGCAAGTGAAAGTCGGGCATTACTTGCTGCCAAACAGGGAATTTTCACTGAAGCAACCATTGGCTTCAGTCCTGCTAGTCGCATTTTAGACATTGCCTCAAAAGTTCTAGACGCCAAAATTGCTAAAGAAAAGCATGATTATGAATCTGCCATTTTCTTGTTAGAAAAAGCAGTAGCAGTAGAAGATACCCTTGATTACGTGGAACCACCAGACTGGTACTTTCAGACGCGGGAATTTTTGGGCGCTGTGCTTTTGGCTAAAGGTGACTATAAAGACGCTGAGAAAGTCTTTCGTGCTGATTTAGAAAAGTATCCCCATAATAGGCGTTCTCTATTTGGCTTGCAGGCAAGTTTAGAGGCACTGGGCAAAGAACAGGCTGCTCAACTTGTCAAAGCCGAATTAGAAACAGCTTGGAAAGGTGATGATAAGCAACTTGACATAGCCAAGTGACGGTAGGCAGGTAGGCGATCGCAGTTGCTTCCATAGTGGCTTCTTTAAAAGAGTATAAGTAGGTCTAACCTTTATTTGTTGCCTGACTTTGCCTTTCATATTAAAATTTGGGAGTAATACTTTTGGTTAATACAGTCAAACGTTCAATTCGGATATTAAAGATGCGCCCCTGCATGTCTGATTTCCTTGATCGCACTACAGGATTTATCTTCTTCCATTTCCAACCCTTTTTTGCAGTGGGCTGTACTTATGGTAGGTGGGGGCAGGCGATCGCACCGACGCGATCGCATCACTAGTTAATTATCTGTTAACGATCTACTGGATGCAGAGAGTTGGCTCGTATGTCATCCTAGATTAGGAGAGTTAATTTGGTGATGTCTTTGGTTTTAGTATTGAAAGGCTTTTTCCTTTTAGTATTTACAGACTACTCAGAGAAATTAAAATCTCTACACAGTGATGATTTTGGAGAGAATCGATGTCAATTTATGTAGGTAACCTCTCTTATGACGTTACACAAGAAGATTTAAGTGGTATTTTTGCAGAATATGGTACTGTAAAACGGGTTCAAGTACCTACTGACCGTGAAACAGGTCGTCCACGCGGCTTTGCTTTTGTGGAAATGGGAACCGAAGCTGAAGAAGCAGCTGCCATTGAAGCTCTCGATGGTGCTGAGTGGATGGGTCGTGACCTGAAAGTGAATAAGGCTAAACCCAAAGAAGATAGAGGTGACAGAGGTTCCTTTGGTGGTGGTAGAGGAGGATACGGCGGTGGTGGCGGACGCAACCGCTACTAACATTGGAAACAAAAAAAATTTACCTAGAGTCTTAAGGTCAGACAAGGTGTCTGTCTTTTTTTTGTTATGTTAGTGCTTCCATAGCCATTGATGAAGTCAACTTAGTTAGGAGAAATAATGACCCAAGTAATTGTAGGTGACAATGAACACATTGAGTCAGCCTTACGGCGATTTAAGCGAGAAGTTTCCAAGGCTGGAATTTTTCCAGACATGAGAAAGCATCGTCATTTTGAAACGCCTTTAGAAAAACGCAAACGCAAAGAAGTTGCCAAGCACAGACAAAGTAAGAGAAGTTTCCGTAACTAAGAGCTGACATAGATATAAATGAATAGACTTGGATTAGTGATATTTTGTCTCGGAAGATCCCCCCAACCCCCTGATCAATTGGTTGGCTCTAATCCCCTTCTTTTTAAGGAGAGTTAGGGAGGATCAAGTCTAACCCAAACAGCGTATTCAGATATATCAGATATAAACGAATGCCCTCATAAATTTTATGAGGGTTTTCCTTTTGCCTATTTTAAAATCAGGAAACCTAAAGAAACGCTAAAATCAACTCAGCCTTTGTATTGTAGCGGTTGTGTCCCACATCACTCAGAGGGCGGTTCACTGTATAAATCCTGATTGTCAACGTCCTTATCCTCAGCCTTGGGGAAACAAATTTTGCAACAGTTGTGGCGCACCGCTAAAACTGTTAGACCGCTATGTTCCATTTCAGGCTTTGGGATCGGGAGGATTTGCTCAAATTTACACGGTTTGGGATGAAAAAACTCAAACAGAGAAAGTGCTGAAGGTGTTGATAGAAGATTCACCAAAGGCACTGGAGTTATTTACCCAAGAAGCGGCAGTTTTATCTAGTTTGCACCATCCAGGTGTCCCTAGAGTCGATGCCGAAGGGTATTTTCAGGTACAACTGTTTAACCCCAAACCGCACCAATTGTCTTGTCTGGTAATGGAAAAAATCAACGGGCAAACTTTAGAGGAGATATTAAAAAAGTTTCCCCAAGGGTGTCCAGAAGATTTGGTTTTAAACTGGTTTGTCCAAGCTGTAGAAATTTTACAAGAATTACACAAACGTCAAATTCTTCACCGGGATATCAAACCTTCTAATTTAATGCTAGGCACTTCTTCGCCATCTTTAACCCCGTCTCAAGGGCAAACAGAGGGCGATCGGTTAGTATTAATTGATTTTGGCGGGGCAAAACAATTTAGCGCCTCTAAGCTGCGTTCTCAGTCTAGTTCCACCCGATTATTTTCTTCTGGCTACAGTCCACCAGAACAGGTGACTGGAGGAATTGTCGGGCCAAGTGCCGATTTTTATGCCCTTGGTCGAACGGTGATTGAACTAATTACAGGCAAGTACCCGCTAGAATTGGAAGATCAGCAAACGGGTAAATTGCGCTGGCGAAGTGTGGTAAATGTCAACCCCCAATTGGCAGATTTGCTGGATGAGATGGTGCAGCAAGATGTGCGATCGCGTCCACCAAATGCAACTATAATTGAAAAACGTTTGGCGAAGATTTCTCAACCATTACCGCCGCCGGGATTATTTGCTCAACTGCGAGACAAGGTTAAGCAAGGCTCAAGGCAAGTTTACCAAAGATTTACACAGCTAACACAAACTATTGAACAAATTTTAGCTAACTTTAGCCAAGCTGTAACTAAAACCGTTATTTTTGTCGCTCAGACAATTATCAAAATTTTCCAAGCTTGTGTGGCGACGATTTGGGCAATGCTCTTGGCTTATGTTGGCGCTTGTTTTGGTGCGATCGCTGGTTTTATTTTGGCATATCACACCAGCTTGGGTCGTCAGGTTGTGGAATTTCTTTGGAGTCAGCAAAACCAATTAGTGCCAAATACTCAACCCGTCTTGGGGGCAGATATTTTGGTCTTCGTCGCCGCAGGCTGGGGAACCGCTTGGGGGCTGACGGTATCTGGGTGTTTTGGTCAACAGCGACGCTTTTTAGTAGCATCGCTGATGGGCATGATTAGCTATGGTTTCGGTTGGTTGATTTTGCAATTAATCACACCAAAAGATAGCGGTGAAGGCTTAGTAGCAGTAATTTTAGTGGGAGTTTGCCTACTTACCTTAAGTTTAGGATTTCGTAGCCATCATATAGTGTACGCTGTGTTCGCTGCCTTTGGTAGTGCGATCGCCTATGCAATTTTGATTCTTTTTAGGTTAGCGCCTCCGATTTTCCAATTCTCTAGTCAACCAGGCTGGTCAGAGTTACAGTTACCTCTGATTTTTTTTGGTTCTGTAGGCGTCTTTATTAGCTTCTGGTTAGGAGTCAGTTACTACCTAATTGTCCCTGGATTGCGGTTTTTAGGGTGGCGTTAAATCAGTGAACAGTTATCAGTTATCAGTTAAAAATTGATAACTGATAACTGACAACTGATAATTGATCGCTGATAATAAGTGGGGTGTTAACGATGGCAAGAGGTCATCTAATTACTTGAGCTTTCATTCTGTTTTTGAGAAATCCAGTAGATTTAATGTTGGTGAGGTACACATAGCTAAGTCTGTTACCCAGGTATAAAGCGTGTTTTACTTCTGAATTCTGAATTATGCTGTATCGTATTGTTGTAAAAACTTAATTTTAATAAATTTGGAAGTTGTATCTATGACACATTCGTTTACTAAAACAGCTATTAGTATAGCGACGACTACTGCTTTAGGATTAGCGATCGCCATAACCACCAACAACCTAGCTCATGCTGCTGAGTTCAACTTTAACTGGAAAGGAGACACAGGTTATTCAGTTAAAGGTTCATTTAACTACGATACAACAACTGCTCCTAGCGTCATTTCTGAAACAGGCTCGAAACCTACGAAGTACTTGCAATCTCTCTCAATTTCCTTTTTTGATCCTTTGAGTAATCTCATAAATAGTTTTACTCCAGTGGTTAGTGGTTCATCTAACTACAGTTATTTGAGATTCAACTTTGATAGCGCTAAAGAGAAAATCCTTGGCCCCTTTGATGTTGGCAAGGATGATATGCTTCCTGGTGACACCTGGCTTAATAATAATCTCGCACTCATAGATGAAGGTTTTAGCAATCAGGTTCTACCTAAAGAATTTCATTTGATCAATAGAAATGCAGCACGCGCAGAGCAAATATTAGATTTAAGTAACAATTCAGTTCAGGTATCTAAAGTCCCCGAAGGAAGCATAATTATCGGTTTACTAGCAGTGTGTAGTTTGGGATTTAACCTCAAGCAGAAATTCAATCCAAAATTTAAAATCTAAAATCTCAAATTAGTCAGTGTCAAAGGGATAAAAGAAAAATTTGGAGGCGATCGCTATGGTATCAGTCAGCGATGCACAAGCAATTATTTTAAATTTAGTACAACCGTTGAATCGCCAGCATGATACAGAAGTTGTCGATTTGTTAGTAGCAGATAATCGAATTTTGGCAATGCCTGTAACCAGTCCGCTAGATTTTCCCCATTGGGATAATTCGGCAATGGATGGCTTTGCAGTTCGCTACGAAGATGTACAGCATAGCAGCGAAAACCCAGCCGTTTTAGAAATTGTTGAAAATATTCCGGCTGGGTATCAACCCAAGTCTACAATTCAACCAGGGCAAGCCGCGCGGATTTTCACAGGTGCGGTAATTCCAGCAGGCGCAGATACTGTAGTCATGCAAGAAAAGACACGCCGGGAAGAAAACCGTGTATTTATTCTAGATGCGCCAAAACCGCAAGAATTTGTCAGACACAAAGCATCTTTTTATCAATCTGGAACACAATTACTACCAGCAGGAATTAAATTAAATGCTCCAGAAATTGCCGTATTAGCAGCAACACAATGTCCGCAATTAAGTGTTTACCGCCGTCCGCGTGTGGCAATTTTTTCCACTGGTGATGAGTTGATGACACTCGATCAACCGTTGCAACCAGGGCAAATTGTTGATTCTAATCAGTATGCGCTAGCAGCTTTAGTGAAAAAAAGTGGCGCAGAACCAATACTTTTAGGCATTGTCAAAGACGATCCAGTTGCTTTAGAGAAAGTTATTGCCCACGCCGTTGCGATCGCTGATATAGTTCTTTCTTCTGGTGGTGTCTCAGTAGGAGATTACGACTATGTTGATAAAATTCTAGAATCATTAAAAGCAAAAATCCACATTCAATCTGTGGAAATGAGGCCAGGAAAACCCCTCACCGTCGCCACACTCCCTAGTACAGACGCGATTAATCGCCTCTCTCCCCACTCCTCACTCTACTTTGGTTTACCAGGAAACCCTGCTGCTGTGTTGGTGACATTTTGGCGATTTGTGCTACCAGCAATCAAGAAACTTTCGGGAATTGCTGAAGGTTGGGAGCCAGTGTTTTTAAAAGTGCGATCGCATCATGAATTGCGATCAAATGGCAAGCGCGAAACTTACCTTTGGGGTAAATTGCATTTAATTGATGGAGTTTACGAATTTCATCAAGCTGATGGTACTCAAAGTTCCGGCAATTTAATTAATTTAGCTCAAACCAATGCTTTAGCTGTTCTACCGGTGGGTAAAACATTAATTTCCCCACAAGAAGAGGTGCAAGTTTTACAGCTTAGTAATGGTCAAAATAATTCGTAATACTTGCCTCTGGCAAGTATTACGAATTATTTAAAATGTCTGCTCAAAAGCCTCAATCAAACTGTTAACTTCCTCAAGGGTGTTGTAATGCACCATACTCACCCGGACTATTCCACCTTGGGACGCTAAACCCAGGTATTCAATTAGCCGTTTAGCATAAAAGTCTCCGTAGCGAATCGCAATATAATGTTGGTCAATTTTTGTTGGAATGGTTGAGCTATTCATTCCATCTACTACAAAAGATATAGTTGGCACACGGAATTTACGATCAGCTTTTGATTGACCAATCACTTGCACATTAGACTTGCTGTTGAGGTAATTTAAGAGGCGATCGCTAATCTTTTCTTCATGTATGCTAATTAAATCAAATGCTTGCACCATTTTATTTCTCAAATCTGGTGCAGTTTGATTGCCATAGTGCAGTTGTGCTAACTCACTTAAATAATCACATAAACCTAACATTCCATAACTTAATTCAAAATTGACATTCCCTAACTGAAATTTATAAGGTATATCTATCTGGTCAATAAAATAATGGTTAAGACCAGGTAATTTTAATAAATGTTCTTCTTTGCCATAAAGTAAAGCATGATGTGGCCCGTAAACTTTATAACAACTCAAAGTATAGAAATCAACATCCAAATCTTGGACATCAACTAACCTGTGAGGTGCATAAGCTACACCATCGACACAAATCATCGCGTTGCGATCGTGTACAAATGCAGCAATTTCTTTGATAGGATTAATGGTTCCCAAAACATTAGAAGCATGAGTCAAGGCTACTAGTTTTGTACGCTGACTCATTAAAGGTTCTAAATCTGCTAAATGAAGTTCCAATGTATCTGGGCGAATTTGCCACACTTTCACCTTCATTCCTTGTTTTTCGAGAGCCACCCAAGCACCAATATTCGCCTCATGGTCACAATTAGTAACAATAATTTCATCACCAGGTGTGAAGGTTTGACCCAGACAAATTGAAAGAACTTTCAACATCATTGTAGTAGATGGGCCCATAACTACTTCTTTATAAGAATTGGCATTAATGAAAGTAGCCATTCCTCTAGTTGCTAAAGCCAATCGTTCTCCTGCAAGTTGAGAAACTGCATAAGAAGCTCCCAACTGGACATCAGAACTCAGGAGGAATTCGCTAATTCTATCTACTACTTTTTTCAGAGTTTGCGACCCGCCAGCATTATCAAAAAATGTCCATTCACCAGCTAGGGCGGGAAAATATTGCCGAACTTTATCAAGATTCAAAAGCATAGTATAAGTTTTTTGGAGAATGTTCTTTACCCTAGCCTACCTTTTGGCAAGTCCCCTAGAGAAGTTTATAGGACTCCTGTTTAATTTTTGAAAAAACTCGCCCTCAAGTCAAAAGACCTGATTCCCTACTTTCTACTCTCATTCGGCTATGCTCACAGCAAGCCTAATGCCTACCTCTCGCGCTTCGCACACCACAAAAATCAGTTCAAAAATCACATCGGATTGCTATATTTAGTTATAGCGACCCTGAATTATTCTTAAAAAGTTATATCTCTGACTTCTCTAAGAAGTTGGGGATTTCGACACAGCGAATTTTCACTAATCAATTAAAATTGTGATATGAACTAATATCTGATTTTTGAACAAGATTTTAGATGAAACCCTGAGAAAACACGCTTTTCAGTCTTAGTATGTTTTCATAAATCAAATCAGAGTCCTATGTCTCTTCACAAGATTCTTAAATTATCTTGATATTAAAGGGGTGATAACCTGATGCGCGTTTATATTATACATTATATACATTAAAATCGTTAATATAATACTAGTATTGGATTTCTGAAAAAGCTCAGTACAACTCGAAAAGCCTAATTCCTTATTCCCTACTCCCCGCTTATCGGGCTTGTGTTGCGCTTCTCTTTTTGCAAGACGCTTCTCTACCAGAGGCTTGTCTGCGACACGCTACTCGCGTTCGCCAACACGAACGCGCACCACGTAGATAATTTCAAAAATAAAAACTGATTTATCAATTTAGTTGCTTGATAGTTGTTTTCAACAGTTTGCTTTCTCTGCTTTTGCTAGCTTTTGCTAATTCGTTTTGATATCAGAAAGATCATTAAAATTAACAAATTAATTATGCGATTCAACGATCAGCTGATTAATGTACCTAGCTTAAATAATGTTATTAATCGTTCTCCCTTAACGATTAAGCCTGATAGTTTTGTTGTCGAAGCTATTTTGTTGATGAGTCAAGAAGGATGTAGCAATTATGCACCTAAAGAATTAAATTTTTCATTGGATTTAAACCCCGTAAATCAAGCTTCAAGTGGTTGCGTCTTGGTTGTAGAGGAAGCAATTTTGTTAGGTATTTTTACTGAAAAGCATGTAGTTAGGCTTATAGCTTCGGGAATCGACTTATCTACGGTGATGATCGCACAAGTAATGACGCAGCCAGTGGTTACACTTAGACAATCAGATTCTCCGGATATTTTCATTGCTTTATCATTATTACGTCAGCATCAGACTCGTTATTTGCCCGTTTTGGACGATCGCGGACGATTGCAAGGAATCATCACTGAGACTAGCTTACTACAAGCCTTTGACCTGGCAAAAATGGTTGGGGTCGTTGAAGGCTTGCAGCAATATTTACAAAAACCCAAAGATGAATTCAGCAAGGTTAATCAGCATACAGAGATAGAGCAAGTCCGCCACCAAACTCAAAATAACTTAAAACTATGGGTTGAGGCGCAATCGGCTGAAATCTTGCAAATTAATCAAGAACTTCAGCTAGCCCTCGAAGAACTCCAGGTTGTAGAAGAAGAACTGCGCGAACAAAATCAAGAGTTGGCCGTTGCCCGTGAGCTAGTAGAATTGGAGCGCCAGTGTTACCAGGATTTATTTGAGTTCGCTCCAGATGGTTATTTGGTAACTGATATAGCAGGTATTATCCAAGAAGCTAACCGAGCAGCAGCAATCTTACTGGCTGTCCGCCAAGAATATTTGGTGAAAAAACCATTAATTATATTTATTCCTCACCAAGATCGCCAGAATTTTACTATTCGACTGATGAATTCGCAGCAGGAACAGCAGTGGGAAGCTTACTTAAAACCACGGGGAGGTAAAGCTTTTCCGGCTAGCATTAGAGTGGCTGCCATGTACGATTCTCAGGGTAAGCAAGTTGGTTGGCGATGGTTAATCTGCGATATTAGCGAACGCGAACAGGCAAATGAATCACTGCGTCAAGCAAACCAAGAGTTAGAACAACGAGTGGAAAAACAGACAGCAGAACTTATTATATCCAATGTCCTGTTGCAACAAGAAATTACCGATCGCCAACGTGCAGAAGTTGCATTACAACAGAGCGAAAACCTTTATCGCCAACTCGTGGAAAGCCAAATTGACATAATTATCCGCATTGATTTGCACTTTCAGATTACCTTTGCCAATGCGGTTGCTTGTCAAACCTTCGGTTGGAAAGAAGATGAGTTTCGTGGTCAGTCATTTTCCCAGTTTCTTCATCCAGATGACTTGCCTGAAGTGATGAAAGATATAGCAGCTTTAGGATCTTCACCCCATCCCTTGACTAATCGTGATCTACGTGCATTGACAGTTAATGGTGTTCGCTGGTTTCAATGGAATGCGATCGCAATTCGTAATGACAAAAAAGAAGTTGTTGAAATCCAAGGGGTAGGCAGAGATATTACCGAAAAGAAACAACTCGAAGAGCAGTTTTTTCGCACCCAGCGATTGGAAAGCCTTGGTATCCTTGCAGGTGGTATTGCCCACGACTTGAACAATATATTGACACCAATTTTGGCAGCAGCTCAATTGGTACAGAGAACATTTTTACGAGACGAAGAGCAGTCTGAACAACTGCTGGCACTTGTAGAAATCAACGCCAAACGCGGAGCAGCTTTAGTGAAGCAAATTTTGTCGTTTGCGCGAGGATATAAAGGAGAGCGGACAATTATCCAAGTCGAGTACTTGATTTCAGAAATTATCCAAATTGCTAAACAGACATTTCCCAAATCTATTGAATTTTCTACAGTTATCCCGAAAGACATTTGGGCTGTCACTGGAGAAACCACACAATTGCATCAAGTGCTGATGAATCTGGTAGTAAATGCCCGCGATGCTTTACCTGATGGCGGCAGGATCAAAATTTCTGCGGAAAATAAGTTTATTGATCAAGCTTATACCAGAATGAATCTCGATGCTAAAGTTGGGCATTATATTGTGATTAGCGTTGCTGATAACGGAATTGGGATACCGCCAGAAATATTAGATAGAATTTTTGAGCCGTTTTTCACCACAAAAGATGTCAACACAGCTACCGGACTCGGACTTTCAACAGTGCTTGGCATAATTAGAAACCATAATGGTTTTATTAAAGTGTCTAGCAATGTTGATAGAGGCAGCAAATTTGATCTGTTTTTACCAGCAGTGAAAGCAACCCAAATCTTCAGCATAGAAGAGATGGATCTGCCCCCCGGAGAGGGAGAATTGATTTTAGTTGTAGATGATGAAGCCCAAATTCGGGAGATTGCCACAATCATCCTGAAAAACCATAACTATAAAATACTCACTGCCAGTAATGGTATAGAGGCGATCGCACTCTATGCCCAACACAAGCATCAAATCAATGCCGTATTGATGAATATAATGATGCCGGAGATGGACGGAATCACCGCTATTCGCACCTTGCAAAAAATGAACAACCAAGTTCAAATTATTGTCTGTAGCGGACTCAACTCAATGGAAGTCTTTACTCAAGCGGCTGATGCTAATGTGCAAGCGGTTTTATCAAAACCCTATACAGCTAGAGAATTATTGCAAACTTTACACCACTTATTTAGAGACAGTGCAGAGTTAAGAGTTAGGAGTAGGAAGTAGGTATTCAACATCTGGTGAAATTAAATATGGGTTATCTAGAACCCTTGTAGAGACGTAGCACTGCTACGTCTCTACAAGAATTTTGGTATTATGCAAAATCATTTTTATACGTGGAATCAGCAACGCCTCTCTTTTGTAATATCATGTTTGCTTAATTAGTTATGATTCTGGGCATCTATGCAAAAATATTAAAACCCTCTTCCCCCTGCCGCCTGCGGTCTTAATGATGAATCTTTTACCGAACATGAAATAACTCCCTCATCCCATAGATTTAAAACCCTCGCAGGGTTTCATCCCAGAGTTAGACGCAGGTGGTTTTCATGTTTATATAACATTAAACGGGAAATGTGCCTCACAAAATCAGAGATTGGAGATAAAAATGGGGTCGTGACCTAGCTCAAGTTCTGGGATTCGTCATCATGTATGAACTAGTTCAAGCTGTCTTCAACGGTGATGAAAAAACTGCTCTACATCAGTTGATTTATACGTTGAGTGCTTCAGGTAAGCCTTACTTCCTGAGAAATGAAATTTTACAAGCTTTTGCGGATTACTGTCATAAATCCCAAAAGCCAGCCTATTTTTACCACTCTTCTTCTGTGGGCAAATTGATTCAGTACACTCACGAAATAATTTTTGAAGAAGAAAGTACCTGGTTTGTGGTTCGTCCGAGGATTGCTAGTCAGGAAGTTTGGAAACTGACATCTGATAGTAGGTTTGAGCAGATGAGGCCTCAAGTGCTGCTAGATGTAAGAGATCGCCTGGTCAACCGCTACCAGCCTTACATCCTCGAAATTGACCTCCACCCGTTTTACGAAAGTTCCCCAAAAATCGACGACCCTAGAAATATTGGTCAAGGTTTAGCCTTCCTCAACCGTTACCTGTGCAATCAATTGTTGACTGACCCCCAATATTGGGTAGAAATGTTATTTCAAGCATTACAGGGGTTGCAACACGATGGAATTCGGCTGCTGTTGAGCGATCGCATTCCTTCAGGTATTCACCTAGCCAGACAAATTAAGCTAGCGCTGAAATTTTTGAATGAGCTTGAGCCTGATGAACCTTATGAAAAATTCCGCTTCGATTTCCAAAAACTCGGCTTTGAGCCAGGTTGGGGTAATACTGCGGCGCGAGTTTCCCAAACCCTAGAACTCCTCGACCGACTGATTTACTCTCCAGAACCCGGCATCTTAGAAACATTTGTGGCCCGCGTCCCCGCCATTTTTCGCGTCGTCCTCATTTCCATCCACGGCTGGGTTGGACAAGAAGATGTCTTAGGAAGAGATGAAACACTCGGTCAAGTTATCTATGTCCTTGAACAAGCCCGCAGCTTAGAAAACGAACTGCGCGAACAAATCAAACTCGCTGGTCTCGACGTACTGGGTATGAAGCCCCATGTAATTATTCTCACCCGGCTAATCCCTAACTGCGAAGGCACATTTTGCAATCTGCGTTTAGAAAAAGTTCAAGATACTGAAAATGCTTGGATCTTGCGCGTTCCTTTTGGTGAATTCAATCCTGAAATTACCAACAATTGGATTTCTAAATTTGAGATTTGGCCTTATTTAGAACAATTTGCTCTAGATGCAGAAAAAGAATTACTAGCTCAATTTAAAGGTAAACCTAATCTTTTTGTTGGCAACTACAGCGACGGTAACTTAGTAGCTTTTCTTTTATCGCGCCGCATGAAAGTTACCCAGTGCAACATTGCCCATTCATTAGAAAAACCTAAATATCTATTTAGTAATTTATATTGGCAAGATTTAGAAGACCAATATCACTTCTCGGTACAATTTACCGCCGATTTGATTAGCATGAATGCAGCCGACTTCATTATCACATCGTCCTATCAAGAAATTGTCGGCACACCTGACACCATAGGTCAATACGAGTCGTACAAATGCTTTACAATGCCGCAGTTGTATCATGTAGTTGATGGAATTGATTTGTTTAGTCCTAAATTCAACTTAGTGCCGCCGGGAGTGAATGAAAAGATTTTCTTTCCCTATAGCCAAAAAGAAGATCGAAATTCTGACCTTCGCACACAAACTCATGACCTACTCTTTAGCCGCGAAGACCCCCAAATAGTTGGTCATTTAGAGCAGCCTCATAAGCGACCAATCTTTGCCGTTGCTCCCATCACCTCAATCAAAAATCTCACTGGGTTAGCTGAATGCTTTGGTCAAAGTCAGGCGTTGCAAGAGCATTGTAACTTGATTCTCTTAAGTAGTAAACTGCATCCAGATGAAGCGACAAACCCACAGGAAGCAGAAGAAATCCAAAAACTCCACGACATTATTGAGCAATATCATCTCAATGGCAAAATTCGCTGGGTGGGGATGCGTATTCCTAGCAGCAACCTCGGCGAAGCCTACCGAGTAGTTGCAGATGATCAGGGGATTTATGTCCACTTTGCCCTCTTTGAATCCTTCGGTCGGTCTATTTTAGAAGCGATGATTTCTGGCTTACCAACTTTTGCTACTCAATTTGGCGGCTCTTTAGAAATTATCGAAAACCAAGAGAATGAATTTAATCTTAATCCTACAGACTTAGAAGGAACAGCAAAGAAAATTTTAGGCTTTGTTGAACAATGCAATACTCATCCTGAGTATTGGCACGAAGTCTCAGAATGGATGAGTCAGCGAATCCATAATAGATACAATTGGCATTTACATAGTAATCAATTACTACAGCTTGCTAAAATATTTAGTTTTTGGAACTTTGTTGCTCCAGAAAATAACGAAGCCAGAGATCGCTATATGGAAACCTTATTTCATCTCATTTATAAACCTAGAGCCGAAAATATTTTGGAAAAGCATAAGGGGGGATGAGGGAGTGGGGAGTGGGGAGTGGAGAGTGGGGAAGCAGGGGGAGCAGGGGGAGCAGGGGGAGTTAAAGCATTGGCTTAAAGACTCATTCATCTCTCTCAAAGACTCGTTCATCCACCTCGGAACTCCGTTCATCCACCTCGGAACTCCGTTCATCCACCTCGGAACTCCGTTCATCCACCTCAGAACTCCGTTCATCCACCTCGGAACTCCGTTCATCCACCTCGGAACTCCGTTCATCCACCTCGGAACTCCGTTCATCCACCTCAGAACTCCGTTCATCCACCTCGGAACTCCGTTCATCCACCTCGGAACTCCGTTCATCCACCTCGGAACTCCGTTCATCTCCCTCAAAGACTCGTTCATCCACCTCGGAACTCCGTTCATCTCCCTCAAAGACTCGTTCATCCACCTCGGAACTCCGTTCATCCACTAAATTTCCCAATTCCCCATTCCCCATTCCCCATTCCCTACTCCCCCCTTATGCAAACAAAAAGTCATTCTCGTAATTTTATCTACACAGACTGGATTTTAATTGAAACCCAGTTTGACCCCGATCAATTGCACTCTAAAGAAACCGTCTTTACAATCGGAAATGGATACCTGGGAACAAAAGGCAGTTTTGAGGAAGGTTATCCTCATGCATTGCCAGCTACTTTTATCCACGGTGTCTATGACGATGTGCCTGTAGTGTACACTGAACTGGCAAATTGCCCTGATTGGCTACCTTTGATAGTGATTGTAAATGGCGATCGCTTCCGTCTCGATCAAGGTGAAATATTGCGCTATGATCGCAAGCTTGATTTACGCTACGGACTTGTAATCCGTTACTTACGTTGGCGCTCTCCCAGTGGAAACACTATAGATATTACCTTTGAACGCTTTGCTAGTTTGGCAGATCGGCATGTGTTGGCGCAACGCTGCCATTTAATGCCAGTAGATTTTGATGGGTCAATTGAAGTTCAGGGAAGTATCAACGGCTATCCAGAAAATCAGGGTTTTAATCACTGGGAAGGACTAGATCAGGGCAAGACTGACCAAGGAATCTGGTTGCAATGCCGCACTCGCCACTCCCGAATTGAAATTGGTATGGGCGCAACTATGAGAATATCAGGCACTGAAGCATCTTTGCAAGTCAGCACTGCGCCTGGTTATCCGACCTTAAGCATGACCTACCAGACTAAATCACAACAGACGGTAACGGTAGAAAAAATCGTGACAGTTTTTACCTCGCGGGAGACTGAGACACCAGTTTCAGCAGCTACAGAAAAACTCGCGCACCTACCAGACTACGCAACACTACTAAGAGCCAATGAGCAGGCATGGGATGAGGTATGGCAGCAAAGTGACATCCTCATTGAAGGGGATAGCACAGCTGCTTTTGCTGTTCGCTACAATCTATTTCAACTGCTGATTGCTGGTTCACGCCATGATGACAAAGTGAGCATTCCTGCTAAAACACTTTCGGGGTTTGGCTATCGCGGTCATATCTTTTGGGATACAGAAATTTTTATGCTGCCTTTTTTTCTGTTTACTCAACCAGCGATCGCCCGAAACTTACTCAGTTACCGTTGGCACACCTTACCAGGAGCTAGACGCAAGGCTTCCCATTACAGCTATAGAGGGGCAATGTTTGCCTGGGAAAGTGCTGATACCGGAGATGAAGTAACACCACGTTGGGGACTCAATAGTGATTTTTATGGTGAAGACGTGCGGATTTGGTGTCGTGATCGCGAAATTCATATCAATGCAGATGTTCCCTACGCAGCTTGGAACTACTGGCAAGCCACTGGTGATGATCAGTGGATGCAAGAGCGCGGCGCAGAGATTATTTTGGATGCCGCTATTTTCTGGGGTAGCCGGGTTGAATTCAATTCTGAGCGCCAACGTTATGAGATTCAAGGAGTAATCGGAGCCGATGAATACCATGAGTTCGTCCACAATAACGCCTTTACAAATCGCATGGCGCAATGGCATTTAGAGAAAGCGATCGCAGTTTATGATTGGTTGGCTGATAAGTTCCCCGAACGAACTACTGAACTAGAAGAGAAACTAAAACTTACCCCACAAGAGCGATCACACTGGCAAGATATCATCACTAAAATATTGTTTCTCCATGACCCATTAACAGAACTAATCGAGCAGTTCGAGGGATTTTTCCAATTAGAAGATATCAACTTAGCAGATTACGAAGGGCGCGATCGCTCCATGCAAGCCATCTTAGGTATTGAGAAAACCAATAAATGTCAAATACTCAAGCAGCCAGATATCTTAATGCTCCTTTATTTAATGCGGGAATCAGCAGATATTCCCTACAACGAAAAAGCATTGCAGACCAACTGGGACTACTACGCACCCCGCACAGACATTACTTATGGGTCGTCTCTTGGGCCAGCAGTTCACGCCATTTTAGCTTCCGATTTGGGCAAATCAACGGAAGCTTACAAAGTGTTTATGCAAGCGTTAATGGTGGATCTTGAAGATAACCGAGGTAACACCAGCGATGGAATTCACGGTGCTACTGCTGGTGGCGTTTGGCAAGCTGTAATTTTTGGATTCGGCGGCATTCAACTAACTGAAAATGGCCCCGTAGCCAACTCCCATCTACCTGATGGCTGGACACGCTTGAAGTTTAAACTACACTGGCAAGGAAAATGGCATGACTTCGATTTACGCAAAGAACAAGTCACTCAAGATATAACTCGTCAACTAGAATATCTCCAACTTTCCCTCTCCCAAAATTCCCCCTCACAAGCTTCTAAACACCAGTTTTCCCCCCCTGCCTCCCCTGCTCCCTCATCCCCCCCACTCCCCAATTCCCAATCCCCAAGCGAAGCGACCCACAACCCCAACATCAAAGGATTCATCTTCGACTTAGATGGTGTGCTAACAGATACAGCAGAACTTCATTATTTAGCTTGGCAAAAGCTAGCAGATGAAGAAGGTATACCATTTAATCGACAAGCTAATGAAGCGCTGCGCGGTGTATCTCGTCGTGCTTCCCTGATGCTGATTATTGGAAATAGACCGTATTCAGAAGCACAAATTGAGGAGATGATGGAGCGTAAAAATCGCTACTATGGGGAATTGATCCAAAGCATGACATCCAAGGATTTATTACCAGGTGCGATCGCTTTTTTGGATGAACTGCGACAAGCTGGGATTAAAATCGGTATTGGTTCAGGTAGCAAAAATGCCCGCACAGTCATCGAGCGATTGGGCATTGCCGATAAAATTGATGCGATCGCTGACGGTTATAGTGTACAGCAACCTAAGCCAGCACCCGACCTATTTCTGTACGCAGCCAAGCAGCTTGGACTCGAACCAGCGCAATCTGTAGTTGTAGAAGATGCCGCAGCAGGTATTGAGGCAGCTTTAGTCGGTGGTATGTGGGCAATAGGACTCGGCCCAACTGAACGAGTTGGAGCCGCTCATATTGTTTTGCCCAACTTAGAAGGAGTCAAATGGGCAGATTTAAGAACTAAATTAAGCAATATTGCCAGAGAAAAATATTCAGGGACTTCCAATTAAAGAATTCAGAATTTAGAATTTAGAATCAATAAATTAGAATCAAAATGTTCGCAGACTTGCTAAAGCCTTAAAGTTTCCCCTTCTCGGCTAACGCCTGCTCTAAGATGCCCGTACCCCTACGGGGAAGCAAGCTACGCATAGCATCTCCTTTCTTTAGAAGAAAGGCTGTAGAGAGAAGACTGCACTAGCTCCCCTTTAAAAGGATTACTCTATTTGCTTTTTCAGTCAGAATATTTAACTTAATTCTGACTCCTGATTTATGAATTTTATTTTAATAACTAATAACTATTAACCTCCAAAAGCTAAGATTATTTAAATAGGGAATCTAAAATACAACGCAAGTTTAGATATCCAAATTAGGAGTCAGAGGGTGAATTTGGACGAATTAGCCTTACAGATAGAGAGTATGCGTAAGCGCGTCGCCCTTTTGCAACGCCAGAGTGAACAGCAAAATGCACAGGAAGATATTGAACTTATTACCGCATTATTAAAAGAAATCCACCTAACTTTGGAAGAATTGCAAATAGCTAATGAAGACCTACAGCAGCAGAATGAAGAATTATCCAATACTCAACAAGCTTTAGTAGCACAACGTCAACGCTACCAGGAACTATTTGAGGAAGTACCAGACGCTTATTTTGTGACTGATACAAAAGGGTTAATTCAAGAAGTTAACTCAGCCGCCACCACTCTGCTAAACATTTCTAAAAGTGTTTTGTTGGGCAAACTCTTAGGAATTTATGTGATTGAGAAAGAAATAATTGCTTTTCATCTGAAACTGCTTCATCTGCGCGATCATGCCGAAATTCCAGACTGGAAAATGCAAGAGTGGGAGGTAAACCTGCGGCCATGTAACAAAACGCCAATTATTGCTGCGGTTAAGGTGGTTGCTGTCCGTAATCAAAAAGGTAGGTTAGTCGGTTTGCGGTGGATATTGCGGGATATTAGCGAAAGCAAGCGAAGCCAAGCCAAGCTGCAATGGGCAGAACAGGCGATGCGACAAGCCCTTACCAAAGAAAGAAAGTTTAGTGAACTTAAATCCCGCTTGCTTACTATCACCTCTCATGAGTTTCGCACCCCTTTGGCTACCATCCACTCTTCTGCAGAATTACTAGAATATTATCGCCATCTATGGAACGACGAGCGACAACAGACCCACTTACGTCGCATTCAAACATCTGTTATGCATCTAACCCAGTTGTTAAATGATGTATTGGTGCTGAGTCAGGATGAAACAGGCAAGCTAGAGTTTAATCCAACACCCCTAAATTTGGTAGAATTTTGCCGCGATATATTAGAAGAATTACAACAGAGCGATCGCTCACAACATGCGATCGCTTTTAGCAGTGAGTGTCAATCTACAAGAGCTTACTTAGACGCGAAACTACTGCGGCAAATCTTGACTAATTTATTCTCGAATTGTCTGAAATACTCTCCTATTGGTAGCACAGTTAAGTTTTCTGTCACCATTACCAACGATCAAGCTATATTCCAAACTCAAGACTGTGGTATTGGCATTCCCCCAGATGACATTGAACACATCTTTGAACCCTTCCATCGCGCCAGTAATGCAGGTAATATCTCAGGAATGGGACTAGGGATGTCTATCGTCAAGCAGGCTGTAGATTTACATGGCGGCGAAATTTTTGTCGAAAGTGCGATCGGTGCAGGAACTACCTTTATCGTAACTCTCCCATTTTCGATAAATTTGAATATATAGCGGCTTGCACAGCTTTTAAGCCAATTTACACTTGAGAAGATTTTAATAATTGAAGGAGGCAGTTCTTGCTGGAGGCAGTGTTTCGACTATGCTCAACAACCGGGCAGAAGGAACAAGTCACTTATAGAATTCGACCCCTCCTGACTTAGAGCCACTCAACTCCCTTTCAGTGGGGGTCTTAAACCATGCACCCTGATTGGTCGCAGCAAAGAACAGAGGGCAGTATTCCTTCTGCCTCCTGCCGTCTGCCTTCTGCCTTTCTTGATAATCAATCACTTTTACTTATTAAATTAAAAATAAAATATAATTGCTTCTATGCTAAAAGGTCTTTAAAGTGGGGTTAGCCGGTCAACAATAAGTTGATTGTAAAGTTTTTCTTAACAGTAGCTTAGGGAAAGCAATTCAAATACTTTGTATATTTAAGTGTGAGTTTAAAATATTACGCCTGTGGTTATCTCTAACAAATCAGAATACGCACTTCTAGCCCTGTTAGAGTTGGCAACCTGTTACCCTAACGGTGAAGCCCTCCAAATTCGAGAGATAGCGGCATTACAAGACATCCCGAACCGCTATTTGGAACAACTTCTGGCCACATTAAGGCGTGGAGGTTTAATTAAGAGTATACGTGGAGCCAAAGGTGGCTATGTTCTGGCACGAGATCCCGGAAAGATTACAGTGTTAGATGCTTTTAGCTGCATGGAAGGATCAGATATCGTAGTCTCTGATTCTGAGCCAACTCCAAACACGGTAGAAGGTGAGCTAATTCAGGAAGTCTGGCAGGAAGCACGTCAGGCTGCTAACTCAGTTCTAGAAAAATATACACTTCAAGACCTTTGTGAACGAAGATCAATGCGAAAGCAAAAGGAACTTATGTATTACATTTAGAAAGGATGAAGTAGGAAAATTTTCATCCTCAGTATGAAGCTAATAACCAGTGAGGCTGTTATATGCCTGAAGCCAATTCTCAACAGCCTATAAATAGTACCGCTACTCTTGTAGAGAGTTATGTAGCAGGAAAACGGAACTTTAGTAAAGCAGAACTGGGTAATGCTGATTTGCAAGGCATTAACTTGAAAGGTTCTGACCTTAGTTATGCTGACTTGAGTGAAGCTAACCTGAGTGGCGCAAATTTGAGGGGAACTGATCTGAGTTTTGCCGATCTGGGTCAAGCTAATCTCAATGATGCCGATTTAAGGGGAGCATTATTGATGTCAGCGAATCTTCGCCAAGCCGATCTTAAAGGAGCGAAGCTAGAAAAAGCAGACTATGATCGCAGCACCCATTTTCCCCAAGATTTTGATCCAGTCAAAGCAGGTATGCAGATTAAATTTGTAAATTATTAATTTAAGTTGAATGTTCCTACTTGCCTTAAAATAGAAGATTTTTTTCCCAAAAGATGTTGTACTTTGGTAAGAAAGCCTATCTATGAGGTTGACAATGGAGGCAAAAAGTGAAACCCTCAATCAACGCGCACCACTAATTACTGCGGGAATTTTTCTTGGTGTGGGTCTTGGAGGATTTCTTGATGGAATTTTACTGCATCAGCTCCTCCAGTGGCATCACATGCTCAGTAGCATTCGACCTCTGACAAACATGGCGAATATCGATTTGAACATGGTATGGGATGGGTTATTTCATGCCTTGGATTGGGTATTCACCGTGGTAGGACTTGTATTGCTATGGCGTGCCGGAGGGCGTGATGATGTTCCTTGGTCATCACAGATTTTTATTGGGTCACTAATGATTGGGAATGGGTTATTTGACTTCGTTGAAGGTTTAATTGACCACCAAATTCTCGGTATCCATCATGTGAAACCAGGCCCAAATCAGTTAGTTTGGGATTTAGGATTTCTTGCATTCGGTGCGCTACTTATTGTTATTGGCTCGATAATGATAAAAAAAGAGTCAACTAGTCAATAGTCAATAATCATGGGGCATGGGGCATTGGGCATGAAAGAGAGACAAGGGAGACACTTATTCAATAATTCCCCCTTGTCCCCTTGTCCCCCTTGTCCCCTTTTGCTTCCCACTCCTCGCTCCCCCTTCTCCCTTATGCCTACAGATACTTTTGAAAAAACTAGCTGGAGTTGGCATTTGTCTCAATTCCAACAACAAGCGGGTGAATGGTGGGAATACCAGTTTTACCGCTTTGAACAGGCTTTACCAGAATTGCCTACCGGATGGTCAATTAGCCCCTGGCTAGCTGAATTGCTGAAATTCCTATTTTGGTTGGTACTAGGCTTATTTATAGCTTGGATTGGTTGGCGATTATGGCGAGAATTCAGTCCTTATGTATATTCTTGGCTAAATAGAAGTGGCAATCTTACTGATTTTCGCGTAAAAACTCGCTCCAATGAGTCATCGATTGCTCTTTTGTTGGAGCGATCGCAAGAATTTTATCGTCAAGGTAATTACCGTGAGGCTTGCCGTTGTGTTTATTTAGCAATGTTGCAGCAGTTGGATAAAAACGCGATCGCACCCCACAAACTCAGCCGCACAGATGGAGAATATCTGCAATTGCTGCGATCGTCTGTGACTCCCATACAGCCTTATGAAACTTTAATTACCACACACGAGCAATTATGTTTTGGTAATGCCGAGATTTTGCCAGACAATTATGAGCAGTGTCGGCAAGCTTATCGGGAAATTTCCCCAGAATGAAGAGAACGCAGGGATAGGGATACTAAATACATAGCTAAAAAAATCAATACACCTTTTGCAAAAGTCCTAGTTACATGGGAAAAGTAGGTAAAAGCGTAGTACCTTATATGACCTACAAACAGGTGAAAAGCTTGAAATAAGAAGACTTCAAACGGTTGTGTAGAGTGCCAAAGCGAGACTTCAACCAGATGCTTGAGGTTGTGCGCTCAGGCGATCGCCACAAACACTTAATATTGGGTGACGTGCAAAACTCAACTTGGAAGACCAATTATAAATGACATTTAGTAGAGCGAAAAGTTTTCCATCCTGATCCCCTTTTGCTAGATAATGGTGACTGTGTTGGAAAGAAGTAGAGAAGATACCGTTGGCAATAATTTTTTACTCTTTTAATGATAAACCTCATTAATTTGTTTTCAGTGAAGGCAGCATTAGGCTTTTTAACTTTTGTAGTTCATTTGCCAACATGAAAAGAGCTGCTTCAACCCTAAAAAAGGAATTGAGGAAATATGACTTTAGTAACTCACCGTTTCATCGAAACCAACGGTATCAAGATGCATATTGCCGAACAGGGGCAAGGTCCATTGGTGATCTTGTGTCACGGCTTCCCAGAATGTTGGTACTCCTGGCGGCATCAGTTATCGGCATTAGCTGAAGCTGGGTTCCACGCGGTAGCACCAGACCAGCGCGGCTATGGACAGACCTCAAGACCGGAACCAATTGAGGCATACCATATTTTCCAGTTGGTTGGTGATATTGTTGGTCTGGTTCATGCGCTGGGTGAGGAGCAAGCAATCATTGTTGGACACGATTGGGGTGCGCCTGTTGCCTGGTATTGTGCCCTACTTCGTCCAGATATCTTCCACGCTATCTCCCTGCTGAGTGTGCCCTATCAACCCCGCAGTTGGTCAGACATTCGACCGACAGAAGCAATGAAGCTGATGGCAGGCGAGCAGGAGTTCTATCAGCTGTACTTTCAAGAACCAGGTAAAGCTGAGGCGGAACTAGAGTCTGATATTCGCGCTACCATACGTGCAATTCTCTACTCCGCCTCGGGAGATCCACCACCAGAAAAACGCTGGCGCTTCCTATTTAACAAGTCGGAGAAGGCAATAGACACAAGTTACGTACCAGAGCAACTTCCAGCTTGGTTAACAGACCAGGATATCGACTTTTTCACCTCTGAGTTTGAGCGGACTGGTTTCCGGGGCGGGTTGAACTGGTATCGAAACATAGATAGAATCTGGGAACTAACACCATTTCTTAGTGGCGCAAAGCTGCGCCAGCCTACATTGTTTGTGGCGGGAGAAGCAGATGCAGTGATCACAATGTACCGTGAAGCATTCGACACCCTAGAGGAAAACGTGCCCAACTTGAAGCAGAAGGTATTGCTACCAAAGGCTGGTCATTGGATTCAGCAAGAACGCCCAGTCGAAGTTAATAGATTGCTCATCGAGTTTCTAACAGACCTCCAAATCGACAAGTCGATTACCTAAAAGTTCAACTAGTCTTAGATATAATAGCAAAGTGCTGTTAGCGGTAGCGGGGCGTTTAGCCCGTGTTGAGTAAAAATTAATCTAAAAGTAAGAAAAAGCGAGAGATAGGCATAAAGATTAATCCTCGCTTTTTGATTACCTAAGCTGTGAGAGTTGCGATCGCCTTATCCACAGCTTCCAAGGCAGTGTTTACTTCCGCCTCTGTGACAATAAGTGGTGGCACAAATCGGACTACTTTTGGCCCGGCTGGTACTAGCAATACGCCCTCTATGATGGCAGCATTGACGATATCTGCTGCGGTTATTTGAATATCGGCTCGCAATTCCAAACCGTTGATTAAACCCCAACCCCGAACTTCGCCAACGTGCTGAGGATATTTTGCTGCGATCGCCTTCAATCCAGATCGCAATTGTTCACCTCTGTCTTGCACATTCTGCAAAATATTTTCCCGTTCCAACGTCTGGCAAACACTGAGTGCTACACCACACACAAAAGGATTTCCGCCAAAAGTGCTAGCGTGTTCCCCTGGTTGAAAAACATCACAGAATTTTTTGCTCATCATTGCACCGATGGGGATACCGCCACCTAAGCCTTTGGCACTGGTGAAAATATCCGGTTCAACGCCAAGATGTTCGTAAGCCCATAATTTGCCACTGCGCCCCATACCAACTTGCACTTCATCGAAAATCAATAAAATGCCAGTTTCGTCGCAAATTTGCCGGAGCTTTTTGAAATAGGCAATATCTCCTGGACGCACACCGCCTTCTCCCTGCAATGGCTCGATCAGAATTGCCGCTACCCGATAATCGCCTTCATCTAACTCGCTAATCGCCACTTCCACAGCGTTAATATCGTTGTAATTTACGTAGTGGAAACCAGGAACCAAGGGATCAAAATATTTTTGATACTTCGGTTGTGCTGTAGCGGTAATTGTTGCCAAAGTCCGTCCGTGGAAACTGGCATTGGCAGTTAAAATAATCGGTTTTTCAATGTCTAATACTGTGTGTGCATACTTCCGCGCCAGTTTAATTGCGGCTTCATTAGCTTCAGCACCAGAGTTGCAGAAAAACACGCGATCGGCACAAGAATGTTCAACCAGCCATTTTGCCAATTCACCTTGCTCAGGAATATAGTACAAATTAGAGACATGATGCAGCTTTTGGATTTGGCGTGTTACCGCTTCTACCATAACTGGGTGGGCATGTCCTAAAGTACAAGTGGCAATTCCAGCCACAAAGTCCAGATATTCTCGCCCCTGTGTATCCCAAACCCGGCATCCAGCACCGCGTTCTAGGGCTAGAGGAAACCGAGCGTATGTAGACATGACAGCTTCATTAAAGCTATCTGCCTCAAAGGGACTAGATGCTACAGACCCTGAATCTGGGGGGATGGTGGCTTGTTCAACGAGAGTTTGTAGGCTCACTACCGCTCCTTTTGAAAGTTTTTCATTATATAGTTATTTACTAGTTTCCTAGAAATCCCTAAAAAATACTTTTTATTTAGTACAACTCGTACTTCATTTTAAGCTAACGCTTATATAACCTCAAAGGCATGGTGGGGGTGAAAAAAAACTTTGTACTTAACACTTGAGCAAGAGTATGAGTGAAAGTCAATTTGCATAAAACCAGCCCAAGCTAGGCATTGCAAGTCTTAGGTAGAGTCCAGGGATTTTCTCACTGATGTCCAAGCTTAACTCGTCAAATGCCAGCCTGCGGTTTTGATGGCGCTAAGACACATGAGGAAATTCCCCTTGCTGTGTGCAGGAAAACTGCAAGAAAGCTAAGTACAGTATTTTTTAATTCGTAGCGAATTAAATTCAGCAATACCTTGCAATACCAATACATCGGGATGCATTGTTAATGCGTCCCCCTGCAATGCCAATGCATCCCAATACAATACCAATGCATCCCAATACAATGCCAATACATCCCGATACAATACCAATGCGTCCCTTTACAATACCAATGCATCGGGATGCATTAAAAACGCTACGCTTTTACGCAAAACTGTACTAATACATTTCTTTGTGAGGCTGCGCCAAATTTTCTTGGCTTCTTATTTCTTTCTTTGTGTCCTTCTCTACGTTCGTGCAGCGTGTCGCAGACAGACACTACGCGTAGCTTGCTTCCTTGGAGGGGTACGCCAGTTAGCTTTAATTGCGCCGACCTACTTATAACAAATAAGAAGGTAAGATTAAAAATTACTATTTACAAGACATGATTACTGAGGTTTTGGATTGGATTTGTAGCCTCATACTGTAACTAAATTGTTGAATATTCTTAGATTTAGATGTAAAGTAAATCACTAAACGAAAAGTTAAAAAGAAGCAAAAGTGAAAACAACAACTATACTAGTCGCAAGCGTAGCAACCCTTGTAATAACAGTTTGCAATCCTTGTGAAGCTAAAACTATCAAGTTCTCTGGTTACGATTGGATAGTGAGGTCTGGCACTAATGAGGGCCCAGGTCCAAACAATTGGGATGAGAACAATGTTTGGGTCGATAAAAACGGCTACTTACACCTGAAACTCACTAAACGTCAAAACCAGTGGTATTCTTCAGAAGTATACACCAAAGATCGACTCGGCTTTGGTCGTTATCAGTTTCAAGTTATCGGACGATTGGATAAACTCGATCCTAATACTGTATTTGGCTTGTACAACTATCCAACACCCGATGTCGGAGTCGATGGCACCAACGAAATTGATATTGAGTTCGCTAAGTGGGGCAATGTAGCAGCTTCAATTGGCAACTATACAGTCTGGCCTGTGAAAAAGGAACTCGACCGCAAGTACAATAATTTCCCAGTGAACCTAAACGGAAGTTATACAACGCATAGGTTCACCTGGACTGCTGCAAACGTGTACTTCCAGTCGCTGAATGGCCACTATGATGACAACACTAACCAGTTTGCCAATTGGCTATATCAGCCTCTCGACTCAGCAAACTACATAGGACACAAACCAATGCCCGTTTATATCAACCTTTGGCTTTTCAAGGGACAGCCACCAACAAATGGTCAGCAGGTTGAGCTGATTATTCGCTCATTCAAATTTATACCAATGTAAATTTGACTGAAATGGCACTAAGAAAACCTCTAATATTAATTAATACCTTTACCAATTTACGAGCTTTGATCTAGAACAAACCCCAGAGAATACACACTTCTTTTTGTCATCAGCCAAGTTCTTAATAAGCTTAAGCTTTTTAATATAAATTTTCTTAGTGGGATAGGTTCAAAGCAAATACCGCAGACTCGTTGTTTGTTGGGAGAGGATTGCTACCTGCTTCAATGCTTTTTTCTCTAGCTACAATTCACATCTGGATTAACAGAATTTTCTTAGTGGGATAGGTTCATGGGTTAATCTAAACTTCAGGTATTGAGTTTGGACTATTAGTTTAGATAACTTTTAGTTTAAATGTACTAAAAAGTACAAATGCGATAGAGTTAGTACAAAATTAGAAAAGGTAGGCTAAAAGTACTATTGTTACGTCATTCTCAACACTTGAGCAAAAATATCAACGTATCCAAAAGGAGTTAATGGCAGGGGCGATCGCTCTTGGCGGTGTTTTCCTGATTGGCACTTTGTGGTACTGGTTAGTTGAGGGCTGGTCATGGGAAGATGCAGCTTACATGACAGTGATCACTTTAGCAACTGTCGGATATGGAGAGACGCATCCACTGGGTAGCCGAGGACGATTGTTTACAATTGCCCTGATTTTGTTAGGTGTAGTCAATATCGGTTACATTGTCAACAGATTTACAGAAGCGATCATTCAAGGGTACTTTCAAGAAGGAATTCGGCTACAACAACAGAGGCGGTTAATGGAATCCCTGTCAGAACATTACATCATCTGTGGATTTAGTCGGACTGGTCGTCAAATTGCCAAGGAATTCCAGGCAGAAGGCGTACCTTTTGTGGTGATTGATTCGGAGACGGAATCTGTACAAAGGGCGCAGACTGAAGGTTACACAGCATACCAAGGTGACGCTACGTTAGATGACACCCTTTTGAAAGTTGGTATTGAACGGGCGATGTGTATCGTTGCAGCCCTTCCTTCAGATGCCGAAAATTTATATATTGTTTTATCAGCCAAAACATTAAATTCAGGAATTCGGGTGATTGCACGAGCAAGTACAGAAGAGGCTTTACAGAAGTTACGACGCGGTGGTGCAGATCAAGTGATATCCCCCTATATTACTGGTGGGAAGCGCATGGCTGCTGCGGCTCTCAGACCCCAAGTATTAGACTTTGTAGACGGAATTTTAGCAGGTGCAGACCGTCAGTTGTATATGGAAGAATTTTTACTCGACCCAGCTTTTTGCCCTTTTGTCGGTCAAACTTTACAAAAAGCGAGGTTGCGATCGCAATCTGGGGCATTAGTTCTGGCAATTCGCCGCGCTGATGGGACTTTAATCGGTGGCCCCACTGGCGATACGGTTTTAATGCCAGGCGATCGGCTAATTGGTATGGGTACAGCAGAACAATTGCGTGACCTTAACCAAATTCTTGGCCCAATTGGTTCTCATAAATTGCGACGACCAAAAAATAATTGAGTTTACTTACCAGTTAATACCCACTGCAAGAATCTGCATATAACTGTCAAACTGTCTGATGGCAATTGTTCTGCCTCAGTAGCTGAAGATAGCCATTTTTGCATACGGCTACATGGTATATAAACTCCACTACTTGAACTTATATAAGTTTTGCCAAAGTCTTGATAGCCAGATGCTTCATAAAAAGGTTTGGCAGTGATTGAAGCACAGACAGCTAACGTATTAACATTTTGAGAACAAGCTTCGCTTTCTATTGCTTTTAGCAACTCTGTGCCAATTCCTTGTCGCACATATTTAGGATGGACATAAACTGCATTCACCCAATATCTAGAATAGGCAGAAAAACCCACAATTTTTTCACCAATTTCAGCGACAAAAACAATATCTTTTGTCTCTCCTCCTTGTGATTTATCTAACTGTGTATCATTCAATAAGGCTTGAGTTTGTTCAAAATTATAATCTCTGGAGCAAAGTATCTGTATGGCATCTCTTCGAATATCAAAAATCTGATTTCTATCTTGCGGTTGGGCTAGGCGAATTTTGATCTGATTAGGCTGCGTTTTAGTCATTACAAGGTTTTAACACATCTTTTGATACATTACTCTTAAATTTGGAGTTTATGATCTAATAACTAATGACCAATGACTAATAATCAACTTCTTTCCACCCATGCATGGATGCTATGCCTTTTGTAACCAATTTGATCGCAATTGGAGGAGCTTCTGATATCAAGATGCTAGGATAAACTGCTGCACCCCAATCGGGATGAATTAACACACGGCATTGATTTTTAATCACTGGATAGTTGAGCAAAGCTTTGACAACTGCTGTATCATCGTGAGGGATTGCTCCAGGATGAGACAGTAAAGGATAGCCTGTACGAGGGTCGATTAGGTCAGTTAAATATCCGCGATCGCGCAGATTAAATGCCAAATCGCAGCCAAATCTCATAAACTTTTCTCGTAAGCGTTCTTTCTCTGTCTCTACTTCTGTTGTCTTTTCGACTAATTGATAACGCGATTGCTGTAAGACAATCACTACTCGTAAAAATGGTTGCCGTTTCCAATCTGGTAATATCCGTTCGCAGTTGGCACAGATATATTGACTGGGAGCATGAATTGAAATTTGAACCGCTTGTCCCGTTTCGCCAACTAAATTAATGGGACAGGCTTGCTCCGAAGTGTAAACCTTGGGATAGTTCACTAAATTGATTCGGCTTATACAAATTTTTTAATTTAATCTACGGTATAGATGATACCTCTTCAAAGTTAAGAAAAATCATCATTTTCCTATAATATGTTACTTTTTTTAGAAGCAGTTACTAATAATTTGAGAATTTTAATCAGAATTTTATTCTTTATTAACCTGTTCTCATGGAATTTGCTGCGATCGCACTCGGCATTGGCATAGGTGCAGCGTGTGGTAGACAAGCG
The DNA here is from genome assembly GCF_036916735.1 of Nostoc sp. GTDB lineage: Bacteria > Cyanobacteriota > Cyanobacteriia > Cyanobacteriales > Nostocaceae > Nostoc. Next base: position 68,075 of record NZ_JBALFV010000033.1, read on the forward strand.
ATGCCTATGGCGGGCTGCGCCTACGCTCCTGAAATCTGTTCAATTAAAACCCCAAAAAATGAACTCCATCTCACCCAATTAATTGAGTTTTAAAGAATTCACCGGCACTTCATCCCAAGAATCCACTATCCGCAATCGCGCTACCCAACCTGCTTCCTTTTGCGCCTCGGTCAAATTATTTTCAAATGAATCATGGCAATCTTTGGCTTGAGATTCATTACAAGTGGCAATACAGGCATGAATCATCCCAGACGGATCAATTTGCTCATTTACCCAAATAGTCATGGAATATTCCCTCGAAAACTGTAGCGAAAAAAGCTATTTGTCATTTTAGAATACTATTAGAGTTAAAACTTATGGAGCAAAAATCGGTAATAAGTAATGAATTAATCCCAATTACTGATTAAACATTTCCGAAAAAGAATGTAGAGACGTAGCAGTGCTACGTCGCTACAAGGGTTTTAGGTAACGCATATTTAATTTCTGGAGATGTCTATTAGTAACTTTTGGGCTATCCTTAGTTTGGCTGATCATAAGTTATTGAGAATTTATTTTTAGCAGTAACTTTAACTAATGTTAAGGAGTTCGGATTATTCCTATACCAGAACAAAAAACACAGTGCTACATATTGTGCTGCTGGTTTACTAAGCTTTATTTGCCTATTAATATCGTTCATATGGATGAACAGACAAAAAATCTATTCTTCTTGACAGGCGAGGAAAATATTATAGAGATATACCCTAACGGTAAATGGAGATACATAGGATGAGCAAGCCTAATTTTCATGCAATGAGTCAGAAAGAGTTACATGATTACGTTCTTGCTCATCGGGAAGATCAAGAAGCCTTCTACGCTTATGTCGATAAGTTGCATCTTGAAGGTAATTGGATTGAAATGCCACCGTTGGAGTCAGAACAGGATTTAGAAAATTATCCTTAGTTCATTGAGCGTATTCGCAATAGTTCTAAACTACAAGATGGAGCAGTTTAACGCTGCATTAGACTTCTTGCATGAATCCTTGTGCCAAACTTGGAAGAAGGGGTTGGGGGATGAGGGCGAATTTTGCATTTGTGCAAGAGGTCTATTATATTTACAGCAGCTTTTGGGCTATCCTGAGTTTGGCCGATCGCGATCGCGGATTCTGACTAATTTCCTCTTCTTGTGCAATAATCGGCTTTTTTGTCAAGACCTTTAACAAAGGTGAATTTCTTAAACCATGCTTCACCAGACGGTCTTCTAAACTGTGAAAACTGATAATCGCAATTCTACCGCCAGGGACAAGGGCATTTGGTGCTTTATCTAAAAAAGTTTCTAGGGATTTTAACTCATCGTTGACGACAATTCGCAGAGCTTGAAAAACACGGGTAGCGGGGTGAATTCTCCCATAACGGTATTTCGGGGGAACTGAAGAAGCGATCGCATCAGCTAATTCTGTAGTGGTGTGCAATGGTCGCCGTTCGACAATGCGTCTTGCAATGCGCCGCGATAATCTTTCTTCACCGTACTTAAAGAAAATATCAGCTAATTCTGCTTCATCCCAATTATTAATCACATCAGCAGCAGTTAGCGATCGCCCCCGATCCATTCGCATATCCAAACTAGCAGCTTGGCGAAAGCTAAAACCTCGTTCTGCACGGTCTAAGTGGTAAGAACTTACCCCCAAATCAGCTAAAATACCATCGAAAGTGTTGGGGGGAAACTCGTAGTCAGCAAAATTGCTATAAATAAATTGTATGCGAGCCTCCTTCGGAGGAGCTTCTCCTGACAAAGACGCTTCTCTTCGAGAGGCTTCGCGAACGCTAACGCCAAACTCTGCTAATTCTTTCCTCGCTGCTGCTAAAGCATCTTCATCTTGGTCAATCGCGGTTAATTTTACATCTGGTGCAGCTGCTAAAATCAAACGGCTGTGACCACCACCGCCTACTGTCGTATCAAGATAATGACCTCCTGGAGATACCGCTAGACCTGCAATTACTTCCTGCGGTAACACTGGTAGATGAGAAAATATCGGTTCTTCGATAGCTAGCTGACGATTCATGAGACTTAGGGCAAAAAACCACAGATGAACTTTAATTATGTATTCTTTTCTTTGTGTCTTTGTGGTTCCTAGCTAAAAAATAGTTTTTAAAGCACTAAGACACAAAAGAAAATATCATAAACTCAACACTCAGCGTCAGCTTTGAATGTTGAGCTTCAAGCATCTGTAGTGCTATTTTTTACCTTTTTTTTGGTAAATCATCGAATTTGGTATCCGTTTTAGTTTTTTTCCATATTTAAATGGTTATTTAAAATAAAAATGAATACATTTCCAAGAAATTCGTTTTCCTCTAACAAGCTGTTTACAAGTTTAGAGTGATCGGGTTCCTGAATACCTTCTAAAAAGCTCACTTTTCGTTTCAAAGCTAGAACGTAAAATGGTTTTCCAGGAAAGAATTGTATATTTTTTTGCACCAAGTAAGCAGTTATTATATCCGAGTGATGAGAAAACTGCTGACAAAGCTTATTGACCTCTATATCTGAGACAGTATGAGATTCAAATTTATCCTTTTCTCTTACAGTTGAACGTTCTTGCTGTGCTTTCAAAATTAATTCATGATAATTTTCGGCACGTTCTTGATAAGATTTTGCTTCATTAATTTTTCCTTGTTGTTGAAGAAAATAGCAAATTGTCTGACAACCTTCTATGATTATACTTGAGTCTTGCTCTATGCTCTTTCAATGTATTCTATTCCGGTTGTATCCTGTTTATTTAATAATATTTGACCTAGTAAATAATTCGCTGAGGCATGGTGAGCATCACGATGAATAATTTCTTGTAATAGTGGTATAACCACTTCTTCACCATCAAACTCAAATGTTAAAAAGGCTCGTTTAGTAGCTTCATCTAAAGTTAGCTGTTGTGTTTTGGCTTTTTGATTTAAATCTTTTAAAGTAGCTATTGATTGTTGAAAATTAGCATATTTTTGTCGCCAAGGTGTTGCTATTTCTTCTCGCCAAGTTTGACTAAAATGTGCGATAAATTTTTCTAACCTATTTTCCAATAAGTTTTGAGCAGCACTGATTTCAATTGGTGCAAATATAGCTAATTCCTGCTGAGGATTGAAGATGTATCCCAAGGCTTTTAGTCTATCTGTCAGGCAAGGATGAGTATCAGCATTATTAGTTTTTTTTGTTAAAGCTTCCATTAAATAACTACTTGTTATTTCCTGATGAAGTCTCTGACTTAAAGCCTGTTGCATAGCCATATAAGTCATTTTTGGTGGTTCGATTTCTGTTTCAACTTGTTTATAGATGCTAGACCAAAAATATCTTTCTATAAATCTAGCTTTGACCTCCACATTTATCAAAGCTTCAGCAGCATTTTGTTCTCCCGTTAGCTCAACGGCACATCTATCTGCTTCATATTCATCCATCCGTGCCAACACAAAAGAATAGGCATTAAAAAACGGGCTGTACCATGTCAAAAACCGATCAAAAATTAATGATGATACTTCATTTCCACCTTGTCGTAGCCCTTTAATAATGCGATACCATGTTTCGCGTTGGCGATAAATCCAACCACTAAAACGGCTGTGATTTCTTGATAAATGTCCTAGTTCATGGGCTAAGACAGCACGAAATTGTTCGGGTGGCAGTGCTAGCATGAGCGGTAGACCCACAATTAAGTAATTTTGCTGCCATCCCAGCAAACCTAAGCGTGGTCTTTGGACAACCCCTGCATTAAAATCGTTGGTCAGCAGGATCTGGTGAAACCGTGGAGCTTGTAGCTTCGATGAGATTTGGTTAATTAAAGAATAGAGATTGGGTACATCTTTGGGTTGTAGTGGTAAACCTGTAGGCGGGGGAAAAGAAACCCATAGCGATCGCACTAACACCAATGCGAACGCCAGCAAAAACAGAACACCTTTTACAGATGAGGCATGAATTGACTGAGCCTTAAGCATCAAAAAGATAATACCTACCAACAGAGTCAAGGTTACAACTAGAACCAAAAATATATATGCGTACCCTAAAGTAGCCAAAAAACCAACATGCAATTTATAAAGATGCGGTTGTTTATTTGCAAAAACTTCTAACTTCTCAATTAGCTTATCAAAACGCTCTTGAGTGAAAGTCATAGATATGTATCAGCCTCATAAAACTGTAATATAACTGACACAATATCTCTATGACTTACGTAAAAACTCAGAAATCATTGGGCATTATGCATTGGGCATTGTCCCCTTGTCACAGCGCGATGAGGTGAAAAAAATCCGATGCCTCAATTAAGTGGATATCGAGCTTCCATATAATAGTTGAAGAAGTACAACAAACTGAAACATTCTGGTTGGCATCTAAGCGGTTCAATTGAAAATTTGCCTTCAGCACGCTACGTGAACACAACGGGAGAACACAAAATCTATGACCAGACTAGAAACCCGCACTGAACCAATGGTGCTAAATATGGGGCCACACCACCCATCAATGCACGGGGTTCTGCGGCTAATCATGACTCTGGATGGCGAGGATGTCGTTGACTGTGAACCAGTTATCGGCTATTTGCACCGGGGAATGGAAAAAATCGCTGAAAACCGTACTAATGTAATGTACGTCCCTTATGTCAGTCGCTGGGACTACGCGGCGGGAATGTTCAACGAAGCGGTTACTGTCAACGCCCCAGAAAAGCTTGCAGGTGTTGCTGTCCCCAAACGCGCTAGTTACATCCGCGTCATTATGCTGGAATTGAACCGCATCGCTAACCACTTGCTGTGGTTTGGCCCTTTCCTCGCTGACGTAGGCGCACAAACTCCCTTCTTCTACCAGTTTCGGGAACGGGAGATGATTTATGATTTGTGGGAAGCTGCCACAGGTTATCGGATGGTGAATAACAACTACTTCCGCGTTGGTGGGGTAGCAGCCGATTTACCTTATGGTTGGGTAGATAAGTGTCTAGAATTTTGCGATTACTTAGTACCTAAAGTTGATGAGTATGAACGCTTAGTAACCGATAATCCCATCTTCCGGCGACGTGTTGAGGGTATTGGTACTATCACTCGTGAAGAAGCAATTAACTGGGGACTTTCTGGCCCAATGTTACGCGCTTCTGGTGTGCAATGGGATTTGCGGAAAGTTGACCATTACGAATGCTACGACGATTTCGACTGGGATGTACAGTGGGAAACCGCCGGTGATTGCTTTGCCCGTTACGTGGTGCGGATGCGGGAAATGCGCGAATCTGTAAAGATTATTCGCCAAGCAATTAAAGGACTTCCTGGCGGCCCTTACGAAAATCTGGAAGCCAAGCGTTTAGCCGCAGGTAAAAAATCCGAGTGGGATGGATTTGATTATCAATTCATTGGTAAAAAAGTTTCCCCCACTTTTAAGATGCCCAAGGGTGAAATCTACGCCCGTGTAGAAAGTGGCAAAGGTGAATTGGGAATTTATTTGGTAGGCGAGGATAACGTCTTCCCTGCACGTTGGAAGATTCGCGCAGCAGATTTTAACAACCTTCAGATTGTCCCCCATTTACTGCGGGGCATGAAGGTTGCAGATATCGTGGTGATTCTTGGCAGTGTTGACGTAATTATGGGATCTGTAGATAGGTAAATAATATCTATCTAAATACTTTTTTAGAGCAGTTGTATTTCAGTGCAACTGCTCTATTTTTTTATGATTTTGAAGACGCGATAAATCGCCGTCTCTACAAAGGACCGATTATTGTACAGACGGCGATTTATCGCGTCTCTTGTCTGACATCCTTCACAAATCTGGCTGGAAAAGTTTTTTACTCATATAACAGATGTACGAAATATTTATAGAGTTTTAAATAATGCCCCGGATTTTTGACAATATTGATTTACAATTGCTACCGATTTTACGAGAAACCCTCAAAATCTCCTATCGAGCAGATTTTTGCGTTGGCTACTTCAATCTCAGAGGTTGGCGAAGAATTGATGATTTAATTGAACAGTATGTTGGTAGTGAAAATGCTTGTTGCCGTTTGCTAATTGGGATGCAAAGTTTGCCCAGTGATGAAGTTCATGCGGCATTTTCCCTTAGTAGTAGTGATGGACGGATTGACAACAGTAGCATTGTACGGTTTAAAAAACGCATGGCGGCAGAATTTCGTCAGCAGTTGACTATTGGTGCGCCGACTAATGAAGATGAAGCGGGGTTGCGGCGGTTAAGTCATCAGTTAAAAACTCAGAAAGTAATTATTAAACTGTATCTCCGTTATTCTCTCCACGCCAAGTTATATCTTGTGCATCGCTATGACCCTAACATACCCACAGTGGGATTCTTGGGTAGTAGTAATTTAACCCTTCCTGGACTGGCGAAACAAGGGGAGTTGAATGTTGATATTTTAGACCACGATGCTTGTAATAAACTGCAAAAGTGGTTTAGCGATCGCTGGCAAGATTACGGTTGTGTAGATATTTCTCAAGAACTCGCAGAAATTATCGATCAAAGCTGGGCAAGAGTTGAGTTAATCCCACCTTACTACATCTACCTGAAGATAGCTTACCACTTATCCCATGAAGCGATCGCTGGACTTTCTGAATTCCGCATCCCCCGCGAATTTAATAACTTATTTGATTTCCAAAAAGCCGCCGTACAGCTAGCAGCACGTCATGTAACTAGGCGTGGCGGCGTATTAGTCGGTGATGTGGTCGGTTTGGGTAAAACTTTAGTTGGAACCGCCCTTGCCAAGATATTACAAGAAGATTGTTTTTTTGAAACACTAATTATTTGCCCAAAAAACTTGGTGCAAATGTGGCAAGAATATGTAAACAACTATCGGCTACTTGCCGAAGTTATGCCAATTAGTCAAGTACAAAATAAATTACCAAAACTCCGCCGCTATCGAGTTGTGTTAATTGATGAAAGTCATAATTTACGTAACCGTGAAGGTAAACGTTATCGAGCAATTACAGAATATATTGCTGCCAATGAAAGTAAATGTATTTTATTATCAGCTACTCCTTACAATAAAAGTTATCTTGACCTTTCCGCCCAACTCCGGCTATTTGTGCCAGAAGACCAAGATTTAGGATTAAGACCAGAAGCTTTAATTAATGAACTTGGTGGCAGTTCTGTAGGAGAATTAGAATTTATTAGAAAGCATCAGTGTTCTGTACGTTCTTTAGCTGCCTTTGAGAAAAGCGAACACCCTGATGACTGGCGAGAATTGATGAAGCGTTACATGGTGCGACGCACTCGCTCTTTTATTAAAGATAATTATGCCCAAACAGATGAAACCGGGCGGAAATATTTAGAATTTGCTGATGGAAGACGTTCTTATTTTCCCCAGCGTCTACCTCATAATCTTAAGTTTCCTCTTGAAGGTTCTAACACAGATTTTTATGCTCGCCTTTACTCTGAGTTAGTAGTAGAAGTCATTAATCAACTGAATTTACCTCGTTATGGACTAGGAAATTACGTTATTGCTAAACACAAACAACCGCCGACAGACACCGAACAACGCTTTATTAATAGCTTATTTCGTGGCGGTAGGAGGTTAATGGGTTTTTCTCGCACCAATTTATTTAAACGTTTAGAAAGTAGTGGTGTTGCTTTTATTCAATCAATTGAGCGCCACATTTTACGAAATTTTATTTATATGCTCTAGAGCAGGGGCTTGATATTCCGATTGGAACACAGGAAGCTGAGTTATTAGATACAAGTAATAATGATGAAGATGCTGATTCTGTAGTAGCAGCCTTGTTTGATACCGAAACAGAAGAAGATGATTCCACTGCTTTGCTGCAAGTAGAGAGAGAGGAAGGAGAAGTAACTTCTTTTTCTAACGAGGATGAGAAAGCATCTAAAACAGAAAAAGTTTTTCGTCAAAAAGGAGAATCAATTTATCAAGAATATACAACTCGATATCAACGAAGATTTAAATGGCTGCGGTCTACAGTTTTTGATATTAAAAAACTGAAACAGGATTTGTTAGAGGATGCCAAAGCACTGATTAATATACTGCAACAGTGTGGCGAATGGAATTCTCAACAAGATGAAAAACTTGCTGCTTTAATCAAATTGCTAACAAAAACTCACCCCAACGATAAAGTACTAATTTTCACACAATTTGCTGATACAGTCCGCTATCTTGCAAAGAATTTGCAGTCGAGTCATATTACTAATGTGGCAGGGGTGACAGGTCAATCTAAAGACCCAACAGTAATCACCGGAAGATTTAGCCCTGTGAGTAATGGAAAACAGGAGCAAATTTCATCATCAGATGAGTTGCGAATTTTAATAGCCACCGATGTTTTGAGTGAAGGTCATAATTTGCAAGACTGTGCAATTATTGTCAATTGGGATTTACCTTGGGCAATTATTCGCTTAATTCAACGTGCAGGAAGGGTAGACCGCATTGGACAAAATGCTGACCAAATTCTCTGTTATTCTTTTTTACCAGCCGAGGGAGTAGAACGCATTATTAATTTGCGGGGACGACTCCGTAAACGACTGCAAGAAAATGCTGAAGTAGTGGGAACTGATGAAGCTTTTTTTGAAGACGATGATGCACGGGTAATTCTTGATTTATACAACGAGAAATCTGGAATTTTAGATGGCGAAGAAGATACAGAAGTTGATTTGACATCAGAAGCATTTCAAATTTGGAAAAAAGCCACCGATGGTAATCCAGGTTTGAAAAAAACGATTGAAGAAATGGAAAATGTAGTTTATTCTACTCGCGCCCATACTCCTCAACCAGTGCAACCGGAGGGGGTATTGCTTTATATGAAAACCACCGAGGGAAATGATTCTTTGATTTATGTTGACCGTGATGGAAATAGCGTTACTCAATCACAATTAGCAGTTCTGCGGGTAGCGGCGTGTGAAGAATCTACCCCAGCGATACCCAGAGATAAACAACATCACGAGTTAGTGCAAAAGGGTGCTGAATTGATTGCTGAAGAAGAGAAAAATGCAGGCGGTCAATTAGGGCGACCATCAGGTGCAAGGTTCCGCACTTATGAACGACTGAAAAGTTATGTTCAAGAAATGAAGGGAACGCTATTTGTCAGTGAAGAACTTTTAAAAGCAATTGATGAGATTTACCGTTATCCTTTGCGACAGTCAGCCATTGATACTCTAAACCGTCAACTGAGAAGCGGTATTAATAATCAGCAGTTGGCTGAGTTAGTTGTGGCGTTACGGATGGATGACCGTTTGTGTATTGTAACTGAAGAACTGGAGAAGCGAGAACCTCAGATTATTTGTTCTTTAGGATTATTTGGTAAGAGACGCGATAAATCGCCGTCTTTACAATAATCAGTCCTTTGTAGAGACGGCGATTTATTGCGTCTTTAAAGCTTTGATAATGTTGGATTACCCTGCGGGAAGCAAGCTACGTTCCTCAACCCAACCTACGCCTTACGAAAAACACCTAAATAAGAAAGCAAACTGGGGTTTGAATAAGTAAAAGCTGATTTGACTTGCGTAAAACACTGAAATGAGAAAGCAAACTGGGGTTTGAGAAAGCAAAAGCTTATTTGACTTGCGGAAAACACCAAAATGAAAAAGCAAATTGGAGTTTGAATAAGTAAAAGTTGATTTTGCTTGCGGAAAACACCAAAATGAGAAAGCAAAAGCTTCTTTTGAGTAAGTCAAAGCTCATTTTGAGAAAGCATTTCAGTATTTTTATAAAGCAAACGGGCATTTTTATAAAGCAATTAGGCATTTTGGTAAAGTAATCAGCAAATCTACCTGACAATTAAAAATCACAGCTGTACAAATTAAGCTGATGCTCAAATAAATCGATAACTTTTTCGGTAGTATCGCTGAACCTTAATCAAGCATAAAGGATTTATAAAGTATAAAAATCATGGGTAAAAATTTAACTCGGATAAAGAGGGTTTCTTAAAGTCTGTCAGCGCAGACTTAATTTTTATAGCCACAGATTTATTTTATGAGTGGCAAATTTACCATGCTCTTTTTTTATTGTTTAAGCATGGTAACTTATGCCACTTAATTTTCAACGAACACGCGATTTACTCTCTAATTTCCAATTTAGTGATTTGTTTATAGAGCAATTAGGTTGGTCGCAACCTTCAAGGCAAAAACCTGTAACCTTAGAAATTGAGAACAAGAGATATCAATACCATAAGATTGCTGAACTTTCAGGTGTTGCAATCTTTGAAATCACCGCAGCAGATGGCAAAATACCAGAAGCGAAAGTTAGAATTGTTATTCATCAAGAAATTACTAAACTAATAGCTGAAAATCTTCTCATTTTTATTACCCAAGAACGTACACGTAGTCTTTGGTATTGGGTTAAACGAGAAGGAACTAAAAGCTACGTTCGTGACCATTTATATGTGAAAGGTCAACCAGGAGACTTATTTTTAAGTAAGCTTGGTTCTTTAGTCATTGATATTACTGAATTAGAACATGGCAAACCGACTGTTGTCGAAATTGCTTATAAACTACAACGCGGGTTCGATGTTGAGCCAGTAACTAAGAAGTTTTACAAGGAATTTCAAGAGCAACACCAGAAGTTTTTGCTGTTTGTGAAAGGAATTGACAATGAAACAGATAGACGTTGGTATACATCGGTAATTCTCAACCGTCTGATGTTTGTTTATTTTCTCCAGCGTAAGGGTTTTATTGATAATCATGATTTAAATTATCTGCAAAATAAGCTTGAACAAAGCAAGCAAAAAGGTGAAAATTCTTTTTATGCGGAATTTCTTAAGGCTTTGTTTTTTGAAAGCTTTGCTAAACCTGAGATTGAACGCGATTTATCTGTACAGGAATTGGTAGGAAAGGTTAAATACCTGAATGGTGGACTATTTCTCAAGCATCATATTGAAGAGAAATATCAGATTTCTATAGTTGATGAGGCGTTTGAACAAGTTCTCGATTTATTTGAGCGTTATTCTTGGAATCTCGATGATACGCCTGAAGGTAAAGATGATGAGATAAACCCCGATGTGTTGGGTTATATATTTGAAAAATACATCAATCAAAAGGCTTTTGGAGCCTATTATACTAGACCGCAGATTACAGAATATCTTTGTGACAGAACTATCCACAAGTTAATTGTAGACCGTGTAAATGATGCGCTATCTGATAAGTATAAGCCATTTGAAGATATCAATGAACTTCTGATCAAGCTCGATACAAATGTTTGTCGTTCACTAATGGAAGATATTCTTCCTAATTTATCAATACTTGACCCAGCTTGCGGTTCTGGTGCTTTTCTAGTGGCGGCGATGAAGACGCTAATTCAAGTTTATAGTGCGGTAATTGGGACAATTAAATTAATGGGTGATGACACTCTAAAAAAGAAGCTTGAAGATATAGAAAATTTCCACCCATCACTACCTTATTTTATTAAAAAGCGTATTGTTTCAGATAACCTATATGGTATAGATATCATGGAGGAAGCAACGGAAATTGCTAAATTGCGTCTTTTCTTAGCTTTAGTTTCTTCTGCTAATGATGTGGAAGAATTAGAGCCATTGCCTAATATTGATTTTAATATTATGGTGGGTAATTCGTTGATTGGATTAATTAAAGTAGATGATACTGCTTTTGATGCAGTCGGAAATTCACTACAAGGAAATCTGTTACAGTCTTTAGCCGCAGATAATTATAAGAAAATTCTTGAAGAAAAGAATAAATCTATTGAACTTTACAAAAAACATGCTTTTATTCCTGGTGAGGAAAAACTTCCTGGTGGAGAACTGGGAACGCATCAAGATGCAAGGTTATTGAACTTACGTAAATCTATTGACAACCTTAATAAAGAATCACAAAAGAAGTTAAATCTTTTATTGTTGGATGAGTTTAGTCAAAAGCTGGGTATTAAATACGAGGAGGTTCAGTTAACTGGAAAATCACAGAAGCGTGTATTAAAGGTTGATGATATTGCAGCCTTGAAGCCGTTTCACTGGGGTTATCATTTTGACAAGGTTTTAGAAGGCGGCGGTTTTGATGCGATTATTACTAATCCACCTTGGGAAACTTTTAAGCCACAAGCTAAAGAGTTCTTTGTACAGCATAATGAACTGGTGACTAAGAACAAAATGGATATTAAGGATTTTGAGAAGGAACAGAATAAACTATTAAAAAATCCAATAATTGCTAGTACTTGGTTAGAATATCAAAGTCAATATCCTTATGTCAGCGCATATTATCGTTCATCTGAACAGTATAAAAATCAGATTTCTATTGTGAATGGTAAAAAAGCAGGTACGGATATTAATCTCTATAAGCTGTTTACAGAACAATGTTTTAATCTTTTGCGTTCAGGCGGTGAGTGCGGAATTGTAATTCCTAGTGGTATCTATACTGACTTAGGGACTAAGCAATTGCGCGAGATGTTGTTTAGTCATACTAAAATTACTGGTTTATTCTGTCTTGAAAATCGTAAGGAAGTTTTTGAAGGTGTTCATCGCAGTTTTAAAATAGTTGTTATTACTTTTGTAAAAGGTAGTACAACAACAGAATTCCCGTCTGCGTTTATGCGTCATGATGTGCAAGAACTTCAAACTTTTCCTAGTGATGATAGCTTGCAGATTAGTATTGATATGGTTCGTAAACTATCGCCTGATTCGGTATCCGTCATGGAGTTTAAAAATGAGGGAGATAGATATCCGCATTTGTAAGAAAATGCTTAAGTTTCCTCTGCTGGGTGAAAAAATTGATGGTAAGTGGAATTTGCGCTTAACTCGTGAGTTTGACATGACGAATGATAGTCATTTGTTTAAACAACAGCCAGGACAAGGGAAGTTGCAATTATATGAAGGTAAAATGATTCATCAGTTTACCCACTTATATGCTCAATCTAAATATTGGATTCATGAAAATGAAGCGCGTCAACAGTTACTGTCCAAAAAAGAAGATATTGGGCAAATATTAAGTTACCAGAAATATAGACTAGCATTTCGTGAAATAGCAGCTAGCACTAATGAACGAACTTTAATTTCTGCAATTATTCCAAAAAATGTTTTTGCCAATCATAAATTAACACTCAGCAACCTGAATAAATCAACAATTAGTACTCAAGAACTTTTGTATGTTTGTGGATTATTCAACTCTTTCATATTTGACTTTATGGCTCGACAACGAGTCACCACATCAATTTCAATGTTTATTGTCTACCAACTACCCGTCCCACGTTTAACAAAAAACGATCGCTACTTCAACGACATTGTACAACGTGCCGCTAAACTCATCTGCACCACACCAGAATTTGACGAACTCGCGCAAGAAGTCGGTTTAGGTTCCCATCAACAAGGCGTTATCGACGAAACAGAACGCGCCAAACTCCGCGCCGAACTCGATGGAATAGTAGCACACCTTTACGGCTTAACTGAAGATGAATTTAGCTACATCCTCACTACATTTCCAATTGTAAATGCAACCGTAAAAGAAGCAGCATTAAAAGCTTACCGTACCTTTGCCCCAATGTTTGGAGACTTACAAGTAGCATTTTGAATACTAATGGCACAACTATGAAGGTTTTTAATTATATTGGTTGACAAATGTCTGTAACTATGAATAAAAACGCGACTATGCTGCTTTATACTTAGGAGGACGGGTAAAGGCGATCGCTGATATTAAATTAGAGCCAATCCAGCCTTGTCACCGAGATTTTCTGTGCAATTTGCAGGTTCGCGCTCTTCCTTAGTTGCACCAATTGTCATCCTTAGAGGATTATAGGGATTACTAATAGCACATCACTGTTAAGGGCCTGATTATTGGTCGCCATCAGATATAGAAATGATGCAAACAGGGGCACAAATAGCAACAGATCGTAATATTCTGGATTAAGTAACTGTGTATTTAAATCGCATACAGTTAAGTAGCAGAGATACTCGCCAGCACTGATTTTTCTAATAAGGAGAAAGAACTGTGAAATTTGGTTACACGGTCATCTGGGTAGACGATGTAGTTAAAACAGTTGAGTTTTACGAAAAAGCCTTTGGTTTACTTCGTCGCACTCTCCAGGATAAAGGACAATCTATCTGGGCGGAAATCGAAACCGGAAACACCACACTAGCTTTCTCTTCTAGTAGCGAAGCACAGAAATTATTTCCTGGAGGCTGCCATGCTAACGATCCCACACAACCACCGCCATTAATTCAGATATCATTTATCACACCTGATGTTGGCAGCGCCTACATGAGAGCAATTGGGGCAGGTGCAAAAACACTAGATGCCCCGAAAAGCCAGCCTGGAGGACATACAATTGCTCGTGTCCGCGATCTCAATGGTGTACTGGTGTCCTTGGTGAGTGCCTAATAGCGATCGCTATCTTGAAATTGGTAATTCCCATATCGCAAGTTTTCATTGATTAAGGCATCAAACAAGCAAAGCTATAATTACCGTAGCCTCTAGCCACGTTCCATACTTCTATAACCGATCAGATTTTCACTTGGGTGGATGAGCTATTGCACCAAACAGCAGTCGATTTTCTGATGGTGCAATATCATTACCTGCTTTGTATACTATTTAGACAGCTAGGAGGTACCGGAACTTACTTTGCGTCGTCGCCGTCAAACACGCAACAAGACGACAAACCACGACGACGAACGAGAAAAATCCGGTAGTCCAGATGAATTAGAACCAAGTAGGAGCATCATCATCATCATCCTCTCCATCACTTATTTCCTCCGGATCGTGCCTCCCTGTATCGTCTAAACCTCTAAAAGAAGCCTCTACGGTAGCAGGTGCTAAGATCCACGAGTCGCTAGCATTTTCCACGGTAGTTATATAACCATCGTACTTTGTATCGGCAGCTAGGCTTTGATTACTGTAGGAGATGTTGGTGATGCGAACGCGATCACCATAGCGAATTGGACTTGCATCGCCATCCGCTTTAGTAATCTGCCAGCTTTGTTTATCCTCATCATAGCCATCTTGCCAATAGTAACAATCATGGCTATCCGCAAAAGCCCCCAAAATATTATTGTCGCCTATTGCTTTTTCTGTCGTTCTGATTTTGATGCGGCTGTTGGCTTGAAGCTCGCCATTACCGCCCACAAGTTCAAGTTTTGCTAATTTTTTTTTCTCTTGGCTCAACTTCGGCCAGTTGTAGCGTCCTTGTTCAACCGCAATCAAGTATTTTCCGCTCTCGTGTTTGAGAAAAAACTTATCATTAAACTTAATAGCAACTTGATTAACGACATCTTGATTAGACATGAGAATGTTCTCCTGATTAATTACACATTTGTGTTATTAAAACTTATCCAGAAATAGCAAAAGGTTTCTTGACCACCTCAACAATCAACCGTTACACATCCATCATCCAACGCATAAAGTCTTCTCCTCGATCCCCACCATCCATCTAAATCGTATGTAAGCGATTGGTGCGACTGTCCAGATGATGAACTCGGTTGAGGAGTTTTTTGGCTCCAGTGCGCTCTAGAAGCAAAGCGCATGTAACCTATTGGTGACTGGCATTAGTGATTGTGATTATTTGTAAGTACTACTACTCACGAGACATTCTCCCACTTTTTGTCCAAAGTAAAATACATAAAGATCATATTCTGATCGCAAAAATATTGATTTATATACAATAAAGTAGATTTGTCAATATATAAAATTCATAGGCGATCGCACCGAACTGCAAACTTCCCCAGTTTTGTCTGTTAATGAATGCCAGCGCTTATACCACAGTGGTCGATATCATAGGTTTGTAGACCATTAGAGAAATAATGAATTATGAGTTTTGTTTTGCATCATTCATAATTCATTTATTTTTCTCTATTCTCCAATCTTAAACCTCAAATTTATGGATTCAAATCCAGCATTGTGTGCTGCGATCGCAAATCACATTACCACCAGTCCCCAGCAACGAATCACTTTTGCCCAATTCATGGACATGGTATTATACCACCCTGAATACGGCTACTATTCCAGCGATGCAGTCAAAATAGGTTTTAAAGATAGTGATTTTTTTACCTCTCCCAACCTCTGTTCTGACTTTGGCGAGTTACTAGCAGAACAATTTTTGCAAATGTGGGAGATTTTAGGAAAACCTATACCATTTTCTTTAGTAGAAATGGGAGCAGGTCAAGGATTGCTAGCTTTGCATATCCTTAAATATAATCAACTGCACTACCCAGATTTTTTTACGGCACTGGAGTACATCATTGTTGAAAAGTCGCCAACTTTAAGACAAGAACAGCAGCAACGCTTGCAAGATTTCCCGGTGCATTGGTGTAATTTAGAGGAGATACCACCAAATGCGATCGCTGGTTGCTTTTTCTCTAACGAGTTAGTTGATGCTTTCCCCGTCCATCAATTCATCCTAGAAACAGGAGAACTCCAAGAAATTTATGTAACCACATGGAATGAAAAAGAAACCAATGCCCCATGTCCATCATTTGTAGAAGTCACAGGAGAACCTTCAACGCCCCAACTAGCTGAATATTTCGATTTATTGGGAATCGACTTCATCCAAAGTGCATATCCAGATGGCTACCGTAGTGAAATTAATTTAGCTGCTCTAGACTGGTTGAGTATAGTAGCAGACCGCTTGCAGCGCGGCTATGTGTTAACAATTGATTATGGCTACCCCGCCAGTCGGTACTATAATCCCAGGCGATCGCAAGGAACGCTACAGTGTTATTACCATCACCGTTTCCATGACAATCCCTATATAAATATTGGGCGACAAGATATCACAGCCCATGTTGACTTTACGGCTTTGGAACGCTGGGGCGAAAAGTCCAATTTAAAGAATATTGGTTTTATCCAGCAGGGATTATTTTTGATGGCATTGGGGTTAGGCGATCGCATTGCTGCCCTTTGTGATCAACAGCAACCCCTCTCACAGTTATTACAGCGTCGAGACTCACTACACCAGCTTATAAATCCTACAGGACTCGGCGGCTTTGGAGTTTTAATTCAGAGCAAAGGTCTAGACAATACAGAAATTTCTCAACCATTAAAAGGATTGACCCTGCCAGAGTAAACCTAAAAAAAGAAAAGTTAAAACTCTATTTAAGAATGCACTATCAGTCTTATTTAGACTAGCATAACAGTGATTACTGTAAAGCTAAACACAATACCAAAGTAATAATTATGTCCACTCATGACCTGTTAATGCTAGTAACCTTACTGACTCCAGGGATTTTACTTTCAGTGATAATTATGATGACTTTTGCGGCTGGTGGTTAATCACCAGAGACGTTAATCACTAGTCAGTGAACAGTTATCAGTATTTAAAGATAACTGTTCACTGATAACTGATATTAAAATCAAACGATGGAAACGCGATGTCTATAACAGGCTACGCCTACGCTGTACCAAAGGAACGTAAAAAATGAAGGTGGCATTTCTGGGAACTGGACTGATGGGACTACCAATGGCTCAAAGGTTATTAGCCGCAGATATACAGCTAGTTGCCTATAATCGCACCCCAGAAAAATTAGCACCACTACAAGCAGCTGGGGCTGAAATTGTTACACATCCCCGCCACGCCATTCGTACTGCTGAGTGCATAATCCTCATGCTGACTAATGCCCCGGCTATTTATAACGTGTTGCTTTCAGACACTGCTTGGCAAACTTTGGAAGGGCGCACAATCATCCAAATGGGAACAATTACTCCTACAGAAAGCCAAGAAATTAGAGATGCAGTTGTTGCGGGTGGTGGTAAATATTTAGAAGCACCTGTATTAGGGAGTATCCCAGAAGCAAAAGCTGGCAAGTTGAGTGTTATGGTAGGGGCCGAGCCAGAAGAATATCAACGCTACTTAAAGTTACTCCAAAATTTTGGAACAGAACCTTTACTTATTGGGCCAGTGGGATCTGCGGCGGCGCTCAAATTAGCACTTAATCAGCTAATAGCTTCTCTAACAACTAGCTTTGCTCTGAGTCTGGCTTTTGTCCAGCGTCAAGGTGTCGATGTGGATGTGTTTATGGAAATATTGCGCGACAGTTCACTCTATGCACCGACCTTTGACAAAAAGTTGCAACGAATGTTGGATGGCAATTATGCTAATCCCAATTTCCCCACAAAACACTTGCTCAAAGATACAGAATTATTTATCTCAGAAGCGAAATCTCGGAGTTTGGATCTCAGCAGTATTAAAGGAGTGCGGCAAATCTTGCAAACAGCCGTGAAAATGTCATTTGCTGATGATGATTACTCATCACTATTTTCTGTAATTAAAGAATGGGGAGAAGCGATCGGGGAATGAAACCAATTCGCACTCTTGCTACGCCCCGCTACGCTAACGTAATTCGTAATTCGTAATTCGTAATTCGTAATTCGTAATTAAACTAAGCCACGCCACTTGCGGGCGTTAGCGTAGCGGGACGAAGTTCGGTTTTGAACATGAAGCTTTTTTGATAAATTTTCCTAGGGGCGCACAGCTAACTGTGCGCCTCTACTTGAAAGATGTTATAAATTGAGACACATTGAGGAAATATCTCTACACCCCGGCATCCCTGATATGTGCTTTAAAAATTCTGAATCAAAAGATTTTAACTGAATTGTTAATAAGGATATTACTGCCCAGTAGTAGTAGTTGATTGAGGAAATGGTAGAGATTCAGGTTGAGGCTGAGGCTGAGGCTGAGGTTCTGGTTGAGGATTGAGAAATTCCTGCCAAGCCCTAATTTGCTCTTGCGCCGTACTGTAAGCAGCACTACCTCGTGGAATCGATTTGGCAATATCAATTCCTTTGGCAATATCAGACTCACCTTGAGAACGTGCTATTTCTAACAATTGCTGACTCCATTGGTCAATAGCCTGATTCGCATCCATACGTAAGATGCTATTGTTTGAAACCCGATCCGCCAGCCGTATTGCCTTAACTAAAGCTTCTGGCGTGCCAGCTGCGCCTACTTCCTGGGCTTTTTTCCAGTTTTCTCTGGTGCGGATTTGCCCTTCCCAGTCATTTATCGCAGCTTGTGCTTCCCCAGAAAGCGCCCTTCCCGACGAGGCAATTTGTTGAGCTGCGCTAATGGCGGCGGTGAGATTTCCACTCTGAGCCAGTTCTTGTGCTTGATCCAAGTAAGGTTGGTCTTGAATTCGCTGAATCTTTCCTACCCAAGTGCGAATTTTTTTCTGTGCTTCTGGATATAATGCACGACCTCTACGAATTTCGCTGGCTTGGGCGATCGCAGCTTGCAAAGAGTTAATATCCTCGAATATTGCTATCTGTTCGGCGCGTTCTAAATAAGGTTGGTCTTCAATTGTCTCCACTTGGGCACGCCAGCGACTGATTTCTTGCCTAGCTTCTGTGCCTCTGGGGTTACTAGCAGGAATCAGCTGCGCTTGGGCGATCGCTGCTGTTAAATTAGGCACTGTTCCTTGGCTAGCTAATGTTCTCGCTTTTTCTAGATTAGCAACATCTTCAATTTCCAATTGCCAACGAGCAATCAGTTGCTGTGCTTCGTTATACACTGGTCTGGAAGGATCAATTTGTTGTGCTTGGGCGATCGCTGCCTCTAAACCAGAAACGTTACCTATCCAAGCACTTCTTTTGGCGTCAGCTATGGCGATAAAGTCATCTGTTTCGCCCTGTAGTTTTGCAATCTCTGGAATTTGTCTAGCAATGTTCAGTGCTTCATCCGCATCCTGCTTATCTAGTTTTGCCTGTGCCAATTCCAGCATTTTGCGTCCAAATACCGGAATCGCTTCCTGAGCTTTTTGGTAAATGTAACTTTCTTGCCCAATGGACTCGGCTAACTTAATAGCTTCTAATAAATTATCGACAACTTTGCTGTTTGCTAAACTTTCGGCTTTTCCTAACTTATCGCCATCTTCCCGCGCTGTGGCAATTAGACGATTCAATTGGTCGTATTTAGTACCCGCCCAGTATTGATTGTCTATGCGTAGCATTTTGGCCGATAACATAAATGCCGATTGCCATCGCCGTTCTTTGACTTCAGCGATCGCACCGTTGTATGTGGCTTCTGCCTTTGACCAAATTGACTGCCATTTGTCAATTTGCTCATCGACTAATTTATAAGCGGCGACATCTTCGGGTATTTTCCGAGCAGTTGCGATCGCTTCTTCTAAATTACCTGTTTGGAAACTTTCATCAGCTAGCTTCAAAATATCCCGCGACCATTCTTCGATGAAACGATTAATTTCTTCATGTAACGGGTGATTTTGTGGTAGTTGCTTCACCAAAGCGATCGCTTGCAATAAGTCGTTCACTGTCTGCTTAGAAGCCGCTAACTGAGCGCAGTGTAGCCGCACGGAAGCACTAGCTAGCGGCCAGAAAATCGAGGGGCAATTAGGGGCAGAGGGCAACTTTAGCAGCATTGCCATTGCCAAGAATCCTACACTGCCAGGAATCAACATTAGTAGTACCAGCCATAATGTCCAGCTTTTCATCCAGCGTGGCCATTTCCCAGTACTACTGAGTTGTGCAGTTTCTTCTGAATTACTATTTATAGGTAATCCTTTCCTATGGTTTTTTTTCCGCCGCTTCACTGACTTGGAGTTAGAACCAGTAGCTGGGGCATCAAATGGCTGAGTTTCACCGAATTGTTCTGTTCGGGATAATCTTTTGTTTTGATCTGGCTCTCTTCCATTGGCACTTGACCAACTGTCTGGAATATCCCGCTCTGTCATCTCTCACACCAAAATAATTGAATAGCGCTCTGTTTTAGGTTGATAATTCCATTGTTGACATAGTAACTTTCTCATCATTAAAAAGCTACTTTTTTGATTATCTCTCTCCACAGAGTACCATTAGCAATATCTAAAATCAGTGCTATTTTATACGTTATCCTAAAACAGTAGATTCAGCTTGCAAATCGGCAATTAGTTGAGCTAACTGATCGCTACTTGCCTGGTAAACGTTGCCGCAAAATTCGCAAGTTGCTTCAGCACCATCATCTTTGACAATCATATCTTGCAGTTCTGCTTCTCCCAAAATCTTCAGTGCCCCCAGAACGCGATCAAAAGAACAACCACAGTGGAAGCGGAGCATTTGCCGTTCGGGAAAGATTACCAGCCCCATATCTCCCAACAAGTCGTTAAAGATTTCAGGTAAAGTCTTACCAGCTTGCAACAATGGCGTAAACCCTGCTAGACCAGCAACCCGTGATTCCAAAGTTTCTACTAAAGCTTCGTCTCTGGCAGCTTTGGGCAATACTTGTACCAGTAATCCTCCAGCAGCCGTTACTCCAGCTGCTCCCACAAACACACCTAAAACTAAAGCCGAAGGTGTTTGTTCGGAATTCACCAGATAGTGAGCCACATCATCGCCAATTTCGCCAGAAACTAGTTCAACAGTACTAGAGTAAGGATAACCGTAACCAATATCCCGGACAACGTAGAGGTAGCCCTCACCCACTGCACCACCAACATCTAGCTTTCCTTTGGCATTGGGAGGCAATTCCACAGATGGATTTGCCACATACCCGCGTACCGTACCATCTAAGCCTGCATCTACCAATATGCCACCCAAAGGGCCATCGCCCTTTACCCGGACATTGACCCTCGAGCCAGTTCGTTTCATACTAGAAGCCATTAACAAGCCCGCCGCCATAGTCCGACCTAGTGCTGCCGTTGCCACATAGGAAAGCTTGTGACGCCCCCGTGCTTCTTCTGTTAAACGTGTGGTGATCACACCTACGGCACGAATTCCACCTTCGGCTGCTGTTGCACGAATTAACTGATCCGCCATGAATAACCTTACATTTCTTAACAAGTTCACTTTTTCTATTCTAAGTTCTCTACTGCAAGAAAAGTAACGTAGTGGGGTGTTACGCAAATAAACGGCTGTCATTGGTCATTAGTCACTTGTACTGAGCGTCTTGCCTTGAGCGAAGTCGAAAGGAGTCGAAGTATTAGTTATTTGCAAAGGACAAAGGACTAATGACCAAAACTATTTGCAATATTAGAAATAGCGATCGCTCACTTTTAGGTAATCCTATAAAAATGCTGGGTAATTTTCAACAAAGCCAACTGCGGATCGAAATCGAAGCATCAACAGATGCAATTCGTGACAGTCTGCTGCATCCTGTACAACTCGAAAAATGGCTCTTAGGGCAACGCTTTGCGCCAGGAATGCCAGAAGAACTGCTTCCAGGATTCCAGTTTACAACCTGGACTGGGCCAGTTGCGATTCATCATCAAGTAGATGTTGTCAAATCAAACTGTCTCCGCTTGGTACTTAGCGGAGGCATTGACGGGTTCCACGAATGGTATTGGGGAGAAGGTTGGGTACAGTCCCGCTTGGAAGGAGTTTCACTTTTGCCCTTAAATTTGGGTCAAACTTTGAGTTTGTTGAGCTTGCGTCAGTTTTTGGCAACTCAAGGACGTTAAATTGATTAGAAGTGAATAAATTGGGCATTGGTTATTCTTTGCTTCCCCAGTTCCCAGTTTAGGAATGTGAATTAAATAACATCCAAATATGGTTTTTAACCTCACTCCACCTTTGACGAAAGTCAAAGTCTCCCCTCTTTGAACTCACGGAGAGGGGTTGGGAGTGAGGTTTTGTACTTTATTAAATTCGCGTTCATTATGAACCAGAAATAATACCTACAATAATTTTTACCAGCACAGATAAATCTTCTGGAACTTGATAACGTTTCTGGTCTTGAATCACCTGACGATTGGCACGATGGTAAACCCCAAAACGCCAGTCTTCACCAGTCGTAACTGCACCATATAAAAGTTCAGATGTGGATTTAGTCCATTGGTCAAGTGCTACTAATTCAACAGCGAGTTGAGTAAATCCTCTAACTAAATCTGATTGTTTGGCTTCGATAACTAATAAATTTTGAGGGGCTGCAATATAGTAGTCGAGAGTCCCTTTTAGATAATTATTGACAGCAATAGAATATTCTATATTGAGTTTCTGATTAGTTAAAGCACATACTTCAAACAAAATTGGCCCAATTAGAGCTTCGCGTCTAGTAGTTTCATTAACTAAATCAATATGAGATAAATTACGGCGAAGTTGCTGCTGTAAAAATTGGATATCTAAAATTTCTGATGATTCAGGTAATGTGAGATTTTTCCTTTCAATGGTGCAATTTAATTCGGCTAGAATATCATCTATTGTAAAAAGCAATTCAAAATATCGGCTGAAAGTATAAGATTCACCAACTTGGAGAATGCGGCGGGAACTCATAAAAACCTAAGCCAAATTTATCCTCCTATTTTAGTTCCTGTCCGATCGCCACATTAGCATCGCTGCGATTGAGTGCCGCCTTAGCCCGTTCTAGTCTAGCAAAAGTAGGTTTGAAAGCTTGTACTGTTTCCTTAATTTAATGAATAGCGATCGCCCCCATATTTCCCATCTGCTGATATTTATTCATAGATGCGATCGCCTGTCGCATTGCATTGGACTCAGGAGTGACTTGAGTTTCTAGGGCTTTTAGTTGTGCAGCGATTTGCGATCGTTGTAACTGATTCTGCCGGATATAGCGCTTCTCGTTTGAATGAGTACAAGGTAAGGGCGCACAGCTAACTGTGCGCCTCTACAAATTGCTGTACTTCACACCTTTGAAAACTCCTATTATTTCCCAGTATTTGGCTTTTTTTACTAATAAGTGCCTTGACTGTAAGTAAGTAGGCATGATAAAACACATGTATGTTTAGTTTTGTAAAAACTATGGAAAAACTAATTTATAAGCTTTTCAATGACTTTACATTTTGTCACATAGCTTGATTTTTTAACGCCGACTTATAATGTATTTAGTATGTTGATATGAAGCTTGTAAACAGCTCATTCAAAATAACAATTAGCGCATTTTAGTATGAACACCAAATCTTTATAATTTTTTATCAAATTTTACCGTTTCTTTATTTAACAATTGCAAAAAGCTTTTATATTCCAAAAAATACTTTTATCTTCTAATTAATAAGTAGTTATGCAAGTTTAAAAGCGTTACTATGACAATCTTTTATAGTTTTTAAAAGAGTATCTGTATAAGCATAATTAAAAATAAGTTTTACTTCCGTGATAGTACGTAATATGAAAAAGTTAAGTAAAACTTATTGCATTCTCTAAATTTGCTTTTAAATATTTTGTATAATAAAATAATATTTAATTTATTGTTTACTCTTTTTTAAGGACTTTGCAGGTTATCATTGGTATTAATACGTAAAATATTTTATTTTATTTAGTATAAAAAACAAAAAATTATATAAAATTTAGGTATATTTTAAGTATAGAATCAGGCTTTAATTACAATATACTCTACAGAGAGAAAAATTATTATTTTTCAAAATAACAGTATAAATATTAGATAAGTAGTATAGTTTTCAAGTAATGGTAATATACATTTCTTAAAAAAATAGTTGTTTTATTTAGCTAGTTTCATCCATATAATGTTCCCAACGGCACAGAAATATTCATAAATATGCTTTTTGTATTTATGAATTTGGTGTGACGTTATCTAAATCTCAGCAATCAAAGGAAAACTAAAATTATGGAAAGCACATTGTTTACTGCATTAGACACCAACGAAGAAGCCAACCTCTCTGGTGGTAATCGTGGTACGAAAAAATTTAATATTATTTTGGTTGGTCAGCAGGGCGCCGGCGGCGGTGCTGCAGGCGGCGGTTCCATTAATAATGGATCTGGTGGAACTGCTGGATCTGTTGTTCTTGGCGGTCCTGGCAACATTAACGTTACTTAATCTGATCCTAATTAATAAACGTAAAGACGCGATTAATCACGTCTTTACAGCGATTAAGTGGCACTTCTAAAAGTATTTAACCTATTCATTATGTAGGTTAAGTAACTTTTGAGCGAATCTTAAACAGCTAATTGGCATGGTTCTACGCTAGTCATTTAGCTGGATATTAGATTCGCCTAGGATAACATACGTTTCTTGTCGCCTAGACACTTTGTTCACCAAACTTAACAAAGTGTCTAGGCAATATAATTTTTTACCATTAATAAATATTTCAGCGAGTTAAAGGTTTTTATATTAAGAAAAGAAGTTATATCTATTCAAACTTGGGTTTTATACAATAACTACAAAAAACCGTTTTTACATAAAAATATTTATTCAAAAATGCAGAATCCCAGTTGTAAGTTTTAAAAATTTATCTAAGTAAAACTTGTATAAAAATATTATTTGGTTTGCTTAACTATATCTTTAATACTGAAACTTTTCATTAATTTACCAGTATTAACATAGGAATCCTACTTGAATCTTGCTCAGTGTACTGAGAAGTCAAGCTTGGTATGTCAAGCTTCTAGGCAGCTTGATTGTTCAAAAATCAAATAGGAGTCTTATATATCTTAAGCTTAGTTTATACATTTTTTGACAAAATTAAACAACTTGCTTGCAAACTGCTGTATATTTTTATTTTTTAACAAAATAATTGATTGACCTGTTTAGCAACAGCCGTATAATACTTCTGGCAGTACAAAGCTGCTATCTTCACAAATCGACCATATTCATCACAATCTAAAGCTTAATGAACGACAACAAAACGCTTTTTAAAGAACTAACTCCAAACCAAGAAGTAAGTATGTTTGGAGGTAAAAAAGTTGGCAAGAATGAAAAGCCTAATAAGCAGGCGAGAAATGTAACCATAAACTTTATCTATTTTTATGGAGATGTTAATGGCGCTGGCGGTGGTGCTGCTTCCGGTGGTTCCATTGGTGGCAACTCTGGATCTCCTACTGGCGGCTCTGGTGTAGTTATAGCCCCTTCATAAGTAAAGTTTCCAAATTATGCTTGATCTGAATTAGCAACGTTTTTTGTTTGATCAGGGTTTCCAAATTGAAGAAATTCCGATTGACTGTTTTTCATAGCTACAGTCAATAGTTTTTGTAGCACTTTTTTCGGAAAATACTGCTCATCTTTGAGTAGTCAATTAGGAAATAAGCGCTACTCTATGCAGGGATAAAACCCTGCTATTTTTTTGGGTTTTCTTAAAATTATTACAATGTTATTGCATATTGAAGTGTCAAATTAAATAGTAAGTTGTTACACAACATAGCAAAGAAGATTGTAGAGCAAATTATTTTTAATTTTCAGCCGTCAACACTTGTTTAACTGTCAAATCTAACTCTGGAAAAATTTGAGACTGAATGCGTTCAGTATTAACAAACTCTACTGGTTCGTATAATTCTTCTATCAATGTAAAAATAGTCACTTTGTTCGTTAATGGATCGACAATCCAATACTCTGGAATATTTAAAACGTTATACTCAACTCGCTTGGCTCGATAATCTACAATCTTCGTTGATTCGCTGACCACTTCCACCACTAACAAGGGGGGTAGTTCGTTGAGTTCAATAACTACCTCTCGGTTTCTCAACTCTCACCACTGAGGCAATGGAATCACCACTACATCTGGAATCCTTGATGTATCCCATCTGCCAGCACGGGAGAACGAACACCGACAACCATTTGTTTAGAAGTCCAATCCAACTTTAGCCGGAGAATTTCTGCTCGAAAGAAAGATTAAGAAATTCTGTTACCGCCCCATGTTGTCCACTTCCTAGACTCATGGGAATTAATTCTCCATTGACTAATTCATAACGCGTATCAGTGCCATCATTATAAGCTAGATACTCTTTAAAGGTTAATTTTGGGGTGGTTATAGTCATAGTTTCCCCTAACAAATTTTTACCTTGGTTTGACGACTAACACTGAACAATTAGCTTCTTCCACAACTTGACTGCTAACAGAACCCTGGACAATTCGCTTCATCCCAATCAACCCCCGACTGCCAATTATAATCAAGTCTGTTTTGTAAATATTGGCAAGGCGAATAATCTCATCGGCAGGATCACCAGTTACCAGTTCTAACTCACTGGTGACTGATAACTTTTCTTGATAGGATTGCAGCTGTTTTTCAATATGAAAATAAGAAAATGTTGGTGACTCTGGCTGAGGACGATCGGCGGGTAGTTCCATCTCTGACTCTGGCGTAAGGAAAACATGACAGAGAATAACCTTGGCATCTTTTGACAACGCCAAATTATCTAAAGTCTGAATTACTCGTTCTGAAATTTCCGAACCGTCCAGAGCTACCAAAACACTATTTAGCACCGCTCTCGTCTCCTAAAGAGTAGACCCTTACATAAGTATCTAGCAAAATTCGCCGACAGCTACACTAAATTATTTTTCCATCTGCCTACTTACTTTATATATTCGAGGCTGTGCCATAGATTGGTTTCACCCCACTTTAACGCTAATGAGTTGTAGCAACTGGTGTCGAGAATATTTTTGCCCGTTATTTGAAAAAGGTTATCTTCCTCTAAACTGTTTGCTGGCTGACTACGCGAGTACTCCTTTTTTAATAACTAATGGATTAGGCGGGCAATGTCTAACTTGTAGACGCCCGCCAAAAAGGCTTAAAGCAAAGTAGCAACCAACGTGCGTAAACTCAAAACGGCTTGTCGTCAAACATCGCGATCCAAACTTTTATTCACCACTGATCGAGTAACTTTTGCCAACAGTATTAGGAAAAATTAACTATTCTAAATCACTCTTCTTGCTGAATTCGGCGTCGGACTGAATCAGCATGAGAAGGTAAGCCCTCTGCTGTTGCTAGTACATCAATGGCACTAGCAACATTTTGCAGCGCGGTTTGGGAGTACTGAACAATACTAGAGTGTTTTAGAAAAGTTTCCACCCCTAATGCCGAAGCATAGCGGGCTGCGCCAGAAGTTGGCAAGGTGTGGTTAGGGCCTGCCAAATAGTCTCCTACAGCTTCTGGTGTAGAGTAACCCAAAAAGATTGCCCCAGCGTGGCGAATCTGTGGTAGGAGTGCCCAAGGGTCTTTGATTTCTAATTCCAGGTGTTCGGGGGCAAATTCATTTGAGAGTTCTGCTGCTGCTTCGAGCGATTCCACAAGGACAATTAAGCCATAATGAGCGATCGCTTTTTCTGTGTCTATTCGCCGTGGGTGATCCACTAGCTGTCTTTCCAAGGCTAATTGCACATTTTTCGCCAAAGCCGCATCTGTTGTCAGCAAAATTGCTGCCGCCATTGGATCGTGTTCGGCTTGGGCTAGCAAGTCAGCAGCTACATGCACTGGATTTGCGGTTTCATCGGCAATCACCAGCACTTCGCTCGGGCCTGCCAAAGAATCAATGCCAACGGTGCCATAGACAAGTTTTTTCGCTAGGGTGACATAAATGTTACCAGGCCCAGTAATCACATTCACTTTCGGAATTGTTTCTGTGCCATAAGCTAAAGCAGCGATCGCTTGTGCGCCCCCAATGCGATAAATTTCTTGCACTCCTGCTTCTTGGGCAGCTACCAAGACTGCTGGATTAATTGCGCCACCAGGGCCAGGGGGTGTCACCATGACTACATGAGGTACAGCAGCAACATGAGCCGGAATTGCATTCATCAGCACTGTACTGGGATAGGCGGCACGGCCACCAGGCACATACAACCCCGCTCGATCTACGGGGGTATAGCGTTTGCCCAGCACTACTTCATCATCGCCAAAGTGTACCCAGCTTTTTGGGACTCGCTGACGATGAAACGCTTCAATTTGGCGGCAAGCTAGCCGAACTGCGCCCAACAACTCTTTTGACACCTGCTGATAGGCTGCATCTAGTTCCGAGCCTGTAACTTGGAGTTCTTCGGCTTTTAGGGTTTGTTTGTCAAATTCGGCTGTGTAATGCAATACAGCTTTGTCGCCTTGGCGCTTCACTGCTTGCAAAACCTCTCGCACCGTTGCTTCTTTGTGAAGCACCTGTTCGTCATGGGTGCGATCGCAGATCCGTTGTAGTTCTGCTCTGACGTCTGCCTGCTGAGTAATGATTCGCAGCATGGAGTAAGGACAATGCCAAAATTATAATTATTCACACCTGAGATTTAGTTTTGCTCTTGACCCACTGGGGTGTGCAAGCTGACTCTAATTCTCTTCTCTAGCTTAACCTGGATTTTTTTGATACTCTCAACTCTGCCAGCATCTAGTTTGCTTGATCAGGCCACTTAATTGCTTAATCCAACCAGCCTTAGCAGGCTAGCGGCAGCAAGCAGGCCTGCCATTTCCCACTACTCTTACGCCCTTACCCTCACTCCTTCCGGCGTGCAGGTAGTGTATTTACACATCCAATCCCCCAGATTTACACGGGGTTAGGGTCTGAGTATAATTTTTATTTTCCTAACTTTTTAGTAGTTAACATCCGTACAGAGACGATAACATAGTATCGATTCTATACTTCAAAACCCCTGAAATTTAGCTATTTTCAGTTCCTTGCCTTTGACAATACACCCGTTTTTTTAGGGACAGATTGATTATATTGGCAATCACATTGCTTAACCAGGTGATGAGTTAGGGTTACTATTTTACATGTACCTTATTTTAACGCATTTCCTTAATTGACGACACACCAAATTAAGGACTGGGCATTAGGGAGGGGGACTAAGGATTATCTTCTCCAATCTCCAGTACCGAATCCTGATGATAGATTTTTTTAGGAAATTCTAACATTGGCAATTTGGATGCTATATTAGTAAGTCTAGTAGTGTGTGTACATATGTATTTTTGGAATTGACTGTGGCGAATACAAAGTCTGCTCTCAAGCGTGCCGAAATCGCAGAACGTAATCGACTGCGTAACAAAGCTTACAAATCAGCAGTCAAGACGCTGATGAAGAAATACATTAATGCTGTAGCTGTCTATACAGCTAATCCTACCCCAGAATTAAAACAAGAAGCACAGGCTCGCTTATCGGAGGCTTACGCCAAAATCGATAAAGCGATCAAACGGGGTGTTCTTCACCCCAATAATGGGGCAAGGAAAAAGTCAAGATTGGCTCAGAAACTAAAACCAGTAACTCAAGCAGTTGCTCAATAGTCATTAGATGAGTTAGTTACCTGTTCTGACTTAGAGAGCCACTATATTACAAACCTTACGAAAGTTATTGTAAGTGGCAAAAAACGCAAAGGGTAATGGCTTGCCAGTGCAGTCTTGAGGGTTTCCACACAACTTACTCTATGGTTTTTAATTCTTCAGCCGCAGGGCTGTGCAATGAGCAAATTAAAATGAGTAGCTGGTGTAGTTTCCCTCTTGAGCAGTTTAGTGATAGCAGGAAAAAGATTCACCTGGAGGGTCATTTGTGCTTAGTCACGATCAGGGCTAATAATTTATCACCAATGACAAAGGGCCAAGAATGCAACTGATAGACACGCACGTTCATCTCAACTTTGATAGTTTCCAGCCGGATTTAGCAACAGTGCGATCGCGGTGGCAAGAAGCAGGAGTAGTACGTTTAGTACATTCTTGTGTTCACCCAGAGGAGTTTTCCAGCATTCAATCCATAGCGCACGAGTTTCCCGAAATCAGCTTTGCCGTAGGATTACACCCTTTAGATGCTGATAAATGGAATCACGAAACAGCCGAGAAAATCAAAACTTTAGCGAGTTCTGACTCTCATGTAGTAGCAATTGGAGAAATGGGGCTGGATTTTTACAAAGCTGATAACTATGAACATCAGTTAATGGTGTTTGAGTCGCAGTTAGTGATCGCAGCTGAACTTAACTTACCAGTGATTATCCACTGCCGCGATGCTGCTGAAGCAACCAGAGAAGTATTGCAAAAATGGCGGGAACTCAAAGGAGAAAGAGTCAGGGGAGTCATGCATTGCTGGGGAGGAACACCAGAAGAAACTCAATGGTTTCTCGATTTAGGCTTCTACATCAGCTTTAGCGGGACGGTAACGTTCAAAAACGCCAAAGCGATCCAATCCTCAGCGGCGATAGTGAGTAGGGATCGCCTGCTGATTGAAACAGACTGCCCATTTCTTGCCCCAGTTCCGAAACGAGGCCAGAGGCGTAACGAGCCTGCCTATGTGCTTTATGTAGCCGAGCAAGTAGCTAAACTGCGTCAGGAAACGGTAGAGGCGATTGCCCATCAAACCACCCAGAATGCTTGTGAATTATTTGGTCTGTCAATATAAAGTGTGCTTTAATCTCTTTTATTCTGTTGTGTTAAAAAAAATAAAACTCTAGAAAGGGAAAATATGCTAATATTATTCCCTCAAAAACATTTTGCTTGCGCCATAATGATAAAGGAAGGAACCTAAAATTTCTAAGCCTAGTTTTCCGTACTGTTATCGGCTTGGCCATCCTCCAAATCTCTACAAGCGGATGCTCTCCACACATGACTAACTGTGCCAACTCAAGTTGAGCTAGATTGCACAACATTGGCTTGGCGTGTATCGAACCTATTCAAAATCGTTAAACAAAATTGCCTTGTGAGTACAATCCAGCAAAATGAAGTGATTCTGATTCAAAGCCGACAAGGTGCGGATCATTCCCTCAGTCTTAGGATATCTAGCATATCACTGAGAGTATAAATAGCCGGGTGGATTTAAGACACACCGTCTAGAGCTGCGTCAGCAAATTAACGCGCTTTTTGGAGGGGAAATGAAGAAAGTAGATAAAACTCAGGAATATCTCAACTGTATATTCTTCTTAAATCAAGACTATAGTGGGTTTTTGGCGTCTGAGTCCCCGATTCCGGGCGATTACCCCCTTGTCCCAATTGTTCATTCCAGCTTTAATCGCTGCGTTTGCCCACACCTGCTATTTACAGGTGTGTAAGAAGAAGCTCCCAAACAGCTACGGACACTAGCTAGGAGTGGGAAGCATTAAACAGCAGTGTCTAAGTAAAAATTTAACCAGGTTGACAAAGGTAGAGGCATGACCAAAGAAACATATATGGAACCCGCCTTTCTATTGCCCGACTTGATTGAAATCCAGCGATCAAGCTTTCGCTGGTTTTTGGAAGAAGGGTTGATAGAAGAACTTAACTCTTTTAGTCCTATTACAGATTATACGGGCAAATTAGAACTGCACTTTTTGGGTCATAATTACAAACTCAAAGAGCCAAAGTACAGCGTCGAAGAAGCCAAACGGCGGGATAGTACTTATGCTGTCCAAATGTATGTTCCCACACGTCTGATTAATAAGGAAACCGGGGAAATCAAAGAGCAAGAGGTATTCATTGGGGATTTGCCTTTGATGACTGATCGCGGCACGTTTATTATTAACGGAGCCGAGCGGGTAATTGTCAATCAAATCGTGCGATCGCCAGGAGTCTATTACAAATCAGAAATCGACAAAAATGGGCGACGTACTTATTCAGCTAGCTTAATTCCCAACCGGGGAGCATGGTTGAAATTTGAAACAGACCGTAACGATTTGGTATGGGTACGCATCGACAAAACCCGCAAACTCTCAGCGCAGGTACTCCTAAAGGCTTTAGGATTATCAGACAACGAAATCTTTGACGCCTTACGCCACCCCGAATATTTCCAAAAAACCATCGAAAAAGAAGGGCAATTTTCTGAAGAAGAAGCCCTGATGGAGTTATATCGCAAACTCCGTCCTGGTGAACCACCCACAGTATTAGGTGGACAACAACTTTTAGACTCTCGTTTCTTTGACCCGAAACGTTATGACCTTGGTCGCGTTGGACGCTACAAACTCAACAAGAAATTGCGCCTTTCTGTCCCAGACACAATGCGTGTGTTGACTCCTGGCGATATCTTGGCAGCTGTAGATTACCTGATCAACCTAGAATATGACATCGGTAACATCGATGACATTGATCATTTAGGCAATCGCCGGGTGAGAAGCGTCGGTGAATTGCTGCAAAACCAAGTGCGGGTGGGCTTAAACCGCTTAGAGAGAATTATTCGGGAACGGATGACCGTATCCGATGCCGAAGTGCTAACCCCCGCTTCCTTAGTTAACCCCAAACCATTGGTAGCAGCAATTAAAGAATTCTTTGGTTCTAGCCAATTAAGTCAGTTCATGGATCAAACCAATCCCTTAGCAGAACTGACTCACAAACGCCGTCTAAGTGCCCTTGGTCCTGGTGGTTTAACCCGCGAACGCGCTGGGTTTGCCGTGCGGGATATTCATCCTAGTCACTATGGACGGATATGCCCTATTGAGACACCAGAAGGCCCCAACGCCGGATTGATTGGCTCCTTGGCAACCCATGCGCGGGTTAACCTGTATGGGTTCTTAGAAACACCATTTAGACCTGTAGAAAATGGGCGAGTTAGATTTGATCTGCCTCCAGCCTATATGACAGCCGATGAAGAAGACGATCTGCGGGTTGCTCCGGGAGATATTCCTATAGATGAAACTGGGCACATTATTGGACCACTAGTACCAGTCCGTTATCGCCAAGAATTTTCCACCACAACACCAGAACAGGTGGACTACGTAGCAGTATCTCCCGTACAGATTGTGTCGGTTGCAACCAGCATGATTCCCTTTTTGGAGCATGATGACGCTAACCGAGCGCTGATGGGATCGAACATGCAACGGCAAGCAGTGCCCCTGCTCAAACCAGAACGCCCTCTGGTGGGTACTGGTTTGGAAGCCCAAGGAGCAAGAGACTCCGGAATGGTGATTGTATCACGTACTGATGGCGATGTCACTTATGTGGATGCTACAGAAATTCGCGTCCGTCCGAAACCTAATACCTCAGAAATTAAGTACATCCTTTCCAAGTACCAACGTTCCAACCAAGACACCTGTTTAAATCAGAAACCTCTCGTCCGCATTGGTGAACGGGTTGTTGCTGGTCAGGTATTGGCTGATGGTTCCTCCACCGAAGGCGGTGAATTGGCGTTAGGACAAAATATTGTTGTTGCCTATATGCCTTGGGAAGGCTACAACTACGAAGACGCAATTTTAATCTCTGAAAGACTGGTGCAGGATGATGTCTACACCTCAATTCACATTGAAAAATATGAAATTGAAGCCAGACAAACCAAACTCGGACCAGAAGAAATCACCAGAGAAATTCCTAACGTCGGGGAAGATGCCTTGCGTCAATTGGATGAACAGGGAATTATTCGCATTGGTGCGTGGGTAGAAGCTGGAGATATCTTGGTAGGAAAAGTTACACCAAAAGGTGAATCTGACCAACCGCCAGAAGAAAAACTGTTGCGGGCGATTTTCGGTGAAAAAGCACGGGATGTGCGGGACAATTCCCTGCGAGTCCCAAATGGTGAAAAAGGTCGCGTAGTTGATGTGCGCTTGTTTACTCGTGAACAAGGCGATGAACTGCCACCAGGAGCCAATATGGTAGTCCGGGTATATGTCGCCCAAAAACGCAAAATCCAAGTTGGCGACAAAATGGCAGGACGCCACGGTAATAAAGGGATTATTTCTCGGATATTACCGGCGGAAGATATGCCTTATTTACCCGATGGTTCACCAGTGGACATTGTACTTAACCCCTTGGGTGTACCCAGTCGGATGAACGTTGGACAAGTATTTGAGTGCTTATTAGGTTGGGCTGGTCAAACCTTAGGAGTACGATTTAAGATTACTCCCTTTGATGAAATGTACGGTGAAGAGTCATCCCGCCGAATCGTGCATGGCAAATTGCAAGAAGCACGGGACGAAACAGGCAAAGACTGGGTGTATAACCCAGACAATCCTGGCAAAATCATGGTGTATGACGGTCGTACAGGTGAACCCTTTGACCGAGCAATTACTATCGGTGTGGCTTACATGCTGAAACTGGTGCATTTGGTGGATGATAAGATCCACGCCCGTTCAACTGGACCTTACTCACTGGTGACTCAGCAACCCTTGGGTGGTAAAGCCCAACAAGGTGGTCAGAGGTTTGGGGAAATGGAAGTGTGGGCATTGGAAGCCTTTGGTGCAGCTTACACCTTACAGGAATTGCTTACAGTTAAATCTGACGATATGCAAGGACGGAATGAAGCGTTAAATGCGATCGTTAAAGGTAAGGCAATTCCTCGACCTGGAACTCCAGAATCCTTTAAGGTGCTAATGCGCGAGTTGCAATCATTGGGATTAGATATAGCCGTACACAAGGTAGAAACCCAAACAGACGGCAGTTCGCTAGATGTAGAAGTCGATTTGATGGCAGACCAATCAGCCCGTCGCACACCGCCTCGACCCACCTATGAATCTCTTTCCCGCGAATCGCTGGAAGACGACGAATAATTCGTAATTGATAATACTCGCCTGCAGCGAGAAGCAAGCTACGTAATTCGTAATTGAAGAATTAATTGCGAATTACGAATTAAAAATTGTTAATTACGAATTAGAAATTGTTAATTACGAATTACGAATTACAAAAATGAGACCTGCCCAAACTAATCAGTTTGACTACGTAAAAATAGGCTTGGCTTCCCCGGAACGCATTCGCCAGTGGGGCGAGAGAACATTGCCCAATGGCCAAGTAGTCGGTGAAGTTACCAAACCAGAAACGATCAATTACCGAACTCTCAAGCCAGAGATGGATGGCTTGTTTTGTGAGCGCATCTTTGGCCCTGCAAAAGATTGGGAATGCCATTGTGGTAAGTATAAAAGAGTTCGTCACAGAGGTATTGTCTGTGAACGCTGTGGGGTAGAAGTTACCGAGTCACGGGTGCGTCGCCACCGCATGGGCTATATTAAACTCGCCGCACCAGTAGCTCACGTCTGGTATCTCAAAGGTATTCCTAGCTATATTTCCATCCTGTTGGATATGCCCTTGCGGGATGTGGAGCAGATTGTTTATTTCAACTCTTATGTTGTCCTGAGTCCTGGGAATGCCGAAACTTTAACTTACAAACAGCTACTGAGCGAAGACCAGTGGTTGGAAATAGAAGACCAAATTTATAGCGAAGATTCTGTGCTGCAAGGCGTAGAAGTAGGTATTGGGGCTGAAGCGCTGTTGCGTTTGCTTGCCGATATCAATTTGGAACAAGAAGCTGAAAGCCTACGGGAAGAAATTGGCAATGCCAAAGGACAAAAGAGAGCCAAGCTAATTAAGCGACTGCGGGTGATTGACAACTTTATCGCCACTGGTTCTAAACCAGAGTGGATGGTAATGGCAGTTATTCCCGTGATTCCCCCCGACTTGCGCCCAATGGTGCAACTAGATGGCGGACGGTTTGCCACCAGCGATTTAAATGATTTGTATCGGCGGGTAATTAACCGCAACAATCGTTTGGCACGCTTGCAAGAAATTTTGGCACCAGAGATTATTGTGCGGAACGAAAAGCGGATGCTGCAAGAAGCAGTGGATGCTTTGATTGACAATGGTCGTCGAGGACGCACTGTGGTGGGGGCAAATAACCGACCCCTAAAATCTTTGTCCGACATTATTGAGGGTAAGCAAGGACGTTTTCGACAAAACTTGTTAGGTAAACGTGTTGATTACTCTGGACGCTCTGTTATTGTAGTCGGGCCAAAGCTAAAAATTCACCAATGCGGTTTGCCTAGAGAAATGGCAATTGAGCTATTTCAACCATTTGTGATTAACCGCCTGATTCGTAGTGGCATGGTAAATAACATTAAAGCTGCGAAAAAACTGATATCGCGTAGTGATCCCAGTGTTTGGGATGTGCTGGAAGAGGTGATTGAAGGACACCCTGTAATGCTAAATCGGGCACCAACGTTGCACCGCTTGGGTATTCAGTCTTTTGAACCGATTTTAGTAGAAGGTAGAGCGATTCAACTGCATCCTCTGGTGTGTCCAGCGTTTAACGCCGACTTTGACGGCGACCAAATGGCGGTACACGTCCCTCTGTCGTTAGAAAGTCAGGCTGAGGCCCGGTTGTTGATGTTGGCTTCTAACAATATTTTGTCACCAGCCACTGGTAAACCCATCATCACGCCTAGTCAAGATATGGTATTGGGGGCCTATTACTTAACAGCAGAAAATCCCGGTGCGACAAAAGGAGCAGGAAATTACTTTTCTTCGCTAGAGGATGTAATTATGGCTTTCCAGCAAGATCAAATTGACTTGCACGCCTATATCTATGTGCGGTTTGACGGTGAAATAGAATCAGACCAACCGGATACAGAACCTCTGAAAGTGACGGAAAACGAGGATGGTACGCGCACATTACTCTATAAGTTCCGTCGAGTCAGACAAGATGCTAAAGGTAATGTAATTTCTCAGTATATATATACAACTCCTGGTCGCGTTATTTACAATAATGCCATTCAGGAAGCACTAGCAAGTTAGAGACTGGGGACTGGTGACTGGGGACTGGAAAAAATGCCCAGTACCCAATACCCAATACCCAATCCCCAATCCCCAATGATCAAGGACTAATGACTAATGACTAACGAAAAAATGATTTTTCGCAATCGGGTGGTTGATAAGGGTCAACTGAGAAATTTAATTTCTTGGGCGTTTACGCATTATGGTACGGCGCGAACCGCAGTAATGGCGGACAAATTGAAAGATTTGGGATTTCGCTACGCTACCAAAGCAGGGGTTTCCATCAGTGTAGATGACTTGATGATACCACCAACTAAGCGATTGCTCTTAGAAGCAGCTGAGGAAGAAATTCGCGCGACTGAAACCCGTTATCAACGGGGAGAAATCACTGAAGTAGAACGCTTCCAAAAGGTAATCGATACTTGGAATGGTACTAGTGAAGCCTTGAAAGATGAAGTCGTCGTCCACTTCAAGAAGACTAATCCCCTGAACTCCGTATACATGATGGCATTCTCGGGGGCACGGGGTAACATCTCTCAAGTCCGCCAATTGGTGGGGATGCGGGGACTGATGGCAGATCCTCAAGGGGAAATTATTGATTTGCCCATCAAAACCAACTTCCGTGAAGGACTTACTGTAACAGAATACATTATTTCGTCTTACGGTGCCAGAAAAGGATTGGTGGATACTGCGTTGCGGACGGCTGACTCTGGTTATCTCACCCGTCGTTTGGTGGACGTATCCCAGGATGTGATTATTCGGGAATTTGACTGCGGCACTACCAGAGGAATTCCAATTCGGCCCATGACAGAAGGTGCTAAAACCTTGATCCCTCTGGGAACCCGCTTGATGGGACGGGTAATTGCCGAAGATGTGCTGCATCCGGTGACAAAAGAAGTAATTGCACCACGTAATACCCCAGTTTCTGATGACTTGGCGAAGAAAATTGAAAAATCTGGGGTGGCAGAAGTTGTGTTGCGATCACCCCTAACTTGTGAAGCTGCACGTTCTGTCTGTCAACACTGCTACGGCTGGAGTTTAGCCCACGCCAAGATGGTAGACTTGGGTGAAGCTGTGGGGATTATTGCTGCCCAAAGTATCGGCGAACCTGGTACCCAGCTAACCATGCGGACATTCCACACAGGTGGGGTGTTTACTGGAGAAGTGGCACAACAAGTTCGCTCTAAAATCGATGGGACTGTTAAGCTTCCCCGCAAACTAAAAACCAGAACATATCGTACTCGCCACGGGGAAGATGCCCTCTATGTTGAGGCTAATGGCGTCATGCTTTTAGAACCGAAAAAAGTAGGTGATGTCACCCCAGAGAACCAGGAGGTTCATCTAACTCAAGGTTCAACACTGTATGTATTTGATGGAAATCAGATAAAACAAGGTCAGTTGTTGGCAGAGGTTGCCCTCGGTGGACGCACAACTCGGACTAATACAGAAAAAGCAGTTAAAGATGTTGCCTCTGACTTGGCAGGAGAAGTGCAATTTGCCGAAGTAGTTCCAGAACAAAAAACTGACCGTCAAGGTAATACCACAACCACAGCCGCACGCGGTGGCTTGATTTGGATTTTGTCTGGAGAAGTTTACAATTTGCCGCCTGGTGCAGAATTGGTGGTGAAAAATGGTGATGCGATCGCCTCTAATGGAGTTTTAGCAGAAACCAAGTTAACCAGTTTGCACGGCGGTGTGGTGCGCTTGCCAGAAGCTACCCCAGGTAAGAGTACCAGGGAAATTGAAATTATCACTGCTTCTGTGGTACTAGACCAAGCTACGGTGACAGTCCAAAGTTCTCAAGGTCGCAATAACTACTTAGTCTCCACTGGCAACAACCAAGTATTTAACCTCCGGGCTACACCAGGCACTAAAGTGCAAAATGGTCAAGTGGTAGCTGAGTTAATTGATGACCGCTATCGGACAACCACTGGTGGTTTCTTGAAATTCGCAGGTGTAGAAGTCCAGAAAAA
The DNA here is from genome assembly GCF_036916735.1 of Nostoc sp. Lineage (GTDB taxonomy): Bacteria > Cyanobacteriota > Cyanobacteriia > Cyanobacteriales > Nostocaceae > Nostoc. The sequence continues at coordinate 106,899 of NZ_JBALFV010000033.1, forward strand.
AGGCAAAGCCAAGCTGGGTTATGAAGTCGTGCAGGGCGGTACACTGTTGTGGATTCCTGAAGAAAGCCACGAAGTTAATAAAGATATCTCCTTGTTGTTGGTAGAAGACGGTCAGTTTGTAGAAGCTGGCACTGAGGTAGTAAAAGATATCTTCTGCCAAAACAGTGGTGTGATAGAAGTTACCCAGAAAAATGACATCCTACGGGAAGTTGTGGTTAAGCCTGGGGAACTACTGATGGTGGATGATCCCGAATCAGTTATTGGGCGAGATAACACCTTCATCCAACCAGGTGAGGAATTCCAAGGCAACGTGGCCACGGAATTGCGTTATATCCAGTATGTGGAGACACCGGAAGGGCCCGCTCTATTGAGTCGTCCAGTAGTTGAGTTTCCTGTACCGGATAATCCAGATGTGCCATCAACTACATCAGTAAGTCAACAAACCGGGCGGTCAATTCAGTTGCGGGCTGTGCAGCGACTACCTTACAAAGATTCAGAACGTGTCAAATCTGTTGAAGGCGTGGAACTTCTGCGAACCCAGCTAGTGCTGGAAATTGAGCAAGAAGGGGAACAAGACCATAATGCTTCGCCACTAGCAGCAGATATTGAATTAGTAGAGGATACTGAAGACCCAGAAGTTCAACGTTTACAACTGGTAATTTTGGAATCCTTGGTAATTCGTCGAGACATTACCGCCGATGCCACCCAAGGTAGCACCCAAACCACACTTGAGGTACAAGATGGGCTTACGATCGCCCCTGGATCTGTAGTCGCACGTACCCAAATCTTGTGTAAAGAAGGCGGAGAAGTACGGGGCGTCCGACAAGGAACCGAAAACGTGCGTCGCTGCTTAGTGTTACGCGCTGCTGACAGGCTGACCATTAATACTAGTACTCAGCCAAAAGTAAAAGTGGGTGATTTACTAGTAGAAGGTACAGAAGTTGCTCCTGGAGTTTTTGTCCCAGAATCAGGACAAGTAGTGGACGTTAAAAAGTTAGGAGTTAAGAGTGAGGAGTTAGGAGTTAATTCCGAAACTTCTAACTCCTCACTTCAAACTCAGAACTACGTTGTTACTACCCGTATCGGTCGCCCTTATCGAGTCAGCCCTGGTGCTGTGTTGCAGATAGAAGACGGCGATTTGGTACAACGGGGTGATAACTTGGTGTTGCTGGTGTTTGAACGCGCCAAAACCGGAGATATTATTCAAGGTTTGCCCCGGATTGAGGAACTACTTGAAGCTCGTAAACCCAAAGAAGCGTGCATTTTATGTCGCCGGGGGGGTGAAGTTAAGGTAGTTTACGCTGAAAGTGGTGATGAAGCGATCGCCATCAAGGTCGTAGAATCAAATGGCGTGATTACAGATTATCCTCTAGGCCCAGGACAAAATTTGATTGTGCCAGATGGATCGACTGTGTTAGCAGGACAACCATTAAGCGATGGCCCATCCAATCCCCACGAAATTTTGGAAATCTTCTTTAGTCTGGGTTCTGAAGATGGAATCTATGCTTGTGCTAGCCATGCTTTGCAGAAGGTACAGTCATTCTTAGTGAATGAAGTGCAAATGGTGTATCAGTCTCAAGGGATTGATATTTCCGATAAGCACATTGAAGTGATTGTTCGCCAGATGACCAACAAAGTCAGGATTGATGATGGTGGTGACACCACAATGCTTCCTGGTGAATTGGTAGAACTGCGCCAAGTTGAGCAGGTGAACGAAGCTATGGCAATTACAGGCGGTGCTAGGGCACAATATACCCCAGTATTGTTAGGTATCACCAAAGCATCTTTGAACACCGATAGCTTTATTTCTGCGGCATCCTTCCAAGAGACAACACGGGTACTTACTGAAGCAGCTATCGAAGGCAAATCGGACTGGCTGCGCGGCTTAAAGGAAAACGTGATTATCGGGCGATTGATTCCGGCTGGTACTGGCTACAATACCTATGAAGAACCCGGTGCGATTGAAGACTATGCTGCTGAGATTACCAGTAGTGTCTTGGATGAAGTAGATGATCCCCTGGATATGGTCTTAGATGACCGCACAGCTCGCACCTATAATTTAGATTCTCCTACTCTTGGAGAATCTGGTTTTGGTAGCAGACGTACAGAAAGATCAGTTCTAGATGACGAAGATGAATTAATCGCCGATGAAGTTGCAGACGACGACGATTACGAGGAAGATGAGGAAGACGACGATGATTTCGACGACGAATAGAAAGTTGAAATTTCTCGTCTCTATATAAAAGGTAAAAACTAAAAAGGCAAAAGAAAATTTTCTTTTGCCTTTTTATTTGGCTTTCTATCACCATAAATCTAGCAATAGCTAGATGCTGCAATTCTCTCAAGAGCTATAATCGACATCTGTTGCACCGAGAGATTAACTTGTGGATGTCATATTAGAACGATCGCACCAATTAAAACAAGCCTTAGTTGATTTTGTCCTTGATGCTGAAGGCGAACTGGCACAAGCACTAGAAACTTATGCAGCAGAACAGTTGCGCCGTGGAAGTGGGGATAGTACCCAGCAGGACTTAATCATTGATAGCTTTCTGACAGCCGGGAAAGTCGGTGATAAGTCTCCATTAGAGTTGTTTATCGAAAGCAATCCAGATTTAGAAGAAAGCGATCGCAACCTGATTAATAGCTGGCATGATAGTTTTATTGGCTTATTTGCCATAACCAACATCTTACCTGATGGCTTTGAATTAACGAACTGGTTGACAGATAAACAATACATCGTCAAGCCAAACAATACTCAAACATTACAGGCAATATCTCGGTTGAAAGTAGGAGAAATTTTATTAACTCGCATTTCTCCTGTTACCGATAGCTACTGGATGTTTTCTGGACCCTACACAATAATGGGTAAATTAGGTAAACCAAAACTTGCTGTAGCAATTGGTAATTTCAAAGAAAACTATAAAAGTAATCTTTACAGCGATGCTCCAGACTTGCTAGAAGAAGCTTGGCTGTCAGTAGTACAATATCATCAGCAGTTTCTGGATTTTTTTGGCACTGATGAAATTACACTACCTGGCTACCAGCTTAATAAAAAAATAGCTGAATTCCAAGAATTAATCACTGAAAAACGTTTTGCAGAAGCAGGAATTGATACTTCTAAATCCTTGGCTGAAGTAGCAGAAGCAGCTGGGATCGGAGACGATGAAATAAAAGCAGCAGCAGAAGAATTTGGTGCTGATTCTAAGGTAGTCTCTCAGATGTTTAACAGCAAAAGCAGTAATAGCAAAATGGTGATGCCAAAGGTTGATTTGCCTCCTGAACTCAAGAAAGCAGAACAGGTAACTGCTCTTTCTCATCCCCGTTGGGGACAAATGTTTTTACAAACATATAGTAAAATACAAGCAATTTTATCGGCAGAGGATTGGCAAAGTGTTCAAGGGTCTGAAAAACTAGTTCGATATTACCTTGAAGATAAAAGTATTAATGCTTTTATTTGGCATCGATTAGCGCAACAGTATTCAAGTAAATTAGAAAATGTGTTGCAAACAGTTTTGCAACGTCCAGAGTTTCGTCTTGAAAGCGACTTAGACGCACTTTTGCAAGAATTCAATAAACCTATTGAGCCAGAGTTACCAGAAATTGCTAGTGTTCCTATACATCTACACAACTTGTTTCAGGAAGCTTTAGGAGAAGTTAACAAATCTAAGCCCAAGACCAAAGGGCAAAAAAAACCAGCAAAGGGTTTTCAACTTTAAGTGGATTCTCTGTCTTTTTCATGTAATCAAGTTTATTTTTAGAACACCAACGCTTGATACAGCATCAAAAAGGCAGAGATAACATCCAAATGCTGTAACCTGATCTTGGTCGTGAACACTGGAAGTACTTATTTTATGGTAAAAAATTGAAATAATAATATCCTCAAATTTGGCTAAATATTTTCCAAATAAAAAATTATTAATGTGCAGCGAAGCTATATAATTAATAGATTTATTAATGAGAAGTATTACTTCCCATGCCGAATAATCACAGTATAATTTTGAGTAAAATTGTATTATTAGCTATGATAGTTTTTACCTCTGCCCCCCTGGGGCCTCAATGTGCTTGCTTAAATGGTTAACAGTTTAGCAGGTGAACAATCTCACCTACGATTTCCTCTGGACTCTCAAGCTTGACTAAAAATCGATTAAAGCCGGCATTCAAAGCCTTATGACTTGAGACTTCCCGTGTATAAGAAGTGATAGCGATCGCAGGCAGCTGTCTTATATATGAGCAAGAATGCACTCGAATTTGCTCAATTAACCAATTTCCATCATGAGCGGGCAATTTTACATTGCACACCAGAATATCGGGATGAAGCGATTCTACCAAGGCAAGGGCTGCTTCTGCATCGCTTAAAGCCATCACTTCTGCACCTGCTGCTTCCAAAATGAAGATGAGCAAATCTGCAATATCTGGCTCATCCTCTACTAGCAAAATCAGGATTCCAATCAAGTGTTGGAGCGAATTTAACTCAGTTTCTTGGTTGGTTTTTTGCTCGGTTGTCATGCTTTCCCTTTATAGTCTGCTATAGTCTGCTATTTCTATTGCAACGCATGGAGCGGAATAAGTATTCATCCTAAATACACAAACTTGCGGTGAAAAGCTTTATCAATATGGAGAAGTTAATTCACTAATCAACATTGAATGCCTCTATTTTTCTCTTGACAAAGACCAGATTCCACTTTTTAAAAATTAATCAGGTGGGATTCCATCTACTATATGAACAACAAACATCAAAAGCGATCGCTCGTCCAGCCTGGAAAAATAACAGAGCGATCACTATCTTCAGTTTTGAAGCCAACCAAGCATAGGAGTCACCTGCCATACTTAGGTTAAAGGCTGGTTAAAGGTTGATCGCTCTGTTTCTGTGGTAGCGTCCCCGCCTCTGATCGTGGTGCAGACATGATTTGCTTTTGCTCTTCTTGTAGCCAGGTTTCAAAGAGTTCATTCAGCAGTCGCACTTTCATAAATTCATCCAGTTGTGCGGGGATAAATTTTTCCAGTCGCAAAATCACGAACCAGTCGGCAATGCGGGTAGGGGGCAATATCTGACCTGGTTGACTGCTAGATAGCATTTGCACTATTACCGGATGTAGTGCATTCAGTTCAATCGGGCCTACTAAGCCTCCTGTTTGAGCTTCTGGTCCGAGTGAATATTCACGCGCTAAGTCAGCAAAAGAGTTTTCTTTTGCCTGAATACGGAAGTAAAGTTCTTGGGCTATTCCCACATCCTGGGTTCGCAGTAGAGAATAAATTACTTTGTCTAGTTTTGTCTTGGACTGAAAAAAGTAGGATTCTAGTTTATTACCCCAAGTAGCTTGCTTAAATTTTTCAATTTTAAGCTTACGAGTGATAATAACTTCTAGTTGTTTGGAAGTCAGCCCTTGATGTGCCATCCAAGTCTGGATATCTTCTTCATTTTTGAACTGTTTTTCAGCGTAAAACTGCTGTTTAGCTTGGGCTACTTCCTCAGGTGTACACTCTATTGCTAGCTTGGCAAAGCGTGAGTTTTGCTCTATAGCCTCATCAATGATTAATTCGCGCTGCAACTGTGGCAGCATTTGGTAACTCGCCAGTAAGGAAATCAGTTCACTAGCTGTGATTGTACGATTACCGATTTGGATCGCTTCAGTCATTAGCTTTCGGCCATCTCAAAGTATCTAGTTTGTTAAATAAGCTAAACCTTAGCCCATTCATTGGGAACTTTTGTCTTAATCTTACCGAGTTAGGTATGCAACTTGACTTTCGTGATAATTAAATAGTGGCTTTAATATACTCTAAAATATACAGTTTATATAAGTTTTTATCAAAGATTCTACGTAAATACGACCAGATGTGAAGAAAAGACGAAGGTCAATGACTAATGAGACTTCTCGCCACTGCAACTTAGAAGACGAATTTATCAAACTGAGCTAGGGTGCTTTGAGATAACCCTCTCCTAACAAAGGTGTTTTTAGTTAACTAGAAATACTCACCCTATAGCGAGTATCATTTGAATCTGATTTTTCCGGTTATCTTTTTGGTAAAGCGATGTCTACGATGGTCACTGAGCTTGCCGAAGTGCGGGCTACACCTACGCTCACTATACCTCTATCCCAAAGTCCTATTATGATATCCCGCAACCAAAAATTCTAACGTTTACAACGACTCTAAATAGTTCAGAAGATCTGCCATTTCTTGGGCACTAGGTTGGAATTTTGGCATTGGCGGGGTTTCGCCACTGATCACCTGGCGAATCAGTCTATATCGAGACTTGTGCTTTGAGACAGCTTGCAAACTGGGCCCTACTCGGCCGTCTGCTTCCAAGCCATGACAACCAGCACAGTTAATTTGAAAGATCGCGTGTCCTTGAACTGGGTTTCCTGTTAAGGATAGAACACTCTTGACGTATGGATCGGAGGCTTGAACCAACTGAACACCAAAAAAGCATAAAGGGACTGCTAGCAGTATAGCCAGCGTCAATAAAACGATCCGCTGAATCAAAATTTCAGGTTTGGTAATCTGGTTATCCAAAAGGTTTGCTGTGAAAATCTAGGTGTGCTAAAAAGTTTTCATTTCCTACACATAGCTTAAAAGTTCTTGATTGTGTCTGCAAGCACAGAAGACTATTTTCTTGTGGGCAATCGCCTTCCAAAAAGGCTGTAGGGCGCAGGATTCATACGAAATTTGGTAAAATCAAAAACAGGCAACGAATATTTAATAATTACAAAGAGGAGATTTACAGTGGTTGAACCCCTATTATCAGGAATTGTCCTTGGTCTAGTTTTCGTCACCCTCGCTGGACTATTTTACGCTGCTTATAAGCAATATAAGCGCCCCAATCAATTGGGGGGGTAAACAGTACTGAGTTTTGTTAACGGATAGCTATGGTTGAGCCAGTGCTGAGTTTTGAGTGGGAAAATGAGGGGGATGAGGCAGATAAAGTAAAATTTTCTCCTCCTGCTCCTTTGTCTGCCCCCTCTTTTCTCATTGGATAATTCTGTAGAAAGTAAGTGATGTGTTGCCGTAAACTTTCTCGCGGCAAATTTCCCAATCGGGAATATCTGGCGGTGTCCAACTTTGTGAGGTGTGTTCAACTGCGATTTCACCGCTAGCATCTAAAAGTTGATAGTGAGCGATCGCTTCTAATACTAGTTGGTACAATCCACTCTCATAAGGTGGATCAAAGTAGATTCTATCAAATTGTTTGCCTGATAAAGTCTTTAACTGTTGGACAATATCTCCTCGCAATATCCGAAGTTCTTGCTCGGCATTCGCTATCTGCTGCCAATTTTGTTGGATAGTGGCACAGGCTCGGCTCCATTGTTCAATTCCCACTACTAGGCTGGCTCCTCTACACAAAGCCTCTGCGCCCATTGAACCAGTACCGGCGCACAAATCTAGCCAGCGACAACCTGCAATTTCTCCCTGCCAAATATTGAACACTGCCTCCCTAACCCTAGCACTGGTGGGTCTAGTTTCTTTTCCTGGTAAAGTTTTTAGCTGGCGATTACCGTAAATTCTCAGACTCATTATTCATTGGGCATTGGGCATGGATCAAATAGGGCATTGGCATTAATGAAAGGTCGATGATCATTTTCATTTATTAACAAATGACAAAAGACAAATGACAAATGACAAAATAATTAGGCAGGAATTTTTTCGCGGACTTGAGCAACAAAATTAGATAAAATTTGCAATCCGATATTAGAGGATTTTTCGGGGTGGAATTGGACTGCCATCAGGTTTTCGTGAGCGATGGCAGCTGTGACGGTTTGAGTACCGTGGGTGATGGTTGCTGCACGGATTAGCGGGTCTATTGGGTCAACATAGTAAGAATGGACAAAATATACCCAAGGATCGGACGGTAAATGCTCCCACAAAATACTTTTTGGTTGAGTCATTTCCAGTTGATTCCAACCCATGTGAGGAATAGTGATGTCAGGTTCTGGACGAAACCGCCGCACTTTTCCTTTGATAATTCCTAGTCCTGGTTGATAACCTTCTGCACTTGATTCAAAAAGAATTTGCAATCCTAAACAAATTCCCAAAAAAGGTTTACCAGATGCGATCGCTTCTTTAATAGGTTGTTCCAAACCACGCGAGCGCAGGTGTTGCACTGCTGGATCAAATGCTCCCACTCCCGGCAGAACTATTGCATCTGCCTGCTCTAATTCCTTTGGAGAATAAGTAACATTAGGAGTTGCCCCAGCTTTTTCCAACCCTTTGCAGACTGAATGCAAATTTCCCATCTCGTAGTCTACGACCGCAATTACCGGCATTTACCTGCTCCTTGTAAATTTCTTATGGAGGGTTTTTCTATTCTAAATAATATTTGTTATGAATAAAATAATTCTATTAACTTCTTTTGACATTTTGCTAAAATCTCACCAGTCAAATTATTCTGATGATTTATTATTTGAAGTTACCAAACTTGATCTGATACCAGATGACTTAAGTTTTTACGCCATTTACCCGTAGATGTGCAACTTACCAGTACTCAGGTAATGGAAAAAATCAATGCAATTTAACCTGATTACATCATCATGTTGTGGCATGGCTGTAAGCCTACATAATTAAGTCTGGAAGCAGTTGCTAAGTAAGTATGTGAGAATAAATCAAATTAGATTAAGTAATGTAAAAAATCTTGAGATTATTTTGTAGTGAGAATTTAAGTCCTCAAATGATGGCTGGAGCCGCTCTCTACAAACTTTTAATTATTTATGCCGCTCTACTTAGCTGTGGAGAAATTGTTTTGCAGACAGCAGTTGATTTAGAAGAATTAGTGACAGGAGCAGCCGGAATTGAGATTAGCCACGACTGCGGGAAATTTGTCTGTGTTCGTGTAGTGTCTTGTAGAGAATACTTAAGCCAACGTGAGTTCGACAAACCTCTCCCTACCTTGTAACTAAAGTTCAAGGCTGTCCCTCTCCGACTCGAAGAGGGACAATTTTACGTAGTAAAATCTCTTAGATGTCTTTTTGATTGAGCTAATTAAGCGGACATTATATAAGCCGTCGAATTTAGGTTAACCCAAAACCAACTTACAGTGGGTTGTATCTTTGCCCACGTTCCGCTTCTCAATCAAGAAAATTTAATGGGCATTTTTGCAGATTCCGTATTAATTATTAACAAACTGGCACTTTCATCAAGTTGTTAATGTCTGTATTGTGAAATAAATATCTAAGTATATGTTGCCATTGTTACTAATTTTCCCGATTGCCCAATTAACTCCTCCCATGCCACCGCCTGAAGAAGTCGTGCAATCACAACAAGTACGTTCTTTACCAGGAGAATTGGATACAGTGCCAACTTTTAACAGCAATAGTCCAGAATTGGTTTTTAAAGAAGGAATTTTACTCTCCACCTTTCCACCAGATGGCAAAAAAGTGCCAACGGCGCATCTGAATTTTCCCTTTCGAGGGCGATTTGATATTTTTGCCCATCATGTTACTAAAGCTGAACCGCCAGAGAATTTGCGTAGGCGTAGCCCGTCGGAGACATCACTCTATCTAGGGATAATTTTGCATAATCCTGGTTCTGAAGTAGTGAAGGTGAATATTTGGCAGGCGGCGAGTTATTTGAGTCAACCGGATGCACCATTTATTGAGCTACCATCCTTTAGCCAAAATCTTTTGGGTACTATCTATTTTTGCCGGCCCAGGCGATCGCGTCATGTCTGATGTTTTAAGGGGACGGCGACAAGAGATTTTTCCTGCCCAAATTGAGATTCCACCAAGGCAAAGTCGGATGTTACTAAATTTACCAATACCTGTGCAGGGATTGACACCACCCCTTAATGGTCGGTCTACATTGATCCGACTGCAAAGTAATGGCACTGTCTATGCAGCTAGCCTAGCCATGTTTGCACGGGTTAATCTTGATGGCAGTGAGCGATCGCCTACTTTAGAAGAGTGGCAAAATTTACTAGATAATAGTGATTTAGCTGGGCCACGAGATAAAGCGCCCACTCCCTTAGAGGAAACTGGCAAACCTATAATTTACGGGCGTGCAGCCGGAGTGGCTGGTGGTTCACGATGGAAAGCCTTATTAGTAGATAATCCTAAAGCTAGGTATTTGACTATTCCTCAGCCTGGTCAAATGTTTTTCTACGCTTTGAGTACCCTGCATGGCGGTACATTAGGAACTGGTCAAATTCAAAGTGCTACTATGCTGGTACGCTATCTTGACACTGCATATCGCGCTCATGGGAACTATGGGATTCAATATAACCTCAAGTTGCCGCTATACAACAATACTCAAAGTCCTCAAACTGTTAGCGTGTCGATACAAACACCACTCAAGGAGGAGCAATTGGGAAAACCGGGGTTACGCTTTCTTAGTACACCAGCCCCTCAAGTATTCTTCCGAGGGACAGTTCGGGTACGTTATAAAGATGGGCAAAATCAGCCGCAGACTCAGTTTGTGCATTTAGTGCAAAAGAGAGGTCAAGCAGGGGAACCCTTAGTTTTATTAAATATGAAAGCAGGCGATCGCGCCTTAGTAGAAGTAGACTTTCTCTATCCGCCGGATGCGACACTACTGCAAGTTTTAACAGTTTCAACTCAAGCTGAACCTCAGTAATGAGTCATAGGTAATGGGTAATAACTTTTCTCCAATTACCTATTACCAAAAAATATTAGTCAGCTGATTCACAAAGCTCTGCTGCTTATCAACTTGGCGTAGCTCAAAGGCACATCTGTTAGAAAGCACCCAGTTAGGGCAACGCCTTATATCATGTGCGGCTGATTAGTTATGATTCTTGCATCTGTGCAAAAATCTGAAAACTCTTTCTCCCCCTGCCTCCTACCCCCTGCCTTCTTAATGATAAGTCTTTAACCGGACATGATATTACAATGTTTACTGATACTAGGCATAGTATAGGACTAAAATTTGATTTCTGAAAAAGCTTGGTACAACTCGAAAAGCCTAATTCCCCATTCCCCGCCTATCGCACTTGTGGTGCGCTTCGTGCAGCACGTAGATAATTTCAAAAATCAAATACGATTCCTATATTTATCAAACAGACAGTGTTTAAAAAGTTTTACCGTTTTATATCTTAGTCACCAAGCCATGTGCCAATCAAGATAGATAATCACCTTTGCAGTTAAGGTGGACAACTGTGCTACAAAAGCTTTAAAAGCTTTTGTTTTAAGG